>CBDCAW010000010.1:0-56993 GCA_965214025.1 Granulosicoccaceae bacterium
GCCGGGCCAGTTCATGCCTGCAGCCGAGCGCTACGGTCTGGTCGGTCGGATCGATCGATGGGTGGTAAACCACACGCTGGCGTGGCTGGCCGCTCGGTCGGATCTGATGTCGACCATCGAGCTGTGTTCGATCAACCTGTCGGGCCAGTCTGTGGGTGATCCGGATTTCCAGGAATTCCTGCTGAATGCCATCGACACCTGGCAGGTACCGGCGCGGTATCTCTGTTTCGAAATCACCGAAACCGCCTCCATTGCCAACCTTGCGTTGGCAACGCTGCTGATACGCAACCTGAAAGCTCGCGGTTGCCGTTTTGCACTGGATGATTTCGGCAGTGGCCTGTCGTCGTTCGCCTATCTGAAGAGCCTGCCGGTGGATTTCCTGAAAATCGACGGTATGTTCGTTCGCGACATCGGCGCCAATCCGATGGACCTGGCCATGGTGCGTTCGATCAATGAGGTCGGCCACATCATGGGCATGGAGACGATCGCGGAGTTCGTCGAAACACCAGCCGTGGCAGAGCGGCTGCGCGAGTTGAGGGTGGATTTTCTGCAGGGTTACGACATCGGCATGCCGATACCGATCGACGAATTCTTCAGCGACTGCGATATGGATGTGAGCAGCAAGACCGGGACCTGAACCCCGAAGCGTAACGGGTGACCGTCGAGACGCGGACGGGGGTGTTGTCCGGTGCGTCGTGGTTCAAGTCCGTGGCTTCTCATGCCGCCATATGGCTGGAATGTTGCACTGCAGATGATCGTGAACCATCTGTACCAGCTGTTTGCAACGGTCGCTCGCGACTTGAACAGTGCACGCGTCGGGTTGCGACGACCAAGCCGCGCGGGGCCCTATCGGTTCGCGTCTTGCCACGCAGCCGCCGGAGCGGAGCAGCCTCCCACGGGACAGGAGTATTGAATTGTCTGACTTGATCAAGGCCATCGACGATCGCACCAACCTGGCCGGTACGAATCGTCTGGAGGTGCTGATGTTCCGGCTCGAAGATACCTCGAAACGTGAAACCACCGAGCTTTTCGGTATCAACGTCTTCAAGGTGCGCGAACTGATCGAGGTGCCGGAGCTGATCAAGATTCCGGACAGTCCCGATTGCCTCGAAGGCATCGCCAACATTCGCGGCACAGCCGTCCCTGTCATCGACCTGAAACGCTACTGCGGGATAGAAAGCGAGTGCGCGGCGAAGATTCTCGTGATCACCGAATTCAACCGCAGCGTGCAGGGCTTTTTGGTGTACGACGTCGACACGATCGCCCAGCTTGCCTGGAGCGATATCCAGGAGCCGCCGGATGTAGTGACCGATCCGCGAGCCAACATACTCACCGCGATCAGCCTGCTCAAGGACGATCGCATGCTGCTGATCATCGATGTCGAGAAGGTGCTGGCAGATGTGCTCGGCAACCCGCTCGCCGAACTCGACGACGCTGAAAAGCCGGTTGGGCTCGACAACCGCCTCGTCTACTTCGCCGACGATTCGGGCGTGGCGCGTGCCCAGGTGGCGAAGATTCTCGACTACATGGGCGTACCGCACATGAGTGCGAAGAACGGTCAGGAAGCGCTCGACATGCTCAAGCATCTGGCCGACGAGGCCGAACTGGCCGAGGTTGCGCTGAACACCCGTCTGCAGGTCATCGTCACCGATGTCGAGATGCCCAAGATGGACGGCTACGTACTGACCCGAAACATCAAGGAAGACAGGCGCTTTGACGGCATTCCGGTGATGATGCACTCGTCGTTGTCGTCACCCGAGAACATGCGCCTGGGGATGAAGGTCGGTGCCGATGCCTACATGCCGAAGCTGCGACCGAAGGAATTCTCCGAAGAGTTGATCAAGCTGGTCACGGAAGCTGCAGAGAAGAAGTTGCAGAAAGCGGCCTGACGTCTTGCGTGAGCCTCTAAACGCCTGAGATCCGGGTCAGGCAGGCACTCCATCAATAGAATTATCGGTGACCAGAAGGCAACGATAGGGTGCAGCAGTGAGCCTGGTGGAGCCGATACAGCATGCCTGACTTACGCTTACGCGAAAGTAGCCTGGGGAGCGGTGACGATCGGCGATGGCGCCTGCCTGGCCGAAACACACGAATCAACATGACCGGCAGGTTGGAAGTGCCTCCCGCCGCCGTGTAGCCACAGAACGCTTCGACAGCGTGAGGCGCTTGCCCGGCAACTCCGGTGCTGAACCGAAGGTCAAGTCATCGCGCCCCGAGACCCTGGTCACCGCGTTCTTGCAGAGGTTTTAGACTCCAACTCTTGATAGAGTACGGAATTGGTCTTATCATAAGATCCATGCACCAGTCTGAAGTCAGCCAACGTCAATATTCTGTCGACGTGCGTAACGCACTCAAGGCTGCGGGCCTGCAGGTAACCGCCCAGCGCCTGGCGGTCTACCGGGCTGTCTGCGCATCGCCCCACTCGATGGCTGACGACATCTGCAAAGCGGTGAGGCTGGAGCTCGGTGTGATCTCGCGCCAGGCTGTTTACGATGCATTGAATGTCATGTCCGCTCACGGAATTCTCCGGCGTATTCAACCTGCCGGATCCGCGGCTCGCTACGAGCATCGTGTCGACAACCACCACCACCTGGCATGCCGCCGTTGCGGCGATCTGATCGACATCGACTGCGCAGTGGGCGAGGCACCTTGCCTCGTTGCCGAGCACGACCACGGTTACAAGATCGATGAGGCGGAAGTAACTTATTGGGGGGTTTGCCCTGCTTGCCAGAAATTGCCTGCCCACGATGCATGAATCGCGATAGCTCTACACCATCAATCTCAACAAAGACTCAGTTCCGGGAGACTCTTAATGAATGCTGAAATCGAGGGCGGCTGCCCCTTTGCACACGGCGGCAACACGTCGACTGAAAATCCGGTAACCAAGTGGTGGCCGAATGCGTTGAATCTGGACATCCTGCATCAGCACGGTGCGCGCACCAACCCGATGGACCCCGACTACGACCATCGCGAAGCGGTCAAGGCCCTGGACCATGAAGCCGTCAAGGCGGACGTCATGGCGCTGCTGACCGAATCCCAGGAATGGTGGCCGGCAGACTGGGGTCACTATGGTGGTTTGATGATCCGCCTCGCGTGGCATTCAGCCGGTACCTACCGGATGGGTGATGGTCGCGGAGGTGCAGGCACCGGTAACATCCGTTTCGCTCCGCTGAATTCATGGCCGGACAACGCCAGCCTCGACAAGGCGCGCCGCCTGTTGTGGCCGGCGAAGAAGAAATACGGCAACGCCCTGTCGTGGGCCGATCTGATCGTCCTGGCCGGCACCCTGTCGTACGAATCCATGGGCCTGAAGACTTTCGGTTTCGGTTTCGGTCGAGAAGACATCTGGGGCCCCGAGACCGATATCAACTGGGGGCTAGAAGATGAATGGCTGGCCGACAGTTCGAATCGCTACATCGATCTGGAGGATCCATCGACCATGTACAACCCGCTGGCAGCGGTTCACATGGGCTTGATCTACGTCAACCCGGAAGGTGTGAATGGCAAGCCCGACCCGGCGCGCACCGCCAAGCACGTGCGCGAAACCTTCGCACGCATGGCCATGAACGATGAAGAGACGGCTGCCTTGACAGCTGGTGGCCACACGGTGGGCAAGGCACATGGCATGGGTGACGTGCAGAACATCGGCTCGGAGCCGGAGGGTGTGGGCTATGAAGGTCAGGGCTTCGGTTGGGCCAATGCGGAACACGACGCCAAGGCAGCCAATGCCTTCACCTCGGGCATCGAAGGTGCCTGGACCAAGAACCCGACCCAGTGGGACATGGGCTATTTCGACTACCTGTTCAATTACGACTGGGAACTGACGAAATCCGCCGCCGGTGCGAGTCAGTGGAAGCCGGTCAACATGCCGGATGAAGCCCGGCCGAGTAATTCGACCGACGTATCGTTCCGCCAGGATCCGATGATGACCGATGCCGACATGGCGATGAAGGTCGACCCGATCTACAACGAGATCTGCCAGAGGTTCATGGCCGATCCGGATTATTTTGCCGATACCTTCGCCCGTGCCTGGTTCAAGCTCACGCATCGTGACATGGGTCCGAAGGCCAACTATCTCGGGCCGGACGTGCCTGCCGAAGATCTGATCTGGCAGGACCCGATCCCCGCAGGCCCGACTTCCTACGACGTAGATGCGGTGAAGTCGAAGATCGCGAACAGTGGCCTGACGGCGCCAGAGATGATCGCGACTGCGTGGGATAGCGCCCGGACCTATCGTGGCTCCGACAAGCGCGGCGGGGCGAACGGTGCAAGAATTCGCCTGGCTCCGCAGAAGGACTGGGTTGCCAACGAGCCACAGCGTCTGGCCAGGGTGCTTGACGTCCTGGAGCAAATCGCAGCTGATACAGGCGCATCCGTCGCCGATGTGATCGTGCTCGCCGGTAACGTCGGTCTGGAACGATCGATCAAGGCAGCAGGTGGCAACGTCGCCGTGCCGTTCTCACCGGGCAGGGGCGATGCCACCGACGAGATGACCGATGCAGACAGCTTCACGGTCCTGGAACCACTGGCTGACGGTTTTCGCAACTATCAGAAGGAAAAGTATGCGGTCGGGCCGGAAGAACTGTTGCTCGACAAGGCGCAACTGCTGGGCTTGACCGTGGCGGAGATGACTGTACTGCTGGGCGGCCTGCGAGTGCTGGGCATCAACCATGGTGGTTCGAAGGCTGGTGTATTCACCGATCGCGAAGGCCAATTGACGAATGATTTCTTCGCCACCCTGACTGACATGGGTAACAGCTGGCACCACATCGAAGCTGACGACAGCTATGAGATTCGCGACCGTAGTAGCGGCGAGGTCAGATATACCGCTACCAGCGCAGACCTGGTGTTCGGTTCGAACTCGGTGCTGCGCGCCTATGTGGAGGTGTATGCGCAAGATGGCAATGCCGAAAAATTCGTGCGCGACTTCGTGGCCGCGTGGACGAAGGTCATGAACGCAGACCGGTTTGATCTGCTGGCGTAGGTTTCCACAGTCGTAACCCGCAAGGAGAAAGCCGCTGCGATCATATCGAACTTGCAATATTACACATAGAACAGCGGTCACCTTTTGAGTCACGTTACATGTTCTACTGCCGCGCTGCGACAGGGAACTCAGGAGCGTGTCCATGTGGGGTATATCGTCAGGGAGTATCGGGTGGCCAGGGCGCCGTCCGTTTGCAGGGGCGTTGTTGCTTTGTCTGGCAGTCGTGCCGTGCTTGTCGTATGGCGGCACGGATGATCCGATCGAGGTAGTTCTCGAACGAAGCGATGAGCCGGGCAAGGTGACGGTAAGGCTTTCCAATATAAGCAGCCAACCGGTGAGCCTGTTGCGGTGGGGTACGCCTCTCGAAGAGAATCTCTCGGCGGATATTTTCGATATCGGCAGGCCTGTGAAGGGAATGCCGTTGATGGAACAGGCGCGGTATCGGGGAGACCTGGTAAAGCGCCTGCCGCCTGGTCCGGATGATTTCGTCGATTTTGCACCCGGAGAATCAGTCAGCACCGTCGTTGATCTGGAGCAGTATTACGGCGTCCCGGCAGACGGTGACTTCGATGTGAGCTTTCGCGGTGCGCTCGTCGTCTCGAATGCCCTGTCCAAGCAACGCGCTCACAAAAGGATCTCCGGCAAGGGGGTCGGCAGTCTCACCACCATCGATGCGGTTTCCAACCGCATTGCCGTGACACTGGAGTTCCGCCCCGAGCCCCAGTTTCGTGCGCTGCCTTCCACGTTCAACCGATGTAGCGCAAATCAACAGGAACTGCTGGTAGAAGCAACCACGCTGGCAGAAAGTTCCAGCTCGAATGCCGTTCAGGGGCTGAACGGCCTGTCCGAAGAGGCACGGGTGAATTCACCGATCTACACGACGTGGTTTGGGGTCTATGAGGAATCGCGCTTTGAGAAAGTCAGTACGTCCATGCAGCGCATCCTCGATCAATTGAGTGGTGCGACGTTGACTTACGACTGCGGATGTAACGAGCGTGGTGGCGCCGTCGCCTTTGTGAACCGATCCCGGCTGAACTACATCAATCTTTGCCCTCTGTTCTTCAGCTCACAGCTAGATTCGATCTTTCGCGCGGATACGGTAGTTCATGAAATTTCGCATTTCAGTGAAGTGGCTAACACCGATGACTTCGTGTACGGCACTGAGGGTTCGCAAGCCCTGGCTCGTAACGATCCCGATCGCGCAGTATGGAATGCGGAGAGTTATGGGCTGTTCGCCGTGAATCGTGAGGGTCTGCCGTTCGAAGACGGATCTGTGATCGAGAATGATCCTCTACCGGAACCAGAGCCTGTACCCGAGCCTGAGCCTGTTGCGGAACCCGAGCCCGCACCGGAGCCCGAGCCTGCACCGGAGCCGGGAGCCTGCACCGGAGCCCGAACCTGCACCGGACCCGGAACCTGTCACCGGAACCCGGAGCCTGCACCGGAACCCGAGCCTGCACCGGAGCCCGAACCTGCACCGGACCCGGAGCCTGTCGCGGAACCCGAGCCTGCACCGGATTCGGACGGCGGGTTTACATATTCGGAATTGGATGTCGGTACTGTCGTGTCTGCCAGCGTCTCAAGGCGCAAGGGCGCGCTTTACACCGTGACTGGAGCGTCGGAGATCATTTTGAAGTCGGTGAAGGGAGATGCTGATCTCTATGTGTTCGACGATTCGTCCCTTAGTCGCTCATCGCTGGTCTGTGCCTCCAAGCGGTACAGTAGACGCTCGCGGTACGATGGCTGCGGACGGCTGAACTCCTCTGAAAGGTATTACGTGGTGGTTTTCGGATATTCTGACAGCGACTATCGGATACTGGCGAGGGAACAACGCCGATCGCGAGCAGGTGCCCAAGTGTCTGTGCGAGGTATTCGCTAGTAAAACACTTGAATGAAAACCTCGAAAGAATCGGTCGGTCGATGAACAACGGCGGGTGCGGCAGTTCAGGCGCCATCAAGTGGGTTTGCAGTCGGCAATGACAATGATGCCGGTAACCCTGATAACCGGCGGTCTGTTGCTCTTGTTCATGACGAGCATGAGCGCCTGTTCGTCGGGGGTCGGTGAAGGGGCAGAAGGTGTTCACGCAGGCTCTGCGAATTCGGTTAGCGCAGAGTCTGTCGGGACGAATTCTGATAACGATTCCGCTCATGAAAGCGAGATCAGCCTGGATATGCATATCGTTTCGGCCCGTTCCGCGATCTCCAGCCCGTTCGAGGTACGAATCACTGCCCGGAACGTGGCGAAACGGGCGCAGAATCTCCTGCTCTGGAATACACCTTTCGAAGCTACGCTATCCGCGGACCTGTTCGATATCCGCCATGAAGGGCAGCGGCTCGAGTATCGAGGGCGGATGGTTAAACGTCTACCGCCGCCACCAGCGGAAGCTTACCGTCGTATACCGCCCGGTGAGTCGATCGAAGTGGTTCTGGATCTGGCTGACGTTTACGCGCTGAATGAGCCGGGCAACTACGAACTTCGTTACGCGGATCGTCTCTTCGATTCGTCACAGGCGGGTACTTCGAGCGCAGTGCTCCGGTCCGATGATGTGTTGACGTTCGTCCGTACGGGCGAATAGCGGCACACATGTGCGCCTTTTCATCGGTGGGCAATGAAACGGCGATAACTAAAAGAATGGTGGGCCCGGCAGGACTCGAACCTGCGACCAAGGGATTATGAGTCCCCTGCTCTAACCAACTGAGCTACAGGCCCTTGAAATGGAAGGGCAATACACGCTGTCCCCAACGACATGATAACGCTGAATCCGTCATCATCATGCTGCGGGGCTACGAAAATTATTCGGTATTATCCAGAAAACTACGAAGCTGCTCCGAGCGGGTAGGGTGGCGGAGCTTGCGTAGCGCCTTCGCTTCGATCTGCCGAATGCGCTCGCGGGTAACATCGAACTGCTTGCCGACTTCTTCGAGCGTGTGGTCGGTGTTCATGTCGATGCCGAAGCGCATGCGCAGCACCTTGGCCTCGCGTGGCGTCAGGCTCGCCAGTACTTCATGCGTCGTCTCTCCGAGCCCGAGACCGGTGGCGGTCTCGATCGGTGAGAGGATGTTCTGATCCTCGATGAAATCACCCAGGTGCGAGTCTTCATCGTCGCCGATTGGCGTTTCCATGGAGATCGGCTCCTTGGCGATCTTCAGCACCTTGCGTATCTTGTCTTCCGGCATTTCCATCTTCTCGGCCAGCTCTTCAGGTGTGGCCTCGCGTCCCATCACCTGCAGCATCTGCCGGGAAATCCGGTTCAGCTTGTTGATGGTCTCGATCATGTGTACCGGGATGCGAATGGTACGGGCCTGATCGGCGATGGAGCGGGTGATGGCCTGCCGGATCCACCATGTGGCGTAGGTGGAAAACTTGTAGCCGCGGCGGTATTCGAACTTGTCTACCGCCTTCATCAGACCGATGTTGCCTTCCTGGATCAGGTCGAGGAACTGCAGGCCACGGTTGGTGTACTTCTTGGCAATAGAAATGACCAGGCGCAGGTTCGCCTCGACCATTTCCTTCTTGGCACGGCGGGCCTTGGCCTCGCCGATCGACATCTTGCGGTTGATCTCCTTGATGCCCTGAATCGGCAGCAGGCTGCTCACGCAGATCTGATGGATACGCTTCTGCAGCATCTCGATCTCGGAGCGATTGTCCTTGATGGCCGCCGCGTACGGCTTGCGCGAGCGGGCGATGGAGTCGACCCACTCCTCGTCGGTTTCATTGCCCGGAAAGGTCTCGATGAACGCCTTGCGCGGCATCTTGCACGTCTTGATGCAGATATCCCGGATCTGGCGCTCCAGCGATCGGATGCGTTCCACCTGGCCACTGAGCCCGGCGGTCAGGGTGGCAACGAACGCCGGTGCGTACTTGAACTCGAGGAAGATGGCGGACACGTCTTCCATGTGCCGCTTGCCCTCGGCATCGAGAATGCCGCCGGCCGCATCGATCGCCTTCAACGCCTTGGCATATTCCTTCTGCAGAGCCATCACCCGGTTCTTCACTTCGACGACGTCGGGGCCGGTATCCACGGGTTCGTCGTCCTTGTCATCTTTGTCGGCCGCTGGCGGAGCGGCCACATTGATCTCTTCGGAGGTCTCCTTGAAGTTCACGATCACGTCGGACAGGCGCATCTGTTCTTCCTGAACCGACTGGTAGCGCTCGAGCAGCAGGTTGATCGTTTCGGGGTAGGTGCCGAGGGCGGCCAGTACCTGCATGAGACCGTGCTCGATACGCTTCGCGATCTCGATCTCGCCTTCGCGCGTCAGCAATTCGACGGTGCCCATCTCGCGCATGTACATGCGCACCGGGTCTGTGGTGCGGCCGAACTCCCCGTCGACGGTGGCGAGCACCGCGGCCGCTTCGTCGGCGGCGTCGTCGTCGGTATTGTTGTTGTTGTCCGACAGGATCAGCGAGTCGGTCTCGGGCGCCACCTCGCCGACCGCGATACCCATGTCGTTGATCATCGCGATGATCTCTTCGACCTGTTCCGGGTCAACGATGCCGTCGGGCAGATGGTCGTTCACCTCGGCATAGGTGAGGAACCCATGCTCCTTGCCCCGTGCGATCAGTTCCTTGAGGCTTGACTGCTGTTTCTTGTCCATTGCCATAGAGACTGGATACCCTTCAGATTGATCGACTTAACCGACAAGCTTACTCCACCCGGTACTTCTTGTATACAAGTGAGCTGGGCAACCGATGGCTGAAAGCGGTGACGAAAGCGGGCGGAGCGTCGGTGACGCGCCGACTTCAGCTTTGCTCAGAGCAGCGGCCGAGACAGGCGGTTCACGAATTGCCGGGAACATATTGCCAGTGTGCTCGAATTAAAGGGTCTGCAATGCCATAATATGGCTCGGCGTTAGCCGTGTCGGGGTCTGTTACGCCACCGAACAGCCGAATTGCCCCGGCATGAACACTCTCACCCAACCTTGCCGGAGCCTGCATGCCCAATCGTCGCGAACTTGCCAATGCGATCCGCGTCTTGTCGATGGACGCCGTTCAGAAAGCGGGTGGCGGCCACCCCGGCGCGCCGATGGGCATGGCCGACATGGCCGAAGTGCTGTGGAACGATTTCCTGAAGCATGACCCCGTCAACCCCGACTGGCCAGATCGCGATCGCTTTCTGCTCTCCAACGGGCACGCCTCGATGCTGCTGTATTCGCTGCTTCACCTGAGTGGATATGACCTGTCCATCGAGGAAATCAAGAACCTCCGCCAGATCGGCTCCAAGACGCCCGGTCACCCCGAGGTGAAGCATACCGCCGGTGTGGAGACCACGACCGGTCCGCTTGGTCAAGGCCTGGCCAATGCCGTCGGCATGGCCGTCGCGGAGAAGACGCTTGCGGCGCAGTTCAATCGCGACGGGCATGAGATCATCGATCACCACACCTATGTGTTCCTGGGCGACGGCTGCCTGATGGAAGGCATCTCGCATGAAGTCTGCTCGCTCGCCGGCACGCTGGGCCTGGGCAAGCTCATCGGCCTGTACGACAGCAACAGCATCTCCATCGACGGCAAGGTGGAAGGCTGGTTCACCGACGATACGGCCGCGCGCTTCAAAGCTTACGGCTGGCACGTGATCTCCGGCGTGGACGGGCACGACGCCGACGACATCAAGCAGGCGATCTCGGCGGCGAAGGCCGAGGTCGATCGGCCCACGCTGGTCATCTGCACCACCACCATCGGTTTCGGCTCGCCGAACAAGGGCGGTACCGCGGATAGCCACGGGTCGGCACTGGGTGACGACGAGATCGCGAAGGTGCGTGAGCAGCTCGACTGGAACGCACCGGCCTTCGAGATTCCCGATCAGGTGCGCCAGGGCTGGGATGCCCGCGAAGCCGGCAAGCAGCGCGAAGCCGAATGGCAGAAGCGCATGGAGGCCTACAGGCAGGCGCACCCCGAGGCAGCCGCGGAACTCGAGCGCCGCCTGGCAGGCAAGCTGCCCGATGGCTGGAAGGAGACGGCCGACAAGGCAATCGCGGGCTTTGCGGAAAAAGGCGAGAAGATCGCCTCGCGCAAGGCGTCGCAGAATGCGCTGGAGGCATTCGGGCCCGCATTACCCGAGTTCATCGGTGGCTCGGCCGACCTGGCAGGTTCCAACAACACGATCTGGTCGGGCTCGAAGAACATCAAGGAAGACCCCGCCGGCAACTACATCTACTTCGGCGTGCGCGAGTTCGGCATGAGTGCGATTGCCAACGGTATCTCGACGCACGGCGGCTTCCTGCCCTACGTCGCCACCTTCCTCACCTTCTCCGACTATTCGCGCAATGCCCTGCGCATGGCGGCGTTGATGAAGATCAAGCCGGTATTCGTGTTCACACACGATTCCATCAGCCTCGGCGGCGATGGGCCCACCCACCAACCGGTGGAGCACTTGGCAGCCTTGCGGATGATTCCCCGGATGTCTGTCTGGCGCCCCTGCGATACCGTGGAAACCGGTGCGGCCTGGCGCTCGGCCATCGAATCGAACGAGCAGCCTCACTGCCTGCTGTTCTCGCGTCACACGCTGGAGCACCAGCCACGTAGCGATCAGCAGATCGCCGATATCGCGCGCGGCGCCTACGTGCTGCGTAAGACCGAAGGTGCGCCGGATGCCATCCTGCTGGCCACCGGCTCGGAGGTGTCGCTGGCGATGGACGCGGCAAAGCTGCTGGATGCCGACGGTCTCGCCGTACAGGTGGTCTCCATGCCGTCCGCCGATCGCTTCGATGCACAGGATCAGACCTACCGCGACTCGGTGCTGCCCCCGCAGAACGAGGCACGCATCGCCGTAGAGGCGGGTGTCAGTGACTTCTGGCGCAAGTACGTCGGGCTGAAGGGCGCTGTGATGGGGCAGGACACCTACGGTGAATCCGGCGACCCGGACGAGATGTTCGCGCACTTCGGTTTCACGCCCGAGCTGCTAGCCGACCTGGTCCGCAAGACTCACAAGAGCCTTGCCTGAGGGCGGCGTTTCTGTCACACCACTGTCAAGAGCCTGTCGAACGATGAACCGTGCTGCTTTCATCGCTCGCAGGCACTAAACCTCATCCAACCCATTTCCAGCAGGAGAGTTCATTGGCTACCAAGATCGCCATCAACGGCTACGGCCGCATCGGTAGGAACGTGCTGCGTGCCATTTTCGAATCCGGCCGCAACGACGAATTCGACGTCGTCGCCATCAACGATCTGGGCGATGCGAACACCAACGCGCATCTGACGCAGTACGACACTGCTCATGGCCGGTTCCCGGGCGAGGTCAGTGTCGATGGTGATCACCTGGTGGTCAACGGCGATCGGTTGAAGGTGTTCGCCGAGCGCGATCCGGCCAAGCTGCCCTGGGGCGATCTCGGCGTGGATGTGGTCATGGAGTGCACCGGCTTCTTCGCCAACAAGGAAAAGGCATCATTGCATCTGGAGGGAGGCGCGAAGAAGGTGTTGATCTCGGCGCCGGCCAAGGGCGGCGTGGATGCCACCATCGTGTACGGCGTGAATCACGAATCCCTGAAGGCATCGGACAAGATCGTCTCGAACGCCTCCTGCACCACCAATTGCCTGGCGCCGATGGCCAAGGCACTGCAGGAAAGCGTGGGTATCAACAGTGGTCTGATGACCACGATTCACGCTTACACGAACGACCAGGTACTCACCGATGTTTACCACAGCGACCTGCGCCGCGCCCGCTCGGCCACCATGTCGATGATTCCGACCACCACCGGAGCAGCTGCCGCGGTCGGCCTCGTGCTGCCGGAACTCGATGGCAAGCTGGATGGCTTTGCCATGCGCGTGCCTACGATCAACGTCTCCATCGTCGATCTGACCTTCTCCGCCGGCCGCGACACGACGGTCGAGGAGATCAACGAGATCATGAAGAAGGCGGCCGATGGCAAGATCTTCGCGTTCACCGATGCGCCGCTGGTATCGATAGACTTCAACCACACCAGCACTTCCTCGAACTTCGATGCCGGCATGACCCGTGTCATGGGCGGCAATCTCGTCAAGGCGTGTTCCTGGTACGACAACGAGTGGGGCTTCTCCAATCGCATGCTCGATACCGCGAGCGCCATGATGCAGGCCAAGTAGCGATGAAACTGCTGACAGAGCAGCCGCTGTCGGGGCAGCGGCTGCTGATCCGGCAGGATCTGAACGTACCGCTCGACGGTGGCAACATCACCTCCGATGCACGCATCCGGGCGTCGCTGCCCACGTTGAAGCTTGCTCTCGAAGCCGGAGCGCAGGTGATGGTGATGTCGCATCTGGGGCGTCCGAGTGAGGGTCATCCGGAAGAGGCCTCGTCGTTGGCACCGGTAGCGAGCCATCTGGCGAAGGTACTCGGCAAGCCGGTACGGCTCGTCACCGACTACCTTCAGCAGGCACCCGAGCTGGACGATGGAGAACTCGTGTTGCTGGAGAACGTGCGCTTCAACGTCGGTGAGAAAGCCGATGATGAAGAGCTGAGTGCGGCCTACGCGTCCCTTTGCGATATCTTTGCGATGGACGCCTTCGGTACCGCTCATCGGGCGCAGGCATCGACGCACGGGGTGGGGCTGAAGGCGCCGATCGCCTGTGCGGGGCCGTTGCTGGCGAAGGAGCTGTATGCGCTGGGCAAGGCGCTCGAAGAACCGACGCGGCCGATGGTGGCCATCGTCGGTGGCTCGAAGGTCTCGACCAAGCTCGACGTGCTCGAAACCTTGTCCACCAAGGTGGACCAGCTGATCGTCGGCGGCGGTATCGCCAACACCTTCATCGCAGCCGCCGGCCACGAAGTGGGCAAGTCGCTGCATGAACCCGACCTGGTGGAGGCCGCGGCCAGGCTCATGAAGCTGGCGAGGGAGCGCGGTGCCGAGATACCCCTGCCGGTGGATGTGGTGGTCGCCGACGAGTTCAGCGAAGATGCCGAACCGCGTACGTGCTCGGTAAGCGAGATCGGGCCGGAAGACCTGGTGCTGGACATCGGCCCGCAGACGGCCGAGCGCTACAGCGACTACCTCGACGAGGCGGGTACCGTCGTCTGGAACGGACCGGTCGGGGTGTTCGAGTTCAACGCGTTCAGCCATGGCACCGAGACTCTGTCGCGAGCGATAGCCGAATCATCCGCCTACTCGCTGGCAGGTGGCGGTGATACCCTGGCTGCCATCGACAAGTATGACGTCGCTGGTGATATCTCCTACATATCCACGGGCGGCGGTGCGTTTCTGGAGTTTCTCGAAGGCAAGACGCTACCGGCGGTAACGATGCTGCGGCAGCGGGGCAATGACAGTCAGGCCGGCCCCGAGGAACCCAGGCAGGAAGATTGAATCCCGACACCGGTTCCGGACGGCCGTCCGGAGTTCTGGCCTGATATTTGACGGTCGTGGATATGCCGGCGTTCACGTTCTCGGGCCTGTCATCCGTTAGCCCATGTGCCGACGGGTGAATCGATGGCAGGCCCCGGTAATTCCGACCCTTGCGAAAACCGACCATAGAGAGAAGCGATCAATGAGCGATACCGTCAGTCTGCTGGGCGATGAAGCCGCCTATCTTCTCGAGCACACCTGTCAGGGTATTCCGAAGAACCTGGTACACCTGCCGGGGCCGGATTACGTGGAAAGGGTGATCGGGCCGAGCGATCGCGGGCCGGGCACCTTGCGTGCGATGCAGCAGATCTTCGATGCCGGGCGCCTGGGGGGCACCGGTTTCGTCTCGATGCTGCCGGTGGATCAGGGAATCGAGCATTCCGCCGGTGCCTCTTTCGCACCGAACCCGATCTACTTCGACCCGGCGAACATCGTCGAGCTTGCCATCGAGGGCGGTTGCAACGCCGTTGCTTCCACGTTGGGTGTGCTGGGCTCCGTGTCGCGCCGATACGCACATCGCATCCCGTTCATGGTGAAGCTCAATCACAATGAAACCCTGACACTACCCGCCATGTACGAACAGACACTGTTCGCCAAGGTGGAGCAGGCGTTCGACCTCGGTGCACTCGCCGTGGGCGCCACGATCTACTACGGTTCGGAGGATTCGCGCCGTCAGATATCGGAAATTTCCGAAGCCTTCTACCGCGCACACGAGCTGGGCATGGCCACCGTGCTCTGGGCCTATCTCAGGAATGCCGAATTCAAGAAGGACGGCAAGGACTTTCACGTCTCCGCCGACCTCACCGGCCAGGCCAACCACCTCGCCGCCACCATCCAGGCGGATATCGTCAAGCAGAAGCAGGCCGAGAACAACGGCGGTTACACGGCCGTGAAGTTCGGCAACACCCACGAAAGGGTGTACAGCGAACTGACCACCGATCATCCGGTAGATCTGGTGCGCTACCAGGTGGCCAACTGCTACATGGGCCGTGCGGGCCTGATCAATTCAGGCGGCAGCTCAGGCGGGGAAAGTGATCTGGCGCAGGCCGTGCGCACCGCCGTGATCAACAAGCGTGCCGGCGGCATGGGTCTGATTTCCGGCCGCAAGGCGTTTCAGAAGCCGATGAAAGACGGTGTAGCGCTGCTCAATGCGATTCAGGATGCGTATCTGGATGAGCGGGTGACGGTGGCTTGACAGATTTTGACATCTCACCCATCAACCGTTCCACAGCCTCCCGATATCGCGCCAGAGACCCATCGATCACCTCCTGCGGTAACGTCGGCCCAGGGGCCGTCTTGTCCCAGTCCAGCGTTTCGAGGTAGTCGCGCACGAACTGCTTGTCATAGCTGGCCGGGCTCTGGCCCGGTGCCCAGGTATCCGCTTCCCAGAAGCGTGACGAGTCGGGTGTGAGGATCTCGTCCATCAGCACCAGGTTACCGGCTGCATTCAGGCCGAACTCGAACTTGGTGTCTGCGATGATGATGCCGCGCTTGCGGGCGTGGCTAGCCGCATCGCGGTAGATCGCAAGGCTCACCCGGCGGACATCCTCGGCCAGCTCCCGGCCGACCGTTGCGACCACCGTATCGAAGCTGATGTTCTCGTCATGGCTGCCGGCCTCGGCCTTGGTGGCCGGCGTGAACAGCAGTTCGGGCAGCTGGTCGGCCTGCCGCAAGCCCTGCGGCAGCGAGAGGCCACACACCGAGCCCGTGGCCTGGTAGTCGGTCCAGCCGGAGCCGATCAGGTAGCCGCGTACCACTGCTTCGATGGGCAGGGGCTTCAGGCGCTTCACGATCATGCAGCGCCCATCGGCCTGAGCACGTTCCACCGGATCGGGCAGCACCTCTTCCAGCGGCAGGCTGGCCAGATGGTTCGGTATCATCAGGCGCACCCGTTCGAACCAGAACAGCGCCAGTTGGGTCAGCAGTTTGCCCTTGCCGGGAATGACGTTCGGCAGGATCACGTCGAACGCCGATACCCGGTCGGTGGCGATGATCAGCCAATGCGCCGAATCGATCTCGTAGAGGTCGCGCACCTTGCCGCGGTACTTCAGCGGCAGGGATTCGATGGTGGTGGTGTGCAGGCCTTCATCGGGCGAAGGCGGGGGCGTGGGGGAAGAGGGCATGCGGGTGCTGGGTTCCGGTCGGCGGTGTCACGCTGGGTGTCTCATTGCACTGAACCATCGATGCAGTGAGCGTCTTCCCAATCGTCTCACAGCCGGGCTCACACCGCAGGCCACGCCTTCTGTTCACAGTCAAGGCCCGGTGCGAAGTCATGGCGCGTGGGGGCGAAACGGTCGAACGGGCCACGCTTGCCACTCACTGCAAAGCAAAGGCTCATTGCGAAGCAAGGCTTGCGGCGGTGAATCGCTCGGGATCATCGCCAAGATGTCGGTTCTCGAGCGGTAACGTCATCGTGTCTTGAGGTGCCTCGACGCCCATGCCGATCGACATCGTGCCGGAGCCGTCGAAGCGCATGATCACAAGCGTTGCTGCTTCCAGCAGGGGTGGGTTCGGATTGTTGTGGGATCGACGCTCGAAATTGTCCCAGTAGACTTCGCCACCGACGTACATCGACGATGGAAAGGGTGCGCCGAGATTGATGCGCACGTACGGATCGAAATCCACCTTGCGTTCCAAGGGAAGGGCAATCAACACCGAACTGCCTTCAGGGACGTCGTTACCCAGCGCCAGGCCCGTAGCGGTGCGATCGACCACTGACCATTGGAGGCCGGTGCCATCGACCCTTCCCTGGTCGGGAACCGTCCCTCTCGACACGGACCGTGCGAGCGCGTCTGCCTCGTCCTCCGGTATCGGTTGGGAGACGAGCAACCGCTTCACCGGGTAATTCGTTCGCGCGGACCAGCTGTTCTCCTTGATGGTCTGCTGCAGGCGTGCACGCATGGCCTTCAATGTGCTCGCGTACTCGGCATCCGCGTGCACGCTGCGTGTCTCCTTCGGATCCTGCTGCAGGTCGTAGAGCTCGACATGGCCCGGCTCGTTCAAGGCCTCGATGTACTTGAAGCGATCCGTACGCACCGCGACCTGCCACTGATCGTAAGTGAAGAACAGCTGATCGCGCCAGGTGTCATGGGCTGCTTCGGTATCCTGACCTGGCAAGGGCTTCAGGCTGCGACCGGTCATGTACGGTGGAACGGCGACACCTGCGTAGTCCAGCGCCGTCGGTGCGATGTCGAGCGTGCTGACAAGGCCGTCGAAACGGAAGGCCCGATCTGCCTTGCCCGGAAAATCGATCAGGAAGGGCACGCGTATCGGCTCCTCGTACACCATGTGCTTTTCCGTCAGCCCGTGATCGCCGAGCGAGTAGCCGTTGTCGCTGGTGTAGATGAACAAGGTGTTGTCGTCCTTGCCGCGATGCCGCATGGCGGCGCGCAGCGTGCCCACCGAATCGTCCAGCCCAAGAATTGCGCGGTAGTGATCCTTGATGTACGTATCCCAGCTGTCGTCGAAACAGTTGAGGCCACAGTGGAAACTGTCCATGCCCAACCAGTCCTTCACCTTCTGCAGCTTGCCGCTGAGGCTGAAATCCTCGTCGTAGGTGTCGGGCTTCGGAATGCCGACGCCTTCGAACTTGTCGTCGTGACGTGGAGGATGCTCGAAGTGCAAGTGTGGCGCCTTGAGGCCGACCATCAGGAAGATCGGCTTTCCCGAATCCTTGTGAGCTTCGAGAAACATGTCGGCACGGGCAGACAATACATCATCGACGTACCCGCTGAACTCACGGCGTACGCCGTTCACATGGACCACCGGGTCGAAGAAATCGCCGAGCCAGTCGAAGCTCTCCCAGTGGTCGAAACCCGGCTTCGGTTTCGAGCCATCCCCCAGATGCCACTTGCCGATATAGGCGGTGGTGTATCCGGCTGCCTGCAGGTCTTCGGCAAACGTGCGTTGCGTCTGCAGGAAGGAGTTGTTGCGCCAGTTGATCACCGGGGCACTGGCCAGGTGAGGCTCACGCCCTGTCAGGATCGTCGCGCGCGAGGGGGAGCACAGGGCGAGCGGAACGAAGGCGTTGGTCATCTTCCCGGCCTCCGCGGCGAAGGCGTCCAGGTTCGGTGTATCGACGAAGGGATGATTCTCGCCACTCATCAGATCCCATCGCATGTCGTCCGCCACGACCAGCACGATGTCGGGTCGCGGATCTTCTACTTCATCGCTGTCGACATCGATTGCCAGTGTGCCCGCATCCAGCGGCGAGTCCTCCTGTGTGCCGCCATGTCCGTCGTGATGATGGCAGGCGCAGAGCACCATGCTGACCCCGATGAGCGCGAGGGTAGCCAGTGGGATTCCGCGCCTGTGCGGAAAGCTCGGTAGATGCTGCATGCTGCTGGCAAGACTTCCGGATCAGAAACATCTGCACGAAGCAGGATGCAGGCCACGCACCAGCGCCGTTCAGGCGGCTATTCCGGCGACCATCCGGTCGGCTGCCTGGATACCGCTGATGGGTACCGCTGATCGGATAGCTATCCGGGCGTTTGTTCAGTGGCCCGTTGCCCGGCCGTGTCAGGCGGGTGGCCAGACCTCGTATAATGAACCTCGGCGGCGAACAGGGCTCGGTAAGATGGCGGCAGTGGTGCAGGTAGGTGTGGTGATGGGCAGTGACAGCGACTGGCCGCACATGCGCCATGCGGTCGATACCCTGCTGCGGCTGGAAGTGGCGCACGAGGCGCGCGTGGTATCAGCGCACCGCATGCCCGACGACATGTTCCGCTACGCTGAAACCGCTGCCGGGCGCGGGCTGCGCGCGATCATCGCAGGCGCCGGTGGTGCTGCCCACCTGCCCGGCATGCTGGCGGCGAAGACGCTGGTACCGGTTCTCGGCGTACCGATGCCGAGCCGTCATCTGGCCGGTGTGGATTCCCTGCACTCCATCGTACAGATGCCTCGTGGTGTGCCGGTGGCCACCTTCGCCATCGGTGAGGCGGGCGCCGTGAACGCCGCCCTGTTCGCGGCGGCGATGCTGGCCACGAATGATGCGGAGTTGTTAGTGCGATTGCAGCGCTACCGTGACGACCAGAATCAGATGGCCGCCGCGAAGGTGCTGCCGCCGGAGGCGGAATGAGGGGTAACAGAGCAGCGCTGATGCCAGGGGCCACCCTTGGCATGATAGGAGGTGGCCAGCTCGGGCGCTATTTCGTGCTCGAAGCCCGGCGGCTCGGGTACCACAGCTGGGTGCTCGACCCGGATGCCGGTGCACCGGCCATGCAGTTGGCGAGCCATGCGCTGGTCGCCGCCTACGACGACACCGAAGCGCTTGCCACGCTGGCCGCCGAATGCGAGGCCGTGACCATCGAGTTCGAGAACGTACCGGCAGCGGCGCTTGCCACGCTGGCCGAGTCGGTTCGGGTGATGCCTCCCGCCGCCTGCGTCGCGATTGCCCAGCATCGCCGGCAGGAGAAGGAAACCGCTGCACGGTTCGGGCTCACGCCCGTACCCTACGTCGCCATCGAATCGGCGAATGACATCGAACCAGCGCTGACCAGCATCGCGCTGCCGGCAATTCTGAAGACGTCGAGCCTCGGCTACGACGGCAAGGGCCAGCGAACCTGTACGACGCCTGCAGAGGTGGTCTCCGCCTTCACGGCCATGGGTGGCAAGCCCTGCGTCCTCGAGCAGCGCATCGAGCTGGCCGCGGAGGTATCGGTGGTGCTGGGCCGTGGCATGGATGGTAGCTGTGCATGTTTCCCGGTGGCACAGAACACTCACGTCAATGGCGTGCTGCACACCTCGATGGTGCCTGCCGAGGTGTCCGCGGACGTGCAGGATGAAGCTGTTCGCCAGACGTTGCTGCTGGCAAACGGATTGGGCTACGAGGGCATTCTCGCCATCGAGTTCTTCCTCGACAACGCGGGCAAGCTGTACTTCAACGAAATGGCCCCGCGTCCGCACAACAGCGGTCACTACACCCTCGATGCCACCGCCTGTTCCCAGTTCGAGCAGCAACTTCGAGCCCTGTGCGGCCTGCCGCTCGGCTCGACTGCACTGCACGCGCCGGTTGCCATGCTGAACCTGCTGGGCGATCGCTGGCTCCCCGATGCACCGGACTGGTCAACCCTGTTCGCGACGCCGGGCGCGGCGTTGCACCTGTATGGCAAGCAGGAGGCCAGGGCCGGGCGCAAGATGGGCCATGTGAATTGTGTGGCGGAGTCGTCGCAGACGGCGTTGAAGCACGCGGAGCAGCTGGCGCGTGATCTACGTTCCGGCTCGATGACTTGAAACGACGGCCCACCGGGCCGATAGGGCAGGTTGGTCGGCGGCAATGGTGTCACCGCACACCGGAGCCTGTCCAGAATGTCGATCAGATCCCGTCTTGCATGGTCTTTCGTCTTCGTCTTGATGCTCAGTGCCTGCGGCGGAGGGTCGGGTGGTGGTGATGCAACCGATGGTGGAAATAAATCTCCGGGCGATCTGAACGAGCCCGAAACGCAAGAGGCCGTTCTGCTCGATGGCATTGTCGTCGGAGTGATCTACGATGCGGGCGATGGCGTCACGGGTACGACCGACGCACGCGGCGTCTTCCGCTTCCGCCCGGGTAATTCTGTCGAATTCTTCATCGGCAAGTTGTCGCTTGGCAGCGCACGGCCGGTGCCGCGTGTGGCGGCCATGGGCGCACTGGCAGCCGATCAGGTGGTGACGCCGTTCGAGTTGGCGGGTGAGGGCGCCAGCTTTGGTGATCCGGCGGTCCTGAACCGCGTCAGACTGTTGATGGCGCTCGACGCCGACGGGGATGCGGCCAACGGAATCAGCATTGCGACCAAGACGCACGAAGCGATCAGCCTTGCGGTGACGATCGACTACGCTGCCGAGATGGACGCAGCGACGTTGATCCAGGCAGGGGTGCCGCTGGCGGAAACCGCGAATTCGCTGCCGGCACCCGATGCTGCAAGAGCCCATTTCTGCCGCTCTCTGGGTAGGGCCGAGTGCGATGACAAGCTCACTGCGCCGGAGATCGGTGCAGCCAATCCGCCTGCTGAGAAAGGCGAAGGCGATACGCCACTATCGGTTGGAGGCTCGGGTGGCGGTGGTGAGCCAGGACCGGATGAAGGCTTCCGACCACCTGAGGTGCCGACCGTCGCATTGCCAACGGTGCCAACCGAGCCCTCGGCGCCGACTGCCCCAGGCACGTCGCCCACGGCGCCCACGCCGACCGTGCCTTCCATGCCATCCGAGCCGCCTACACCCAAGGCCCCGACAGCACCGATCAGCAAACCGGTAAAGCCTGTGCCCTTGGTCGGGCCACCTGTGGAGCTTGCCGCCGCGTTCGGCATTGCGACGCAGGGTTCCACCTACAGCCCGTCGTACACGGCTGCGCAGGCGCTCGATGGCGACCCCGAAACCTTCAACCACACCACCTGTTACGCCGATGTCAACTGGTGGCAGGTCAAATTGCCGCGAACCACAACGGTCGCGCGCGTCGAGATCCTCAGCCGAAATTCGAACGTCTCGCGTCTCGCCGATGCGAGCGTCTCACTGTCGACGGTTAGTCGTGCCGCAGGCCCGGACCCGTCAATGAAGCTCGGTACCCTGGCAGGCACGAGCGATCTGCAGGTGCTCGAAACCGACGAACCGATACCCGTACGCCATGTGATCGTGGAAACCGAAGGTAACGCCTGCCTGCACCTGGCTGAAGTCCGGGTCTTCGGCCACACCTCGCAGGCACCGGTGTTCGACCGCGAAGCGGAGGAGCTTTCAATAGCACCGGATAGCAAGCCTGGTACCGTCATCGGCACCATCGGCGTCAAAGACTACCAGGGTGATCCCGTAACGCTCGGCATCTCTGACATCTCGGCCCCGTTCCGGATCAAGGCCGATGGGCAGCTCACACTCACCGAGACCATCGACCACAACGTCGAGCGCGAGTGGCGCTTCGACGTTGAGGCAAGCGACGGCGTGAACAGGTCGAGCATTGGCGTACACGTCACGCTCGGTGGTGGCCGAGGCGCTCTCGTCGAGCGCTGGAACGATGCCGATGGTTACCCGACCGGGCCCGGCGACGCCGCACCTTACACGGTTCCACCCGATCGCGTGTTCAATACAGACCGGATCGCCCTTGGCAGCGATGGCGATCGCTACCGCCAGCGGTTGCGCTCGGTGCTGGTGCCGGAAACCACCGGTGAGCGCGTATTCGCCCTCGCGGCCGACGATACGGCGACGCTCTGGTTGACGCCTGCAGGGCTCGATGGCAAGCCTGTGCAGGTCGTCTCGCAGAAGCGCTACACGAATGCAGGTGACTGGTCGAACTCGGCTGTCAGTGAGCCGGTCGCACTGGAAGCCGGGCGTGGCTACCACCTTACGGTACTGCACGTTGAGAATGGCGGCGGCGATCATGTGGCGCTTGGCTGGAAGCGCCCGGACGAGGCTGCGTTCGTGCCGGTACCCCGTAGCGTGCTGTACGTCGATGCGCTGAGTGCAGGCTTCGTCGAACCGAGCATCGTCGCCAGCCGTGCATCGACGTTGCTCAGTGGTACAGCCAGGCACGGAGAAGTGGTCGCAAGCGTCTCTGCGTTCGACCCACAGGGCGACAAACTTGCACTATATATTGATGCCGACGTACCGTTCTCGGTCGATGCCAGCGGCCGGGTAACAGTTTCCGGCCCGCTGGTCACCGGTGCCCGCTACACCTTCGATGTCGGTGCCTCCGATGGCACACATCGGGCAACCACGACGATCATCGTCGATACGACCGCCGACACGGCATTGGCCCAGGCGCTCGCCACCGGCGATGCCAGCGGTGTGACCACGGGTGAGATCGTCGATGCAATCGCGGCAACCGCCGAAGGGCTGCGTACGTCGCGTGAACAGCTCTACCGGGCGCTTTTCGGTATCGACGGCACCGGTGCGACAGTCGAAGATACCGGCGTATCGCTGAGCTCGCTCGACTGGACGCTCAACCATGATGCGGTCTTCTACGAATCGACCGACCCCGGTGGCAACCATCCGGTGCTGATCTCCAACACGACCTACAAGTCCGACACCGCGAGCAGCCTCGAAGTGCCGCTCGCCATGGCGGGTATCGCGCAGAACGGTGCACGCCATGCGGCATTGGGCTCGAACCTGCTCGCAGGGGTCGGTGCACCGAACGAAGCCCTGCAGACGGTGACCGGTCGGCTGCTGGCCTGGCTGGTCAAGCGCGATGTCGCGACACTGCCGGACGCGGCACTGAACATCGTCGTTGCCCACCAGACGAACAGCTACTACTTTCGTCACGACAAGGCCACACATGCCTGGTTCACGGACCGCTATCCGTCATTCTCCGTGAACGCCATCGATGCCTGTGACAACAATGCACTCGACGGTTGCCTGGCCACGGCCGACCTGCTCGTGATCGGTCTGGACGAGCCGACGCTCAACGGTGGCTTCGATGCAGAGACCACGATGAATGCCGTGCGAGCGGCACGTGCCCGCGGTGTTCCCCTGCTGTTTCTGCAGGCCGATGGGGGGCTCAATACCCTGGGGCAGGCAATGATGAACGAGCTCGGGCTCGTGACGACCGACAACTACTGGTTCAAGGAGCAATTGGCCGGGTTCGATCCGGCCTCGCTGGTCGAGCGCACCTTCGACAACGATGCCTTGATCGAGGCGATCGCCAACATCGAGGGCGGGCGTATCGACGTCGTCTACGACGCGGATACCTGCACCAATAGTGTTGGTACGGTGACCTGCCATCCTGAATCGATGAACAACGCCTGGGGTGGTACCTTGCAGACCAGCGTGTTCGATGGCATCGAATACCTGCGCACTGCCTTCGCGGCGCTGGATGAGCAGGGAGTGGACGTGTTCGAGCTGGGCACCGGGCATCGCCTGTTGAAGCTTGCGGCCCTGCTCGGCGATCACCATCGCGAACGTATCCGCTACCCGATGGACAAGGCCACCACCGATGCCACCACCTTCTATCGGGCCCTGTTCGGCGACTACGCGATCAACTACGCGCGTGCCGGCAACCGCACGCAAGTCGACATGGGAACGTTCACCGGTGCCCAGGCATTGCTCGCCGCGTCGCCGGGGCTCACCCGTGCCCTGGCACTGACGCCCGAGCACGAATCCGGCTGGACGTCGACCGGCCTGTACGTGCCGCCGGGCAGGTCGGTCACGGTGCGGCGCACCGACAACGCCTCGACGAAAATGTCGGTGAAGGTGAACTTCCTGCGCCACTCCACACGCATCTGGAACACCAATGGCTATACGCGGCCGCGCTATGTCACGAGCCGTGACATCGATATCGGCGCTGGTGACAGCGTTGCGTTTTCGACTCCCTATGGCGGACCGCTCTACGTGTGGCTGGATGGCGTCGAGGGCCCGCCCCAGCCGCTCTCGATCGAAGTCATCGGTGTGCTCGACAACCCGTTGCTCGACGGCGTCGAATCGACGGATATCGCAGGCTTTCTCACCGACACCGAAGGCACCGACAGTGACTGGGTTGACCTGAGTACGCCTTACGTCGAGATCCACTCGCTGAAACGGCACATGCTCAGCTCCTTCTCCGACCAGGACGGCGACAGCGCCGACGGCTACGACCTGACGGACGTCCAGGACTACGTCGCCGACCTGAATGACTACCTGATCGCCGGCAACTACTCCCTGGCGGGCTATACCGGCGAGGGGCTGCCGGCACTTCGCAACGAGGTCGTCGCCTGGTGCACCGGCAGCGGCTTCGACAGTTTCTACTACGACGGCGAGACGCGTGACCTGTGCACCGATCCGGCGCTGCATCCGAAACGACGCAAGCAGCACGTCAACTCCGATGTCTCGGCACAGTGCGGCAGCCTGTGCGCCGGCAACCCGTTCGATTCGAGCTACGCGATCGGCCCGCTCGGCTGGGGCGAAAATCATGAGATGGGCCACAACCTGCAACGCCATCGGCTGAAGATCTACGGTGGGCGAAGCGGTGAGGTGTCGAACAACGTGTTCCCCATCCATACCCTGTGGCGCTGGACGCTCGACCAGGGGCTGGATCGACATCCGAGCGGTCGTGGCGGCGACCACGCTGGTGCCTTCGCCCAGTTGCAGGCCGCCATCGCGGACGGAACCCCGGCCAACGAGGCTCACCCCACCTGGTCGGATACCGGAACCTATGCCAACAATGCCCCCCGGCTCGCGTTCTTCGAACAGCTTGTCTGGACGCATGGCAGCTGGTCGATCTACACGAAGATGTACCTGCTCGAGCGCCTGTTCACCGATGCCATTCGCAGCGATGAGCGCTGGGCCGAGCTGGGCGCTGCACTCGGGTTCGACGGCTACACCCGAAAGCAAGCCATGGCAATTAGCGGCAACGACTTCATGTACATCGCTGCCTCACGCATCGAAGGGCGTGACTACCGTGACCTGTTCAACGCCTGGGGCATCGAGGTCAGTGCGGCTGCACACGCACAGGTTGCCGGCTACGGGCTCGCCGAACGGGTGCCGGCAGCGCTCTACTACTCGGCGTTGCCGGTGACGGCAGCGTTGCCTGCGGAGGCGGATCTGGTGCCGCTCGACGGGGTCAGTGCCTGGGTTGATCCGACGCCGTGAAGGGCCTTCCACCGCCAGGCACCACGCTCAGCAACAACGGTTCATGGTCGCTGGCACGCTCGTCCGTATCCGCGAACTCGGCATTCACATGGACGATATCAAACTCGAAATCGGATGCAAGGTTGTCACTGACCAACGCGTGATCGAGCTGTTGTGAGTTGCCCTGGAAGATGAACGAGTAGCGCTCGTTCTCCGCGAGTGCATCCGTGGTATTGCTGAGCTGCCCGCCGAGAATGTCGGCAACGGGTGACACGAATTCGAACTCGTTCATGTCGCCGAGCACGATGATGTTGGCGCGCTCGTCGTCAGCGAGTTTTCCCTCGACGAATTCGGCGACGGCCTGTGCCTGCAGCCGGCGCTCATCGAGCGAACCGTTCACCGTGACATCTTCCTGCCGCTGATCGAAGGGCTGTTCGGTGCCGAAGATCGGCGCGCTGCCGCCCTTGGACGACAAATGATTGTTCACGATCGTGACGGTGGCATCGCCGAAGCCGAAATCCGTGGCCAGGGAGATCCGGCTCCCGAAGAAGGGGTTCTGCTCGTTGCTGGCCTGATCGCTCGGTTCGGTCAGCGGGGTAGCTTCGCCCTGCAGCTCCACCCGGGCGGGGTTGTACAGAAAGCCCACTCGGATGTTGCCGCCTGGCTGGCCACCCACGCTGCCGTCGATCAGGCCTTCGGTATCGATGAACTCATAGGCCGGGCCGCCGGCCCCGGTGATCGCATCGGTGATGGCCTGCAGCGTCACATCGGCTGCCACCGTGCCGGAGTCCTCGGAACCATCGTTGTCCTGAATCTCCTGCAGGGCGATGATGTCAGGGGTCTGCAGGTTATCCACGATCTGCGAGGCAATCGTTTCGAAGCGCCCGTTGGCCACGTCCTCGTCACCGTCGGCATCGTTGGTATCCAGGTTCAGCACGTTGTACGAGGCAACGCTCAGCCTGCCATCGCCCATCGCGATGGTACTGACTTCGGGTTGCAGCGATGAGTCCGTCACCGTGAAGGGCTCGGTGGGGACGACCTCGAAGTTGCCGAACCCGTAGCCGACCACCCCGGTCACATCAGACAGGAAGGCACCGGCGTTCACGCTCGGAATCTCGAACCCGGGCAGCACGTCGGCGTCGGCATCGATCTGGATCTTCTCCGGATTGAAGTCAGCCGGGCTGATGTTCAGCGTCTGGCGCTCGCTGAGCCCGGTGGCGACGCCGCCGGTGTCGGCCACGGTGAAGATCTCGCCGAAGCCGCTCGTCGGTGCGATCGCCAACGGTGAAGGAACGGTGACGCGCATCGCCTCCAGCGATTCGAAGTAGTCGATACCATCGCTGTCAGGGTCAAAGCTGACAAACGCATCGTCGTCGATGTTCTGCGTCGGTGCCGCACGCCCGGCTGCACCCAGAACGACGGGTGCAGGCAACTCGGCAGAACCCGTCACGGTAACACGGGTCGACGACACTTGCGTCGTCGACAGATTGCCCGACTGCGTGCCGCCCGGAGTGAATTCGCCGACGTTACCCGATACGGCAATAGTGTCCCCTACCGAAACTGTCGGTGCGTCACCGGTGAAGACGAACAGTGCATCGGAAGTGTTGATGTCGCCATCGCCTGCCAGATCCTGCACGTAGAAGCCGTTGCCGGCGACCGCCGTGACCACGCCAGCGGTGACGACACGGTTGCCGAGCAGGGGCGAGGTCTGGGCAGCACCCTGGATGGCCATGATGCTCACCGGATCTCCGGTGCCATCGGGCGCCGCCGTGCCGCTCAGGCCTGCGGTCGGCGTTCCCGAGGGCGCTGGAACCGGGCTGAATTCCAGGGCCACGAGCGTATCCGCGCCATCCGGAACCCGGCTGAACCCGGCCGGCAGGAACTCGCCCTCAGGGCCGATGGCGAGGTCTGCCGTGATCATCTCTCCGGCCAGGTTGGCGGTATCCTCAGGCCCGCCGTCGGTGACGAAAACGGTATTGACGACGTCACCGGCACCGTCGCGCAGTGCGATGGTGTACGAGCTGTTCTCGATCGTCGCCCCGGCGTCGAGCACGACGTCAGGCGTCACGCCGAAGGCATCGGCTGCCGCCAGGTTCGCGAACAGAAAGTATTGCCCCGCCTCCAGCGCGGTACCGGCCGGCACGCTGAACGGGCTGGCCCCGTCTGCTTCGCCGAAGCCATCACCCCTGTCACTGTCCCACAGCTCGATCGTCCAGCCACCGATAGCCTCTGGCGCGTCACCCGCGTTGTAGAGCTCGACGTATTCGGTGTCGTCACCGGTGGTGCTGCCCAGCACCTCGTTGATGACCACATCGGCGCGTACCCACCCGCAGGCACTGAGAAGGCCCAGGGGGATAGCCATGTACGCAGGCTTGTAGATCATGAAACTCGCTCCGTCCAAGGGGTGTCAGGTGGAAGTGATCGTGCCACGGACCCACTTACACCCTGAACGAACAAGGTGACGTCATTGTTAAGAAGCGGGTGCGCCAATTTTCTGGCCTGCTGCTCGACGCCGATGAACTCCACTTACCGCAAGGCGTCGTATCAGAAACATCTTCTGTGGCGTGAGTACCACCGGCTGCGACAGCCCGTCTCGCACCAAACCGCGAAACCTCTTCTCAGCGCGCGAGTACCGCAGCCGCGCCCGCCAACGATGCCGGCAACCTCGCCGCGCATCCGGACTAAAGACTCTCACCCATGAAGCCAGTCCACATACTGATCGGTATCGCGCTCCTGCTCGTCGGGATGAGCGCGGCCATCACCTTCAAGAGCATGGGGGCCGGCGAGCAGGAAGGCAGGGGCGGTGGTGAGCGTGCGGCTCTCGTGCAGGCTGCCCAGGTCGAGAAGCGTGTCTTCGCCGATACGGTCGAAGCCGTCGGCACGGTGCGCGCTGAAGAGTCGGTCGCCATCACGGCCAACGTTGCCGATACCGTCACCGAGATCAACTTCGACTCCGGCGACACCATCGGCAAGGGCGACGTGCTGCTGAAACTCGCCGATGCCGAAGAGCGGGCAGATCTCGCCGATGCCACGGCCGCGCTCGCCGAGTCGCGCAACGACACCGAGCGGCTCGAGCAGCTTTCGCGCAACAATGCCGTGTCCCGTTCGGAGCTCGACCAGTCGCGCTCGGCATTGCAACGCAGCCGTGCGCAACTGGGTGCGGTGAAGGCACGCCTTGCCAATTACGTCATCCGGGCACCGTTCGACGGCCGGGTCGGGCTGCGCGACGTCAGCGTTGGCGCCTACGTCGGTCCGGGGGATGTGCTGCTGACGCTTGACCAGATAGGGAACGTCGATCTCGATTTCACGGTGCCCGAACGCTTCATCGCCGTACTCGAACGTGGCCTGCCGGTGCGTGCGGTGGCAGCGGCCTACCCCGACGATAGGTTCGACGGCGAGATCACCGACATCGATACCCGCGTCGACCCGGTGACCCGTGCGGTCACGGTCAGGGCGAGGCTGCCTAATGAGGATGGGCGTCTGCGCCCCGGCATGTTGCTCGGCATCGAGATACGTCGCGACGAGCGCGAATCGCCGGCCATTCCAGAGATCGCCGTGATGCGCAACGGCGAGCAGGTATCCGTGTTCGGCATCGAGGCATCGAAAGAAGGCGAGGGCAAGCGGGCGGTGCGCCACACGGTAAAACTCGGTGCACGCGACGGTACGATGATCGAAGTGCTCGAGGGTCTGAAGCCAGGCGATACGTTCGTCTCGAAGGGCATGCATCGGGCAACCGACGGCGGGCCTGTGGAGGTCAAGGGAGCGCGGGAGAACGAGCGGGCGGCGGACGAGGAAGTGACGGCCGCTCCCGAAAACGACACCGCGGGCGAGACCAAGACTGCGAGCGCTGCAGTCACGTCGGTCGTCAGCGAGGCTGGAGCGAACGACTCATGATGATTTCCGACATCGCCGTCCGGCGCCCGGTATTCGCAGGCGTCGTCAGTGTGCTGCTGGTGATCGCAGGCGTCATCGGCTTTCAGACGCTGCCGGTTCGCGAGCTGCCGGACGTCGATTCCCCGCGCGTTTCGGTCGTGGTCGCATACCCCGGCGCCAACGCCGAAGTCGTCGAGAATCGCATTACCCGTGTGATCGAGGATCAGTTGTCCGGCATCGTCGGTGTCGAAGAGATCAGCTCGTCGAGTGAGGATGCCGAGACACGCATCAACCTGACGTTCTCGCTCGATCGGGATATCGAGGCGGCCACCAACGACGTGCGATCCGCCGTCAGCCGTGCGTCGGAGAACCTGCCGAGCAATGCCGAGCCTGCCGAGATCACCAAGCAGGATTCCGATGCCCGCCCCATCATGTGGTTCAGCCTCATCGACCCCTCGCGTACCGTCGAAGAGCTGACCGACTATGCCGAACGCTTTGTCGTCGACCCCCTGTCCACGATCGATGGTGTCGCCCTGGTGGAGATCGGCGGCGGCAGGCCGTACGCGATGCGTATCTGGCTCGAGCCCCGGCAGCTGGCCGCCCGGCAGCTGACCGTCGGCGATGTGGAAGAGGCACTCAGGCGTGAGAACATCGAGTTGCCGGGCGGCTCGATCGAGGCACCGGAGGTGGACCTGACGGTGCGCGTGCAGCGCGGCTACTCGACACCCGAGGATTTCTCGCGCCTGCCGGTCGGTACCGATGCTGGCACCGGCCACCGGGTGTTGCTCGGTGAGGTCGCCGAGGTGGAGCTGGCGGCTGCGGAATCCCGTGCGTTGTTTCGTGGCAACGGTGAGACGCAGGTTGGTATCGGCATCGTGCGCCAGAGCCAGGCGAACGACATCGAAGTGTCGTCTGCGGTGCGCGCCGAGGTCGAGCGCCTGAGGCGCGGCCTGCCCGACAGCATGGACATGGTCCTGTCGAATGACTCGACCGTGTTCGTCGCCGAATCCATCAAAGGGGTGTACCAGACGCTGGCGCTCGCGGCCCTGATCGTCGTCACCGTCATCTACCTGTTCCTCGGCTCGATCCGTGCCGTCGCGATCCCCGCAGCGGTGGTACCGGTATGCCTGGTGGCGACGTTCGCCGTGCTCGCCCTGGTCGGCTTCTCCATCAACATCCTGACGCTGCTCGCCCTGGTGCTGGTCATCGGCCTGGTGGTCGACGATTCGATCGTCGTGCTCGAGAACATCCAGCGGCGTATCGATAAAGGCGAACCGAGAACGCTGGCCGCGATGCTGGGCACCCGGCAGGTGTTCTTCGCGGTGATCGCGACGACCGCGACCGTGGTGGCCGTCTTCGTGCCGCTGGTGTTCCTGCCCGGGCAGATCGGTCGCGTGTTCGTCGAGTTGTCACTGACCGTGGTCAGCGCCGTGGTGCTATCGAGTTTCGTCGCGTTGACGTTGACACCGATGATGGCTTCACGGCTGCTGCACCCGGCGAACGAGGCGAGCGGCGTGACGCGCTGGACCGGCTCCCTCATTGAGAAGGCCCGCGTGCACTATGTGGGCGCCCTCGAGATGGTCATGCCACGCGCCTGGCTGGTGTGGCCGGTGATGTTGTCGATGGTCGGCATGGCAGTGTTCATGTACCTGAAAATTCCCGGTGAGCTCACCCCGGAGGAAGACCGCGGCAGCTTCTTTGCCTTCTTCTCGGGGCCCGAAAGCGCGGGCTACGACTACACGCGCGAAGAGGCGCTCGAGATCGAGAAGGTGCTCAGCGAATTCGTCGAGGCCGGCGAACTGGAGCGCGCGATCATACGGGTGCCGGGCTACGACGGCTATTCTACGGGGCTCATCTACGGCTCACTCGTGGGCTGGGGCGATCGCGAACGCGGTGGTCAGGCGATCATCGACGACATCAACGGCAAACTCGGCGAGCTGACCGGGCTGGACGTGCGGGCGCGCATGCGTAGCGGGCTGAGCAGTAGTGGCGGCAACAGTGAGGTGGAATTCGTACTGCAAGGCGGTGACTACGCTCAACTCGATGCCGCGGCGCAGGATCTGATGGAGAACATTCGTCAGAACAACCCCGGCCTGGAGAATCTGGAAAGCGACTACGAACCCACGTCCCCTCGCCTGCAGGTCGATATCGACCGAGCCCGCGCGGCCGACCTGGGTGTACCGCTCGAGGTCATCGGCAGTACGCTCGAATCCCACCTCGGTGGGCTGCGCGTGGGTTTCTTCGTCGATCGCGGCGAAAGCTACGACGTAATTCTGCAGAACCGGCGCGACAGGCGAACCAGCGAGAACGATCTGGAATTCCTGTATGCACGGGGTAGCAGCGACGCCCTGGTGCCGATGTCCAGCCTGGTGAACCTGAGCGAGGTCGGTGACGTGTTCGAGCGCAACCGCGTCAATCGCCTGCGTGCGGTCACCATCGAAGCAAGCCTGGCCCCGGGCTATACCGTCGGCGAGGCGGTGGAATGGCTGAACGACTACGCCGACGAGCAATTGCCCGACGACATCGCCACCGAGTTCCTCGGCGGTGCGCAGGACTTTCTCGAAGCCAACCAGGCGGCGTTGTTCGCCTTCGGCCTGGCGCTGTTGATCGTCTACCTGGCGCTGGCCGCCCAGTTCGAAAGTCTGATCCAACCGTTCGTGATCATGCTCTCGGTGCCGCTGGCAGTTGCCGGTGGTCTGTTCGGGCTGTACATGACCGGCTCGTCGCTGAACATCTACAGCCAGATAGGGCTGATCGTGTTGATCGGGCTCGCTGCGAAGAACGGCATCCTGATCGTGGAGTTCGCCAACCAGTTGCGCGAAGAGGGCAGGGAGCTGATCGAGGCGACCATCGAGGCGGCGAGCGTTCGCTTTCGGCCGATCCTGATGACGGGGCTGTCCACCGCCGTGGGTGCCGTACCGCTGATGATATCGAGTGGCCCCGGTGCCGAGAGCCGCCAGACGATCGGCGTGGTGATATTCACCGGCCTGGTACTGGCCACCCTGCTGACCTTGTTCGTGGTACCGGTGGTGTATGGCATGCTCGGGCGATTTACCGGTACACCGAATGAAGTTGCTCGGCGGTTGGAGCGGGAGCGGGAGTTCATGAGAGGTGATAGGGAGGCTGCGGTTGGCCACTGACAAGCGTACGCTACACCGACTCGGTCGCCTGTCCTCGGTTGCCTGTCATTGAGTCAGTGCCTTGTCGAAGAACTTCACTACCTTTGCGTTGAACTCTTCGTGAAACGCCACTCTATCGAAATCGCCTTCGTCCACACAGATCATGTTCCAGATACGTGGGTTCTCTGACTCGAGCTTGGGATCGCACGGCTGAAGAAACGAGAAGTGTCCGGCACCTTCGACGAACTCGACATCGGTTTCAGAATTCAGTGCATCAGCGAGCAAACGTCCATTGGAGTCATGCGGAACTCGGCTATCCAGTGACCCCGACCAGATCTGAACGGGAATACTGATCGCTTCCAGCGATTTGCCATCGAAGGCGAAACCGAACCCTGGCGCGGCTATGCTGATTGCCTTGACCTGAGGTTCGCTGGCTGGATCGCGAGAGGTGAACTTCACGTCAGTACTGGCGATATCCTCGATCAGGCCTATTTCACAGGTAAATTCAATGGGCTCGTCTTCGCAGTGTTGCATCGCCTGTTGAAAGTCTGGCGCGCCTCCTGCCGTGACCAGGGCGGTATATCCACCGGCGGAAAACCCGAACACCCCGATACGTTCACGAGAAATATGATCTGCACCGGGCCAGCGCTCCAGCATGTAGGCAATACTGGCGACCACCTCATCGGGTCGTGACACTGCCCACACGGAAGGGCTTACCGATTCGTTCTCGTAGTTGTCGTCGGCATGGGTGAGCGCTGCTACGACATACCCCGCTTCTGCCAGTGCCAGTGCAGTGCCCGCATGCCCGCCCATCCAGCCACTGTTGCCATGAGAGATAATGATCAGTGGGCGATCTCGGCCCACAGGCTCCGCATCGAGTGCCAGTGCTTGCCCGAAGGGCGTGTTGGGTATCGGCGATACCGCCTCATCGGCCGGATACCAAATGCCTATCTCAAGAGGTTGGTTTGGCGAAGCGGGCACACGTGAGAATCCTGTAGCTTGCACCGGCAGGTTGAAGACAGCACCGATCGTTGCAACCCAGAACACAGCAGTTGACGGTTTCATCGGGCGAGTATCTCGCAACTAAGACGCTTCATATCGATTTCTTGTCTCCAGGGCACGCCTTTCAAAACGTGACATACATTGCACAGTACAGAGCCAATAAAGACCGTAGCAGCTCAATGTTCCTCCCGTCCATCCGATAGTTCCAGAGCGGGGTCACGGCCCAGGGCAAGGCCGCGAGCGAAACTCAGGGACAACGAAACGATGGCAAGCAACGGGTGGTACTCAAAGGCAGGCGTGCTGAGCCTGGCAGTGCTACTGAGCGCCTGCGGTGGATCAGATTCGTCGTCACGAAGCGGGGGCCAAGGGCAGGGCCCGGAGCAGGAGCTTGCAGACCCCAAGCCCGGGAATGAGGTCGAAGCACCGGGTTCGGAGATCACGAAGCCCGCCTACGATCCTGTCTTGCTTCCCCGTCCGGCAATCGCACAACCGTCGGTCGAACTTCGCTATATTCTTTTTTCCATTTCATTACTCCACCGGCGATAAATCGAACCTCCAGCCGGTACGCGTTCTGGGGCATTCGTGGCTGCATGCCGGCTGCAAATTACCAGTTCATCGTTCTGGTAACTCTGCGGATACACTAAGCTGCGTTTACCGGCCTGACAGCTAGAATATCATTTTCACTCATCCGCCGGACGTCGCTCTCTCTCAATGTCAGTACTGCTTTCGTCTCGCCAGCTCCATTGACAAACTCTACCTCGACACCGTCAGGATCATACAGCTCAACTATTGTTCCGGTATCGCCACATTTTAATCCATAGGCAGGCTCGTCTTTCTCAAGCACCACTATTTCGTAGTTTTCAAATTTCATTTTATTTGCTCGGGTATGCAGTCACTAGCCTCGGTACAGTGCCATCAGCCGGCAGCATCCAGATCGATTGCACGTCAGCTGAGCGGCCGTTTGGTCCAGTAATGCTGCCAATGATCATATATTTCTTTCCATACTCGGTGTCTTCTGACGTTTGCACATCCAGACCAGCCAGCGAGACCAATGATTCAATCAATTCATTAGGTCTTTGAACACTATATCCAAGTTTGGCAAACCATCTTTCCTTCGTGGCTCCTCGTGAATGCGAAGGCGACAGTAAATACTCGGTTATCTTTTCTAACGGTACGTTCGCTGACACACAGTTTGGCATCTTCATGCCAAAAGTGTACTACAGGACCCGAAGACACAGCGAGCAGGCCCCAAGTGCCTGTCAAGCCACACGCTTCACCGGAACCCTGCGTCGATGCTTACCCATAGCATGGTCAAAAGGCCCGTCGGGCAATACCTCCAGAACGTGACGTGCGGCCTATGGTACGGGGCCAGCAAGGCCTGTAGCGTCTCAATGTTCCTCACGAATATCCGATAGCTCCATAGTGTGGTCACGGCCAAGGGTGGGCCGCGAGCGAAACTCAGGGCGGCATAATGATAGCGAGCAGAGGGTGGTACTCACGAGCGGGCGTGCTTGGCCTGGCGCTCGTGCTGAGTGCCTGCGGTGGATCGAGTTCATCGCCGCAAGCTGAAAACCAGGGGTCGGACGCCAAGCCGGTATTTGCGGATCCAAAGCCTGGAAGTGAAGTCGATGAGCCTGGTTCGGCAGAGGTGCCTGGCCCGATAATGGCTGACCCGGGTTACAAGCCAGTGTTGCTCGCTCGGCCCCCCATCGCTCAGCTGTCCGCAGAGCCGCCTGACAGTTTCGTGGCGGGCATTCGTTCCATCAACAGTGACCTATGCCTGGAAGTGCCGGAAGCATTTAGTGAACCATTGGAGCGACCGCGACAAGCCGACTGCGTTGCTGCAACACGGCAGCGCATCGAGTTCTTCCCGATAGTCGACAAGCTCGGTGTCTACGGTTTGCGGTTCCTGCACGGCGACCGCTGCCTTGCCGTATCGGATAGCACTGAAGACCCGCATGCGGATGGTCTGCCGATCGTGCAATCTGACTGCACGGTCGACGGTTCTTTACCCATCAGTGCTCAGTTCCGGCTACAACGCAGTGGCGTTGGGCGCTACGCCATCATCACCGAGCAGAGTAGCAAGGCGGTGGATGTCGAAGGGCGCTCGAAGGCGTCGGGCACCATGCTGCAGCAGTGGAAATGGCTGGAAGGCGACAATCAGATCTGGGAGCTTATCGACATTGAAGGCTTTGTTCCTGCCGAGCCGCCACCTTACATAGCTGGTAGCTGGAGCGAGGTGATCGACTTCCCGCATGTTCCGGTATCAGCCGCCAACCTGCCTGATGGTCGGCTGTTGACCTGGGCATCTCGAGAGCCTCACAGCTTCCAGAAGAACGTCACGCCCGGTACAGTGTCGGCGATCTACGATCCGCGCTTCGGCTACTTCACACAGGCCAACAACTACCAGAGTCACGACATGTTCTGCTCGGGCATCTCGCTACTCGAGGATGGCACGATCCACACCGCCGGTGGTAACCCGTCCGGGCGTCAGAGCAGCTTGTTCAGCCCCTCGACCGGTTGGCAACGCACGGGCGACATGAATAACAACCGCTGGTACGGAACCACCACCGTGCTGCCGGATGGCAACGTCTTCGCCACCCATGCCAAAGGAGCAGGTGCAAAGTCGGAAGTGTATTCGACGATATTGAGCAACTGGCAGGAGACTCCCGGTGCCACGATGGCAAAGCTCGACGCCGAGCAGATCGCGATCAATGGCCAGGATGCGCGAAATCCGAGTACGACTTCCCAGTGGTATGCCTACATGCATGTTGCGCCTGACGGCCGCGTGTTCCATTCCGGGCCTACACCGACAATGCACTGGTTCGACACACGCTACAAGGGCGGTGTGGCGAGCGCAGGCAGCCGCGATGGTGACGAGCGGCTGCGCATGTTCGGCAGTTCGGTGATGTACGACAAGGGTAAGCTCCTGATCACCGGTGGCAACGACAGGCGTCAGTTGCCATCGTCCTCCAGCACCGCGTTTATGATCGACATCGACGGCGCCTCGCCCGAGGTGAGCCGTGCAGAGCCGATGAACTATCAACGCGTGTTCCACAACTCGGTCGTTTTACCCACCGGAGAGGTGATGGTGGTGGGCGGCAACACGTCCGGCAGGCTTTTCCAGGACGAGGGGTCGGTACTGACTCCCGAACTGTGGAATCCGGACACTGACACTTGGCGCATGCTCGCCGACATGGACGTACCACGGAACTACCACTCGGTGGCGGTGTTGCTCGACGACGGCCGTGTGTTTGCCGGTGGCGGTGGCCTGTGTGGAGCCGACTGCGTCGCCAACCATGCCGACGCTCAGATGTACTCTCCTCCGTACCTGTTCAACGAGGATGGTACGGCCGCGGCGCGGCCCTCATTCAGCGGCGCTCCGGACGAAGCTACAGTAGGCGATGCGATCACGGTGACCAGTGAAGACGACATTGCTGGTTTCAGCATGATCAGGCTCTCGGGGGTCACTCACGGAATCAACACCGACCAGCGTTTCCTGCGCCCCTCGGTAACGAAAACGGGTGAGCAGCGCTACGAACTGGAGCTGGAAAAGAATGTGAATGTACTGATTCCCGGCAACTATTGGCTGTTCGCTCTGGATACGAGCGGTGTTCCCTCGGTCGCGCAAGTCATCAACATTCGCAAGGCCAAGACGAAGGAGGTGCCCGGTAGTTTTCGTGGTCGGCTGAAGTCAGTGAAAAGCGGGAAATGTGTGGGCATCCAGAAGGCGTCCCTGACGCCGAGCAAGCCTCTGCGCCAGGTGACCTGCCGAGATCTGCCTGAACAGACATTCGATTTCATGCCGGTCGAGGGCGAACCCAATACGTTCACGCTCAAGTTCCTACATAGCGGTCAGTGTCTTGATGTGCAGGAAATGGACGGCGGTGGCGTGGAGAACGGTACGGATCTCATCCAGTACACCTGTGCAACACAAGGTGTTCGTGCCAGTAACCAGCGCTTTCGAATTGATTCGCACGGGTTAGGACAATACCGCGTGGTGGCTGCGCCGTTCGGCAAGGTACTGGACCTGAGGTTCGCCTCGAACGACGAAGGTGCGTTGATCCAGCTCTGGACCCTCGCTCGACAACGACATGCAGAAATGGACGCTCGATTAGGTGTCTGCCTCGATGCAGGTTTGAACGGCAGCTGGAGCCGCCGTTGATTCGTACGTTGATGGCACTGTTCGTCATCCCTTTAATGGCGAGTATCGGATTCGTGGGTGGTCGTACGGTAGCCAGCAAAGCCGTTGTGTTGGAGGAGCGGCCAGTGACCGCGCTTTCGGCGTCCCCAGCTGCGGAATACGCAGCCATAGACGTCGCCACACTCACCGCCAACGATTCGAAACTCGCCTACCATGGTACTGGCAAGCGCCACATCGTTACCGCCTGGACCCGCGAATCTCTGATACCGATCGGACAACTGCACGACTGGGTCGTCGAGATTCGAACACCTGAAGATGAGGCAACCAAACCACTAGGCATTCAGATCAGCGGCGGCATGCGCGCCCACGGCCACGGCCTGCCTAGCCGACCGCTGGTGGAACGCCACCTCGGCGACGGCCGTTGGCTAGTCAGTGGCATGCTTTTCAACATGGCGGGTCCGTGGCAGCTCGCCCTGCGAATCACCGATGAGTTCGGTGATGACGATGTTGTGCTTCACGTACCGGTCGGCACGCTATCGTCCGCGCCGGATCCGTCTGCCGTATCCTCTGCCAGCCTGAGCTGGAGCTCCTCGGAGCGCATCGTGCTCGGCAGCATGGTTCGCTCCACGCTGGAAATGCCGCGTTCGCCGGTCAAGCCTCGCAGGGTGGGCGATTTGGCTCGACCGAAAGATGAGGCGATCGCTGACTTGGGCAAGGAGCTGTTCTTCGACACCGGCCTGAGCCGCTATGGAAATCGATCGTGTGCCACGTGCCACCAACCCGAACTGGACTTTACCGACGGGTTGCGCACGGCAGTTGGCGCTCGGGAGCTGTCACGCAACACCCCGAGCGTGATCGATAGCGGCTACCAGGAATGGCTCTATTGGGACGGGCGTCGCGACAGTCTCTGGTCGCAGGCGCTCGTGCCGATCGAGGCAGCCGATGAATTGGGTAGTGACCGGGTCAGCGCACTTCGGCATGTGCGTGATAACCGCTCGCTGAACACGGCCTACCAGGATGTATTCGGTCAGTTGCCGTTGTTCGAAGGCTTGCCCGATCGTGCAAGCCCGGCAGGGGATACGCTTGAGCGCAAGGCCTGGGAGGGCGTTCCACCCCTGCGCCGCCTGGAGATCGATACCGCGTTCTCCAACCTCGGCAAGGCAATCGCCGCCTATGAGCGCACGCTGGTCTCCGGAACGTCGCGCTTCGATCGCTTCGTGCAGGCCCTGCTGTCCGATAAGTCGCAAGCCGCCGAGCAGTGGCTGAGCCGGGACGAGCAACAGGGCCTCAAGCACCTCATCGATCCTGCCAATGGCTGCATGAACTGCCATAACGGGCCACTGCTCAGCAACCGCGGTTTTCACAACATCGGCACCAGCGAGGATGCCTCGGGTACACCGGATTTTGGACGGCTCATCGGCGTGCAGTCGGCGCTGCTGGATGAGTTCAACTGCAGAAGTGCCTATGCCGAAGGCGCCAGGGGAGACTGCGAGCTGCTGGAGGCGGCGCAACGCACAGAGATCGGGTCGTTGACGCAAGGGGCTTTCAAGGTACCCGGGCTACGCAACGTGGCCCGCACCGCACCGTACATGCACGACGGGCGCTTCTCCACCCTTCGAGAGGTCATCGAGCATTATCGTCAGCCACCCGACAGCTATTCCGAGATCAGACCGTTGCCGTTGTTGTCCGATCTGGACATCGAGCACATGGTTGCATTCTTCGAGTCGTTGAACACGATATCTGCATCACCTGCATCACCTGCATCATCTGCATCACCTGCATCACCTGCATCACCTGCTGCATCACCTGCATCGGAGCTCACCGGCAGCAGCCCGACAAGCAACCCTGATCCGAACCTGTGCTCCGCCGGTGCGATACGTGCCACTGCCCCCAGGTGGGGCTTATCGGAATTGCCTGCCGATACGAAAGCAAACCCCTGATACCCGTGTGATTCGCCCGCCGGAGCGGTGCGCTGAGTCGTTGGTATGGAAATCGCATTTCCGCACCCATAGACGCCAAAGCGATACCGGATCTACTCCAGACATGAGCCTTACCCAGCGCACCTTCCCGACCAGCGGAAGCGATTCACCGACGTTCGTACCCATCGGGATCGAATCGCTCATGGCGCAGAGCAAGGCGCTCGTAGCCGTCGCCGGGCAGCTCGACGACCAGTTCGACGAAGCCGTGAAACTGATTCTCGGCTGCAAGGGCCGTGTGATCGTTTCGGGCATGGGCAAGTCGGGCATCGTCGGCAAGAAGATCGCCGCGACCTTCGCCTCCACCGGTACGCCGAGTTTCTATGTGCACCCGGGCGAGGCGATTCACGGGGACCTCGGCATGATCACCGCCGATGACCTGATCGTGATGATCTCCACCAGCGGCGAGACCGAGGAAGTGGTCAAGTTGATTCCGTCGCTGAAGTATTTCGGCAATCGCATCATCGGTATCGTCGGTGGCGACAAGACTACACTGGGTGAACAGGCCGACGTCACCCTGCGTGTCGATATCGAGCGCGAAGTCTGCCCGAACAACCTGGCACCGACCACCTCGGCGTTGGCCAACATGGCGCTCGGCGATGCGCTGGCCGTGTGCCTGATCAAGGCGCGCGACTTCAAGCCTTCCGATTTCGCCCAGTTCCACCCCGGTGGCATGCTCGGCCGTCGCCTGCTCTCGCGGGTGGGGGATGTGATGGTCACCGAGAACCTGCCGTTGATCGCCCCTGAAGAGACGGTGCGCGAAGCGGTGTTCGCGATGACCTCCGGCCGCCTGGGCCTCGCCATCATCGTCGACGAGCGTCGCCTGCTCGGCATCCTCACCGATGGCGACCTGCGCCGCGCACTGATCATGGACCCTTCGATGATGGACAAGCGCGTGCGCGACTTCATGACGCCGGTGCCGGTGACGATCTCGGCCAACGCCATGGTTACCGACGCCGAGATTCTGATGCGCAAGTACAAGATCCGCGCGCTCGTCGTGACCGATGGTCGGGAAGGTGAACTGGATCAGGTATGCGGCTTGCTTGAGATATTCGCGAACAACAAGACCTGCTAGTCGCAGGGTGCGCCTGCGCCTGCCCTGAACGCCTTCAAGGACGGAGCTTTCCGCTGATTTTCAGTGTTTTCCCGCTTCGGAACCGCTCGCTATGACTTTCATGAACCCTGTGCCGAACGTCAGTTTCCTGCCGGTAGCGGTGGCTAGTGCCCTGCTGTTCGGCGGCTGTGCGAATATGAACGGACCGGGTAGCAAGTCAACTTACTACGCCGCGAACAGTGCCGATGTCGGCGCAGCCTGGGTTCAGGAGCTCGGCGCGTCTCGTGCTGCGACGACCGTGGAGCTTCCCGGTACCAATGTACTGCGCCTGCGCAGTGTGTCGGCCGGTGATGCGTACACCGCTGCCAGTGGCCGCGAGTGCCGCAAGCTCAGCAGCACAGAGTCGCAGACGCTGATGCGGCTCATCTGCCGTCAGGGCGACGACGTGTGGTACCTGACCCGATCGCTGAATGCCCTGATGGAAAACGAGATACAGCCGGTAGCCCACCAGGTGCTTTCATCCGAGAACAGCGCAGGGCAGCCGGCCGAAGGCGTGATGGTTCTCGCCTCGACGGATGAGCCCAAAATTGGCGGTGCCCTGCCAGTCAAGACGTCCACCGGTAACCGCACGTTCGCCATGGAGCCGGGTGAGACGTTGTGGTCGTTCACCGAGCGGGTGACGGGCAATCCTTTGCAGTGGGAGGAGATAGCCGAGCACAACGGTATCGCCCAGGCCGCCTCGCTGAAGTCAGGTGCCGTGCTTGAAGTGCCGGCAAGCCTGCTCGATCCCGGTTGAGCTTATGAGTGAGTCTGGTGGTGCGGCCAGTCGCGCAGAAACATCGCCGATCGTCCAGGCGGTACTGACGCAGTGCCGTGTCATCAAGGCGCTGATCCTTCGCGAGACGATCAGCCGCTACGGTGAACACAAGATCGGGTTTCTCTGGGCTCTGATTGAACCGATGGCGTTGGTGCTCGGCTTCGTCGTGTTCCTGACCTACTCAAGTGCTGGAACATTCGATGGCATGCCGGTCACCCTGTTCATGATCACCGGTATATGCGCCTTCTTCCTGTTCCGAAACACGATGACTCAGATGCAGAACGCGATCGCGCCGAACCGTTCTCTGTTGTCGTTTCCACAGGTGACCACCTTCGACGTGATACTCGCCAGGGCCATTCTCGAAGTATCGGTCATGCTGTGCGTGTTCATGCTGCTGCTGTTCTTCGCACGGCTGTACGGTGAGGAGATACACGTCGAGAACCCGCTGGGGGTAATGGCAGCCCTGTCGTTGCTGATTGTGCTCAGCATCGGCATCGGCTATTTCCTCGCCAGCATTTCCCCCATCGTGCCATCGGTCAAACAATTCGCGACGGTCGTGTTGGGCCGGCCGATGTTCCTGACCTCCGGCATCTTCTTCACCGCCGACTCGGTTCCGATGCCGTACCGGCAGTGGCTACTGTACAACCCGGTGATGCACATGATCGAGCTGACCCGCTCGATGTTCTTTCGGGAGTTCGAGTCCACTCACGCCAGTTGGTCTTATGCTTTCTACTGGGCCATCGGTGCGCTGGCGTTCGGCCTGCTGGTGCATCAGGCATTGCAACGCAGGGCTATCGTGGGCTTGTGATAAGTCTGAAGAACGTCTGCAAGCGCTACCGTACAGCGGCCGGTGTGAACACGGTACTCGATTCAGTATCGGTTGAATTTCCGACGGGCCGTAGCGTGGGTATCCTCGGTGCGAACGGGGCAGGAAAATCCACGCTGGTACGCATCATCGGTGGTGCCGAACCGCCGGATTCGGGCACCGTGGTGCGCGAGGGCAGGGTGTCCTGGCCACTGGGCTTCTCCGGTGGCTTTCAGTCGAACCTTACGGCTCGTGAGAATGCCCGCTTTGTGGCGAGGATCTACGGAGACGACCCCGCGTACATCGAGGAGTTCGCCTACGAATTCTCGGAGCTTGGTAAATATTTCGACGTACCCTTGAGAAGCTATTCGGCCGGCATGCGCTCGCGTTTCGCGTTTTCTGTCAGCCTTGCCTGCAGCTTCGACTACTACCTGGTGGATGAAGCACTGGAAACCGGCGACGCACGCTACAAGGAGAAATTTCGCCTGGCGTTCGAAGAGCGCCGGGCGACCGCCTCGTTGATCCTGGTCTCGCACAACGAACAGACGATTCGGCGCAACTGCGATATGGCAGCGATTCTGCACAGCGGTAAGATTGAAATGTACGACGACATGAAAGATGCCATGCAGGCCTACAATTACCAGCAGACACAAGCAGCCTGATTCGGTGAACGCGATCTTTCGTACGCTTGGTATCGTCGTCGGTATACCGACGCTGCTGGCAACGATCTATTTCGGCCTGATTGCATCGGACCTCTACGTGTCGGAAACCCGCTTCGCCATCCGTTCGGCCAAGGGTGGCGCGGCCGTTACCGGAATAGCCGCCGTCCTGGCATCACCGGCTGTTTCAGGCTCAGGGCAGGATTCGCTGGTGGTGGTCGACTATTTGCACTCCGCCGACCTGCTCGAGCGGGTACAGAAGACGCTGGATGTTCGAAGCCACTTTTCGGCGGACTCTGTTGATGTGCTGTCCAGGCTGGATGATGACGCCTCAGCGGAGGAGATGCTCGAATACTTTCAGAAGCACGTGGACCTGTTGCATGACTCCACCAGTGGAGTGGTGACCGTCAAGGTCAAGGCCTACGACCCGGTCATGGCCAGGGACATCGGTGAACTCATCATCGCCCTGAGTGAAATACTGGTCAACGACATGTCGTCGCGCATGGAGAGCGATGCACTCCAGGCGGCGCATGCCGAGGTAGACAGAGCCCTGGAGAAGGTACGCCTGGCCAGCAACGATCTCACCAATTTCCGGAATGTAAATACATCGCTCGACCCGGCCAGCGAATCCAGCGCATTACTGCAGATGGTAGCGGGTATTGAAACCCGGCTGATAGAGGCGAGCACGGAGCTCAGCGAAAAGTTGGCCTTCATGCGCGAGGATTCCCCAGCGGTAGTGTCGTTGAAGAACCGAATCAACGCACTCTCGCGCCAGCTGAAGCTCGAAAAAGGGCGGGTGGTCGGCGGCGATGGCGAGGAGATGAGCGAGCTCATCGAAGACTACCAACCGCTGGTGCTTGACCAGGAACTGGCGCAGCAACAGTACGCGTCGGCCCTGAGCTCATTGGAGCTGGCGCGCGTCGAAGCACAGCGCAAGAAACAGTACCTGGTGACGTTCATAATGCCGAGCCTGCCCGATGAGGCCATCGAACCCGAGCGGTTCTACAAGGTGCTGACGGTCATGATTCTTTCCTTGCTGGTCTATGCGATCGGTGGGCTGATCTGGTCGGCCGTGAAGGACCACGTCGGCCGCTGACACACCTTGTCAGTCTGATGGGAATAGCGAACCAGCTTGCAGAACGGCGCATAAATTGCTCCCACAGAATAGTTGCCGTACTCCCAAGAGAACATTAGTGCCCAGACTCATCCTGTTGCTGGTTTCACTGTGCCTGCCGTTGCTGGCAATAGCGCAATCGATCGACTCCGGCAGCCTGCGAGCGGATGCACCGAAACTACGCGCAGCGCAAAAGCTGCAGGCCGAGCAGGAGCGCGACTCGGCCACGGGAAGCAGCGGCTTTCGCCTCGAACCTTTTGGCGCGAACCTGTTTACCGGTGGCTTTGGTGGCGATCGGGAAGACGGCCTAAACCCTGGCTACATACTGCAACCCGGCGATAGGGTCAGCGTACGCATCTGGGGCGCGTCCGAGTTCAATGAAAGCCTGGTGATTGACCCCCAGGGCAACATCTTCATTCCTTCCGTGGGCCCGATACCGGTGGGCGGCGTACGTAACGATCAGCTCAACGAGCGCGTTACACTTGCTGTCAGCGCCGTGTATACCGACAACGTGCGGGTCTACACCAGCCTCGACGGTTCCCAACCGGTAGCCGTGTTCGTCACCGGCTATGTACAGAGCCCTGGCAGCTTCGCGGGCATACCCTCAAACTCCATTCTGCACTTCATCGATCAAGCCGGCGGAATCGATCCGAACCGTGGCAGCTATCGCTCCATCGCCATCAAACGAGACGGGCGGGTGACCGCTGAGATAGATCTGTACGACTTTCTGCTCGACGGCAAGCTCGACAACGTGCAGTTCCGCGACGGCGATACCATCGTGATCGGTGCGCGGGGTAGTGTGGTTTCAGTAACGGGCGATGTGGGCAATGAGGTGATGCTGGAGATGGAGAACGACACGGCCCGTGGTGCCGACGTCGTTGCCATCGCCATGACCGCTCCCGGCGTTAGCCATGTGGGGTTCTCCGGTGTACGCAACGGTGTTCCGTTCTCCTCCTACCTGCAGCTGGCCGAGTTTCGAACCGCCAAGGTCAGGAACGGGGACAGTGTTCAGTTCCAGACCGATCAGCATGATCAGGTGATCGTCGTCGACGTGGAGGGCTCGCACTACGGACCATCGCGGTACGCAGTTCCTCTGAATACACGGCTTCAGGAATTACTCGACTACATCGAAGTGGACCTCGGGCTTGCCGACGTGCGAGCCGTTTCGCTGAAACGCGAAAGCGTCGCCATGCGCCAGGAAGTGGCACTGAAAGAAAGCCTCCAGCGCCTGCAGGCCCGCTACCTCACCGCGTCCTCACAGACCGACCAGGAATCAGCCATCCGCGCACAGGAAGCGCAGCTTATCGGTGAGTTCGTCAAGACGGCACGAAAAGTGAAACCCACCGGTAGATTAGTGGTTGCCAGTGATAACGAGATCGTCAACGTCAGACTACAGACCGGTGACACCATCACGATACCGCCGAAGAGCGATGCCATTCTGCTCAGCGGCGAGGTGTTGGTCTCCCAGGCATTGCTTCATCAGCCAGGGCTGCGAGCCCGTGACTACATCATACGCTCGGGCGGCTTCAGTCAACAGGCGGATACCGACCAGCTTGTGCTCGTTCATGCCAACGGTGAAGTTAGCCGTGGCACGAACCCGAAGGTGCGCTCTGGTGATGAGATCATCGTGATGCCGCAGGTACCAACTAAGAATCTGCAATTGGCTGCGACTATTGTGGATATTATGTACAAGATTGCTATTGCTGCCTCAGTGGCGGTGAGTTTGTAGTTCTGCGGAGTGAATGCTGGACTGTTACTATTTCCTAAAAATTTAACATCGAGCCAGTCTTGAAACGATGCAGATATGTATGGGGACTGCAGATAACGTTGGTGTCGAATGTGACTGACCTCGCACGGCGGTCCGTCAATCAGACCATGAAAAGCTTGCCTTGACCACTTGAAAGTAAATCACGACTAACAGCCGTCCCGTAGTACACAAACGCTGGCTGCAATAGAGTCTGAACCTTGATCTCAGTTGTCAGGCTAGCGATGCGTAAAATAGAAGTAAACCACCTACCAGAGAACACAGATGGCAACCGTCCTTTTCGTCCAAACTCCTGTACATGAGCGTGACGGTCACTTCTACCTTGCAGAAGGTTGTGCCAAAGATTATGGAAAAACATGGTCTTGCAACACAGGTGATCTGCTAGTGTGTGACTCATTGTTAAAGGAACTTACATTCGACTCTTGGGAAAATTTAATGATTCCCTTATCGAAAGAACCGTTGCCTTTGCCTCCCAGTATAAACTTCGAAAGAATAAACGCTGACTTCGACTACGTGATCCTGCGTGGCTCGAACTACATCAACGACCATCTCGATCTCGCACCGTTCGCTGATTTCGTGGAAAGACTTAAGATACCTTTCATACCCATAGGGCTGGGTGTGCAGTCACCGAGCTATGCAGAAGTTTCGCTTTCAGAAGGAACCAAGCGTTTTATTCGAATGCTTAATTCGTGCTGCGAACGTGTCGGTGTACGCGGAAATTTTTCTGCCGAAGTGCTGGATACTCACGGTGTTAAGAACCAGAATGTTATCGGTTGTCCGACGATGTATCGAACATTGAAGCCATCGATATCAGTTAAAAAAAATGCGCGGTATGATGAATCTTTCAAGGTCGGGCTAACAACCAATCGTCATCTCAGCGGCGCATATGCTGCCGACGCTTCGCGAACCAGAACGGTCCAGTCAAGAGTTATCGAAGAAGTTGCGAAGCTGAAGCACGGAAAGTTGGTTTCTCAAGGAGAGCGCGACGAATTTTATGTGGCCCGTAAGGTAAGCGAGTTCTACGATGGTTCTCTGGAGCGGATTCTCGAATACTTCGGGGCTGCCGAAAATGCCGAAATCAGCGATCTGGTCGTGAATCGAAACACGGTCTATTTTGATGTAGGCAAGTGGGCTGCATACGTAGGGGCTCTAGACTTCATAGTGGGTTTGCGCCTGCATGGAAACATTATAGCTCTGCAAGAAGGTGTGCCCGCTGTTTTCATCACTTATGACTCAAGGATACGGGAAATAAGTGAATTCATGCACTTGCCGTATCTGGACGTATCGAATCCACTCGTCATGAAGTGGTCGCTGGCGGAGCTGTACGACAACGCTGACTTTACGAGATTTGAACAGACATACGTAGACCGCTACTACGGTTACGTACAGTTCCTTGAGAGCAATAGTGTCGAGCATCGACTTGTGAGCCGAGCTCGACCAAGCATCGGGCCGCAAATGGGGTTCTCCAGCAACTACTGACGGGCATAAACTTAAATGCTGAAAAATAATTTTATTGCACTCGTGTTCTAACAGGCTGTTGAAAATTGGCAGTGAAAACTACGCCGCCGCGGTGTCAGTGAAATTTTTGGTATGAGCATTGGCCAGTTCGCGAAATTTCTCCACCTGGCCGATACAACTGGTTTTTGTGCCATTTCGCTGTGCTCCGTTTATTAGCACTCCATTTGATCGGTATTGCTGCTCCAGCAGGGTATTCGTTCTTCCCGTTCAACATTCAGCGTTCATCCTGATGACATTGAACGCGGTGCAGTTGAGCAGCATCATGGCACGCGTCTTCTCCAGGCCTCTGTAGGCACACTTGCGAATGGAGCCAATGTTCTTCATCCAGCCGAAGGGCTCTTCCACTCGCTTGCGCTTTATCTGACTGACTTGGTAGGCCTGGGTTGATGTCGTGCGACCATCGAGGGCACTGCGTGTCTTTCGTGCAGCGACATGGGCTGTGAACTCGAGCTCTCGACAGCCTTGCACGAAGCGTTTGGTGTCATAGCCCTTGTCGGCTCCGACGGTTCGACCGGGTCGTTTGCTCAGCTTACCCAACATCTCCAGAGCGGCATCCCACTCCTTACTCGTGCCTGCCGTGGTGACGCTCGCTTCGACGATCATGCCGTTACGATTCTCGGTAACGATATGCCCCATCATGCACAGACGCGCCCCGGAGCCTGCACTCTTCTTGAACAGCCGCGCGTCTGGATCCGTCGTCGATTGATGAGTCTCATTGCTCCGCTTCTGATTCCTGAAATCCGCCTCTGCGTTGCGCGAGCGTTTACCGCCACTGCCACCCTGGCCACCCTGATCCTTTGTTTTCTTCGCCGGCGGATCCTTGGGTACGAACGACTTCATCGATGCGCTGGCGTCGATCAAGGTCCCATCGACCGAGAAGTGATCACGTGACATCAGTCGCTTGGCATACGCCTGCTTTTTGATCTCTTCGAACAGACGCTCGGCAATGGTGGCGCTCAGAACCCGGTCACGATTCTTCGAGAACGTCGAGTGATTCCAGACGACATCATCGATTCCCATTCCGACAAACCATCGAAACAGGAGATCGTAGTCGATGCGCTCGACCAGCTGGCGCTCGGAGCGGATTGAGTAGAAGATCTGAAGAAACTGCGCTCTCAGAAGCATTTCAGGCGGAATCGAGACCCGGCCAAACTCAGAGTAGTACTGATCAAACTCCGGACTCAGGGTCTTGAGAGCCTTATCCACTACACCACGTATCTTCCTGATCGGATGCGACGAGGGAACCCGGGCCTCCAGGTCTACGTAACTGAACATTCCACGTTGAGGGTCTACTTCTCCGCGCATGACCGTCCTTCCAGCGTTCCGATGCCTGATTGTCTCACTACACGCCGAATTTCAACATTCAGGTGAACTTGAGGCTGACGCGACGAAGCGGTAGCGTAGGAGTGGCAGGGTCAAGTTACAGCTGCAATGCCTCGTTAGTCCTACTGTGTTAGATCGACATCAGCTGGAATCCGAACGACGACAACCGCAAGGGCAGCGATGCAGCGTGCCGGCGATCGCAGCCGCAATTGTCCATCGCAGCGTGGCGATCGAGTCGTCAACATGACGCTGCATCCGTTGCGGCGCCCCGTGGACTGTAGCTCTCGGGTAGGGGAGCGATCTGGCGTGAGGGGCGGACTTTTTTTTTCGATGGGTATCGCAGCCGCTGCAGCACCAGAAAACCATAGGCAGCAATGCACAGGCTGGCATGATGGTGAAAGCCGCGCCAGTTGCGCCCTTCGTACTGGTTCAGACCCAGCTCGTCCTTCAGTTCCTGGTAGTCACGCTCAATGCGCCATCGGATCTTGGCAACCCGCACCAGCTGACGTTTCGAAGCTGTTGCCGGTAACGTACCGAGCCAGAACTTCGTCGGCTCCGGTTCGTCGCGCGGCCACTCGATCAACAGCCATTGTGGCGCGCGTTGGGCCGTGGTGGGTCGATCCCGATGAGCCACGCTCAGCTGGATGGCGGCAAAACGTGAAGACAGTGTCTCGTTGGTCCCTTCACGCCACGTTACCTTGCTCCAGGCGTCGTGGTGTAGCTCATGCGCCAGCTCCAGAACACTTTGAGGCTTGTGTCCGGGGGCAAACTGGCGCCGGCTCGGCGCAATTCGCTTCGCACCAGGACGTTGTCGTTGTGCCTGGGGGGTCGTCCACGGTGCCCAGACCAGCGTGCTGGTCTGCACACCGACCATGTACTGCAAGCCCAGTGCGTCGACACCGGCCCGGAAATCATCTCCGTTGCCATAGCCGGCGTCGGCCACGACGATCGGATCCGTGCCCGAGCGCTCGACCGCACGCGCGAGTTGCTCCAGGGCAATCTGCGGCTTGCTCTGGAACACGACATCCTCCGGCACACCCGTCTTCTTGCGCAGCGGCATCGACTCGCTCCAGCTCTTCGGTAGATAGAGCCGATAGTCCACCGGCACACTCGCCGCTTCGGTGGCCAGCGACAGCGACACGCAGACCTGACAGTTCGCCTGCTTGCCGAGCTGGCCGCAGTATTGGTGCGAGACGCCCACCGAGTGCTTGCCCTTCTTCGGCATCCCGGTGTCATCGACCAGCCAGTAGCGCTGCGCGCTCTGGCCCATCATCGCGCTCACCTGCTCTTCGACCCGACCCAGCAGGGCAGCATCCGACCAGGGGGAATCGGCCACGAAATGGTGCAGTGACTGGTGCCGAGAGCGTACGTTCTCAGGGTCGACATGGGCAGCCATCGGCTCGACACTTTTGCGCTGGATCGGCAGCATGAGGCCCTTGCTGTAGGCCTGGAAGGCATCATGACGCTTCTCGTTGTCGCCAAGCACGCGGCACAGATCGTCAAGGTAGCTCTCGAAGTCAGTCTCCATCGACATGAGCGGTCTCCATCAGGTTGGACTCATGTCGGTATATAGACTATAAATCTGGGTAACACAGTAGGATTAGCTGCTCCTATACACGTACGATCTGCATCAAAGGTTCAAATGAGTACATCGCAGAGCGCCTCCCAGAAGCTTCTTCGATAGTGCGCAAAAAGCCATTTTCCAGCAATAGACGCGAAAAGCGCGATGCGGACGCAGGGGGTATACCGCTTTTACTTGTGAATCGGCTGTTGCGGAAAACTGGATTTGTGAATACGAAGTCCAGAGTACTGACGCTCCACTTCGATGACAGCAGACCAGCGAATTCTGTTTTTAGTTCTTCATAGAGCAACCGAATTCTTTCGGCAATTTCAAGATTCAGAATCGCTTGCTCCTTGACTGCGATAAGAAAAAAACGGCACCACTCCTCCCATTCGTTTTTTTCAGATACTCCACGCATTAGGTCGATGTACTCATCTTTGTGCTCTTCAAAATAGCTACTGATATAGAAGTGTGGCGCCGAAATGGAACCGGCTTTCCACAACATCAGTGTTATCATCATGCGGCCGATTCGTCCGTTGCCATCTTTGAACGGATGTAGCGCCTCGAACTCTACATGCGCGAGGGCAGTCTTAAGTAGCACTGGTTGCATATCGTTGTCTATAAAATTGAATAGCGCATCCAGTCCGTCCTGTAGCCTCTCTGGGCTAATAGGAACGAAGAGTATCGACTTCTTGTTTCTGTCCGCGAGGTAATTTTGCTCATTCTTAAATTGCCCCGGCGATTTCTTTGCGCCCCGCCCGAATGAAAGCAACTGCTGATGTATATTTTTTATCAATGACTGAGTTAGCGGATATCCTTCCTTCATAGCGAACTGGGCATTTTTCAGTGCCCTTTGATATAAATAGGTCTCGATAACCTCATGTCGAACGCTTGGACTTACGCCCTGGTCTTCGCTGTGATCGGCTTCATACTTCATGATCTCGTCCATCGTACTGATGGTTCCTTCCATACGAGATGAAATCACTGCCTCTTGATTTCTCATAGGCGCCAGTAAGACCTCGCTGTTGTGCATAGCCTTGAGCATCTGGTCATACCTAGCTACGGCATCCGTAGCAGCGAGCAACTCCTGAACGAGGCTTCGATAGTCCAGACTCTGGGGAGGGAACTGGTCGTAGTGATAGTCAACAGCGTGGTCCAGCGTGAGATCCATAGCACATTCTTGATGATCGTATTCGCGAACATGTTAGCAACAAGAACCCTTGATGTCAACTTTACGTCGAATATGATCGACTAAGCATGTAGTACATCACTGCTTCATGGCAAGAAAGCTTGCGTCTCAACTCGCGGGGTATGTGATCGACAAGCCTACTTGTGCAGCATCTGTTCGCGCCTAGTCCGCTTGTGTCTCACATTTCTCAATCTGTGAGAGAGGACGAAGGCTCAGACTCTTGACGACCTTCAGGAGCGGCTAACATCACGTTCAGCTGCGTTTGCCGCTCACGCATGTTCTGAGTAACCGTCTTTCTTGTCAAGCGGAATTATGAGACGGATTCCATTGCTCATTCTTCTTTACCATCGCGTTGAGAACCGTAATTAACTTTCTCATGCAAGCGATCAACGCCACCTTCGGCAACTTGCCTCGAGCCACGAGTTTTTCATAGTATGTATGAATTTGAGGGTTGTGTTGTGTGGCCGTCAGTGTCGCCATGTACAGCGTTCGACGGATGTCAAACCGACCCCCTTGTATTCTACGCCGCCCCTTCATCGTACCCGAGTCATGTGAAAACGGCGCCACACCCACTAGAGATGCAATCTGTCTTCGATTCAGGCTGCCCAATTCAGGTAACTCAGCGATCAGACAGGCACTGGCCACCGGACCAATACCCGAAGCGCTGCACAGTAGAGACTGCAGCTCGGAATGATGCAGCTCGATGTGCTCGCGCATCTGACGATCTACATCGTCAATCTGCTGCCGGATAGCACCGATCATCGCGTCGATGCTTGGCTTTACCGTAGGCACCGCTTGAGCAAGACGCTGACGTTCCGAGATCATCATCGCAACCAATTGTCGACGGCGATTGACCATTGCAGAAAGTGCTTCTTTTTCTGGGTCTGGTGGAGCTTTCAGGACACGGGCTATGTCATCCCGCGACCATAAGACTGCACCAAACTCAGCAATCACCTGCGCATCGATACTGTCACTCTTGGCCAGGTAACCCATGCCCTTTGCAAAGTCGCGAACCTGCCGAGCGTTCACGACTGCCACCACGAACCCTTTCGCTTGTAAGGCACTAGCCACAGCGTTCTCGTAACCGCCACTAGACTCCATCACTACCAACGAGGGCTTCAACCGCCTGATGGCTTTACAAAGCACCTCATGCCCCGGGGCATCATTGTCAATCTGTCTTGCCTTAAATCTGGAGCCAACGGCAGCGATGTCTAGCGCTGCCTTGGCTACATCAATCCCTACAACTACCGCTGATCAGTTCTTGGACATGATCTTCACTCCCTACCTTGTACTTGTGCCCTCAACCTAAATTGGAGCGTGTAACCGTTCGGGCTCTAAAGAAGACCAGTGCGGAAGTCGTGTGCATTCTACTCAGAAACGGGCTCGTGGGCCCAAGGTACTATCACGCTACACGCTCCGATCCAATAGCCTCAACAGCTATTCAATCCTACCGCACTGGTCTGTTCTTAACATACAAGGTACTCACGGTTGCGTACCGGCTGCAATTTACAGCTTCAACGTATTGTTCGATTGAACTTTCTCGTTTCGGTATGCGCACAGCGCCCATCCAGTTGCACTCGTGCCCAGGTCATCCAGCCCTCTTTAGTTCTTCTCGAACTATTTTTCGCAGCTTCTTCTCCAGCGCTTCATCACGCGCCTCAATATGATCTCTTAACACGTTGTTTATTAAAGTCTGATAATTACCACCGCCCGCATCGTTCACAACATCCTTAAAATGATTCAGAATGTCCGTATCGAGACGAATAGTAATACGTGTTTTATTTGGATCGGGCGGAACCACCGGCCCACGTTTACCTTTGCTGAAATCAATAGCCATAGATCATTCCTTCATAATACTGCTGACGCTCCGGCGGCTCCGCCAATCGGGCGCTGATGATCGTGATGAGTTCGTCCAGCTCCTCCGTATGCACAACCATCAACACGTCAGGCGCAGGGCCAACACAGAGCGTCTGGTATCTGTATTCGTTCTGACTGTCATCATCAAGTACGGTCAGAGCGTGCTCGTCTTCCAATGCGACAGCGGCATCAGCGAACTCAATTCCGTGCTTCTTAACATTGGTTCGCTGTTTTGCTTGATCCCAGAGATAGCGCATGATTACTATCGTATGCACATTTCGTGCACATGTCAACCTAGCAAGGATCTATCGGTGAAATCGAACAACAAGTTCAGCCCGCGTTTGCGGCCGGCGCGCGTTCTGTGGTCTCAGAGGTTGCGTGCCGGCCGCAAACGTCGGCTGCAACTACTTGTTAGTTTTTCATTTCGCACGTATCTGATCCTCCCGTAAAGTATAGAAAGCCTCAACAACTGGCGTAATGTAGTTAGACAGCTTTGAGCGCCATGGAGCTGTCAAATAGAGTTCTGTAGTCAACAAGCTCTGGCACATCATTTGTTCTGTGGATGTCCCATGTCGCCGAAGCGGCCTCCAATCGACAAGAAACCACGAACACTTCCAGCATCTCTCCAACTATCTTCCTGTCAGAAAACCTTATTGCCTGCGACTGATCTCGATAGTCCCTGAGCCAATGCCTCGTACGCCCACACCACATACGCAGGAGTAAGAGTAAGCACTTGGTCTGCAATCATCCTCCAGTATATATGCTTAGATCCAAGATCTTCAAACATCGTACCGCCATAATAAATGCAAACCCCACCGGAGTCGTAAAAGTATATATTTGACCAAAAGCTACCTGTCTTATTGAAAGTATATTTGGTTAGCTCCGAATGCAGCTTCAGGACCTCACTGATATTCTTTGGAGTTGTCTGGATCTTCTCCAGTTCTAGCTTTGTCTCGGGATCTACTGCTTGATCATTCCGCAGCACCTTCATTGAAGTGACTCGGCGTTGCATCCCATCTTTCAGCCTTATGTAGAGGATCTCTCTACTATCTCTAGCAGACCATTCAACATCTATTGGGTTAGGGACTTGTTCTTCGATCAGAGAACCAACGTGACGTGCTAGAGCTTTACACACAGCGTACTGTCTAGAGTAGATATACACGAAGGTCTGTAGCAGCTCACGAGACGGAAGACTTGTCGCCACCCATCGACGCTCTACTCTCACAACAGCGCCATCGAACGCGGCCACAGTTAAGTTTCTAGTACCAAGTTTCACCAACTTCTCAACCCCCATCCATATTAGCTCGTCCTTGGGAGTGTCTTTTACGATGTCATCTCTAGGAAAGTATGAGTAAATTAAACGGGGAAGACGCAGAGCTAAGATAGTCTATATCGCCCCGCTTCTCTATTTTGTTCCTTGAGTCTTTGGCCCACTGCATTACTCTATCCGTTGCCCAAGGCTCAACTACAGCTTGCTTGTACCAAGAGTCGAAGCCAGGAATTTGCTCTTTCTCTTTCTGAATCAGAAAGGTCACTGTTCTAGAAGTTTGCAAGAATTGATTTGCATTCATCCGAAACAGCTCAGGCTCGAAGTAAGTCTTCTCGCAATTATTTAGAAGAAGGCTTAAATCTTTCAGTCTACGCTCCCAAGGTGTCATCCGTTTTTCTGTACCAGACGGTCGCTTGTGAAAACTAACACCAACAATAAGGTGCAATTGCAGCCGGCGCGTGGTCCTGAGGTACTCATGGTTCCGCGCCGGCTGCAATTGACAGCTTCATTGTCTTGTTAGGCCACGCATATTTCGGCACTACCCTGGTGGATCGAAAATATCTAGATACTCCATCATTGTATGAGCCTTTGCCGCAGTAATTGAGCCTTGAAATATCTTGAAATCATCGACACCATTGAAAACTGAAGACTTATTCGAAAATACAGATCTAGCAACGCGGTCTTTCAGGATGGGATGCGAAGCTAGCTTGGCTTTGAGACGATTGCTGACCAAAAAATAACTTATCCAGCATATCAAATAGATATTTCTCTGCTCATCCTTGGTCAGTTCGTTCAAATATATCTCTAAGTATATAAGAATTTCTTCTTCGTGTCGTTTCCCGAAGGGCGATCTTAGTACTGCTTTAATTATCGCAAGTACCTTTGGAAAGGATTTCACACGTCGTTGAGCCAATAATAACAGCATGCTGATAACCTTCTGAAGATCGGGTCCCGTGAGATTCACTTTCAAACGTCCGCCAATCGTGCATAATATCGGCCAAGAAATCTGTCGATCACACCGGTTCCTGGGAATTCGGAATCTATTCTTAGTACTGAGAGATACAGTTCGCGAAACGACTTCCAGTTATAATATTTTCGTTTGCGTGGATGCACAGAATGATATTCGGAAACCCAATTTCTGAATAGACCGCTTGGCAATGCATGTATCGATGTCTTGCCTTCGCTAATTTGTAAGTTATATTCTCTGAGCGCTTTCTGTATGCATTTGATAACGGTTCGGCCATCATTTTCAGACTTAACTAGTATCTTGTAGTCGTCCTTGAATCGCACCATTTCGCACTCAAGTGCAAGTTTTGTCGATTTCTCGCGTCAACGACAAATCAACAGCAGGCAGCCACAATTTCAGGCAGCGATGTCCGACACGACTTGGACCACATTGGTATTCCGTTCGTGCACCCATCATTTGCACGCTGAAAAAGGCGATTCTAACTTGTTTCCAATCAATCCATAATTGTGCATATTTTTCGGTTTACGAATAAACTGTTTGCCATGCATAGCCCAAGCAAGGCTGTGTGTATAGATAGATCCATAGAAGTTAGAGATGTCTGCCTTTACTATATGGCTGTATTGGTAAGCGACGACGGCAAGGTGATCGTCTGTCATAGAAAGAAACTCGTATATCATTCTTCCACTGCGCAGAAAACCCATCCTGCCTTTATTCTTTGAGTCTACTGGGATAGGAAAGCTGTAGCTGGATACACGACTCGCTTTCGGTATCATTTTGCCGACAATAGTTTTCCAATTCTGCGATAAGTGATATGCAATATCGTTATGTATGTGCGGATGAATTACTCCGAAATTGCGATCTGTCAATTCAGATTTTGGGAAATGCACTACCGCGCACTGCTGGGTCGGTACGTTGTACTTCTTTCCCCCGCCGGTCACATCGTAGTACTTCTTACGTTTCGGCGGCTTCTCTACGACGGCAAAACATGGCGGAAGTACATAGCTTTCTGGAAAATAGCCCTTCTCCAACAACCAAAAATATACATCACTTCTCTTCAACGAACGCGCGAGAAGTGATGTTTTCTTGACGTGGTCCTTGATTGGATTGTCAACAGCCATCTATGGATTCTACCGACATTCTCTTAGTAGCGTGCGTATGCCAGCGGGGCCTAACAAAACGTTAACC
>CBDCAW010000011.1:0-49863 GCA_965214025.1 Granulosicoccaceae bacterium
CCGTTCCACTCGCTCCACAACGGCGGAAAGTTGCCGACCTGATAACCCCCATCGCCTACGTCCCAGGGTTCTGCGATCAGCTTTACCTGGCTGATGATCGGGTCCTGCTGCATGAGATGAAAGAACGCCGACAGGCGATCCACCTCATGGAACTGGCGCGCCAGGTAGAGGCAAGGTCGAAACGGAAACCGTCGGACGTGCATCTCGGTGATCCAGTAGCGCAACGAGTCCATGATCAGCTGCAACACGTGCGGATGGCGCATCAGCAACGAATTGCCGGTGCCGGTGGTATCGAAATAGAACCGGTAGTCGTCGTCCACCAGCCGATAGTAGGCTTCGTTGTCGATGCCCCGAAAGCTCAAAGTGGGTCCCAGATGGTTGCCTTCGGCGGTATGGTTGTAGACCACGTCCAGAATCACTTCGATGCCGGCTTCGTGCAGGGCTTTCACCATCTGCTTGAATTCCTGCACTTGCTGGCCCGGCACATCAGAGGCGCTGTAGCCGTTGTGCGGGGCGAAGAAGCCGATGGTGTTGTACCCCCAGTAGTTCGACAGGCCCTTTTCCACCAGGGTGGGGTCGTTGACGAACTGGTGCACGGGCATCAGCTCCAGTGCGGTGATGCCCAGCGACACCAGGTGTTCGATGATGGCCGGGTGGGCAATGGCCGCATAGGTGCCGCGCAGCTCCGCGGGTACCAACGGGTGCGTCATGGTCAGGCCCTTCACATGCGCCTCGTAGATGATCGACTCGTGATACTCCTTGTCCGGCGGTCGGTCGTAGCCCCAGTCGAAGTACGGGTTGATGACCACGCTGGTCATCGTATGGCCGGCGGAGTCTTCCTCGTGCAATTCGTGCGGCTTGCCGAACTCATAGGAAAACAGCGCCTGGTCACCATCTATCTGCCCGTCGATGGCACGGGCGTACGGATCCAGCAGCAGCTTGTTCGGGTCACAGCGATGCCCTCTGGATGGGTCGTAGGGCCCATGTACCCGGTAGCCGTAGCGCTGGCCGGGCTGGATGTCGGGCAGGAACATGTGCCAGACGAAACCGTCGACCTCGTCGAACGGGATGCGCTGTTCGGTGCCATCCTCATCGATCAGGCACAACTGCACCGTGTCTGCGATTTCGGAGAACAGGGAAAAATTGGTGCCGGAACCGTCGAAGGTAGCGCCGAGCGGGTAGGGTTTACCAGGCCATTTCTGCATGCGAGCGAGGCTTCAAGCGTGACTGTCGGAACATGCAAGTATGGACGCGATTCGCCGAAAAACACCGGTGTTGAATGATCAGGTCCCGTGCCTCCGGGTTCATTTGCCCGTCAGGCAACCACCGGTCAGCCTCCGCAGAGCATGACCGGCGCTTTGTTCAAGTCTGGGCTGCCTTGGTCTGCGCCCGGTTTTCCTTGCGAAAGTTCTTGATCTCGCCACTCTTCACACGTCGGAAGTAGGAGTGCATTTCCTTTTTGACAACCGGTGCGAGGAAATAGATGCCGAGGATGTTCGGAATCGCCATGGCGAACAGCATGGCATCGGAGAAGTCGAGCACGGATGCCAGCGGAATCGTACAACCTAAGACCACGAACGCACAGAACAGCAACTTGAAGAAGATGTCCATGAAGCGCGATTCACCGAATAGGTAGGTCCAGCCCTTGAGCCCGTAGTAAGACCACGAGATCATCGTGCTGAACGCGAACAGCACCACCGCGATCGCCAGCGGTGTGGGGAACCAGGCGATGTTGCGCTCCATCGCTTCCGAGGTGAGTGCCACACCGTCCAGATTCTCGACGGAGGGGTCGCCGTACACCGTGGTCAGGATCACCAGCGCCGTGATGGTACAGATGACGACGGTATCGATGAACGGTTCCAGCAGGGATACGAGGCCTTCGGTAACCGGTTCGTTCGTCTTGACCGCCGAATGGGCGATTGCCGCCGAGCCGATGCCGGCTTCATTGGAGAACGCGGCTCGCTGGAAGCCGAGGATCAGTACGCCGATGAAGCCGCCGCCGATACCCTCCGGTGAGAACGCATTGGCGAAGATAGATTCCACCGCCATCGGTATCTTGTCGGCGTTCATGATCAGCACGGTGAACGCACCGAGCAGGTAGAAAACTGCCATGAACGGCACGATCTTCTCGGTGACCCGGGCAATGCTCTTGATGCCTCCGATGATCACGACCGCCACGACGGTGGCGATGACCAGGCCAAACAGCCAGCCCTTGTCGGCCAGGAAGCTGTCGTCGCCGCCGGTGATGTTGACGAACTGCACGTACGCCTGGTTCGCCTGGAACATGTTGCCCGCGCCCAGGCAGCCGAAGATCACCGTGATGGCGAAGAACACACCCAGGAACTTGCCAAGCTTCGGTCTGCCGAGCTCGGCCAGGCCTTTCTTCAACGAATACATCGGCCCGCCCGAAACGGAGCCGTCAGGGTTGTTGTTGCGGTATTTCACACCGAGCGTGCACTCGGCGAACTTACTCGACATGCCCAGCAGCCCGGCCATGATCATCCAGAAGACGGCTCCCGGACCCCCCAGGACGATCAGAACCGGCACGGCACCGATGTTGCCGACGCCGACGGTGCCCGACAGGGCCGTGGTCAGCGCCTGGAAGTGAGAGACCTCGCCGGCGTCATCAGGGTCTGCGTAATCGCCGCGCAGCAGCCGAAAGGCCTGGATTGGGCCGCGAACGTTGATGAAGCCGAAGTAGACCGTGCAGAACACCGCACCGATGACCAGCCAGGCGACCACCAGTTTCAGCTCGGTGCCGAAGAAGGGTATGGCGTAGAACACCGCGTTGTAGAGCACCAGATTGATCGGCGCCATGACCTGTTCGATCATTGCATCGAAGCCACCGGCAGCAGCTTCTTCCTGAGCATGGGTGATCGACGAGAAACAGGCCAGCAACAGTCCCAGTAGAGCCAGATCAGGGCGTCTCTTCATGAATGTCTCTCGTGTCCATGATTTCAGGGCACTATTTCACACTCACCGGGTCAGGACAATGCCGCCGACTGGTCCATATCGTCCGAATACAAGGCCCCGGGTTCACAATTGCAATATTTCCTTCCTGTCGGCATTGACGGCGTTTTACGTGTCGGCGAGCCGTGTTTTTGCAGTGACGCGCTCCTATGATGCACGGGCGAATCTCGTAATCAGCAATCAGGAGTGAATGATGGGTGGAAAAGTCTGGATAGGTATTGCAGTGGCCGTGGTGGTGGTCCTTGCTCTGGTATTCGGTGGGGTCTTCGAGGAAGCGAGCGAAGGGCCGGTCGAGGAAGCCGGGGAAACGGTCGACGACACGGTGGATGACGCCACTGATGGCGGTGAGAACGCTGCCGACGAGGCCTCCGAGGCGGCGGAAGATGCGGGCGATGCCGTCGGCGACGCGGCCGATGATGCGGCAGATGCAGTGGACGATGCCGCAGACTCGGCCGAGGACCAGGTCGACGACGCGACCAACTGAGAGGCGGTCGGCCCTGGAGTTTCCGCTCTGCGATGCCTGACCGGCGTGATGGCAGGCCTCAAGGTTCAGGAGATATCTCCGAATATATAAAGAAATGTTTATGTCTTTATATGTACAATGTAGAGCCCCAACTCTGGAGCACGTGGGCACCTGCTCGGGTCAGTTCTGCTGATCGCGGCCGTGCCGATGGTCCAGGCCCCGCCAGCGCAGGAGAACAGAAAGTTCATGGCAGCAGATTATATCTTCACGTCCGAATCGGTCTCCGAGGGCCACCCGGACAAGATGGCCGATCAGATCTCGGACGCGGTGCTCGACGTCATCCTGTCGCACGACAAGAATGCGCGGGTGGCCTGCGAGACCATGGTGAAGACCGGCCTGGTGGTCATCGCCGGCGAGATCAGCACAAGCGCCTACGTCGATCTGGAAGATCTGGTCAGGAAAACTGTCATCGATATCGGTTACGACCGCTCCGATGTGGGCTTCGACGGCGCTACCTGCGCCGTACTCAACGGTATCGGCAAGCAATCGCCGGATATTGCCCAGGGTGTCGACCGAACCGCGCCGGAGGAGCAGGGCGCCGGCGACCAGGGCCTGATGTTCGGCTATGCCACCAACGAGACGGAAGTGTTGATGCCGGCACCCGTCACCTACGCGCACCGCCTGGTGGAGCAGCAGTCGAAGCAGCGTCGCTCCGGTACCCTGCCGTGGTTGCGCCCGGATGCGAAGAGCCAGGTCACGCTGAGATACCGTGAGGGCAAGCCCGTGGGTATCGATGCCGTGGTACTTTCCACTCAGCATGACCCGGGCATCAGCCTGTCCGACCTGCGCGAAGCGGTGATGGAGAACATCCTGAAACCGGTGTTGCCGCAGAGCTGGCTGGCCGAATGCCCCAGCGAGCACATCCATATCAACCCGACCGGCAATTTCGTCATCGGCGGCCCGGTGGGCGACTGCGGGCTTACCGGTCGCAAGATCATCGTCGATACCTACGGTGGCATGGCACGCCATGGCGGGGGGGCCTTTTCGGGCAAGGACCCGTCGAAGGTCGATCGTTCAGCCGCCTACGCCGGCCGCTATGTGGCCAAGAACGTCGTCGCGGCAGGTCTTGCCGATCGGTGTGAAATCCAGGTGTCCTACGCGATCGGCGTCGCCAACCCGACATCGATCTCGATCGAAACCTTCGGTACCGGCAAGATCGACGATCGCCGTATCGAGGCAATCGTGCAGGACGTCTTCGATCTGCGGCCCTACGGTATCGTCTCGAGCCTGGATCTGATCCGGCCGATCTACCAGCAAACCGCGGCCTATGGGCATTTCGGGCGCGAGCTGTCCGATTTCACCTGGGAGGCGACCGATCGGGTCGATGCGTTGCAGCAGGCCGCCGGCATCGGCTGAACGCCGCCTATAGAACGGGTTCTTCCAACTGCAACTGGCGTTGTTCGTGCGTCTTCACTGCCGCCGTCGGCAGGCTCGCGCGATACGCTCCGGCATCGACCGGCCCACCGAATTCCCGAACAAACTCAACGAGATAAACTAAGAATGAACGCATCACCAGAAAGCTTCGATGGCGATTACAAGGTCGCCGATATCAACCTGGCCGGTTGGGGGCGCAAGGAAGTGGCCATGGCCGAGCACGAGATGCCGGGCCTGATGGCGCTGCGCGAAGAGTACGCAGAGAAGCAACCATTGGCCGGTGCCCGTATCGCGGGTTGCCTGCACATGACCATCCAGACCGCGGTACTGATCGAGACACTGACCGCACTGGGCGCCGAAGTACGCTGGTCGTCGTGCAACATCTTTTCCACGCAAGATCAGGCCGCCGCCGCCGTGGCTGCGGCCGGTGTGCCGGTATTCGCCTGGAAGGGTGAGACGGAAGACGAGTTCGACTGGTGCATTCACCAGACCATCAAGGGGCCGAACGGCTGGGCGCCGAACCTCATCCTCGACGATGGTGGCGACCTCACCGTCATGATGCACGAGCATTACCCCGAGCTGCTCAAGGATGTCAAAGGCCTGTCGGAAGAGACCACGACAGGTGTCCATCGACTGGTGGAGATGGCGAAGAAGGGCACGCTCAAGGTGCCGGCGATCAACGTCAACGACTCGGTCACCAAGTCCAAGTTCGACAACCTATACGGCTGCCGTGAGTCGTTGCTCGATGGCATCAAGCGTGCCACGGATGTCATGGTTGCCGGCAAGGTTGCCGTGGTGTTGGGCTTCGGTGATGTGGGCAAGGGTTGCGCACAGGCGTTCCGTGGCATGGGTGCCACCGTGTGGGTTACCGAGGTCGACCCGATTTGCGCCTTGCAGGCCGCGATGGAAGGCTACCGCGTCGTACGCATGGACGATATCGCCGATCAGGTGGATATCGTCGTCACGGCTACCGGCAACGTCAACGTAATCTCGCACGACCATCTCAAGAAGATGAAAAACGAGGCCATCGTGTGCAACATCGGGCACTTCGACAATGAAATCGATGTGGCAAGCCTGCGTCAGTACACCTGGGACAACGTGAAGCCCCAGGTCGATCAGATCGTATTTCCGGATGGCAAACGCATCACGCTGTTGGCCGAAGGTCGTCTGGTCAACCTGGGTTGCGGTACCGGTCACCCCAGCTTCGTGATGTCTGCCTCTTTCACCAACCAGGTGCTGGCGCAGCTCGAACTGTGGGAACGTGCCGACGATTACCCGATCGGCGTGCACGTGTTGCCGAAGGTGCTCGATGAGAAGGTGGCCAGCCTGCACCTGAAGAAGATCGGCGCCAACCTGACCTCCCTGCGGCAGGACCAGGCAGACTACCTCGGTCTGGAAGTGGCCGGACCCTACAAGCCGGAAGCCTATCGCTACTAGGGGCTCTCCCGCATGATGGTGACGGTGAACGCGTCGTCGTCATGCAGGAAGACCACTGCGATACGCCTCCTGCGTTCGTATGTGGCTTGCAAGACGGGTGCTTGAATGACGATCGCCACCAGTGACATCGAAGTGCTGACCGGAGCGCGCGACTGGCTCCGGGCCGGCCATCGGGTCGAGTTGGTCACGGTGGCGCGTACCTGGGGTTCCTCACCGCGCCCGGTCGGCTCGATGGCAGCGGTTCGGGAGGACGGTGCCATCGTCGGGTCGGTGTCCGGTGGCTGCGTGGAGCGAGAGCTCGCCGAGTCGTTTGTTGGCAAGCACGAAACCCGGGCGTTGGCGCATCAGGTGGACGACGACGAGGCACGACGGTTCGGGCTTTCCTGTGGCGGGCGTCTGGAACTCGTGTTCGAGACCCTCGACGATCCCGAGCTACTGACTTCGCTGATAGAGCAGATCCGCGCCCGGCGTCGCATCCGTCGCATCAGCATAGTGGGCGAATCGGGTACCGCGACTGAAATTGCCGGTCCGCGTGACGGCTTCAGCTATGACGGGCGCACCCTGCAACAGGTTTTCGGGCCCGACTGGCGGATGGTCATCATCGGTGCCGGGCAGCTGTCGCGTTACGTGGCCGAGTTCGCTCGCACGCTGGATTTCGACATCATCGTCTGCGAACCTCGCGAGCCGTTTCGGCTCGCCTGGCAAGTCGAAGGCATCGTTCCGGTCGATCTGCTGCCGGACGATGCGGTAAACGACCAGGGGCTCGATGACCGGGCGGCGGTGCTCGCTCTCTCGCACGATCCGGCGCTCGACGACCTGGCCTTGCTCGAGGCTCTGCAGGGCAATGCCTTCTACGTCGGTGCCCTCGGTTCACGGCGCAGTCATGAGAAGCGTTGCCAGCGCCTGCGCTCGCTCGGTGTCGAAAACGATGCCCTGAGCCGGATCAGAGCACCGATAGGCCTGGATATCGGCAGCCGCACGTCGGCTGAAATCGCCGTTTCCATCGTCGCCGAGCTGGTGGCGACACGATCGAGGGTGTGCTGACAGCACGTCACGTGAGTCGGTGGCGGATGAGCCCCGAGCGACGAACTCCGCGTCGATACTGAGAACTGCTTCTCATTTATCCGCACATCAGGTCGTTGCTCACGCGATTGAAGCTTCTACGGCACAAAATTAGTGATGTCTGGTCGAATCTCCGACGTAAACTATCGAGTTCTTTCCATACGATCTGGTATGGTTACAAGCACTGTCGTACCCGTTCGAGAGAATTGCAGGCAAGTGCATTGACCTCTGGCTGACCATTGCCGGCGGCAAGGCAGTTGCCATACCTGTAACGCTCTCTCGTCGTTTCTGTGCTCTTCGGTTCGTTTACCGAAAGGGCTTCAAACTTGAAAAGGGCTTCAAACTTGATCAGATTGAAACTGACCGCAGGCGCCGTTCTGTTGGCCGCCGTCGCACCCACCCACCAGGCATTCGCTCAGGACGAGGAATGCGGCAACGTGACCATCGCCAGCATGAACTGGCCATCGGCGGAAGTCGCCGCCGAGATCGACAAGATCATCCTGAATGAAGGCTATGACTGCGATGCCGAGCTGGTCGCAGGCGATACCATGCCGACGTTCACTTCCATGGAAGCCAAGGGCGAGCCGGACATGGCCCCCGAACTCTGGGTCAATGCGGTACGCGAGCCGCTGGACAAGGCGCTGGAGTCCGGCAAGCTCCTCGAGGCTGCCGAGATCCTGCCGGATGGCGGGGTCGAGGGTTTCTGGATACCCAAGTATGTCGCCGATGCCAACCCGGAAATAAAGACTGTTGCGGACGCACTCGAACGTCCGGACCTGTTTCCGGCCCCCGAAGATGATTCGAAAGGCGCCGTCTACAACTGCCCGGCCGGTTGGAACTGCCAGATTCTGACCGACAACCTCTACCGGGCCTACGAAGGCGATTCGAAAGGGTTCACCCTGGTCGATACCGGTTCCGCGGCGGGTCTCGATGGCTCCATAGCCAATGCCTACGAGAAGAAGGAGGGTTGGCTCGGCTACTACTGGGCGCCCACATCCATACTCGGGCGCTATGAGATGGTGAAGCTGGATATCGATGCCGAGCACGACAAGAAGGAATGGGATACGTGTACCGCGGTGCTCGATTGCGAAGATCCGAAGATCAACGCCTGGGCCAAGAGCGAGATATTCAGCGTGGTCACCGACAGCTTCGCCGAGAAGGCAGGCGTGGCGATGGACTACGTCGGCAAGCGTAAGTGGTCCAACGAGACCGTCAACGAACTGCTGGCATGGATGAGTGAGAATCAGGCTACCGGTGAAGACGGCGCCTATCACTTCCTGGAAACGAAAGAAGATGTCTGGAGCGAGTGGGTGTCGCCCGAGGTGGCCGAAAGGATCAAGGAAGCACTGTAGGCTTCTGCGCGGCTTTCGCCTCGCAAGGGTCACGATCAGTTCCGAAGGCGGCCCATGAGCCGCCTTTTTTCATTCTGGAGACACACCCATGAGCTGGTTCGACGATTTTCCCACCATGGACCGCGGCTTGCTGCGGGATATCAAGAAGTACATCGACGAGGGCTTTCGCAGCTGGTCGGGTCGCCACAGCGACACGATCGACGCGATCTTCGAGCCCTTGCAGAATCTGCTGAACTGGTCGGAAGATGTGCTGCTCGACACCCCTTGGCCGATCATCATTCTGGTTGTCGGCCTGATCGCCTTCGGTGCCAGCCGTAGCTGGAAGATCACACTCGGCAGCATGGCCACGCTGATGCTGATCGGCTACTTCGACATGTGGGAAGACACCATGCGCACCATCTCGATGATGTTCGTATGCACGTTGGTGTCCATCGTCATCGGCATACCGATCGGTATCGCCATGTCGAAATCCGATCGTCTTCAATCACTGGTAACGCCGGTGCTCGATGTGATGCAGACGATGCCGGGCTTCGTCTATCTGATACCGGTGGTCATGCTGCTGGGTATCGGCAAGGTGCCGGGCTTGCTGGCGGTGGTGGTGTACGCCATTCCACCGATCATCCGCCTGACCAATCTCGGGATACGGCTGGTCGACAAGGAGGTGCTGGAGGCCGCCGATTCGTTTGGTTCCTCGAGTTGGCAGCGCTTGAAGAACGTGCAGATACCGCTGGCCATGCCGACGATCATGGCGGGTATCAACCAGACCATCATGATGGCACTGGCGCTGGTCGTCATCGCTTCGATGATCGGGGTACAGGGTCTTGGTCAGCCCGTGCTGAAAGCCATTGCCAACCAGTACTTTACCCTGGGCCTGTTCAATGGCCTGGCCATCGTCGGAATCGCGATCATCTTCGATCGGATCAGCCAGGCATACGGCAAGCGGCTGCAGAAGCACACGGAGGAAGTTCATGGCAAGTGATGCCAAGGGAATCAGCATACGCGGTCTCTACAAGCTGTTCGGCCAACACCCCGAGCGGCATGTCGACGCCGTTCGCGAAGGGATGTCGAAAAGCGAGCTTCAGTCCGAGCACGGGCATGTTCTCGGGCTGAAGGACATCAATCTGCACATGCCGGCCGGTTCGATCACCGTGGTTATGGGGCTTTCGGGGTCCGGCAAGTCCACGTTGATCCGCCATATCAACCGGCTCATCGATCCGACCGTCGGGGAGGTGGTGGTCGGCGATGACGACGTGTGCAAGATGAACACGTCTGCGCTGCGCAAGTTCCGGCGTCACCAGACGGCCATGGTATTCCAGAAATTCGCGCTACTGCCGCATCGTACGGTGCTGGACAACGTCGGCTACGGGCTGGAAATCCAGGGCGTGAAAAAGTCTGAGCAGCAGTCGCGTTCGAAGCGCTGGATCGACCGGGTGGGCCTGTCGGGGTTCGAAGACAACTACCCCAACCAGTTGTCCGGCGGCATGCAGCAACGTGTGGGTCTGGCACGTGCGCTGACCAACGATGCGCCGTTGCTGTTGATGGATGAAGCCTTCTCGGCGCTCGACCCGTTGATCCGCATGGATATGCAGAAAGTGCTGCTCGATCTGCAGCAGGAGTTGAAGAAGACGGTGGTGTTCATCACCCACGATCTCGACGAGGCTTTGCGCCTCGGCGATCGCATAGCGATTCTGCGCGATGGTGAAGTCGTACAGGAGGGTAGCGGTCAGGACATCGTGCTGCACCCGGCAGATGGCTACATAGAGAACTTCGTGCGTGAGGTGAACCGGGGCCGGGTGGTCATGGTGGAGAGTGTGATGCGAGCCGGGCAGAGCCAGAGCGGCTCGACTATCTCGTTCACAGGGGATACGCACCTGGAATCCGCGGCGCGGCAGATGAGCGATGCCGGCATGCACGAGGCGCACATCGTCGACGGGGCAGGTCTGATCACCGGCCACGTGAGCATGGACGACGTGATCTCGGGAATGGTCAATCGCGAGAGTCAGCATCAGGAGGAAGCTTTTTCCAGCAGCCCTTCGTAACAGAGGCACACAGGTAGCGATTCGTGCTGCCCGCTGGTCCGGCGTGCAGGGCAGGAGTCGCTTCCGGCCTTCAAGTCACCCCTTGTAATGTCTGGACCACGCTGCTTGCATGGTCGAGGTACTACAGGATCTGAGGAGCCTGCTAACCGAATCGGGGTTCATCGTGCAGTATTCCATCATCGTGCCCGCCTGGAACGAGGCGAGTTTCCTGCCCGATACTCTGGCGTCGATCGTCGCCGCGATGGCCGATCTGGCTTCGGCGAACGCGTCCTGCGTACAGGGTGAGCCCGCTGGTGAACTCATCGTGGTGGACAACAACTCGACCGATGCCACCGGTGCAATCGCTCTTGAACAGGGTGCCACGGTGGTGTTCGAGCCCGTCAATCAGATTGCTCGGGCGCGCAATGCCGGTGCACGCAAGGCACAGGGCCGATACCTGATCTTCACGGATGCCGATACCCTGATGAGCGCCGAGTTGTTGCGCACGGCGCTGGAACACCTCGAAGGTGGACGGGTGGTCGGGGGAGGCGCGCTGATCGCCCCTGACAAGGCGGTCGGTAGTTCGGCAGAGCAGGCGATGCGCGGCTGGAACCTGATCTCGCGTCGCGCGGTACTGGCGGCAGGTTGTTTCATCTACTGCCGGCGTGATGCTTTCGAAGCGATCGGTGGCTTCAGTACCCGGGTGTATGCCGGCGAGGAAATTTTCCTGTCGCGTCAACTCAAGCGTTGGGGCAAGCGGCGGAACCTGGTATTTCGCATCATCGAGCACCCGCCGGTGGTCACCTCGGTGCGCAAGCTGGAGTGGTACACGCCCTGGCAGCTGGCTCGCCAGGCCATGCTGGTACTGGTGCCCGGTGCGGTGTTCTCGAGAACGTTGTGTGGTACCTGGTACGACAGCAAGGGCAGTCGGGAACGGCGTTCATAGCCTGTTTACAGCTGGTGTAACAGCGTCGCCATCTCGATCGCCGCCAATGCCGCCTCCACGCCCTTGTTGCCGGCCTTGCTGCCGGCTCGTTCGATCGCCTGCTCCATGCTTTCCGTCGTGATCACGCCGAACGCTGCCGGCACACCGCTGTGCCAGGCAACCTGAGCAATGCCTTTGCTGGCTTCGCCGGCAATCAGGTCGAAATGGATGGTACCTCCGCGGATCAGCACTCCGAGACAGACCAGTGCGTCGTAGTTGCCACTGTCGGCCATCTTCTTCGCGGCCAGCGGAATCTCGTAGCAACCCGGTACGGTGACGATGGTGATGTCGTCATCGGCCACGTCATGCTGCAGCAAGGCACCCTTGGCACCGTCGAGCATACGGTGCCCCATGAAGTCGTTCCAGCGAGTGGTGACGATGCCGATGCGCAGCCCGGTGCCGATCAGCTTGCCTTCGATATGTTTGCTCATGAGCGGGGTGCTCTCGCCGGCAGGTCGTGTTGCATGCGGCGAGCCTTGGTGGAAAGGTACTCGTCGTTGTACTGTTGGGGAGTGGTGATCAACGGTTCGCGTGATGACACTCCAATACCATGAGCGATCAGTGCAGCGCTTTTCGCCGGGTTGTTACTCATCAACCTCACGCTCTCCACGCCCAGCGACTTCAACATCGCCGCTGCTATGTCGTAGCTCCTGGCATCGGCCGGAAAGCCCAGCGCATGGTTTGCATCAACGGTGTCGTAGCCTTCATCCTGCAGTGCGTAGGCGCGGATCTTGTTGCCAAGGCCGATGCCTCGACCTTCCTGACGCAGGTACAGCACCAGGCCACGACCTTCGCCGGCGATAGTCGCCAAAGATTTTTGCAGCTGTGGCCCGCAATCGCAGCGCAGTGAGCCAAAGGCATCGCCCGTCAGGCATTCGGAATGGACGCGTACCAGCAAGCCATGCCCTGTCACGTCGCCCAGACTCAGCGCGGTGTGCTCAAGCCCTTGTGCATCGCGGAACACGACGATATCGAACTGGCCATGTGGTGTGGGCAGGATGCTGCGGCCCATCTCGGTGATCGTATCGGCGTGCGGCCCGGCACCGTCGCCGGCGTTCTCCTCCGGCAGTGCGTCGCCGGCGGCAAGGCGCCAGGCGACGATCTGTTCGACCGAGCATACCGGAATGCCATGGCGCCTACCGAACTCCACCAGTTCGGCAAGTCGCATCATATCGCCATCCTCGCGCATGACTTCGCAGATCACTCCGGCCGGTGCCAGGCCTGCCAGCCGCGCCATGTCGACGCTGGCTTCGGTCTGACCCCGGCGCTCGAGCACCCCGCCCGGTCTGGCACGTAGCGGAAACACGTGCCCCGGCACCGCCAGGCTGGCAGGTGTCGAGGTCGGATCGATCAACGTGCGTATCGTATGTGCCCTGTCGGCGGCGGATATGCCTGTGGTGACCCCGGAAGCCGCCTCCACCGACAGTGTGAAGCCGGTACCGAAGCCGCTGCGATTCGCAGCGGTGGGCACCATCATCGGCAGCTGCAGGCGGTCGAGCAGAGAGCCCTCCAGCGCGCAACAGATCAAGCCGCGGCCCTCGGTGGCCATGAAGTTGATAGCCTCCGTGCTCACCTTCTCGGCGGCGATCACGAGATCACCCTCGTTTTCGCGATCTTCATCGTCGACGATGATGACCATGCGCCCTGCGGCCATCGCCGCGATCGCTTCGGGCAGCGGCGAGAGCACCGTTTCGTTCCCAGCGGATGTACCTGTCGTCATTTAACCTCGAACCTCGTGTTCTTCAGAGCCTGAACTGACCTGATGCCCGGCACGCCCTTGTACCGTCTGATGTGTCATGAGCCGTTCGACATACTTGCCCAGTACGTCCACTTCGATGTTGACCAGGCTGCCCGTCTGCTTGCCAGGCAGCACGATGTGCGCCTGGGTGTAGGCGATCAGCGTCACGTTGAACCAGTCTTCACCCGTATCCACGACCGTCAGGCTGGTGCCATCGATGGCGATGTAGCCTTTGTTGACGATGTAGCGCATGAGTTCCGGCAGCACTTTCACAGTGACCCACAGAGCATCGCCGTCAGGGCGGAACTCGGTAATCGTGCCGGTACCGTCCACATGGCCCTGAACGAAATGGCCTCCCATTCGGGTAGTCGGTGTTACGGAGCGTTCCAGGTTCACGGGGCTGCCCGCGACCAGCGCATCGAGACTGGTGCGCTTGCGAGTTTCCGGGGCCAGCCCCACGGTGAAGCCGGTTTCGTCCAGCGCACTGACCGTCAGGCAAATTCCGTTTACGGCAATACTGTCCCCCTGGATCGTGCCATCGAGTACCGTACTGCAATCAAGGACCATTTCGAAGCCGTCCCCCTTAGGCCGGCAACTTCTTACGCGACCGAGTTCTTCAACGATACCTGTGAACATGTCAGAGAAAAGTGGGGTCGGGCGTGGACGCGTCGCAGCGCGTGCCAGGCCGTGAGAATTCGCCGTTGCCTGCCACAGGCCCGCTGCCGTGCATGCAGCGGGTGCTGCCATTCACAGTCGCCAGTGCGCGCGTGTACCCGCGTACCAGCAGATCGGTGCCATGCAGTTCGGCCCTGGTGTCGTGAAGGTGCAGAGCGTCGTCAAGCGACGCGGCACCAAGCCCTGCCACCGCCGGTCTCGCACGGATACCGCCAATGATCAACGGTGCGATGAAAGCCTGTACCTCGTCGACCAGACCTGCATCGAACAAGGCACCGTGCAGCGTAGGGCCGCCCTCGGCAAGCACGCTTTGCAGTCCCGCTTCGCCCAGCCAGGCGAGAACGGCGGCAAGCTCCACACGTCCCTTACGGTCAGCAGGGAACTCGATCACGCTCACGCCCAAGGCTGTCAGCTTAGAGCGATACTCAGCAGGCATCCGCCGGGTGGTGGCCACCAGGGCACGTCGTGGATGATCGGGCTGGTACAGGTGCGATGTGAGCGGCACGCGCCCGGTGGAGTCGAGTACCACCGGGCGCGGATGTCTGATGCGATCCGCGGCGAACTCGCTTGCCGGAAGGCGCACCGTCAATGCCGGATCGTCTGCGATCATCGTGTCGGCACCCACGAGTATCGCATCCACTTCCTGGCGCAGGCGATGCCCCTGCGCGCGGGCGGCAGCGCCGGTGATCCACTGACTGTCGCCGGTGCGAGTCGCCACACGGCCATCGAGGCTATGGGCCGATTTCAGGATCACCCAGGGCTTGCCGGTGCCGAGGTGATGCACGAAGGCCCGAATCGACTCGTATGCCCTGGCCTGCAGAATGCCGGCAATCACCTCGATGCCGTGTGCCTCCAGACGGCGGGCACCCCCGGACGCTACCGGGTTGCAATCGCCGACGGCGTAGACCAGCGTGGCGATGCCGGCATCGATGATCGCTTGCGTACAGGGTGGCGTGCGACCGGTGTGATTGCACGGCTCGAGCGTGGAGTACAGCGTGGCGCCGCGTGCTCGTTCCCCGGCGCACCGGAGCGCATGAATCTCGGCGTGAGCTTCGCCGGCGGCCTGATGCCAGCCTTCGCCGATGATTTGCCCGTCGCGAACGATGACGGCACCGACCAGCGGATTGGGGAAGGTACAGCCGACGGCTGATTCGGCGAGCTCGATCGCGCGATGCATGAATCGCTCATGCGTGGTCAACGCAGTCGTTTCGTAGCCGGAAAAGTGTTGGCCGGATGCGTCCATTTGCCCTTCGAAAGCTCGCGATTGACGGATGTCATCGAGCCGGGGCGTGAGGAGAACTGGTTCGCACGTCTGCGCCAAGCGGCCAAACCCGGGTTGCCGAGCCATGGCACATCAGATACACCTCGGGCGTAACCGGGCCATGAGGGCTCGACGCTATGCGCAAAGCCACCGGTGACACCCGGCTGCCGCAGTCGGTGCACGGCACCACCTGCCGAAGCATGAGGAACCCGCAATGCCGAAAACCAGCCTACCAAGCTTCTCTCATCCGGACTATGACCGTCGGCTCTGGAATTTGACCAGATCAGCCGCTCGGTTCAGCGCCGTCGTTGCCGACTGACGTTGACCTTGCGGGTCACGGGCTTGGTGCGCAAAGGTATTTGCGGTGACGCATGTCATGCCGTCACCATCTGCCTCGGTAGCACCCTACCGTCGGTGGGGAATCTCGCCCCGCCCCGAAACTTGATGTACATCTGGAAGATACTGACACTGCGGTGCGATTGCAATCCTCTCGGACCTTACCGTGGCGGCACAGGTGAAATCTGCTGACGCCCTCTCAGGTTTGTCAGTGCGAATTGCTCAGCGCCAAGTGGCTACCACGGCGTGGGGGAGGCATCGATCTTCCTGTGGATCATCCTGTGTGCAGCACGGGCGCCTGATCACGCTTTTCAGCGTCGACGTTCCTGTTCTGCCGCCGATCACGATCTTCGGCGAGACGCTCTGCACGTAGATAGGTGTGATACAGGGCCGGCACACCGATCAGGGTCAGCACCGAGGCGAAGCCGAGACCGGCCATGATGGTGACCGCCATCGAGGCGAAGAAGGCATCGCCGAGCAGCGGGATCATGCCCAGGATGGTGGTGCCGGCGGCCAGTATTACCGGTCGCAGGCGGCTGATGGACGCGACGACGATGGCCTCCGACTGCGGCAGGTCCGACTCGCGCTTCTGCAGATCGATTTCCTCGACCAGTACGATGATGTTCTTGATCAGCAGGCCCGCCAACGACAGCAGACCCAACAGGGCAGTGAAGGTGAACGGCAGCCCGGTGAACAGCAGGCCCAGGGCCACGCCGTTGACGATCATCGGCACCACAGTCCAGATCACTGCCGTCTGCCGCAGCTTGCCGAACAGCAGCAGCGTGATCAACAGCATCGTGCCGAAACTCAATGGCATCTGCCTGCCCAGTGAGGTTTGCGCATCCGTCGAACTCTCGTACTCACCGCCCCACTCCAGGCGGTAGCCTGCGGGCAGTTGCATGGCCTCGATCTGCGGGCGCACCTGTCCCAGGGCAGAGGGGGCCGTGACTCCATCGACGGTGTTGCCCTGCACACTGATGGCGAGTTCCCGGTCGCGACGCTCGATGCGGGTATCGCGCGCCAGCACGTCGAACCCGTCGGTGACCTGCACGATCGGCAGATAGCCCTCCAGGGTCGGTGCGTAGACCACCTGGTCGAGCAGCTGCCCTTCGCGGGCGACCTCTTCGCGCGGAGTGCGCACGATGATCGGGATCTGCCGGTCCCGCTCGCGCAGCAGTCCGTTCTGCACCCCGTCGGTGGCCAGGGCGATCGCCTGTGCGACCGCCGCGCGATCGATACCGGCAGCCTGAGCTCGCCGGGTGGACAGGATCGGGCGCGTGACCAATTCCGCCTCGCGCCAGTCGGTGCGTTCATCCAGCAGCAGTCGTGTCTCGTCGCGCAGGATACGTCGCGCCTTGGCGGCAATCTCGCGCAGCACGGTCGGGTCAGGGCCCATGAACCGCGCCTCCACATCCGCGCCCGACGGAGGCCCGAAGATGATGCGCTCGGTGCGGATCTCCACCCAAGGCAACGCCTTCGCCGTGAAGGCATCGAGTGCATCCTTCACAGCGGTGATGTTCTCTATGCCGGCGGTGCGGATGATCAACTGACCGTAGGAAGGGTCCTGTGGTTCGGGTGAGTAGGTCAACTGAAAGCGGGTGAAGCCAGTACCGGCGGTGGATGTGGTGCTGATCACGTCGTCACGCTTCGCCAGCCACTTCTCTATCACGGCGAGGTCGTCCGCCGTGCTGTGGATGGAGGACCCTTGCTCACTCTTGTAGTTCAGATAGAAGATCGGTGTGTTCGATGGCGGAAAGAAGCTCTGTTTCACCATGCCAAAGGCCGCGTAGCAGGCGATGGTTACCAGCACCAGCGCGATGATCACCAGCCAGCGGAACCGCAGAGCACCTCGTACCAGCGAACCGTAGGCCTGAAAGAACCGACTGTCGTAGGGATCCTTGTACTGCTCCGAATTTCCCGTGACGAAAAGATGGCCGGCCAGCATCGGCGTGACGGTAAGGGCCAGCAGCCAGGACAGCAGCAGGGAGATGCCGACCACCGCGAACAGCGAGAACAGGAATTCACCGGTAGCATCCGGGCTGAGCCCGATACCGGCGAACGCCATGATGCCGATCACGGTAGCGCCGAACAGCGGCAGTTGGGTACGGCGCGCGCTCTCGATGGCCGCATCGCTTGCCGAGCGGCCGCGCTGCATCTCGGTCTGCATGCCCTCGGCGACCACGATGGCGTTGTCGACCAGCATGCCCATCGCGATGATCAGCGCACCCAGGCTGATGCGCTCCACCTTGATGCTGAAGATCGACATGAAGAAGAAGGTGGCCGTGACGGTGAGCAACAGGGTCGCCCCCACCACGACCGCCGAGCGCCAGCCCATGAACACCGCGAGCACCGCGATCACCACGGTGACAGACAGCGCCAGGCTGGTCAGGAAACCGGTGTTCGCCTCGTCGACGACGATATGCTGCTCGTAGATCGGGTGCAGTTCGACGCCGACGGGCAGCTGGGTCAGCAATTCGTCCAGGCGGGCTTCCACACGGTGCCCCACCTCGACGATGTTCTCTGAGGTAAGCCCCGCGATACCGAGCGTGAAGGCCGATTCACCGTTGAACCGGATGAGCTGGTCGGGATCATCGACGCGGCCGCGGCGGACGTTCGCTACATCGAGCAGATTCAGTATCTCACCCTTGACACCCACTGACAGGTTGCTGATCTTCTCGACCGAGCCATCGCCTCGGGGGGCCTCGATACGCATGTCCCGCACGCCGTCGGAGACCGTACCGGTCTCGACGACCGAGTCGGAGTCGGCCAGTGCACCGAGTAACACGTTCGGATCGATGCCGAGGTTGGTCAGCGTGTTGGTCGGCGGCTCGACGAAGATGGCTTCCTCGGGCAGGCCCGCCAGCTCCACGTTGGCCACACCGTCGACGGTGAGCAGTTCGCGACGAATCTGCGTCGATATCTCCCAGATATCGCCATCATCGAAACCGGGCGTGGTGACTGCATAATACAGGCCGTACACATCGCCAAAGTCGTCGTTGACCACCGGTTGCCCGGCGCTATCGGGTAATGACGATCTTGCGTCGCTGACCCGGTCACGCAGGTCGTCCCACACCTGCGGCAACTCGTCGGGTCCGTACGTCTCCTCCACCTCGACTGTGATGATCGAGGCGCCCGGCACGTTGCGCGAAGTGACCTGCTTCACCTCATCCATGCGCTGCACCGCGCTTTCGAGCACCTCGGAGACTTCGGCGGCCACCTCGGTAGCACTGGCACCCGGGTAGTTCGTGATGATCCGAGCCTCCTTGATGGTGAACGAAGGGTCCTCCAGCTTGCCGACCGTCAGATAACCGTACAGCCCGCCGAACACACAGAAGCCGATCAGCAGCCAGGTGTACAGCGGCCGTTCGATGGCACCACTGGCAAGCCTCATCGTTCGTCCCCGAACGTGATGCCGCGGTATCGTCGCACCTCTTCCCCGTCTTCCAGCAGATGGGCACCGGTGGCCACAACGATGACATCTTCCGGTAGATCGGTGATGACGAGCATGTCTCCCGAAGGCGACTCCACCTCGACGGCGCGCCGACGCACGACACCGACATCCTCGTCATCCTCGCTCGGATCGAATACGAGGATCTGGAATCGGCCCGCCGGGTCGGCGATCACGGCCGATGCCGGTACTCGCCGACCTTGCTGATCGGTATCGAGACGTGCGGTCACGGTGACCGATGCACCGGGCAGCAGGCGCGGGGCCTCGCGCGCTGGCAATAACAGTTCGGCACGGTAGGACTGGCCGATCGAAGCCGTTTGCGTCTGGTATTCGACCAGTTTCACCGGCACGTCCGTGAAGCGCTTGCCCGCCGACGCGAAGAACGAGATGGCGGTGGGGTCGGGGTAGCGTTGTACCAGTTGCTCCGGCACATCGATCTGCACATGGGTTTGCGACATGTCGTGCAGCCGCACGACCGGCGTGCCGGCACGCACGTTGGTGAAGTTCGCGGTCAGTCGCGAGGCAACCAGCGCATCGTAGGGCGCCTTCAGCGTGGCATCTGCCAGATTCTCCTGCGCCTGCTCGAGTTCGACCGCTGCCAGTTCGCGCACGGTGCCGGCATCCTCGGAGTCGGCACGTGAGACCGCGTTGTCAGCGGCCAGCGTTTCGGAGCGCTCCAGAGCTCGTCCGGCCTGCGCCAGATTCAACCGGGCACGGCGTACCGCACGCTTGAACGGCTCGAGATCGAGCTGCGCCACCAGCGTAGAGCGATCGAGCAAGGCACCTTCACGTACCGGGAACTTCACCAGCCTGCCGCCGACCTCGAATGAGAGATCGACGGTGTCACGTGCGACCACCCGACCGTAGAAACTGCGCTCCGAAGATCGGGTCTGATCGGCCAGGTCCAGCAGTTTCACGGTGCGCAGAGAGTCTCTATTCTTCTTGTTTGCGCCAGCCACGCCATCCGACTCCTGTGCCATTACCGGGACTGCCGACAGTGCCGACGCTATGAGGATGAGCAGAATCCGGGCGAACGTCGCTGGCATGAGAGAGTGGCTCCGATGTCGAGAGAGTTCGGACTCATACGTGGGCTTGCCGGAAATGGTCCGGGGTTGTCAGTCAGGGAGTGAAGAAACCTTCGGTATGGCTCGAGCGGCTGTATGATGGCCTTTATTGCATCGTCATCGACGGAACCCCCGCCCATGTCTTCACGCATCCAGGCTCACAGTCGTCAATGTACGGAGTCGGTAGATAGAGCACCTGGTCGCGGCACGATGCAGGTGGGCCCCAACGCCAGCGACGAATTCATATCTCCGGATGCCGTCGCCTTGCCGGGCGCCGGGAGTGCCTCATGAGCCCGTTCATCAGTGAGATCATCGGGACCGGTTTGCTCATTCTCTTGGGTAACGGCGTAGTTGCCAACGTGGTGCTGCGAGGCACGAAGGGTGAAGGCGGTGGATGGATTGTCATTGCCTGGGGCTGGGGCATGGCGGTGTTCGTTGCCGTGTTCACCGTTGCCGCGTTCAGTGGCGCACACATCAACCCGGCGGTGAGCATAGGCCTGGCTATCGCCGGCAAGTTCGAGTGGAGTCAGGTGCCTGTCTACATTGCCGGGCAGTTCATCGGTGCATTCATCGGAGCCTTCCTCGTGTGGCTCGTTTACCGGGACCATTTCGAGGCCACAGAAGACAAGGACCTGAAACTCGCGGCATTCTGCACGGCGCCCGGCATCCGCAATGTCACCAGCAATCTGATCTCCGAAATCGTCGGTACGTTCGTGCTGGTACTGTCGGTGCTGTTCCTTGCGGTATCGGTGTTCGGCCTCGGCGCCCTGGATGCACTGCCGGTGGGTTTGCTCGTGCTGTCCATCGGTCTGAGTCTCGGAGGTACCACGGGTTATGCCATCAATCCGGCCCGTGACCTCGGCCCGCGGATCATTCACGCCCTCCTGCCGATGCCAGGCGGGAAACGTGACAGCGACTGGGGTTATGCATGGATACCCGTGGTCGGGCCCATCGTCGGTGGTTCGCTGGCAGCACTGCTCTACCTGGCCTTGCAGGATCCCAACAACATCAACTTCCGCTGATTCACCCAACGGCCATCGGCAAAGTCATGTCAAACGAAACGCCCGATCGCTCCGGCCACGACAGCGCCCGAAGGTCGCTGCTGCAAGCTTCTGCCGCTCTGGGCCTGGCGGCGGCGATGCCGGCGCTGGCCCAGTCGAACAAGGCCCGGCTGGCCACTGCCAGGCGATGGGTGCTGGGCGAATTCAGCCCGTCCACGCTCAGTGTCGAAGAGCAGATGCGGGAGATGGAGTTCTTCATCGAGGCGGCGGCACCGTTTCGTGGGCAACGGATATTCGCAGCTTCCGAAACCCTGCCGACGCATGTGTACGAGTCGCGTATTCTGGCCCGGGCGTTCAGCGAGATCACCGGGATACAAGTGGTTCATGACACGGTGAACGAGGGCACGCTGGTCGAACGGATCGAACAGCAGATGCGTACCGGGCGTAATCTTTACGACACCTATGTCAACGATTCCGACTTTCTCGGTACCCACTATCGCTATGGAACCGCCGTGTCGCTGACCGACTGGATAGCCGGCGACGGGGCCGACTACACGCTGCCCACACTCGACCTGGACGACTTCATCGGCTTGAGCTTCACGACCGGCCCGGACGGCAAGGTCTACCAGCTACCCGATCAGCAATTCGCCAACCTGTACTGGTTTCGCTACGACTGGTTCAAGCGCGATGACCTGCGCAAGCGATTCCGCAATCGCCATGGCTATGAGCTCGGCGTGCCGCGTAACTGGAAAGCCTACGAAGATATCGCCGATTTCTTCACGAACCATGTCGAGAATCTTGACGGCAAACGCATCTATGGCCACATGGATTATGCCGAGAGCGGCCCGGACCTGGGCTGGCGCTTCACCGATGCCTGGCTGTCGATGGCAGGCGTGGGGGACGTGGGCATACCCAACGGCATGCCGGTGGATGAATGGGGCATCCGCGTGGAAGACTGCCATGCCACGGGTTCCAGCGTCAGCCGCGGGGGCGCGCTCAACAGCCCGGCTGCCGTGTATGCCTTGCGCAAGTACCTCGACTGGTTGCGCAAGTATGCACCCCCGCAGGCCATGGAGATGAATTTCACCGAATCCGGGCCGTTTCCCGGCCGCGGGCAGATCGCTCAGCAGATCTTCTGGTATACCGGATTCACGCCGGACGTATTGAAGAAAGGACTACCCGTCGTGAATCCGGACGGTTCACCGAAATGGCGCGTGGCGCCGTCTCCTCACGGTGCCTATTGGCAACCGGGCATGAAGCTCGGCTATCAGGACTGCGGTTCCTGGACATTGTTGAAGAACACGCCCGTGCCTCGCCGGCAGGCGGCCTGGCTGTACGCTCAATTCACCACCTGCAAGAGCGTGTCCCTGAAGAAGACTCTCGTAGGCCTGACCCCCATTCGGGAAAGCGATATCGATTCGGAGGCGATGTCCGAGGCGGCAGGTGGGCTCGGCGGCCTGGTCGAGTTCTATCGCAGCCCGGCGCGCAAGGCATGGACGCCGACAGGTAGCAACGTGCCTGATTATCCACGCCTTGCCCAGCTGTGGTGGACCCGCATCGACCATGCGGTGAAGGGGCGTGCCTCGGCCCAGGAGGTGATGGACGAACTGGCCGGTGCTCAGGATGAATTCCTGGACCGCCTGCAGCAGGCCGGTCAGATGAAGCGATGCGGGCCACGGGTGAGCGAACCGAAGGATCCGAAGTTCTGGCTCGACAAGTCAGGTGCGCCGAAACCCGCTCTGACGGACGAGGAAGGCCAGGGCATGACGGTGGATTACGACGAACTGCTCGAGAACTGGCGCCAGGCAAGCGACAGGATCTGAGGGCGCACGGGCTGCCACGGTTTCTACCTGTACCCTCCGGCGTGGGTAGATCGCACGAACCAGCGGTACACTGTGCACCCGAACAGGCAGATTGCAACCGATGAATCTAGCAGACAGTCGAACGACGATGAACGCGCAGGAGTTTCTTCGCTGGGTTGCAACGTTGCCGGAAGGGCAACGCTACGAGCTTGTGTCTGGCGAGATGGTGGCGATGGCACCTGAGCGCAACCGCCACAACCTGGTCAAGGCAGAGTGCTGGCTGACGCTGCGGCAGGCGGTCCGCAAGGCCGGGGTGAGTTGCACGGTGCTCAGTGACGGGGCAACAGTCGAGGTCGATGAGGAAAACGTCTACGAGCCGGATGTCACCGTCCAGTGCGGGATGCCGATCGACCTGGAGTCGACGACGGCGACTCACCCCACGATCCTCGTCGAAGTGCTGTCTCCCTCCACGCAGGGCGTGGATTCCAGCAAGAAGCTTCTCGGCTATTTTCAACTTGCCAGCGTCGCGCACTACCTTGTAGTCGATCCTGCCAAACAAGCGGTTATCCATCACTACCGTTCGGTCGGTGGAATCGAGACGACGCTACTTCACGAAGGAAGCCTTCAACTGAATCCACCGGGTATCACGCTGGCAATAGCCGACTTCTTTACAGGGTTGGATCAGCACTCTGACTGATGCGGCGATGGCGGCTTCCGCACCCCACAAAGCGGTACCCTCGACGGGCGAATCGAAGGTCAAGCGAATCCGCGACTGCGCAAGAGCCGATGACCTCGTCTTCACGGTGCGTTGCCGATGAGGTAACGGCAGTCATCAGGCGCGCTCAGCGGCCGATAGAGGTGCAGCTTGGTGATGAACCCATCGTCATGTCTCACGGCCATCGGTTCACAACCGAACTCGACGAAGCCCAAGCGCTTGTAGAGCGTCAGGGCATCACGGTTCTGCTCACTGACGGTAAGACGAATCGTACGCAAGCGAGGTTCCGATCCGGCGTGCTGCAAGACCGCCTCCACCAGGCGTGTGCCGATGCCGTGCTCGCGGAATGCGGGCGCCACGTACATGCCGAAGAGCAGGGCGCGATGGTTCGTGCGCTCACCGACTTCGATCGCCAGCCCGACGAATCCGACCAGCACGTCCCCGACCAGCAGGTTGCTGTCGAACGCGCCGAATACGCGCCGGGTGTTGCTCGGCTGCTCGCTCAGGCGTGCCCGCCACCAGTGCATGGGCTCCTGCGCCCTCTCGGCGTAGCTGGTGGTGAAGGCCTCCGGATGCAATCGGAAGGCTTCGAGCATCAGATCGCGGTAGACCTGCGCGTCGATGGGGCGCAACTGGCGGATTTGAATCATGTTGCCGAGGGGATTGCCATGCTGGGGTCACTGGCCGAAGGCAAGGCTCCGAAAGCACACAAGGGGCCTTCGGAGCCGATTCACGGCTATTCGGGGTCGGAATCGGCAGCCTCCACCGTTGTCAGCACCCCGCGCCGCCGTAGCTCCGCCACCACCTTTTCAGCCGCCTGCTCGGCACTCAGGGAGCCGGTATCGACGAGAATTTCCGGATCGGTGGGCGCTTCGTACGGCGAGTCGATGCCGGTGAAGTTCTTCAGCTCACCGCGTCGGGCCTTGCGGTAGAGGCCCTTCGGGTCACGCTCCTCGGCGATGGCCAGCGGGGTTTCCACATACACCTCGATGAACTCCTGCTCGCTGACCAGGCTTCTGGCCAATGCGCGCTCGGAGCGGAACGGTGAGATGAACGCGGTCAGCACGATCAGACCGGAATCGACCATGAGGCCCGCGACCTCGCCGATCCGGCGGATGTTCTCCACGCGGTCAGCGTCGGTGAAGCCCAGATCCTTGTTCAGGCCATGGCGTACGTTATCGCCATCGAGCAGGTAGGTGTGATGGCCAAGGGCGGCGAGCTTCTTCTCCACCAGGTTCGCCACGGTCGACTTGCCGGCGCCGGAGAGGCCGGTGAACCACACCACCGCGGGTGACTGGTTCTTCAGCGCGGCGCGGGCGCTCTTGTTCACATCCACGGCCTGATGGTGGATGTTGTCGGCGCGGCGCAGGGCGAAGTGCAGCATGCCGGCCCCGACGGTCTCGTTGCTCACACGGTCTATCAGGATGAAGCCGCCGGTGTCACGGTTGTCTTTATAGGCGTCGAAGGCGAGCGGCTGATCGGTGCTGATGTTGCAGATGCCGATGGCGTTGAGCTCGAGCTGACGCGCGGCGGTGTGCTCCAATGTGTTCACATTCACCTGATACTTGATCGTGGTGATCGTGGCCGACACGGTGCGGGTGGCCGACTTCAGCAGGTAGCGCCGGCCTTGCAGTAAGGCTTCATCGCTCATCCATACGATGGTGGTCTCGAACTGATCGGCCACGCTGCAGGGTGCTTCGGTGGTGCAGATCACATCACCGCGCGAGATATCGATTTCGTCGGCAAGGGTCAGTGTGACGGACTGACCGGCGATGGCTCGGTCGAGATCGCCATCCATCGTGACGATCTTCGCCACGCTGCTGGTGCGGCCGGAGGGCAATACGCGAATGGCATCGCCCGGTGCGACGGAGCCGCTGGCCAGGGTGCCGGCAAAGCCACGGAAGTCGAGGTTCGGGCGGTTGACCCATTGCACCGGCATGCGCATCGGTGCGCCGCGCATTATCTCGTCATCCACCTGGAGGGTCTCCAGGCAGCCGAGCAGGGTGGTACCGTGGTACCAGGGCATGGCGTCGCTGGGTGCGAGAATGTTGTCGCCTTTCAGCGCCGACACGGGGATCGCCGTGAATTCGGTGATGCCGAGCCCTGCGGCGAATTCACGGTATTCCGCCACGATGTCGTCGTAGGCCTGCTCGCTGTAGTTGCGCAGGTCCATCTTGTTGACGGCAAGGATCACGTTGCGAATACCCAGCAGCGATACCAGATAGCTGTGCCTGCGTGTCTGCGTCAGGATGCCCTGGCGTGCGTCGCACAGGATGATCGCGGCATCCGCGGTGGAGGCACCGGTGACCATGTTGCGGGTGTACTGCTCATGCCCGGGTGTATCGGCGACGATGAACTTGCGCTTCTCTGTGGCGAAGAAGCGGTAGGCCACATCGATGGTGATGCCTTGTTCCCGCTCTGCCGCCAGGCCGTCGACGAGCAGAGCGAAATCGATGTCACCGCCTTGCGTGCCCCATTTCTTCGAATCCGATGTCACGGAATCGAGCTGGTCCTCGAACAGCGTTTTGGCTTCGTACAGCAGGCGCCCGATCAGCGTGCTCTTGCCGTCGTCCACGCTGCCACAGGTGATGAAGCGCAGTAGCGTCTTGTGTTCGTGTTGCGCCAGATAGCCTTCGATATCGTCGGCGATGAAGCGTTCGGTGTCTGTCAGATCGCTCGGTACGGCACTCATCAGAAATAACCCTCTTGCTTTTTCTTTTCCATCGAAGCGGCGCTGTCGTGGTCGATCATGCGGCCCTGGCGTTCGGAGGTGCGCGCCAGCAGCATCTCCTGGATGATCGCCGGTAACGTATCGGCGGATGATTCGACAGCACCGGTCAGCGGGTAGCAGCCCAGCGTGCGGAAGCGCACGCGACGCATCGTGGGCACCTCGCCCTGCTTCAACGGCATGCGCTCGTCATCCACCATGATCAGCGTGCCGTCACGTTCCACCACCGGTCGCTCGGCGGCCAGGTACAGTGGCACGATCGGGATGTTCTGCTGGTGGATGTATTGCCAGATGTCAAGCTCCGTCCAGTTCGACAGCGGAAACACGCGAATCGATTCACCCGGCTGCTTGCGCGTGTTGTAGAGCTTCCACAATTCGGGACGCTGGTTCTTCGGTTCCCAGCGATGAGCGGCGGAGCGGAACGAGAAGATACGCTCCTTGGCACGTGATTTTTCCTCGTCGCGCCGTGCACCACCGAAGGCGACGTCGAATTTGTGTTCGTTCAGTGCCTGCTTCAGGCCCTCGGTCTTCATGATGTCGGTGTGCAACGCCGAGCCATGCGTGAACGGGTTGACGTCCTTGGCCACGCCTTCCGGGTTGATGTGCGTCAGCAGGTCGAAGCCGACCTGGTCGCGCATGTTGTTACGGAATTCGTACATCTGGCGAAATTTCCAGCGTGTGTCCACATGCAGCAGCGGAAACGGCAGACGCGCCGGATGAAATGCCTTCTGGGCGAGGTGCAGCATCACCGCGCTGTCCTTGCCCACCGAGTAGAGCATCACCGGGTTGTCGGCTTCTGCTACCACCTCGCGCATGATGTGGATGCTTTCCGCCTCCAGCCGTTGCAGGTGAGTGAGGGTGCCGCTCGCGGCGGATGCCGCTATGCCGGCCTTGGAGGGCGTGGACATGGATGTGTCTCCGTGATGAGTCGAAGTATGGCGAGAGTCGTGAGATTCGATGTGGGTCTGAACACGGCCGGTGCCGATGTGGCTTCGGGTGCGAGCTCCGCCGCGATGGTGGCCAGGTCTGTCCGGGAGGGCTCCAGCTTCTTCAGGGCCGGCTTCCCCGGGAGCGGCGATTCGGGGCGTCAGCGTTCGGGTGTACCAGGCGCTGAGTTGTTCGTCATCGAGTAGATGGCGCCCCGGTAACACCAGGGCGATGCCGCGCGGATGGCGCTTGCCCAAGGCCGTGAACCCGGCGAGGTAGTCGCTGATCGCGGGAGCTGAGCGGCACATGAGCCAATGCACCTGGCCACGAGCATCGTGCGCGAACAGCAGATGCCTGTGCTGCTCGCAGGCCTGCGTGCCCAGCCAGTAGATGGCCAGGCTTCGCTTGCGCGCAGCCTGCCGAAACTCGGTGAAGGGCCCATCGAGCCATTGCCTGACGTACGCTGCCGAATCCGCATGGTAGCGCCGGGCGCGGTTCGCCGGCATCAATTCCCAGCGAGCCAGATCGCGCGCCACGGTGTGTGCGCTGACCGGCGATGCCTGCGTTTGCTCCAGCCAGGATTTCACACGGGTGGTGGACCACAGCGGCTCGTCGCTGCCACGCGAGAGCTCTGCGGCCTTCACGAGGCGTTCGCGCAGCGAGCCGGTACCGGCCGCGTGCCGGTCTCGATGCGCCGGTCGGCCGCGGGGGCGCACATCCACGGCCTCCCATCCGCCGCGTTTCCACGCCTTCATGGCGGCCGTGATGGTCGGTGCGCTGAGGCCGACTTCCCGGCTGATTGCCCCCAGTGTCTTGCCATCGAGACGCGACTTCACAGCGGCGCGACGGCGCTTGTTAAGTTCCTTGACAGAGAGTGGCATGGATCGCATGCAGGGCAGTATCGTCTGAAACAATCAAATATTAAAGTAATAAAATACCATAAAAGTTTTTTGCAACTATCAGTTCAGCGCCATGCCGTCGTTCGCGCCGCGTACGCGGCGCAAGCTTTACAGGTGCACGGCCAGGACCTCGCTCACATCAGCAAGGCGTCAACAAAGGGTGTAATCTTCAACATTCGCGGCCTGTTTTCCCCAACCACTGCCCGCTTTTCTCACGAATCAATGCCTCCAACCGACACGTCAACCGCCAGGCCTGCCGACGAAGCGCCGTCATCCAGCGATCGTACGCAAACGCGCCGCAAGGTCTATATCAAGACGCACGGCTGTCAGATGAACGAGTACGATTCGGCCAAGATGCTCGACGTGCTGGCCGAACGCGGGCCTGTGGAGGCCACCACCGACCCGGCTGCCGCCGACATCCTGCTGCTCAACACCTGTTCGATTCGGGAGAAGGCGCAGGAGAAGGTGTTCTCCGAGCTCGGTCGCTGGCGTCCGCTGAAGGATGCCCGTCCGGATGTCGTGATCGGTGTGGGCGGCTGCGTGGCCAGCCAGGAAGGCGAGGCCATCCATGAACGCGCACCGTTCGTCGATGTGGTGTTCGGCCCGCAAACCCTGCACCGGCTACCCGAATTGTTCGATGCGCGCCGCGCCGGCGACCGGCCGGTGGTCGACATCTCGTTTCCGGAAATCGAGAAGTTCGATCGTCTGCCCGAACCGAAGGCGGACGGGCCCACCGCCTTCGTCTCGATCATCGAGGGGTGCAGCAAGTACTGCAGCTTCTGCGTGGTGCCCTACACCCGCGGCGAGGAGATCAGCCGCCCGCTGGACGATGTGCTGGCAGAGGTGGTGGCACTGGCCGAGCAAGGTGTGCGCGAGATCCACCTGCTGGGCCAGAACGTGAATGCCTATCGTGGTCCGATGCACGAGGGCGGGCGCGCCGACCTGGCCTTGCTAATCCGCTGTGTCGCCGCTGTCGACGGGGTCGAACGCATTCGGTTCACCACCTCGCATCCGGTGGAATTCAGTGAGTCGTTGATCGAAGCGTATGCCGAGGTGCCGGAGCTCGTAAGCTTTCTCCATCTACCCGTGCAGAGCGGCTCGGACCGCATTCTGGCAGCGATGAAACGCGGCCACACGATCATCGAATACAAGTCGAAGATTCGAAGGCTGATGCAGGCCCGGCCCAACCTGACGCTGTCTTCCGACTTCATCGTCGGTTTCCCCGGCGAAACCGAACAGGATTTTCAGGCCACGCTGGCTCTGATCGAGACACTGGGTTTCGATCATTCGTTCAGCTTCATCTACAGCGCCCGGCCCGGCACGCCGGCGGCGAGCCTGGCAGACGACACACCGATGGCGCAAAAGAAGGCACGGCTGGCGGCCTTGCAGGCCCTGGTCATTCGCCAGGCCGCCGCGATCAGCGATGCGATGGTCGGCGGCGTGGAGCGGGTGCTCGTCGATCGCCCCTCGCGCAAGAGTGCGCTGGAGATGAGCGGGCGTACCGAGAACAACCGGGTCGTGAATTTCGTTGCAGGCCCCGAACTGATCGGCCGCTTCGCCGATGTGCGTATCACCGAGGCGCTGCCGAACTCCCTGCGCGGAACGCTGGTCGGTGCGGAAGCGCCATTGCCGGGGGCAGACCAGCTGCCGGCGCCCATCGCGCACGAACCTTTCCCGGCAGTATCCACTGCGGCAGCACCCGCTGCCAGCTTCCAGAGTCAGGAACACGTTGAGAAGAGCCACTAAATGACGGAACGTTCGTTCGAAGTGACGCCGGCCGACAACAATCGACTGGCCAATCTGTGTGGGCAGTTCGATGAACATCTGAAGCAGATCGAGCAGCGGCTGGATGTTCAGATCAGCAACCGCGGGAATCAGTTCCTGGTGGCCGGTAACGACAAGGTCGGTGCCACGGCAGAGCGTCTGATCGCTCATCTGTACGAGGCGACGGCGCATGAAACGCTGGCGCCGGAGAGCGTGCACCTGTACCTGCAGGAAGCCGGCCTGTCGCAGCTTGAAACCGAGTCCGGAGCACCACGCAACGATGCCCTGATCAAGACTCGCCGAGCCACCGTTCAATGCCGCGGCGAGCGGCAGTTGCAGTACGTACGCAGTGTCAAGGAACGGGATCTGACGTTCGGTATCGGCCCGGCCGGCACCGGCAAGACCTTCCTGGCGGTGGCCTGTGCGGTCGAGGCGCTTGAGGCGGAAACCGTGCAGCGCCTGGTGCTGGTCCGCCCGGCGGTGGAAGCCGGAGAACGGCTCGGCTTCCTGCCCGGCGACATGATGCAGAAGGTAGACCCGTACTTGCGGCCTATCTACGATGCGCTCTATGAGTTCCTCGGCTTCGACCGGGTGGCCAAGCTGGTGGAGCGAAATGTGATCGAGATAGCACCGCTGGCCTACATGCGCGGGCGAACCTTGAATCACTCCTGCGTGATCATGGACGAAGCTCAGAACACGACGGTGGAGCAGATGAAGATGTTTCTGACCCGTATCGGTTTCGGCTCCAAGGCCATCGTCACCGGTGATGTCACCCAGGTGGACTTGCCCCGACATCAGATGTCCGGCCTGAAGCATGTTCAGGGTGTGCTGCGCCAGGTCGATGGCGTGGGTTTCTGTGATTTCACCGCAGCCGACGTGGTCCGTCATCCGTTGGTGCAGCGCATCGTCGCCGCCTACGAAGCGGTCGAGGAGGCCGACGAATCGCTCGAACGCCGTGGATGATTCCGCGTCGTCCGGATCAGCTCCCAGGCCTCTGGTCCGCGGAGCTTTGCAGTTGTGGGTCGATCTCGACGACTCCGTAGCCGACGCGCCGGGCGTACCTTCGTTCGATGACTTCGAAACCTGGACAGAGGCGGCCCTGGCCGTATTGCTGGCCGAAACGGCACGTTTGCAATCAGGGTCGCCAACCGAGACGCCAACCGGGTCGCTGTCCGGGCCACCACCTGAGCCTCTACCCCAGAGCATCTTTGCGTCCGAGCCGTCGGCCAGGTCGCCCGACGAAGTCGGGATCAGTGCACCGGACACGCATTTCGAGGTCTCGATGAGGATCGTGCCCGAAGCCGAGATCCAGGCATTGAACAAGCGCTACCGCCAGCGCGACACGCCGACCAACGTGCTGAGTTTTCCGTCGGGCCTGCCGCGGTTGCCGGGGACTGTACCTGGCACACCTGATCTGCTGTCTCTCGGTGACATCGTGCTGTGCCCTGCGGTCATCGCGGCTGAAGCGTCGGCACAGCACAAGCGCATCGCGGACCACTGGGCCCATCTGTGCACTCATGGCCTGGTGCATCTGGCGGGTTACGATCATGCCGACGAGGCAACGGCCGACGCTATGGAGTCCCTGGAAATTCGGATATTATCGACCTTGTCGATCGCCAACCCGTACCTGCCTTCCGCAGCCGAGGGCTGCTCACGCGGTGATCCACATCTGCAATGACTGACGACTCTACCGACAGCAACGGCAACCATGGCCGCTCGCTCATGGATCGCATCGTGCACGCCATCGGTGGCGAGCCGCGCGATCGTGACGAGCTGCTGGAGCTGCTGCGCGATGCGCAGTCCCGAGGCATCTTCGACGCCGATACGCTGCAGATGGTCGAAGGCGTGTTTCAGGTCGTCGAGATGCGGGTTCGCGACATCATGGTGCCGCGCGCTCAGATGAAATTCGTCAAGCGCGACGCCTCTCTGGATGAGATCCTGCCGGTGATCATCGAGTCCGGGCATTCACGCTTTCCGGTCGTCGATGATGACAAGGACAACGTGGTGGGCGTGCTGCTGGCGAAGGATGTGCTGCGCCACGCCGCCACCGGTACCGATGATCCGTTCGTCATCGACGAGCTGATGCGCACCACCACGTTCACGCCGGAAACCAAGCGCCTTAACGTGCTGCTGAAGGAGTTCCGATCGAAGCGTAATCACATGGCCGTGGTGGTGGACGAATACGGCAATGTGGCGGGTCTGGTCACCATCGAGGATGTGCTCGAAGAGATCGTCGGCGAGATCGACGACGAGCACGATGCCGACGAGGATGTGCTGATCCGCGATCATGGCGACGGGCGTTACTCGGTGCGGGCACTGATGCCGATCGAGGAATTCAACGAAGCACTGGGTACCTCCTTCAGCAACGAGGAGTTCGATACCATCGGCGGCCTGTTGATGCAGCACATCGGCCACATGCCCAAGCCCGGTGAGAGCGCGGTGATCGAGAGCTGCCAGTTCCGGGTGCTGGCCGCAGACTCGCGACGCATCCATCTGCTGCAGGTCACGCTCGAAGAGGTGTGAGTCAGCGCATCGGAGAGGGCCGCATGGCATGGCTGCTGGCTCTGGTGGCAGGTGTTGTATTGCCGTTCAGTTTCGCTCCTTACGATCTGTGGTTGCTGGCACCGCTTTCCATCGGGTTCTTCCACGCCCTGCTGATCGGGCAGAGGCCGGCACGCGCCTTCTGGCTGGGTGCTGTCTACGGGCTCGGCTACTTCGCGTTCGGGGTGTACTGGATCTACCACAGCGTGCACCTGTTCGGCGCAGCGGTCGCACCTCTGGCAGCGCTGGTCACGATACTGTTCGTGATCGTCATGGCGACGTTCCCGGCCATTACCGCCGGCCTGTTCGCGTGGCTCGCGCGTTCGGAACGGCCGCTTGCCGGAACCCTGTGGTTCACGGGTCTGTGGGTACTCGCCGAGCTGGCTCGGGGCAAGATCATGGGCGGTTTTCCGTGGATTCTCGTCGGCTACAGCCAGACATCGGCGCCACTGGGTAACCTGGCACCGTTGATCGGGGTGTACGGCATCAGTGCGCTGGTGGTATTGATGGCGGCCCTGCCGGCAGCTGCCTGGCTGGCAGGCGAGCGGCGCGTCTGGGGGTGGACCGGCGGGGTCTGGGTTGCAATGCCCCTGTTGGCGGTGCTCAGCGGCACGATATCGTGGTCGGCACCGGCCGGTGAGCCGGTGAAGCTGCGGCTGGTGCAGGGCAACATTCCGCAGGAAATGAAGTTCAGCGAGGAGCGGCTGACCACCTCGCTGAACCTGTATGCCTCCATGACTGTGGAAGAGCTACCCGAAACGGACATCGTGATCTGGCCCGAGACCGCCATCCCGACCTACATGGAGCGTGTGGAGGGTACGGTGGCGCCATTCGCCATGCGGCTGGAAGCACGTGGTGTGCAGGTGCTGTCGGGTGTGTTCGTCCGCGACGGCGATTCGGTCTACAACAGCGTACGTCAGCTCGGTGGTGAGCGCGGCGTGTACAAGAAGCGCCACTTGGTGCCGTTCGGTGAATACATGCCGTTCCGTTCGCTGCTCGAACCGCTGGCGAAATACATCGACATACCGATGTCTGACCTCGGGCGCGGCGCCGGTGAGCATGCCCCGCTGATGATCGGGGATACTCCCGTGGGTATCTCGATCTGTTACGAAGACGTCTACGGTGAAGAGTTGCGCGCACTGGTTCCGGCCGCCACGCTGCTGGTCAATGTCTCCAACGATGCCTGGTTCGGCGACAGTGCCGCACCTCACCAGCACGAGCAGAAGGCACGGATGCGCGCACGCGAACTGGCGCGGCCCCTGGTGCGGGTGACCAATACCGGGGTCACCTCCTCGATCGACTTCCAGGGTGAGGTGCACGGGCGCATCGCCTACGATACGCGCGGCGTGCTCGATGTCAGCGTGCAGCCGCGCAGCGGTACCACGCCCTACGCCCGCACCGGCAACTGGCCGGTATTCCTGATAGCGCTGTTGCTATGCGTGCTGTGCGGCTATGGCTTAAACTCGCGCACTCGTACGGTCATCGATGGAAACCAAGCATGAGCCTGCATACGCCGCTGTTCGAGGTTCACAAGGAAGCCGGTGGCAAGCTGGTGGATTTCGCCGGGTGGCAGCTGCCCGTGCATTACGGGTCCCAGGTGGAGGAACACCATGCCGTGCGCAAGGGTGCGGGCATGTTCGATGTTTCCCACATGACCATCGTCGATGTCACGGGCAGTGATGCCCGCGGCTGGTTGCGGCGGCTGTTGACGAACGATGTGGCGAAGCTTGCAGACGGCCGATCACTGTACTCATGCCTGTGCAACGAGGCCGGCGGGGTGATCGACGACCTGATCGTCACCTGCCTTGGCGAAGCGCGTTACCGCATGGTGGTGAACGCAGCCACCCGCGAGAAGGATCTGGCCTGGTTCGACAAGCACCGTGAGGGCGACGTCACCATCAGCCAGCCCGAGGGTGTGGCGATGCTCGCGGTACAAGGGCCCGAGGCGGTAGCGGCCCTCGACCGGGTGCTCGCCAATCTGCCGGGTATCGAGGCTAAGTTAGGCGGCCTGGAGCGGTTCAGCGCCATCGAGGCCGGCCCGTGGATGGTCTCGCGTACCGGCTACACCGGTGAGGACGGCGTCGAGATCACCTTGCCCGACACGGCAGCCGTCGAACTGTGGCAGCGACTGCACGAAGTCGGGGTGGTGCCGGCCGGGCTGGGTGCCCGGGATACCTTGCGGCTGGAGGCGGGCCTGAGCCTGTACGGCAACGAGCTTACCGAAGAGTATTCACCGGTGGCCGCCGGTTTGGGTTGGACCATCGATCTGAGCGATAAGGGCCGTGACTTCATCGGTCGCGAGCTGTGCGAGGATCACAAGCTGTTCGGTGCCGGCTGGTTTCAGATCGGCCTGCAGCTCGACGGTCGCGGCGTGTTGCGTGAAAAGCAGGAAGTGCAGCTCGCAGGCCGCGACATCGGCAGGATTACATCGGGCACCTTTAGCCCCACCCTGCAGCACTCGGTCGGCATGGCCAGGGTCAGCAAGGAATTCAAGGGCAGCTGCGATGTGATCATCCGCGGCAAGCCCGTGGTGGCGCATTCGGTGGCGCTGCCTTTCGTCAAGCACAGCTTGCCGGTTTACTAGAACTTCAGAGGCTTTTCAATCATGGAAATACCCGGCGACCTGCGTTTTGCCAGCACCCACGAATGGGTACGCGTGAACGACGACGGCACACTCACCTGCGGCATTTCCGAGCATGCTCAAGAGCAGCTCGGCGATCTGGTGTTCGTGGAAACCCCCGAGATCGATCTGGAGTGCGAGGCTGAGGAAGGCATTGCCGTGGTCGAGTCTGTGAAGGCGGCCAGCGATCTCTACGCCCCGGTGGCGGGGCGCGTGGCCGATACGAATTCGGCGCTGGTCGATACACCGGAACTGGTCAACAGCGACCCGTATGGCGAAGGCTGGATCTTCAAGCTCGAACCGGAGGACGCGGAGACGGTGGAAGAGTTGATGAGCCCGGATGACTATCAGGCTTACATCGAGGCGGAAGAGTAGTGAGTCGCCCGGGCGAATCGCTCGAAGATCAGGAATGCGAATCGAGAGCAAACGCGGAATGAGCGATTTCATCCGGCGCCATATCGGCGCCACCGATGCCGATGTGCAGATCATGCTCGAAGCGGTGGGCTGCGACTCGTTGCCCACGTTCATCGAGCAGGTGATACCGTCGAGCATCCTGCACGAAGAGGCGCTCGCGATCGGCGCGGGTGTGGATGAGGCCGATGCGCTGGCGGAGCTTGCCGCAATGGCGTCTCGCAACACGGTGATGCGCAGCCTGCTCGGTCAGGGCTATCACGATTGCCACCTGCCGGCGGTGGTACAGCGCAACGTACTGGAGAACCCGTCCTGGTACACCGCCTATACGCCCTATCAGCCTGAGATAGCTCAGGGGCGCCTGGAAGTGCTGTTCAATTTCCAGACGCTGATCACCGAGCTCACCGGCATGCCGATCGCCAATGCCTCACTGCTCGACGAGGCCACTGCCTCTGCCGAGGCGATGGCACTGGCCCATCGCTCGTTGCGCGGCAAGCGGGCACGGCTGCTGGTGGCCGATGATTGCCATCCGCAGAGCCTCGACGTGATCACCACGCGAGCGGCACCGCTGGGTATCGTCGTCGAGACCTGTGAACCCGGCAAGCTTGCAGAACGACTCATGGCAGCCAGTGACGACACCTTCGCCGTGTTGTTGCAGTATCCCGGTACGCTGGGCCATGTGCCCGAGGTCGGCGCGGTGGCCGAAGCCTGCCAGGCGTCCGGTGCGCAGCTCATGGTGGCAGCCGATCTGCTGGCGTTGACGGTGCTGGAAGCGCCCGGCCGCTGGGGTGCCGACATCGTCATCGGCAGCGCCCAGCGGTTTGGCGTGCCGATGGGCTTCGGCGGCCCGCATGCCGCATTCATGGCCACCAGCGACAAGCACAAGCGCAACCTGCCGGGCCGCTTGGTCGGCCAGTCGCTCACCAGCAACGGCAAGCCTGCTTATCGGCTTGCTCTGCAGACCCGTGAGCAACATATAAGGCGCGAGAAGGCCACCTCGAACATCTGCACCGCGCAGGCGCTGCTCGCGATCATAGCCACGCTGTACGCGTGCCACCACGGCCCCGACGGTCTGCGCAGGATCGCCTTGCGAGTGCGGCATCGCGCCGATACGCTCGCGGCGACGTTGGCGGCCTCGGGTGCGACGATCCTGAACGAGACGCGCTTCGACACGGTGAGTGTGGTGCCGGCGGGTTCAACGGCCGAAGCTGCCGTGGCGCGTGCCCTTGAGGCAGGCTACAACATACGCCTGGTCGATGACTCCACGGTTGCCGTATCGTTCGATGAGACCACGAGTGTCGACGATGTGGCGCAGGTTGCCGCGGCGATCCTCGGCAAGGCGGTGGATGTCGATGCCCTGGTAGCATCCGCCAGGCGGAATTCCGCCGACGATCGTGCACCGGGCTACCTGTCACAGGCCTGCTTCAACGACTACGCATCGGAAACCTCGATGATGCGTTACCTGAAGCGTCTTGCCGACAAGGACATCGCACTCGACCGGGCGATGATTCCGCTCGGCTCCTGCACCATGAAACTCAACGCCGCCGCCGAGATGGCGCCGGTATCCTGGCCGGCATTCGCGAAGATGCACCCGTTCGCGCCCGCAGCGCAAAGCGCAGGCTATCGCGAGCTGGTGGCGCAGCTGGAGGCCATGTTGTGTGCCTGTACCGGTTATGCAGCCATGTCCCTGCAACCGAACGCCGGCAGCCAGGGCGAATACGCCGGTCTGCTGGCCATCCGCCGCTACCACGACAGCCGAGGCGATAGCGAGCGCACGGTGTGCCTGATACCGAGTTCGGCTCACGGCACCAACCCGGCAAGCGCGCAGATGGCAGGCATGCGTGTGGTCGTGGTGGCGTGCGACGAGTCCGGCAACGTCGATGTCGACGACCTGCAGGCCAAGCTCGACAAGCACACCGGCAAGGTCGCGGCCATCATGATTACCTACCCGTCCACCCACGGGGTGTTCGAGGCCGGTGTGCGGGACGTGTGCGAACGAGTGCATGCCGTCGGTGGGCAGGTGTACATCGATGGTGCCAACTTCAATGCAATGGTTGGTACGGCGCAGCCAGGTGTATTCGGTGGCGATGTATCGCATCTGAACCTGCACAAGACCTTCTGCATTCCCCACGGGGGTGGCGGGCCGGGCATCGGTCCGATCGGCGTGGGTGCTCATCTGCAGCCGTTTTTGCCCGGGCACCGTGAATGGGGTGATGCCACCGGCGTGGTCAGCGCCGCTCCATGGGGCAGTGCGCTGATACTGCCGATCACCTGGATGTACATCCGCATGATGGGTGCGTCCGGCCTGCGCAAGGCGACCGAGGTTGCGATTCTGAACGCCAACTACATCGCGACCCGGCTGGCGCCGTACTACCCGATCCTGTATCGCGGGCGCAACGATCGGGTGGCGCACGAATGCATTCTCGACACGCGAAAGCTCAAGGCCGACACCGGCATCACGGTCGATGACATTGCCAAGCGATTGATGGACTACGGCTTCCATGCACCGACAATGTCGTTCCCGGTGGCAGGCACCCTGATGGTCGAACCTACCGAGAGCGAATCACTGGCGGAAATCGACCGCTTCTGCGAGGCGATGATCGCGATTCACGCCGAGGCGATGAAGGTCGGCGCAGGCCAGTGGCCGGCCGACGACAACCCGCTGGTGAACGCGCCGCATACCGCCGAGGTACTGATGGCCGACGATTGGCAACATGCGTACCCGCGCTCAGTGGCCGCCTGGCCGCAGGGCGAGGCAAGCATTGATGGCAAGTACTGGCCACCGGTGGGGCGGGTGGACAACGTACATGGGGACAAGCATCTGATCTGCTCGTGCCCGCCGATGTCGAGTTATCAGGCACCGGCTGCGGCCGATGAGGGGGTATCGGCCGGAGAGTCTTCCCAGGTAGCGTAGTGCGAGTCAATTGAACCGGGGGAACTTCAGAGGCCAAAGGACGCATGCAAAGCTTCTTCAGCGAAGATCATCGTTTGCATTTTCCGCAGGCCGAGCTGCACGGTGGTCAGCTGGTCACGCCGTTCGAGCGACCGTCGCGAATGGAGTACGTGCTGCGTGAGCTGGCAGTACGCGGGTTCGACGCGCCCGCAGCACCTGACATCATCAGTGATGAACTCATCGATTCGGCGGCCGCCTCGGTGCACGATGCCGGGTACCTCAGCTTCCTGGCCAGCGCCTGGGGTGAGTGGATCGCGGCGGGTTTCGAAGGCGAGATCATTGCCACCGGTTTTCCGGCCCGCCGCATGCCGGGTATCCGGCCACCGCGGCATATCGAGGGCAGGGTGGGCTACTACGCCCTGGCCGCCGAGACGGCGATGACCGCCGGTACCTGGCCAGCGGCCCGCTCGTCGCTGGCGTCGGCACTGGCGGCTCAGCGCCATGTGGCGGCTCGTTCAGCCGGTGCTGCCTTCGCGCTGTGCCGGCCACCGGGGCACCATGCCGCCATCGACATGTTCGGTGGCTATTGCTTCCTGAACAACGCGGCCGCCGCTGCACAGGCCTTCGTCAGCGACGGTGCCGATAGAGTGGCGATACTGGATGTCGACTTCCACCATGGCAACGGCACGCAAGACATCTTCTACCAACGCGAAGATGTCCTGTTTGCCTCACTGCACGGCCACCCGGAAGATGCGTACCCGCATTTCAGCGGCTACGCGGATGAAACCGGCGCGGGCGCGGGTCAGGGCAGTACCGTGAACTATCCCCTGCGTCCCGGCACCGGCTACGAGCCCTGGAGTGAAGCGCTCGATCAGGCGCTTGCGCGGGTGTCAGCGTTCGGAACGCAGGCCCTGGTGGTGTCGTTGGGTGTGGATGCCTACAAGCAAGATCCGATCAGCTTCTTCCGGCTCGAATCGGCAGACTTCAGCGATTGCGGGCGGCGCATCGCCGGGATGAAGTTGCCCACGGTGTTGGTCATGGAAGGCGGCTATGCCATCGAGGCGGTCGGTATCAATACCGTGAACGTGTTGGCGGGTTTTTCCGACGTCTGAGCGCGAGGTGCCCGCTCATCGGCAACGGTATTGCTAGCCTTTCCTCACACGCCAGCCCGACGCACCTGTGGCGTACACTGCGCCACCTGAAGTCCCAACGGAGAATCATCAGATGTCCACTCACACTGTCAACACAAAACGCGGTGTCGCTACGGTGACCCTGGTATTGGTCGCCGCGCTCGTGCTCGCCTCCTGCGCTACCGACGATCCGAATCGTCGTACCAAGGCGGGAGCGGGTATCGGTGCCATTGCCGGGGCCGTCATCGGTAATCAGGTCGGTGGCAAGAACAAGACGTCGCGGGTCTTGGGTGCCGCCATCGGTGCACTCGCAGGTGGAGCGGTCGGGCGCTACCAGGACAATCAGCAGCGCGATCTGGAAGCGGCACTGGAGGAAGAAAGGCGCCAGAAACAGATCGAGGTGGAGCGTCTCAACGATGACGTGTTGCGGGTCAGCATGAGTGACGAAGCGTCGTTCAGCATCAACTCCGCCGAGATCAAGCCAGCCTTCAAGGGCACGCTCGACAAGCTCGCCGGCCAGATGTCCACGTACGACAAGACCGTGCTGCATGTGGTCGGCTACACGGACAGTACCGGTAGCGCGGAATACAACCAGGCCCTGTCACGTCGTCGCGCCGAAGCGGTCGCCAACTACCTTCGGAACGACGGCGTGATGCGTGAGCGCCTGCAGACCGAAGGCCGCGGTGCCAGCGAGTTCCGTGCTCCCAATGACACGAAAGAGAATCGTGCCAAGAATCGCCGGGTCGAGGTGTATATCAACCCGATAATCGAAGGTAGCGAAGACGACGCGCTGCAGCGGCCGACCGCGAGTTGATGACGCCGAGCTCGATCTGCGGCAGCATGGGGTGCTCCCGCGTCGGCCGATGATCAGCTCGCCAAAGCCTCGAACGCCTTGCCCGCTGCCTCGATGGTGCGCTCGATGTCCTCGTCGCCGTGCGCCGCACTCATGAAGCCTGCCTCGAACGCGGAAGGTGCGAGGTTGATGCCGGCGTCGAGCATGTGGTGGAAGAAGCGCTTGAAGTGCTCGCCGTTGCAGGCCATGACGTCATCGAAGGAGCTGACCTTGTCGGCATCGGTGAAGTAGAAGCCGAACATACCACCGGCATGTGCGGTGGTGAATGGCACCCGGTGCTTGTCGGCTGCCGCCTGCATGCCCGCGAGCAGCTTGCCGGTCTGTGCGTGGAGCTTTTCGTGAAAGCCGGGTGCCGACAGGAGTTCGAGGGTTTTCATGCCGGCACTCATGGCGATCGGGTTGCCGGACAACGTGCCGGCCTGATAAACCGGCCCCACCGGTGCGATGTGATCCATGATGTCGCGCCGTCCACCGAACGCACCCACCGGCATGCCGCCACCGATGATCTTGCCGAGCGTGGTCAGATCCGGCTTGATGCCGTAGAGTTCCTGGGCGCCGCCGAGCGCCACGCGGAAGCCCGTCATCACCTCATCGAAGATGAACACGGTGCCGTGCTTGTCACACAGCTCGCGCAGGGTTTCCAGGAAGCCTGCCACCGGCTCTACGAAATTCATGTTGCCCACGATCGGCTCGATGATCACGCAGGCCAGTGAGTCACCACGCTCGGCGAACAGCGCGCGCACCGCCTCGCTGTCGTTGTAGGGCAGGGTGAGTGTGTGCTTGGCCACATCGGCCGGTACGCCCGGAGAATTCGGTACGCCCAGGGTCAGCGCACCGGAACCCGCCTTGACCAGCAGACCGTCGGAGTGGCCGTGGTAGCAGCCTTCGAACTTCAGGATGTCGTCGCGGCCGGTGAAGCCGCGTGCCAGGCGAATCGCGCTCATCGTGGCTTCGGTGCCGGAGCTCGTCATGCGTACGGATTCCATCGACGGCATGATCTGGCAGATGCGCGTTGCCATGCCGATCTCGATGCGCGTCGGCGCGCCGAAGCTCAGCCCATCGGCGGCGGCCTCCTGCACCGCGGCGATGACTTCCGGATGTGCGTGCCCGACGAGCATCGGCCCCCAGGAGCCGACGTAGTCGATGTATTTACGCCCCTGGGTGTCGTACAGGTAGGCGCCTTCGGCACGTTCGATGAAACGCGGTGTGCCACCGACGCTGCCATAGGCCCGCACCGGTGAGTTCACGCCACCGGGAATCACCTGGCGGGCGGATTCGAACAGGGCTTCGGGTTCAGTGGTGTCGAACAGTGTGCTGGCTGGTGCGGCAGAAGCGGTCACGTCAGTCTGTCCTCGATGGTCCGTTGAGTGTTTCCAGCGAACATATCACGTTGCCGAGGTGAGACAATGACGCCCGGTGCAACTGGAGACCGGCTGTGGCCTACAAGCGTTACCTGTGCATCGTGTGCGGGCTGATCTATGACGAGGCCGCCGGCTGGCCGGACGATGGCATCGCGCCCGGCACCCGCTGGGAAGACGTGCCGCTGAACTGGTGCTGCCCGGATTGCGGTGCAGTGAAAGACGACTTCGACATGATGGAGATAAGCTGATGCATCTTGGCACCACACTGACGCAGTACATCATCGAACAGGGGCGGCAGTACCATAATTCGCGCGGTGCCTTCACGGCCTTGCTGAACGATGTGGCCACGGCCTGCAAGAAGTTGTCCGATCTGGTGCGGCGTGGCGAGCTGGCCGGCGTGCTCGGCGCAGCCGGCGCACAGAACGTGCAGGGCGAGGCGCAGAAGAGGCTCGATGTGATCGCGAACGATGTGTTCATCGAAGCCACCGAGCGCGGTGGCCTGCTGGCAGGTCTCGCTTCCGAGGAAATGGACAACCACTACCCGATTCCCGAGCGCTACCCGAGGGGCGATTACCTGCTCACGTTCGACCCGCTCGACGGTTCCTCGAACATCGACATCAACGCCGCCACCGGCACCATCTTCTCCATCACCCGGCACGCCTCGCAGGATGCCCCCACGGATGCCAGCTTCCTGCAGCCCGGTCGCGAGCAGGTGTGTGCGGGCTACTGCCTGTACAGCTCCGCCACCATGCTGGTGATCTCCACCGGCAACGGCGTGGCAGGCTTCACTCTGGACAACAGCATCGGCGAATTCCTGCTGACCCACCCGTCGATGAAGGTGCCGCGGGAGGCGTCGGAGTTCGCGATCAACGCCGCCTACGCCGACCTGTGGCACCCGCCGGTACGCCGCTACGTGGACGAATGTCAGGCCGGAGCCGCGGGGCCTCGCGAGAAGGATTTCAACATGCGTTGGGCGGGTTCGATGGTGGGCGATATCCATAGGATCCTGTGCCGCGGCGGGGTGTTCCTGTACCCGTCCGACACCCGCATGGAAGAGGCCGGCAAGCCGGGCAAGCTGCGTCTGTTGTACGAAGCCAGCCCGATGGCCCTGCTTATCGAGCAGGCCGGTGGCATGGCCAGCACCGGCCACGAACGCATCCTCGACATCGTGCCCGGCGAACTGCACCAGCGAGTGCCGGTGATCATGGGGTCGTCCGGCGAAGTGCAACGGTTGGTCGATTACCATCAGGCGTGAGCGATACGGAGCCATTCTGGGAGCGCAAGTCGCTCGACGATATGAGCACCGCCGAGTGGGAATCGCTGTGCGATGGCTGCGCTCGCTGTTGCCTGCAGAAGCTCGAGGATGAAGACACAGGCGATGTGCATTTCACGAGCGTCTCCTGCCATCTGCTGAACACGTCGACCTGCCGCTGCCGGCAGTATGAGCAGCGTCGCAGCCGGGTGGCCGACTGCCTCGACGTGCGTCCGCTCGATGCCGAGAAACTTCGTTGGTTACCTCCGACTTGTGCCTACAGGCTACTGGCCGAGGGTGCCGCTCTACCGGAGTGGCACCCGTTGATCACCGGTGATCCGCTGTCGGTGAAGCGTGCCGGAATCGGCATGAACGGCCGCTGTACATCGGAGCGCGAAGTGCCTCTGGAGCTTTGGTTTGAACGCATCATAGAATTCAGGTAAGCCACGCGCGGCATGCCGGGCCCGGTGGGGTATGCTCGGGAGCCGGCGCCTGCATCGAAATCGGTCAAGCGCGGCGGTGCATGCTTTACACTGGCGCCCGCGTTACCGCATTCCGAGTCGAATTCAGGTAGGGCTTGCAGTCGGCCGATACTTCAGGTTCAGCGGGACGGGTGGTTCATCGTTACGTAGGTGGCGATCGATCACGTTTCATGAACGACCGAACGTGTGGAAAAGTGAGATGTGTGTGGTCTAATCGAGACAAGGCGGTTGTGGCGCCTTACTTGCAGGCCAGACAGGTTGGGCCCTCACGCGTGGAGCGCGGTCGGAGCCCCGGTACATGCGTTCATCGGAAGGGTACCGCCCGTCTTTCACTTCGGCCAAGCACCAGCCTTCCAACATCATCTTTGTGGTGTTGCGGCGGGGTCAAGCCGTTAGTAGATGTCAGGAGGCCGTACGTTCATCGAATCGGAGAAACGCATGTCGCCGGAAAATGCCGAAGTGAGTACAACTGAAACACCCACCGGTGTCGATCGCCGCGAACGGCTGCATCGCACCATCGATTCGCTGATCAAGCTTCGCCAGGAGGTGGTGGTCAGCTATTGCCGCATGGCAGGCGTGAGCTCCTTCGAACAACGAAACTCGGAGCAGCACGTCATCGAGGCAGACCAGCTGCGCAGCTTCTGTCAGATCATGGTCGACTACACCGCCATGGGCCATTTCGAGGTGTATCAACGGATCATGGAAGGCAAGGAGCGTCGCCAGGCCGTCAAGCAGACCGCCGACAAGGTCTACGGCGCCATCGCTGAAACCACCGATTACCTGGTCGACTTCAACGACAAGTACGACGATTTCGACGGCTCGAAGGGTGACGTCGACATGCTCGCCAGCGACCTTTCCCGGCTCGGTGAGATCATCGCCATTCGCGGTGACCTCGAGGACCAGATCCTGGCGGCTCTGCGCCGCTAGGCGGTCACCGACTTTCGGCACCTTCTGTTGACCCACCCATCGATCCGCGCGTAGTCTGCTCGGTTTTGCCGGGGTAGCCACCAGTGACCGTTCTGAGATTGAAAAAGCGTGAGGACCGCCGGGTCCTTGCCGGTCACCTGTGGCTCTTCTCCAACGAGATCGATACGAGCGTCACGCCGCTCAAGGCGTTGGAGCCCGGGCAGGCGGTGACCATCGAATCCGCCGCCGGCAAGTTCCTGGCGCACGGCTACGCCAACCCCCATTCCCTGATCGCTGCCCGCGTCACCAGCCATCGCGGCGGGCGGCCCTTCGATGCAACCCTGTTGCGTGCTCGTCTCGAAAGTGCTCTGGCACTACGCACGGCCCGCTACGATGCTCCCTACTACCGCTGGGTGTTCGGCGAAGGCGATGGCCTGCCGGGCCTGGTCGTCGATCGTTACGACCAGACCCTGATCGTGCAGATCACCACCGCCGGCATGGAGCAATGGCGCGATGAGGTGCTCGATGCGCTCCAGCACCTGAGTGGTGCCACCGCCATCTGCCTGGCCAATGACGTCTCCATGCGCGAGCTGGAGCACCTGCCACTGGAACGCAGCTGGCCGGTCGGCGCCGCCCCGGATCACCTGCAGATCGTCGAGAACGAGCTGAGCTTCACGGCGCCCACCGAATCCGGGCAGAAGACCGGCTGGTTCTACGACCACCGTGACAGCCGCAAGGCACTGCGCGACTGGGTGCGGGGCAGGCGGGTGCTCGACCTGTACAGCTACCTGGGTGCCTTCGGCATCAACGCCGCCGCATCCGGGGCCCGCGAGGTGCTGGCCATCGATTCCTCGGCCGCCGCGGTCGCAGGCGCCGAGGCGAACGCCGCCGCCAACGGGGTGGGTGATCGCTTCGAGGCACGGGTCGGCGATGTGGTGGATACCCTGCGCGCCCTGTTCGAAGCCGACGAGCGCTTCGACGTGATCGTGCTCGACCCCCCGGCCTTCATCAAACGCAAGAAGGATCGCGAAGCCGGTCTGCGCCACTACGGTCTGAACAACCGCCTCGCCATGCGTCTGCTGACCCCGAACGGCATTCTGCTGAGCGCCTCCTGCTCGCAGGCGCTCGATGGCGACACTCTGCAGCAACTGGTGCGGCAGAGCCTGCCCAAGGGGTCAGAAGGCATGCAGGTACTGGCACCCCTGCAACAAGCTGCGGATCATCCGGTGAACCTTGCGATGCCGGAAACGCTCTATCTGAAAGGGTTGATCGGACGGCTGCGGTGATGGGGCGGGTCGGCGTTTGTCTTGCATTCAGACGTCTGAACTATACTCAGGCCTTTGTTCGCCATCGCCGGAAACCGTGTCGTCACGATTCGTAACCGGGCCTGCATGGCACCTGGCCCACCCTCACTTCAACCGCGTCCACTGAATGTTCACCTATCCAGACATCGACCCAGTAGCCATCGCCCTCGGGCCGCTGAAGATCCACTGGTATGGGCTCACCTACCTGGTGGCCTTTCTGGCAGGCTGGTCGCTGGCGAAGTATCGGGCGAGTCGGCCGGGTTCAGGGTGGGTGCCGGAAGAGATTGGTGACATCGTTTTCTACATCGTGCTGGGCGTGATTCTGGGTGGCAAGCTCGGCTCGGTATTCTTCTATCAGTTCGACCAATTCGTGCAGCACCCCATCGCGACGCTGAACCCGATGAATGGCGGCATGTCGTTTCACGGCGGGTTCGTCGGCGTGCTGGTCGCACTGTATCTGTATGGCCGGAAGACGGGTCGCACCTTCTTTCAGGTGTCCGACTTCATCGCCCCGGCCTTTCCGATCGGGCTCGGTGCCGGGCGTGTGGGTAACTTCATCAACGGTGAGCTGTGGGGGCGCACGACGGATGTGCCCTGGGGGATGGTGTATCCGCACGTCGGCCCGGAACCGCGTCATCCGAACCAGATCTACCAGATCCTGGGGGAGGGAGTTCTGTTGTTCCTGCTGGTGTGGTGGTTCTCCAGCAAGCCCAGGCCGCGCGCCGCCGTATCCGGCGTATTCTGCGTGGGGTATGGCGTATACCGGTTCCTGGTGGAATTCGTGCGCGAGCCGGATGCCCAACTCGGCTTCATTGCGCTGAACTGGCTCACCATGGGGCAACTGCTCTCTGTGCCGATGGTGATCGCAGGTGCGCTGATGCTGTATTTCGCCTATTCGCGAAGGATCATGGATCAACCGGTCGGCGCGAAGCCTGAAGCAAAGCCCGTGCGCCGCAAGACCGCCTCGAAGAAGACATGAGGCACCCCGAACACCAATACCTGGATCTGGTCTCCAACGTACTGGAGCGTGGAGACGAGCGTGTCGATCGTACCGGCGTGGGCACACGTTCCCTGTTCGGCGCGATGATCCGGTTCGACCTGTCGGACGGCACCGTGCCTATCCTGACCACGAAGCGGGTCTACTGGAAGACGGCCGTGAAGGAAATGCTCTGGTTCCTGACCGGTGGCACCAACATTCAGCCCCTGTTGCGGGAGAATGTACGCATCTGGACAGACTGGCCATTGGCCGCCTATCGCCGGGAAAGCGGCGAAGAGATCACGCAGGAGAAGTTCGAAGAGCGAGTTCTGGAAGACGACGCGTTTGCCGGCCGCTGGGGCGAGTTGGGACCCGTGTACGGCAAGCAGTGGCGACGCTGGCTCGGACCGGATGGTCGGGAGATCGATCAGATTACCGAACTCATACGCTTATTGCGTGAGAACCCGGCCAGCCGTCGCATGATCTTCCATGGCTGGAACGTGGCGGAGCTGGGTGACATGGCGCTGCCGCCATGTCACATGGTCTATCAGTATCACGTCACATCGGACGGCCGCTTGAATTGCCTTTTGTTCCAGCGCTCAGTTGACCTGGTGTTGGGGGCCGCTTTCAACTTTGTCGGGGCTACCGCGCTACAGCTCATGCTTGCGCAGCAGGCGGGTCTTCACCCGGGCGAACTCGTATGGGTCGGTGGGGATGTGCATCTGTATCTGAACCATCTGGACCAGGCGCGTGAGCAGCTCAAACGTGATCCACGGCCGTTTCCCACGATGAAGATCGGTCGGTCCGCGGCGAGTATCGATGATTACCGGATCGATGACTTCGTCGTGGAGGGGTATGAGCCGCATGCGGCTATCCAGGCGGATGTGGCTGTCTAGAGGTGAAGGTCGCGCAGCACTAGTCCGTAGCGACAAAGGCCACGCAGATATAGTCGTGTCGTGCTTCAGGCTGGCTCGGGGCAACGGAGCAACTATTGGCACTACTACGGGCTGATCAGGTATCGAGCGCCTCAGCGCCGTGGAGCGAAGAACGCCCAAGCCGTGGCACCTAGTGCCATCGCGCACAGGGTCAACTTCGATACCGTACCCATCGTTCCTTCGATCTGTACCGCATGGATTACGCTACCCGTCACGACGATGGTTGTCAGAGCCTTGTGCGCGAAGCGCCAATGTCGTGGCCGCAGGCGTACTCGTCGGTGAAGCGCGGCCGATAGCGCCGCGGCAAGCGTCGCCCACATCGCGATCACGCCCCAGGCAGAGAACGGCGTCGGCGATCGAAACAGCAGGGCATCGATTACATCCGGGGCGCTCGTCACCCACAGCCCCACGACATGCAGCAGGACGGTGACGACCAGTGCGATGCCGACCCAGCGGTGGACCCGGCGACCACGCATACCGGGAAGACCCGGTAGAAGCCCTCCGGCCAACAGCGGCTGGATGAGCAGCAGCCCCATGCCGATCACTCCGGCCAACCCGGCTCCGATATAGATCGGATCGCGCCAGGCCAACAAAGGGCTCGTTGCCGCGATGCCGATCGGTACTGTGACCGCGATCGCCAGGGCAGCCCAGGGAAGAACCGTGTCGAGCGTGATGACGCTCGTCCGGTCAGACTTCGCGTGGCCCACGTTCCTTCGTCATTCCGCTCAGACTGGGCTCAGAACGAAATCCACCTTCAGACTCGTCTCCTCGGCGCTCGACATCACGGGCCGGAGGAACACCGTCTCGAATCCGCCTTCTTCGTCGTGCTCCGCGTCGTAGGCAAGGTGCCCATGGGGTTGGCCGAAAGCCGGTACGATCTGCGGCATCTGTAGCCGGAAAATCCCCTTGGCATCAGTAAGCGTGGCACCATGGCTGCGCTCATCGCTCTCGTATCCCTCAGTCGTATGTGCCCATACCTGAATGCGCCTGCCGGGGAGAGGCGCTCCATCGCCGGCACGGCGTACGGTGCCGCTCATCGAGAACCCGCCGCCGCCGATACGTTCGACGATGGGTGCGCCGGGCAGGTAGTTGTTGGAACCACCGCGCATGGTCGGTGTGGCAGCGACGGTCTCCTGTGCATGGGCCATCCCGATCAAGGCCGGTGCACCGAGCAACAGCACCGCACCGGTGGCAGCGGCACTACCGATAAGGAAGTGGCGGCGGGTTATCGAAGTACAGATCATGTCTGTGTTTGCTCCTGGAGACGTTCGTCACCTTCTTGGACCGAAGGCCGGTCGTTGGCCTGGTATCGGTTACGTACAGTGCGAACGATTCGATTGGCCCTTTTCGATCACGGTTAGCGCGAATGGTTCGCCAAGGTCCTCGCGTATCCTGACGAAGTTGATCGCCTGTTCCCGTGCAAGGTGATCACCGTGTAGAGCTAGCGCGAGAGGACACTCGATCCGCCCTTTCATGTTGACGTGAACCACGTTGACTGCATGATTCAGGTAGCTTTCCTTCTCGGCAACTGAGTCTGACTGCCAACCGAGCTATCAGCGCTGAGGCATCAGTTGATGGCATCCATTCCGACGATGCTCGCTGCAAGGCTGTTGATGCCGTTCCTCATGTCGTCATAGACGCCCGTGTCGTTACCCATGGCAGCATGGGTCAGACCATATCGGGTCTTGATCCGGAAATCACCGCGCAGTGGTCCATTGCTGTAGATTCCGATCGGGACGCCGAGCCAGTTGCGCTTCTTGAGGAAATAGACGACCGGCCCGGGGGCGTTGGAGGTGAACCCGCGAATGTTCGTCTTGACCGGGTCGAGTGCCATGGTGCCCAGGCGAGCGTTGATCCGCTCGGAATGTCCATTGTCGCGAAGCCAGTTGTTCGCCATCCAATAGGCCGCGATCACGACGTAGACCCCTCTGCTGTAGCCGGCCAATGCCACTTCGCATTGCCCTGCCCAGCAGTTCTCGATCATCTCGTTTCGCACGTCGTACATGATCTGTGTGGAAAGCGTTCCATCACCATCCGGGCCATCGACGTACATCGCCTTGCCCCGCCAGCTGCGGTACAGCCGGGCAAGATTCATAGAGCGATACCTGAGGTCGTCGTAC
>CBDCAW010000012.1:0-250217 GCA_965214025.1 Granulosicoccaceae bacterium
TTTTCGATCAACGCAGATTGCGCACTGAACGGTTCACTGTCGCCCGGCAGGCAACGCTGATATTCACCGTTGGCGGTGAGATCCCAGGCGAAGGTGTTGTCGCGCAGATAAGAGTCGAGGCATTCCGCCTTGACGCGTTGCAAGGCCTCGCCATCCACCGGCACGGCGATTTCCACACGGTTGAAGAAGTTGCGCGGCATCCAGTCGGCACTGCTGATGTAGATGGATTCACTGCCATTGCCGAGGAAATAGAACACGCGCGAGTGTTCCAGGAAGCGGCCCAGTACCGACACGACGCGAATGTTGTCCGATACCCCGGGAATGCCGGGCTTCAACATGCAGATGCCGCGCACCACCAGATCGACTTTCACACCGGCCTGGGATGCGCGGTAGAGGGCGTTGATGATGCCGGCGTCCACCAGTGAATTCATGCGCGCCATCACGTGCCCTTCGCCACCGGCGTTGGCAGCACGGATTTCCGTCTCGATCTTTTCGATCACGAACCCGTGCAGCGCGAAGGGCGCCTGCACCAGCTGCTTCAGGTCATGCACCTGACCCAGCCCCGTAAGTTGGGTAAATATCTTGTGAATGTCTTCGGTTACCGCCTTGCCGCTGGTCAGCAGGCTCCAGTCGGTGTAGGCACGCGCGGTGGTCGCGTGGTAGTTGCCGGTGCCCACGTGCGCATACTTCACCAGCTTGTTCTTCTCGCGCCGTACCACCAGCAGCATCTTCGCGTGGGTCTTGAAGCCGACCACCCCGTACACCACCTGGATGCCGGCCTCCTGCAAGCGAGTGGCAAGATGTATGTTGGCCTCTTCATCGAAGCGCGCCCGCAGCTCGATGACCACCGTCACATCCTTGCCCGCACGTGATGCTTCCATCAGATGGTCGACGAACGCGGACTGGTTACCGGTACGGTACAGGGTCTGTTTTATCGCCAGCACGTCAGGGTCGGCCGCCGCCTGACGCACCAGCTCCAGCACCGGCATGTACGACTCGTACGGGTGATGGAAGAGCACCGGCGATTTCTGGGCCAGCACCTCGAAGATGTTCATACCCGACTCATAGGCCGGTGCCACATAGGGTGTGAAAGAAGGATATTTCAGCTCGGGCCGGTCTATCTGGTCGGGAATGGCCACGAGCCGATTCAGGTTCACCGGCCCGTTCACACGGTACACATCGCTGTCGCGGAGGCGGAAATGGCGCTGCAGGTACTTGCCGATGCGCGGCGGGCAATTCGCCGCTACCTCCAGCCGCACGGCCTGGCCGAAGTTACGCTGCACCAGCTCACTCTCCAAAGCGCGGCGCAGGTTGGCCACGTCTTCCTCCGACACGTACAGGTCACTGTTGCGTGTGACCTTGAACTGATACACGCCCTTGGGGTCCATGCCGTTGAACAGCGAGGCGATCTGCGAATGCACGATCGATGAGAGAAACGCGAACCCATGGCGGGTGCCGCAGATCTCCTCGGGAATGGGAATCACGCGTGGCAGCGAGCGCGGTGCCCGCACCAGTGCGAAGCCGGAATCGCGCCCGAAGGCATCCACGCCCTGCAGGTCGATGATGAAGGTCAGGCTCTTGTTGGTCAGGCGCGGAAACGGGTGTGCCGGATCCAACCCCAACGGGCTGAGCACCGGGGCGATGTCGCGTTCGAAGTAACCGCGTACCCAGTCGCTGACGTCCTCATCCCACGCGTCGCGGCTGAAGAAGCGGATGTCTTCGGCAGCCAGGGACGGCAGCAGTACATCGTTGAACAGGCGATACTGCCGATCCACCAGCGCCTGCGCACGTTCCGTGACCATCAGCAATTCCTGCTGCGGTGATAATCCGTCGATGCCGGCCGCCTCCACACCACCGCTGATCTTCTGCTTGATGCCGGCCACCCGCACCTCGAAGAACTCATCGAGATTGCTGCTGGAGATGCACAGGAAGCGCAGCCGCTCCAGCAACGGCACGCTGTCGTCGCTGACCAGCTGCAACACCCGCTCGTTGAACGCCAGGAAACTGAGCTCGCGATTGCCCAACGGCGTCTTCGACAGGTCGGGCACGCGAAATTTTTCCAGGCGTTGCGTCGAGCGGGCGGGTGCTTTCATAAGGTGTTGCGAGTCGGTGCGGTAGGGAACTGCTCAGTATATCGCCCGTCGAGTGATCGCACGTAGGCATCCAGTGCCGGGTAGAAACGCTCGAAGTGCGCATGCAGGGCCGCCTCATTCTGCAACACCGGTACCAGACCGGTAGCCAGCGCCGCAAATGCCGGGGAGCGACGCCCCAGGCGCTCGTAGCTGGTACGCACACCTGCCAACTCCCGATAACCGACCAGCACGCGTTCGCGTTGCAGGTAACGTTCGAAGCGTAGCAAGCTTTCCGGCAGATACCGCCGATACGCGGCCAGGGCCGCGTGCACCTCAGCCACATGATCGGCGAGACCTGTGCTGCTGTAGCGTGCCCAGTCACGGGCCAGGAAGTGATCGAACAGGACATCGATGAGAATGCCGGCAAGGCGCCGGTATGGGGCTTCGAACAAGCGCCGGGCCGCCACCACTTCGGCATGAGTGTCGGTGAACGTATCGATCTTGCGGTGGATGATGATGCCGCGGTACACCCCGTCGGGAAACGCTTCGAGCCCGGCGCTGCCGCGCACGAAGTCGCCACAGAACTGGCCGGCAACCGCGGCCGGATCACCGTGCGCGAGCAGCGAATGGGCCAGGAAGTTCATTGCGGCAACACGCTGTGAATACACCAGAGTGCACGCGAAGCGCTATGCTTCGGCGCATGGAGCCAACACCTTCGACCAGTGACCCGCAAGAGCGCTACAGCCGCCACCTGACGCTGCCCGCCATCGGCGAACCGGGGCAATCGCGCCTGCTGGCCAGCCATGTGCTGGTGGTCGGCCTCGGCGGGCTCGGCTCGCCGGTGGCCCTGTATCTCGCCGGTGCCGGTGTGGGCCGGCTGACCTTCGCTGACTTCGACACCGTCGAGGAATCCAACCTGCAGCGACAGATCGCACACACCACAGGGCGCATCGGTGAACTCAAGACGCATTCGGCGCGAACGGCTTGCCTGCAGATCAACCCCGAGGTGCGCATCGATGTGGTCGACTACGGTCTGGAAGCGGAAGATCTCGAGGAACTCGTGCCACGGTGCACGGCAGTGGTCGATTGCTGCGACAACTTCCCGACCCGCTTCGCGATCAATGCCGCCTGCGTGAAACACCGGATACCGCTGATCAGCGGTGCGGCTATTCGTTTCGACGGCCAGATCACCGTCGTTCGCCCGGATATCGCCGATTCCCCCTGCTATCAATGCCTCTACCCCGATACCGGGGCGACTGGCGATACCTGTGCCCTAGAAGGGATCCTGGGGCCGGTGGTCGGCATGATCGGCTGTGTACAGGCGATCGAAACCATCAAGGTGCTATGCGATGCGGGCACCGACCTGCGTGGCAGGCTCGTGCTGTTCGACGGCCTGGCCATGGAATGGAACGAGATCACCCTGCGCAAGAGTGCGACCTGCCCCGTGTGCAGCGCGGGGCCCGCAAGGACATGACCCGTGCGCAGCGCGGGGCCCGCAAGGACATGACCCGTGTGCAGCGTGGGGCCGGCAAGGACATGACCCGTGTGCAGCTCACATTCAGTGCACGGTCGGTGAAGGTTCATCCCTGCCGACCGTGCCCTTGAACAGCGTTGCCACATCGATGGCATCGTACACATAGCGGCTGTCGCAGAACTCACAGGTGATCTCCACGGCTGACTGTTCCTCGAGGATATCGGCCACCTCCTCTCCGCCCAGACCGAGCAACATGCCGTCGGTGCGTTCACGCGAGCAGCTGCAGCTGAAGCAGACGCTGGCTTCATCGAAAAGCCGCACTTCTTCCTCATGAAACAAGACTCCCAGCAGCTTCACCGCCGGTAGGGTACGAAGCTCATCGCCCGTGATGGTCGAGGCCAGTACCGATGCGCGTCGCCAGCCATCGGTATCGTCATCTTGACGCTCGTCGAACGGCAGCTTCTGCAGCAGCATGCCGGCTGCGGTTTCGTCCGAAACCGACAGATACAGTTCGGTCTGCAGCTGCTCGCTACTGACGAAATAGGCGCGCAGGGCATCAGCCAGGCTGTCACCTTCAAGCGCTACCACCGCTTGATAGGGCTCCGCGTAAGCCTTGGCCTCGATCGTGATCATCATGCGCGCTTCGACCCCGAACATCGCTGTGAGCCCATCATCTCCTGACGGATCCACACCCGATACTTCGTCACCGGACAGGTCGTCACTCGAACCTTCATCACCCGATGAGCCGCGGTCGTTCTGTTCGTCGAACACATGCTCTTCCCGCCAGCGGGCCAGCCCGCGAAGCTTGCCATCGGAGGTGATCTGCACGACCAGCAACGTGACTGGCCCGTCACCACGAACCTGCAGCGTCATCTTGCCTTCGAACTTGATGGTGCCCGCAAGCAGCGTGGTCGCCACGAACGCCTCACCGAGCAGATGCCGCACCGGTTCGGGGTAGTCCGTACGGGCACAGGCAATTTTCCAGGTTTCGTCGAGCCTCACGAGCTGCCCGCGAACATTACAGGTCTCGATCAGGAATCGGTAACGGTTGTCGAGTTCTCGCATGGACGATCAATCGCTGCTTGCGTACACATTGTTCAGCACGAGCCTCACACCGGGTACCTGCTCGGCCACCTGACCGGCCGTTTCGCGCTCGATCAGCAATTCGACAGTGCCGGCTAGCGTCACGACGTCCTCATCGCTGCTGACGTCGATCCTGTGGGTGTTGATATCCGGCCGAGCTTCGAGCGCTTCACGTACCGCCACCGACAGGGGCTTGTCGTCTTCCCTGTCGCCACCGAAGCCGAGTGCGCCCAACTCACCGGGCTTGATGGTGCAGCCGGAGGTTGACAATGCACTGCCACAAAACAGGCAGGCGACGACCAGCAATGATCGAAACTGGCGAGTATCAAGCGTCATCTGTACAGGGTTCCTGGTCAACGGGAAGATCGCGCCCCATGGCCCGTCGTCCATTACCCCAACGGCACCCGGGGCATGGGCACCTACTGGCGCACGGATGACTGGCCCTCGACGAAGACGACGGGCACGACGCCTGCAATCAACTGTAGGCGTGCAGACGATTGTATAGCGTCTTCAGGCTGATGCCGAGAATACGCGCGGCCTGACGCTTGTTGCCACCGGTGTAGTCGAGCGTGGCCAGTAACAGTTTGCGCTCTACATCCCAGAAGCTGTTGCCGACGAGATGTGCAGCCGGGTCGGCCGCGCCATCGATCAGTGCCGGCATCATCAGCTTGCTGATCTCGATAACCTCGTCGGGTTCCGTACTCGCATAGGCGGCCCGCAAGGTATTCTTCAGCTCGATGACGTTGCCCGGCCAGCTGTAGTTCGCCAGGCGCGAACGAAGCTCTTCGGACAGGGCCTTGTCGGTGCCGGTCAGGCTGTTCAGTTCATTGATCGCGCGTTCGGCGATCTCGAGAGTATCTTCCTCGCGTTCCGACAGCGGCGGTACAGTGATGACCGATTCCGCCAGCGAGTAGTAGAGATCATCGCGCAGACGCCCCTCCTCCATTGCAATTGCCGCGGGTTCTCGCAAGATCGCGATGATCGCGCAGCGTACCGGGCGCGACTGCTTGCCCCTTGACGGTGAGACAAGCCCGGTATCGATACACGTCTTGAGCTTGGACTGCAGGCTGAGGGGCAACCTGGACATGTCGTCGAGTATCAGGGTTCCGCCTTCCGCCAATTCCACGTACCCGGCGAGGGCACGATCCGCCTTGCCGGCGGCCGTCCTGCCGAAGAAGCGTATGGACGCGGCCTCGTCGACCTCCTCGGCACAGCTCACGCACAGCGCCTTGCCTTCCACACCGGTTTCGTGGTGAATGCTGGCAGCGATGTTGCGCTTGCCAACCCCCGGCGCACCGATGATGACGGCCCGCAACGGGTCCATGCCTGCAACTCGCTGAACCTGCTGACGCAGATGCAAGGTTGCTTCGGAATGGCCGACCAGCCGCGCAGGCTCGATACTGGCGCGAGCCACCGGTGTGGCCACTCCCACCCGAAACGCATCCCGAGCAGCGACCACCCGTTCCACCACCGCGCGAATCTCCGACAGCTTCACCGGCTTGATCAGGAAATCGGCTACGCCCGCACGCAGACTCTCGACGACGCGTTCCTGCGAACGCGAACCGCTGATGACGATGAAATCCTCCACGCCGATCTCACGTAATTCACGCACCATTGCAACACCGTCACCATCGGGCATACCCAGATCGACGAGTGCCAAAGCCGGCAGTACCGTTGCAGACAGCTCACGAGCCTCTTTGAGCGAATGCGCCAGGCGTACCTCGAACCCCATGCTTTCCACGACCTTACCGATGGCTTGTGCGGTAGGTACGTCGTCTTCGATGACAATGGCGGAATTGCCAAAGCGTAGCATCGGAGCCCGGTTGGTTTCTGAAGCTGTCAACATTACGTTAGTATGCACTTGTAAATTACGCCGGACATTAAAATCGGTATAAGCCAAGTACGCTCAGATGAGAACGCCTCGCACGCGTTGTCAACGCTCCAGGAGCCGGGCGCGTAACATCTGGTTGAGCTGCGCCGGGTTGGCCTTGCCTTGCGACGCCTTCATCACCTTGCCTACGAAAAAGCCCAGCAACTTTTCCTTACCGGCCCGGTACTCGGCCGCCTGCGACGGGTTGGCCTCGATGGCAGCGTCGACCAGTGCCTCGATGGCACTGTCGTCGGTGATCTGACGCAGCCCTTCGACGTCGATGATCTCATCCGCGCTCGCGCCGCTGGACCACATCAGGTCGAACACCTGCTTGCCGATCTTGCCGGAGATCGTGTTGTCGTGAATACGTATCAACAACCCTGACAGACGTTCAGGCGCGATCGGCACTCGCTCGATCGATGCCACTGACTCCTTGTTCATGCGGGCAAACAACTCACCGAGAACCCAGGTAGCGCCCAGGCGTGCCGGGATGCCGGCCGCCAGAACCGCCTCGAAATAATCAGCAGTGGCCCGGTCGGCAGTCAGCGAGATCGCATCGGCCTCCCCCAGCGCGAGAGTGTCGACGAAACGCTGTCGCCGCTTTGCCGGCAGTTCCGGCAGGGTTGCGCGAACTGATTCGATGAAGGCCGCCTCGATTACCAGCGGAGGCAGGTCCGGATCGGGAAAGTAACGGTAGTCGAAGGCTTCTTCCTTGGAACGCATGGAGCGGGTCTCATCACGATCCGCATCGTACAGGCGCGTCTCCTGTACCACCTTGCCGCCATCTTCGAGGATGTCGATCTGGCGCTCGACCTCGAACAGGATGGCGCGCTCCAGGAACCGGAAGGAATTGAGATTCTTGATTTCGCTGCGTGTTCCCAGCTGCTCGTCACCCAGCCTGCGCACCGAGACGTTCGCATCGCACCGGAACGAACCTTCCTGCATGTTGCCATCGCAGATGCCGGTGTAGCGCACCAGCGAATGAATCTGCCTAGCATAGGCTACCGCCTGGGCAGCAGATCGCAAGTCCGGTTCCGACACTATTTCCAGCAAGGGAGTGCCGGCCCGGTTCAGATCGATACCGGTGGCACCCTCGAACAGGTCGTGCACCGATTTGCCGGCGTCTTCTTCCAGATGCGCACGGGTCACGCCGATCGCATGCACACTGCCATCATCCAGAGTGATGTCGACCGTACCCGGCCCTACCACTGGCAACGACATCTGAGAGATCTGATAGCCCTTGGGCAGATCGGGATAGAAGTAGTTCTTGCGGGCGAAGACCGACCGTTCCGCAACGGTGGCACCGATGGCCAGCGCGAAGCGAACCGCCATGCGCACCACCTCGCCGTTGATCACCGGTAGAACGCCCGGCAGCCCGAGATCGACGGCCGATGCCTGGGTGTTGGGCGCAGCACCGAAGGCGGTCGAGGCACCGGAGAATATCTTGCTGCGGGTGGCGAGCTGTGCGTGTATCTCCAGGCCGATGACGGTTTCCCAGCTCATGAGCGATTCCCGATCAAGTGATCTTCAGTACTCCTGCCGGTTGCAGATCCGAGCCGTCCGCGGGCACCGATCGCCTCACGCATCCGGGGCCACCTGCCGGTGCCAGTCGCTCACCTGTTGATACCGATGCGCCACGTTCAGCAGCTTCGCCTCGTGGAAGTAATTGCCGAGAAGCTGCAAGCCTACCGGCAAGCCATCTACCGACCCGCAGGGCACGGATATGCCGGGCAAGCCTGCCAGGTTCGCCGACACGGTGTACAGATCGTTCAGGTACATGGCCACCGGATCATCACTCTTGGCACCGCGCGCGAACGCCACCGTAGGTGCGGTGGGCCCGGCGATGATGTCCACCTTTTCGAACGCCTGCTGAAAGTCGTCACTGATCAGCCGCCGCAATTGCATGGCCTTCTGGTAGTAGGCGTCGTAGTAACCTGCCGACAGGGCATAGGTGCCGATCATGATGCGCCGTTGCACTTCGGGCCCGAAGCCTTCGGCCCGCGAACGCTTGTAGAGATCTTCCAGATCCACCGGGTTTTCGCAGCGATGGCCGAAGCGGACCCCATCGAATCGCGAGAGATTGCTGGACGCTTCGGCGGGTGCCACCACGTAGTACGCCGGCACGCAGAGCGCCTGATTCGGTAGCGAGATAGTCTGCACCGACGCTCCCGCGTGTTCAAGCTCGGCAATGCCGGCCCGCACCGCGGCTGCCACCGTATCGTCAAGACCATCGGCAAAGTACTCGTCCGGCACACCGATTCTCAAGCCTTCCAGAGAATCTGCAAGCGTGGCCCTGTAGTTCGGCACCGGCGTAGCGCTGCTGGTACTGTCGCGAGGGTCGAACCCTGCCATGCCCTGCAGCATCAGCGCACAGTCGGCCGCGGTACGTGTCAGCGGGCCGCCCTGCTCCAGGCTGGAGGCGAAGGCGATCATGCCGTAGCGCGATACCCGCCCGTAGGTGGGCTTCAGCCCGCTCAGCCCGCAATAGGCAGCGGGCAGGCGAATCGAACCACCGGTATCGGTGCCGGTGGCCATCGGTGCCAACCCGGCAGCCACCGCCGCGGCACTGCCGCCGGACGAACCGCCCGGCACATGATCGTGCCGCCAAGGGTTGCCGACCGCACCGAAGTAGCTGTTCTCGTTCGATGAGCCCATGGCGAATTCGTCCATGTTCGCCTTGCCCAGCATGACGGTGCCGGCCTCGCGCAGACGCGTGACCACATGGGCATCGTAGGGCGCCACGAAACTTTCGAGCATGCGCGAACCGCAGGTCGTCTTCAGGCCCTGCGTGCAGAACACATCCTTGTGTATCAGCGGCAGCCCCGTCAGGGCTTCAGCGTTGCCGGCGGCGATACGCTCATCCGCGACCTGCGCAGCAGCCCGGGCACCTTCTGCGTCCACGCTGATCAACGCGTTCAGAGCCGGGTTCCGCGCATCGATGCGGGCGAGAAAATGCTCGGTGAGCTCCAGGCTCGACACCTTGCGCGCAGCCAGCAGATCGGCCAGCTCGGTCAACGGCTTGTGGTGCAGGTCCGTGTCATCCATGCGGCGTGTTTGGCCGATGATCATCAATACACCGTCGCGCCGGCAGCGCTTCCACGGTTGCCTCGAGCACGGTCATCATTCGATCACCCGGGGCACGAGAAAGTAACCCTCTTCAACCTGCGGTGCGGGGGCCATGAGCCGCTCACGCTGATTCTCCTCGGTGACCTCATCCGGACGCAGCCGCAGTACGGCGTTCACCGGATGTGCCATCGGTTCGACGCCTTGCGTATCGGCGGCGTTCATCGTCTCGACCAGCGAAAGTACTGCGGCAAGCTCGACTTTCAGCGGTTCGAGTGCTGCCTCGTCGAGCCCCAACCTTGCAAGGTGGGCCATGCGTTGCACATCATCGACTGTCAGGGTCACGACTGTTAGGAGGCCTGCCGGTGTGGTGATCACGATACGATCGGAGTGCATGCAAGTCTAACAACTCCATCGGGCGGGATGTGTACCGGCGCGTTCGTGTTCAGACCTGTCGCTCTGAGATCACTCTATCATCGAGCCCGCTACTTCCTCACTCAGACCGGCCCGAGACAAACGATGCCAGACAAGAATGCGAGCAACCCGGATCGGGTTTCGAATCGAAAGCCGGACCAGCAGGCGGACCCGGATGCTCGTCTCGAGGCGCTGGAGCTCAAGATCATGGATCTGGAGCTTGTGTTACAGCAGCTCAACGAAGTAGTGGTCACTCAGTATCAGGACATCGAGCGCATGCGCCGCAGCCATCAGCAGCTACAGGGCAAGCTCGACGAGGCGCTCGAAGGCCGGCCCGACGGCGGGCCGATCCATGAGGTGCCCCCGCATTATTGACCCACCGTCGATCGTGGGTCGCTACTGAACCAGCATCACCGCATCGGCCGTGATGTCGTAGTCAGGTACGATCAGGTTCTCATCGGCAAACTGATTCTGGTACACCCGGCCAGCCTGATCGTAACGTGAGCCACGGCAGGTATCGACGTAACCGCCCGACCAGGGCTTGCCCAGAAACAGCTTCTCGGACGGTGGGAGATATTCGATCGGGCAACTGAAATCCATGCCGACGCCGATCACCACGAACCACTCCGCCTCTCTGGAACGGGTGGCATCATCGACCCAGTCGGGCTGCTGCGAATCTGCGGAGTCAGGGTCTGCCAATCGCTCATCGTCGGCCGCCAGGCTTGCCACGTCCTCAGACGTTCTGTGATGAATCACTACCGGGCGCCCCTCCCAGGTGAGCTGGCGCGTCTGGCCGGGCGCGAGTGTGTCTATCGCCACACGAAAGGCCGGCTTGGTACCGGCATCCTGGTCACCGGTGAGAAAGGCGGTGACGAACATGTACACGATACTGAAGAAAGCGACGAGCAGCATGAGCTTGGCTGCCACTCGCAGACGTACGCGACGGGCAGTACTCTCACCTGCAGCGGTGACGGGAATGGGTTCTTGACTCATCGGGCCGGGTTCACCAATTCACCTGCGTGTGTATCTCGCTGTATCAATGTGCCTGCTTCGGTCGCGGCGATGCTCCGCCGTCGGTGCTCATCGAAAGTATTCGTCCAGCCGCAAGCCGGTCAAGCGTTACTCTGCAGCTTCATTCTAGCCATCAACCGCCAAATCAACGGACGTTACGATGAAACCGGAAAACTGGACGCTGCCGTTGCTGTGCGTTGAAGCCGTACGGACGGCGGATGTAGACACTGCCCGTGCCGTATCGCAGCGACTCAGTGCCAGTGGGCAATTACGAATCGTCCCGATGCCGATGGACGAAGTGGGCCTGGATGACGGCGGGAGTCAGGTGAGTCATGCAGAGGCGGATTCCAACCCGATGGAACGCACGGCAGAACGCAGCAAGACAAGCCGGCGCCGTGCACGTGGCACACAACCCTGGCGCCTGCTGGTGGACGGTGAACGCCGTATCGTCGTGCGCCCTGACGGCGCACGTTCGGCACCGGATTTTACCGACGCGGCCACCCGCCGCCGAACCGCTACGCTTGGTCCTGCCAGCGAACCCGTGTTGCGCGCCCTGGGAATATCCAGCCTCATGCGCAGGCTCGGCCGATACCCCACCGTGGTCGATGCCACGGCAGGCTACGGTACGGATAGCTGGCTGGCAGCCGCAGTCGGTTGCCAGGTCCACATGCTGGAACGCTCGGCGCTGATGGTGGAGTTGCTCACCCAGGCGCTGCGCCGGGCCGGAACCACGCCCGCGACCTCCGATACCGCCGCTCGCGTCTCGCTGAGCCAGATCGAGGCCACGGAGTGGCTGCACAGCCGCCCTGCACCGGTGGCCGACGTGATCTACCTCGACCCGATGTTCCCGGCGCGCAGCAAGTCCGCCAAGGTGACCAAGGGGATGCAGTTCCTGCACGAATTGCTGCCCGATACGTCGAGCATTCGTTGGCCGGAAACCGAACCTGTCGATCTGCTTCACGCGGCTCTGGCCAGAGCCGCCTGGCGCGTGGTCGTGAAACGCCCGCGCGGGGCAGCGCGCCTGGACGAAGCACCGCGTGCAGATTCAGCAGGGTGCCATGCACAGGTCACGACGATCGAATCTCCGGGGTTGCGCCACGACGTGTACCACCTGAACACGGCTGCACGGTTCCGGTAGCCATCCTTGCATCGGCTGGAGGAACAGGACGCACACACGGTAGCTCACGTTCGGCAATGCGCTGCGGGCTTGCACGCATCGAGCGTCGCGATGCTCGGCGCCGGTTCACAGTGCAGCCGTCTATTGATCGCACCGCCTTACAGTCCAGTTAACGTCTGGGTGCAACACGGCGCCAGATCCTTTTCGCACTCTATTTTATATAATATATTTCAATAACTTACATTCATCTCGAACCAGTGGGCAGATTCCAGGCACCCTACATTACGCGTGCAGGTGCAACGTCCGGTTACCGACATTCAGTCGGTAACATTGCGCGGCACGTTTCGGTATCAATCTCATAAGCACTTGGAGTGAATTAATGTACACGATCACTAGGCGGGCCGTCATGGCACCGCTATTGGCGCTGGGGCTTCTGCCACTTTCGGCCAATACAGTGGCGCAAGACGCATCGGAGGACATGACGAACCCCTCCGGCGAGGGCGCACAGACCTTTTATCTGACCTTCGAAGGTGCCGCTTACGACGGGGACATGCTTGTTCTCGGCAACCGCGGCTTTCGTCTGGACGCGAACGACGAAGTACTGCAAGGGCGTTACCGAGCCTTCGGCAATTTCATCTTCTTCTGGGATCCCGAACAGGGGGACTATGCCCTGGCATCCATCGAGCAGACGGGAGATGGTACCTGGAACAGTTGCTGGGGCACGAACATCGGCAGCGTCATGAATTGCGAGGACCCGGCAGTCTCGGCAACGATTCAACTGGAAGAGCCGCAGATGGGTATGGAAACACCCGCCGGCGGTGGAGTTCCTGCCACACCGGCACCCACGGAAACCGATCCGATGGTGCCCGTCGAAGACATGCCCCCATGCCCGCCGAAGACATGCCCATCGAAGAACCGGAGACCATAGCGGACCCGGAGCCTGTGAGCGAACCTACCGCACCGGAACCGGTGGCCATGCCGGAGCTACCCGCCACACCGGAGCCGATGGAACCCGAACCGGTTGAGGAGCCGACGTCTCCCGAACCGATGGAACCCGGACCGTTTGAGGAACCGGCGTCTCCCGAACCGATGGAACCCGAGCCGGTTGACGAGCCCACCGATGCACCTGCACCGGAGCCGGTGGCCATGCCCGAGCCGGAATTGCCCGAACCACCGGGAGTCGAAGAGCCGACTTCCGAGGAACCCGCTGTCGACGAGCCGACCGAGGAAATGGCTGAAGGCGACAGTGAAGAACCGACGAACTCCGACGAAGAACGAGCGACCGGCGCCGACCCTTCACTGGTCGGTTGCGAAAACTCGTCTCCCGAAGAGTTCGAAGCCGCCATGCTGGCCTACACCAATCAATTGCGTGCTCAAGCTCGCCAGTGCCCCACCGGACAATCCTTCGCAGCGGCAGCACCACTCACCTGGAACGACCAGCTCGCGGCAGCGGCTCGCGACCACTCGCAAGACCAGGCCGACAACGACATCCAAAGCCATATCGGCACCGATGGGCTGGAGGTCGGAGATCGTGCCACCAATGCCGGTTATGTGTGGTCCGGCATCGCGGAGAACATATCCCCGTCCCAGGGCAATGTGGTCGAAGTACATGAAGGGTTCAACAATCCCAACCCCACCGGTACCAGTGAACCGACCGGCTGGATCAACAGCCCCGGTCACTGCGACAACATCATGAACCCGGACTACGAGAACATGGGTGCCGCCTGTGTAGAGCAGCCCGGTAACGACGCTTCCCATCGGTGGACGGTCAAGTTCGGCTCGCCGAGGTAGGGGAACGGCTTGAAACGGGCTCTTCGCACGCTGCTTTCATGGGGCGTGCGGAGGGCTTCCCATTTCTTTGTCACCAAGGCCGGGTGGTCGCCGCGACGAGCGGCCGCTTCACCCAGACCTCCTGCCTTCGCAAATCCCGTCTAATCCCGGAAATTCTGGAACTGCAGCGGGATTCCGAGCTCCTCCCCCTTCAACAGACTCATCGCCGCCTGCAGATCATCGCGTTTCTTGCCGGTGACTCGCAGCTGATCACCCTGTACCTGGGCCTGCACCTTGAGCTTCGAGCTCTTGAGCGCGGTGACGGCCTTCTTGGCGGTTTCCTTGTCGATGCCCTGACGTACCGTGATGTACTGACGTACGCCCTTGCCGACCGTCTCGACCTTCTGGGCATCGAGGCAGGCGATGTCGATCTTGCGGGCGGTGAGCTTCTGGTACAGCACCGGGTGCATCTGCTGGATCTGAAAGTCGCTGTCGGCCACCAGGCTGATGCGCCCTTCGCTTTCTTCGACCGCGGCTGAGGTACCCTTGAAGTCGAAGCGGTTGGTGATTTCACGGTGTGACTGATCGATGGCGTTCGTCAGCTCGTGCTGGTCCACTTCGGACACCACATCAAACGTTGGCATGTCTTGAATTCCTCCCGGTTTCCTCTTCCCATGATCCCACGATGTACGTACCAGTGGTCATCCCACATCACGGTGAAAGGTTCAGCGTCGTCATCATCCAGGAGAATCGCGGGCGGTACCTCCTCCGGTCGCGATAATCCGCATCTACCCTGGCCAGCACAATATGAACGGTACGGCATGAACGGCAAGCTCACCCTGACGATCGGCGCCCTGCTGGGTGCCCTGGCTGTGATGGCCGGCGCCTTCGGTGCGCACGCGTTGCAGGGCGTGCTCGATGCACGAGCCACCGGCTGGTACGAGACCGCAGCCACCTACCACGCGCAGCAGGCATCGGCCGTGGTGGCCTGCGGCCTGCTGATGCTCGCCGTCGGCAGCAATGCCTGGTTGCGTGGCGCCGGCACCGCGCTGATCATCGGTATCATCGTGTTCTCGGGCAGCCTCTACCTCATGGCCTTCACCGGTATCACCCGCCTTGGCATGATCACGCCTATCGGTGGGCTGGCGTTGATCGTCGGCTGGGTCTGCCTGGCCATCGGTGCCTGGCGCCCGAAAGTCGCGGCCCATGACGCCGCTCCGCTCACCCATCGCGAAACACCTACAGAACAATGAGCCAAGACTACGACGACAGCCAGTACAAGCACGAAGACCGGAACAGGGACCTGATCGAACCCCGGCGCGATTACACCGCCGATACGCTGCGCCGTGACAACCTCGCGGCCGACCCGGTCACGCAATTCCGCCACTGGCTCAAGGACGCACGCGACCAGAAGATCATCGATGCCACGGCCATGTCGGTCGCCACCTGCGACAGCCGTGGCCAGCCACATTCGCGCATCGTGCTGCTGAAGCATTTCGATACGGCAGGGTTCGTCTGGTACACCTACCAGGAGAGCGACAAGGCGCGGCAGCTGGGCGAAAATCCACGTGCCGGCATTCTCTTCTATTGGTGCCAGCTGGAGCGCCAGGTGCGTATCGAAGGGTCTGTGGAGCGGCTCGACCCAGCCGACGCCGACGACTACTTCTACTCACGCCCCGAAGGCAGCCGCTTCAGTGCCGCCGCCTCGGTGCAGTCCGCACCGATCGAGAACCGCGCGGTACTCGAAGAGCGCGTTGCCGCCCTGCACGAACGCCACCCCGATGGCAATGTGCCGCGCCCGGAAGTCTGGGGCGGCTACCGCCTGAAACCTGCGCGTTTCGAATTCTGGCAAGGCCGGGCGGACCGCCTGCACGATCGGTTCGTCTTCGAACAGGATGCTGCAGCCTGGCGGGTACAGCGAATTTCGCCGTAACGAACCCACACGTCACCGCATGAAAGGGACCAAACCGATGTTCATCGTTCTGCTTGTCGTTGCCGTGCTGTTCGTCGCCACCCGCATCGCCATTCCCTACTTCGGCAAATCCGCGGCGGCCGGCATCGTCACGGTAAAGGGCGAGGCCCAGCTCGCCGATTGCCCGGACACCCCGAATTGCGTGAGCTCGACGGCCACGGATCCGTCGAAGCGGGTCGAGCCCATCGACTTTTCAAAACCCGCAGGCGACGTGATTCCCGCATTGGCTCGATGGCTGGGCCAACAGGAGCGGGTCACGGTCGTGACTAGCTCCGACGACTACCTGCACGCAACGTTCCGCACGGCTCTGATGGGCTATACCGACGATGTGGAGTTCATGCGCCAGCCCGACGGGGCGCTGCAGGTGCGTAGTGCCTCGCGGCTCGGCAAGAGCGACCTGGGTGCGAATCGCAAGCGTGTGGAATCGATGCGAACATCACTGGCAGGGGAAATTTAGATCGTGGAGGGTACTGAGTCGCAAGCTTGACCGTCTGGCAAGATGGAACCCGACGGGCCGCACAAACCGGCCACGCCTGGCTTGTTTCAAACGAACAACACAGGCAAGGTGCTGCACATCAGGCAAGACCCTGACGAACTACCTCTGCTTCTTCCGTTCGTGCCCCCGGGCCGACCCTTGCAGCAGGCTCATGCCGCTGCCTTGCCCTCGGCCCTCGTAGTGCCCTTGCAGCCCGGCCGCTCAGTGCCGGGCTGATCTTCATACCGACGATATTCAGGCATTCATCGCCGAGGCCGCCTGCCGATCGGCGTGGTACGACGAACGCACCATCGGGCCGCTGGCCACATGCGAGAAGCCCATCGCCTGCCCCACCCGCGCCAGTTCATCGAATTCATCCGGATGCACGAACCGGGCGACCGGCAGATGCGACATGCTCGGCTGCAGGTACTGGCCAAGTGTGAGCATGTTTACCTGATGCTCGCGCAGGTCGCGCATTACAGCATGCACCTCTTCGATCTCCTCACCCAGGCCCAGCATCAGGCCGGACTTCGTCGGCACGTCGGGGTTACGCGCCTTGTGGGCCTCGAGCAGGTCGAGAGACCAGTGGTAGTCGGAACCGGGGCGGCATTGCTTGTAGAGCCTCGGCACGGTTTCCAGATTGTGATTGAACACATCGGGCGGGTGGTTCGCACATGCATCCAGGGCACGCTCCATGCGACCACGGTAGTCCGGCACCAGCACCTCGATCTGAATACCCGGGCAGGCTTCCCTGACAGCGGCGATGCACGCGTCGAAATGCCCGGCGCCACCATCACGCAGATCATCGCGGTCGACCGAGGTGATCACCACATAGCTCAACCCGAGCTGGCCGATGGCCTTGGCGAGGTTCGCGGGCTCGTTCGGGTCCAGCGCATTCGGACGCCCGTGTGCCACATCGCAGAACGGGCAACGCCGTGTGCAGATATCGCCCATGATCATGAAGGTGGCCGTGCCGTGGCTGAAGCACTCGCCCAGGTTCGGGCAACCGGCCTCCTCGCACACGGAAGACAACTTCAGCTCCCGCATCAGGCGCTTGATTTCCTGCACGCGCGGGTTGTTGTGCACCCGCGAGCGAATCCACTCGGGCTTCTTCAAGCGCGTGGTCTGGGGCGCGATCTTGATCGGAATGCGCGCCAGCTTGGTCGCGCCACGCTGATGGCCGTCCGGATCCTGACGGGACGGAGCGATGTAGGACGGAGCAGTGTTTTCCATAGGGTCAGTCTATCTCAAGAACGCGTGCGGCCCATGTAATGGGGAACCGTCATTTTCGGGCGTCATGACACTCTTGCCGAAAACCTGCGGCAAGAGAGTGATCAGTATGCGAACAACCGTGGATGTCGATATCGACGCCACAAGAGTATATTTTCACGATAGTTCTACGAGTTCCGCCTGCAACGTACTCACCAGAACAGGAGAAATATCGGCAACGGTGCAAACTTTGCCCAGGGCCATCAGGCTGGTCACCTGCAGGCCGGAATAGCCACAGGGGTTGATGCCGCTGAACGGTGCGAGGTTCACGTTCACGTTCAGCGCCAGGCCATGATACGTACACCCGCGACGTACTCGCAGGCCGAGCGCGGCGATCTTGGCATCCTTCGCCACTCCCTCACTGACGTAGACACCCGGCGCGTCGCGTCGTCCGGACGTCTGAACGCCTTGCAAGCCCAGACAGGCGATCACGGCGTTCTCCAGCCGGATCACGAGTTCGCGAATACCGAAGCCGGCGCGCTTCAGGTCGAACAGGATGTAGACGACCAGTTGACCGGGGCCGTGATAGGTCACCTGGCCCCCACGGTCGGTCTGCACTACGGGAATGTCGGCAGCGTTCAGCAGATGCTCCGGCTTGCCCCCCTGACCTTGAGTGTAGACCGGTGGATGTTCGACTACCCAGAGTTCATTCGGCGTGTCGGCATCGCGCGTATCGGTGAATGCGCGCATGGCCTGCCACGTGGGCAGGTAATCGCACAGGCCGAGCTGGCGAACTTCACATCCGGCGCCTGTCATCCGTCGGCCCATGGACGCTCGGCGCTCAAAGCGTGAACAGCACCCGCTCTTCGGCCTGCAAGGCCCTGTAGATGGCTTCGAGCTGTGCCTGATTCTCGGCCATGAAGTGCACACGTACCGACATGTATTTGCCGGCACTGCTGACGTGAGTGGTCACGTCGGTTAGCCCTCCCGGAACATGCGGTTTCACCAGATCGACCACGAACGCCTCGAAGTCCGGTGTATGCAGCCCCATCGCCTTGATCGACATCGCCTCGGGGAAGTCGATCAGTGAAGGTTGTCCTTGTAGATCGGGTTCGGCCATCGGTGCCTCCTGGCGCGGAAAATACTCTCTTGAAGCGTGTGGAGGCTGCGTAGCCTCCGTGTGATCCGACTAATCGAAATACCGCATGATCGAGTCTTTCATGCGCAGAAACATGCCGCCTTCCTCGACCTTTCGCAAGGCCAGCAACGGTACCTCGCCGACGATCTCGTCTTCCGCCTTCAGTACGGTCCTGCCCAGTTCCTGCCCGATGCGCGCCGGCGCTTCGATATCCTCGCTGAGCTGGACCGTGCTCTTGAGATCATCGAAGGCATCGCGTGGCAGCGTCACGTACAGGTCTTCCGCCACACCCAGTGGCACCGAGGGTTGCTTCCCCATCCAGATACGTGCCTCCGAGATCGTCTCGCCGGCCACATAGATGCGCTCGGTACGATAGAAGCGAAAACCGTAATTGAGCAAACGCTGGCTTTCGGCCATGCGCGTCTTGTCACTGGCCGCGCCCACCACGATGCTGATCAGCCGCATCCCGTCGCGCAGGGCCGAGGCGACCAGGCAGTAGCCCGCCGCCTCGGTGTGCCCGGTCTTCATACCATCGACCGTTTCATCGCGCCACAGCAGGCTGTTGCGGTTGCTCTGTTTGATGTCGTTGAAGGTGAATTCCTTCTCCGCGTAGATGGCGTAGATGTCGGGGTACTCGGTGATCATGGCCCGCGCGAGAATGGATAGGTCGCGCGCGGTGGTGTAGTGATCCGGGGCCGGCCAACCGGAGGCGTTGACGTAGTTGGTGTTGTCCATGCCGAGACGTTCCGCCGTGCGGTTCATCATGTCGGCGAAACCGGGTTCGCTGGCGGCGATGTGCTCGGCCAGCGCAACGCTCGCATCGTTGCCCGATTGCACCATCAGGCCGCGTAGCAGGTCTTCCACGTTCACCAGCTTGCCGGCCTCGGCGAACATGCGCGACCCCTGCATCGCCTGGGCCGCGTCACTGATCATCACGGGCTCTTCCATCGAGATGCTGCCACGCTCCAGCTCGCTGGCCACGACATACGCTGTCATGATCTTGGTCAGGCTGGCAGGCTCGATGCGCTGGTCGGTGTCCTTCTCGGCCAGCGTGCGACCACTCACGTGATCGATCAGCAGGTAGCTTGTCGCCGCCAGCTGCGGCGGTGCGGGCAATGGTGCGCTCGCCGCCTGGGCCGCCGGCGACGTGAACAGCACGGCCATCGGGATGGCGACCGCAAATACGGCGCATCTCAACAGGGTTCTGGATACCGCTACCAGCGCGACGACAGGTAAGGAGCTGCGCCGGCACGGCACGGTGGACAACGAAGAATTCATCAGCATTTACAAGGCAGCGGAATGCGCGGCGGGGGCCCGCAACGATCATCACGCCATCAGTGTAGTTTACTCGACACGAAGTGAAAGCTGAATACGCCCACCGGCCTACTTCACAGCCGAGACGACAGCGCCCGGCACGGTATCGTCAGATGACCCTTCCGGGCTGCAGGCCTTCAATGCAGGCGCTGCGTCTCATACCCTTCCAGGCCCATGCCCGCCAGTGTGTCGAGTGTGTCGAGCACCTGCTGGTCGTTGTCGAACGGGCCGATGTGTACCCGGAAGATGTCACTGCCAGGTTGATGCTCGCTCGGTTCCCGCGCTACCCGGGCCGGCGATGTCAGCCGATCGGTCAACTGATCGAGCAGAGAACGGGCATTGCCGTCATCATGGAAGGCACCCACCTGTATGTAGCGACGCCTGTCGCCTGCAGGTTCATCGGCCAGCTCGGCCTGACCGGCTGAAGACTCGGCAGGCGCTGACTCGGCTGCCGATGGCTCGGCCGAGGGTACCGGTGCGGGATCCACCACCGCAGGGGCGTTCGCACTCGCCTCCTCCACATGCACACTCAGCGCCTCGATCGAGACGTTCGCCGTGCCGCTTTGCGTCATGTCGAGCTGCTGGGCGGCGGCGAACGAGAGATCGATGACCCGGTCCTCGACGAAGGGGCCACGATCATTGACCTTGACGACCACCTCACGGCCATTGTCCAGGTTCGTGACCTGTACGAAGGTCGGGATCGGCAGGTGCTTGTGGGCGGCGGTCAGCTCGTGCATGTCGTAGGCTTCGCCACTGGAGGTGGGCCGGCCGTGAAACTTCCGCCCATACCACGATGCCTGACCCTCTTCCCGAAAACCGGCCGCGCTGTCGAGCACCCGATAGCTCTGGCCGAACACGGTGTATTCATCGGGGTTGCCCTGACGCGACTTCGGCAGGTCTGTGACTGTCTGGGTAGCTGAGCGACCGGCCAGGATCAGGTCCCCGGGTCCATCGCCGTGAACCGCATCCAGAACCCAGCTCGGCTGCTGCCCTGCGCCTGCAGGCGCCGACGGCCAGGTCGACGCCTGCGCAGCCGCACCGTCGTCGATGATGTAGGCCCGATTACCGACCCCGGTACACCCGGCCGCCACCGCCAGCAACAGAGGCGCTACGGGTAGTACCCAGATCGGCGTCGTCACTTGCAAAAGGCGGGCGAAGACCGGTGATCGCAGGCCGCGCGGACCGGCAAGCCGAGGCAATTGCACGCTCACAGCCGGGTTTCCTTGAGCTCCTCACTGAGCTGTGACACGGCCATCGCGTACAGGGCACTGTGGTTGTAGCGTGTGATGCTGTAGAAATTTTGATGTCCGACCCAATGCTCGTCTCCGTCGGCACCCTCCAGGCGCATCACCGATACCGGTGCCTCGCCAGCAAGCGGCAGCCCCAGCGTGCTCACGCGTTGCGGATCGACGCTCGGCTCGAGCGAATCGCTCAGCAACGCGTCGATCGAGTTGCCGAGGTCTGAATCCCGGCCGGCCACGTCGGCCGCGGACCACGCCGTGGCGATCGGGCCGCCGTTCTGCCAACCGTGCTCCGCGAGGTAGTTGGCCACCGAGCCGATCGCGTCACCGGGGCTGCCGAACAGATCGCGCTGGCCATCGCCATCGAAGTCGATCGCGTAGGCAAGGTAGCTGCTGCTGATGAACTGCGGCAGGCCCATGGCTCCGGCATAGCTGCCGACGATGACCTGCGGGTCGAGTTTCTCCTCGTGCGTGAGGCGCAGGAACTCGGCTAGCTCGCTGCGAAAGAAGTCGGCACGAGGTGGGTAGTCGAAGGCAAGGGTCGCCAGGGACGCCAGCACCTGGTAGCTGCCGGTATAGCGTCCGTACCAGGTTTCCACACCGATGATCGCGGCGATGATTTCACGCGGTACCCCGAAGCGCGCCTCGGCATTCTTGAAGATGGCGGCGTGCTCGTTCAGAAACTTACGCCCGCGCTCGATCCGGCCCGGTTTGATGAAGATTGGCCGGTAATCCGCCCAGGTCAGCACACGCTCTGCCGGCGTGGAGATGGCATCGACCACGCCCTGCAGCGGGCTGACGGAACCCAGCAAGGTCAGCACGCGCTCAGCGTCGAGACCTTGCGATTCCACCAGCTCGTCGGCGAACGCCTGTACCGCTTCACGCTCATCGAAAGGGGTGGTGCTGACGCGCGGTGCTGCCACCGCGCTACCGGTGGCAATGACCAGGCCGGCCGCGACGCCGCCCAGAATGCCGATTCTCACCGTCGCCGCCAGGTTCCCTGCATACCTTGCGACACAGGGCCCCCAGGCGCACGCGCGTCCTTTGCCAACCGTACTCAACTGCCTTTCGCTACCGCTCACCACCCTCGAACTCCTCTCGGTTGCCTTGACGGATCTATGTGTCCTGGTGCATAGCCGGTGCCAGGCTCATGGCGTGTCATCTGACATCGAACCAGTCGACTGGCTTACCACCCTGACTCTGAAGATAGTCGTTCGCGCGAGAAAAGTGACGACAGCCGTTGAAACCCCGATGGGCGGACAGTGGCGAGGGATGAGGTGCGGTAAGCACCAGATGGCGCTTCGCATCGATCACCTGGCCCTTCTTCTGTGCGTGGCTGCCCCAGAGAAAGAAAACGAGATGCTCCTGCTTCTCGCTGAGATGACGGATCACCGCATCGGTGAACAGTTCCCAGCCACGGCCCTGGTGTGAGGCCGCCAGGCCTTGCTCGACGGTCAATACGCTGTTGAGCAGGAAGACACCTTGCCGGGCCCAGCCGCTCAGGCAACCCTGGTCACGTTCGGCCAATGGCGGTTGCCCACCGCCGATGTCAGCATCGATTTCCTTGAACACATTGCGCAGGGACGGTGGCGGACGCACCCCGCTCGGCACCGAGAAGCTCAGGCCATGAGCCTGACCGGGGCCGTGATAGGGATCCTGGCCCAGGATGACGACGCGCACTGCCGAAGGCGGGGTCAGCGCGAAGGCATGGAACCAGTCGCGTGAGTGCGGAAAGATCACGGCACGCTGCGCCTTGCGGGCAGCGAGGTAGCTGCGCAGCTCCTGCATGTGATCGGCGGCGAATTCGTCGGCAAGGACTTCGCGCCAGGCCGGGTCCATCGTGGGGCTACCGGGTTGGCTTTCGCGTTGACTGCTCATGCTCGATTGCTCATTCCAGGCATTCTAGTGCAATGAACCCGCAACGGCGAGTGGCAGTCGGGCAGGCGCTCGACGACAGGCCCTCACCGACAGGCGCTGAATAAAAGGGGTTATCATCAGCACTCGTTCATCGGCTAAGGGTCCGCCCCATCAATCGTTTGCATTTCCCCGCGGCGGCCCTGCTGTGTACGTTGTTCGCCTCAGGGCTGGCCCGGGCGGATCTGTGCCCGGCGCCCGCGTATGCCAGCGACGAGCCGGGCGAAGGCAGCGGTGCCTTGGGGGCTTTGATCGAGAACCCGGGAGCGCCTGTCGAGGCCACCGCGGATCGTGTCATCAGCGAAGCGGGCGAAATCTCCCTGCAGGGCAACACGAACCTCAGCTACCAGGGGCCGGCGCCTGGTCAGCGACAATGCGAAATACAATCCCGGGACCGGCGAGGTGGCGATCGACGGCCAGCTTGAGTTCCGCGGGCGCGGCATCGCGCTCGACAGCAACGATGCGCGCTTCGATCTCGACGACGAACTGTTCGATACCGGGCGTTCCGACTATGAACTGGACCTGAACGGCAAGCGCGCCACCGGCAGCGCAAACCGCATGTCGCGCAATGCCGCCGGGGAATTCCGGCTCGATGGCGCCACGTACTCCACCTGCCCGCCGGGCGATGAGAGCTGGAAAATTCTGGCGCGAACGATCACCCTCTACCCTGATCGCGGTTTCGGTCATGCCCGCGATATCCGTCTCCGGTTCAAGGGAGTGCCCATTTTCGCCATACCGGCGTTCAGCTTCCCGATCAGCTCGGCGCGCAAGACCGGGTTTCTCGCGCCAATCGTCGCACGCGGTGAGCGTACCGGCCTGGAGGTGTTGGTGCCGTGGTACTGGAATATCCGGCCGAACCTGGATGCCACGTTCACACCGCGGTTGATGAGCAAGCGCGGCGCACAGATCAAGAGCGAGGTACGGTATCTTAATACCCAGGGTATCTGGACACTCGACGCCGAGTACCTGAACGATCGCGAGCTCGATGGCCGGAGCCGTAGCCTGTTGCAGCTCGACCAGAGCGGCAGCTTCAACGACCACTGGAGTTCGTTCATTTCAGCGGCTCAGGTATCGGACGATGACTATTTCGACGACCTGGGCGATAGTCTTCAGGTGGCCAGCATCACGCACCTCGAGCGCCTCGCCGAACTACGCTACAACGACGATGTATTCGACGGTGTGGCGCGGTTGCAAAGCTTTCAGACGATCGATGAGGAAATCAGGCCCGAAGACAGGCCCTACCGGCGCCTGCCTCAACTCAAGCTCAATGGGCTGACGCCGACCCGCCGGTTCGGACTGCTCGGTGGTTTCGACAGTGAATACGTCTACTTCGATCGCAACACCGGCGTGACCGGTTCGCGCATCGACCTGCAGCCCGGAGTCTCATTGCCACTCGGTGGCGAGAGCTGGTTCGTCACGCCATCGATCAAGCAACGGCTCACCTACTACGAGCTCGACAATCGCGAAGCCGAGCAACCGAACAGCACCAGTCGCAGCCTCGGCATCTATTCGATCGACTCGGGACTGTTCTTCGACCGCCAACTCGACGATCAGGGCACGGCACAGACACTCGAGCCGCGCTTGTATTATCTCTACGTACCCCATCGTGACCAGGATGCGCTGCCCAATTTCGACAGCAGCGCGTTCGACTTCAGCATAGCGCAGCTCTTTCGCGAGAACCGGTTCACGGGTGCCGACCGGGTCGCCGATGCCAACCAGTTGTCCATGGCAGCTGACCACGCGAATCATCGATGGCAACGACGGCAACGAGCCGCTACAGGCAAGCATCGGGCAAGTACTCTCTACTTCGATGAACGCCGTGTCAGCCTGGACCGTTTCGACAGGGCCCCAGCCGATGAAATCCTCGGTAACATACCTGTTACCGACGATGCCGATCCCGACCCTTCGGTACCCGACAGCCAACCGGATACGAGCGATGTCTCGGACATTGTCGGCGAGGTATCCACCGAACTCGCCGACCACTGGATGGCGCGTGGCAACCGTGCAGTGGAATCCGGATACCAACGATACGATTCGGGCATCGCTGCTTCTCAGTTACAGGCCTGGCCCCGACCGCATCGTCAATGTATCGCATCGACGGGTGAATCGCAGCGACGCAACCCTTGCACCGGCGATCCCGGCAGCCGACGAACAGAGCCTTGAACTGCTCGATGGCGACACCGAACAGGTGGATATCTCGTTCATCTGGCCGCTGTTCGAGCAGTACCGCCTGGCCGGTCGCTGGAACTACTCACTGGACGCGGGCACCAGCATAGAGTCGCTGGTCGGTGTCGAGTACGACAGTTGCTGCTGGGGCCTTCCGCTTCGCCGCACGACGTTACATTTCCGGGGACGGTGCCGGGTCACGAGCGCAGTTTCTACCTGCAGCTTGTACTCAAGGGGCTCGCGCCACTGGGTCAGAACTACGGTGGGCTGCTCGAGAATGCCGTACTCGGTTATCGCGACGACTACGATTGAAGAGCCTGTCGACCTGCTGCGCCAACACGGGTTTGGCCGCTCGGGGAGACAGACACCAGCGGCGCTTTCAGTTGAAGAACATGCAGACACAGGTAACACTTTCGATGACACTACGAGAATCAACCCGTCAGCACCGGGCGCATCAGGCAGGTCACTCGACGACAGATCGCCTGCGCGGCCTCGCTGGCCCCCCTGCCTACCGTGCCAGCCGGACCGGCCCCGCCAGCCTTGGCGTTCCTCGCGGCTCGCGACGCCGGCGCGCGCTTTGCCGGCTTGCGCTGCTGCTGAGCATCACCCTGGCACCGACGGTACACGCGCAGGATGTCGTGCTCGACCGGATCGTGGCCGTGGTCAACGAGGCAGTCGTGCTCAGCAGCGATATCGACAGCGAGATGAGCTTCCTGCGCTCTCAGGCGCGCGCCAACCAGCAGCAGCTACCCAGCGATCAGGTGTTGCGCGAACGCGTCGTGGAACGGCTGATCGATCTGGAGATACAGCGCCAGCGAGCCGGCGAACTCGGTGTGTCGGTGGATGCCTCGACCGTGAATCGGGCCATCGATCAGATCGCCGGCAACAACAACATGGACCTGCCGCAGTTTCGCGAAACCCTGCGGGCCCAGGGTTTCGACTTCGACCAGTTCCGCGACAACATCGAGCAGAGCCTGATAACCCAGCAACTGATCCAGCGCGACGTGGAAAGCCGCATCCGTGTGTCGCAGCAAGAAATCGACGACTACATCGCAGCCCTGGCATCGGATGCCAGGGAACAGCAACGATACCGCGTCAGTCATATACTGATCGCCGTGCCGCCATCTGCGCCGAAGGCACAGGCGGAGGCTGCTCGCGACAAGGCAGACAGCATTCTGCAACGCCTCGAAGCCGGTGAGGATTTCGCCGCACTGGCCGCAGCGGAATCCGATGGTTCCCAGGCACTCGAAGGCGGCGATCTGGGCTATCGCAACCTGCAGGAAGTACCCGGCTTCCTGGCCGACGCGCTGCGCACGATGCAAGCGGGCGACATCGACGGCCCGTTGACCTCACCGAACGGCTTGCACGTGATCCGGCTCGAAGATATCGAGGCAGCCGACGCATCGACACGGGACCAGACACTGGTACGGCATATTTTCCTGACAGGTGAGTCACCGAACCGTGGCACGGCACTGGCCAGGATCCGGCAACGTCTGCAGGACGGCGAAGAGTTTGCGGCGCTGGCCGCCGAGTTCAGCGAAGATCCGAACAGTGCCGATCGCGGCGGTGAGCTGCCCTGGTTCACCGACGGGGAAATGCCGCAAGGGCTCGAAGAGGTGGCTCGTCAAACGACGATAGGTGAGCTCAGTGAGCCATTTCGCACGCAGTTCGGCTGGCATCTGCTCGAGGTGCTCGATCGACGCACCAGCGAGGTCGATGGACCGGCGCAGCGCGAACAGGCGCGAGCGGCTTTGCAGCAGCGCAAGATCGAACAGGAGTCGGAGCGCTGGATTCGTCAGCTGCGCGATGAGACGTATATCGACATGAAGCCTTCGTGAACCGGCATGAATAAGGATCGATTGCGCCTGGCACTGACGCCAGGCGAACCGGCGGGCATCGGCCCGGACCTGACGGTGATGCTGGCACAGCAGGCGCGCGAGCACGAGGTAGTCGCCGTGGCTGACCACTCGCTGCTGCTGGCCCGGGCACGGGAGCTTGGCCTGCCGTTGTCGATACGCCCATTCGATGCCGAGACCCGCCCGCGCGCCGATGCCCCCGGCAGCCTGTGCGTCGCCGAGGTGACGATGGCGGAAGCTGCGATCGCAGGCGAACTGAACGCGCACAATGCACCTTATGTATTGCGCACGCTAGATGTGGCAGTCGATGGCTGCCGGGACGGCCGCTTCGATGCCATGGTCACCGCTCCGATACACAAGGGTGTGATTAACGATGCCGGTATCGCGTTCACCGGCCATACCGAATATCTTGCACAGCGCCTGCACGCCAGCCCGGTGATGATGCTGGTCGCCGATACGCTACGGGTTGCACTGGCTACCACTCACATGCCGGTGTCTGCGGTACCGGCCGCCATCACTGCGCAGGTGCTGGTCGATGTGCTGACCATCCTGCACCGCGATCTGCAGCGCCGTTTCGGCATCGACCACCCTTGCATTCTGGTGTGCGGGCTGAACCCGCATGCCGGTGAAGGCGGGCATCTGGGCCGCGAGGAAATCGAGGTGATAACGCCGACGCTCGAACGCCTGCGCGCCGAGGGCATGAATCTGCGCGGGCCGCTGCCGGCGGATACCCTGTTCACCCCTCAGCACCTGCGGCATGCCGATGCGGTGTTGGCCATGTTCCACGACCAGGGCCTGCCGGTACTGAAATACGCAGGCTTCGGACGCGCGGTGAACGTCACCCTGGGGCTCCCCGTGATCCGCACCTCAGTGGATCATGGCACGGCTCTCGACAAGGCCGGCAAGCGTGCAGCATCCGTGAGCGGTACCGTGGATCCGGCGGCCGTGGGACATGGCGAAGACGGTAACCTCACCGGTCCCGGCACCGACTCGGCAACAGCACGAAGTGCGGGCCCGGGTATCGATACCGGCAGTCTGAGCGCGGCACTACGGCTGGCTGAAAGGATGGGGTTGGCGCAAATGCTGGCCGGTCAGCCGACATGAGCCATCGCGCCCGCAAGCGATTCGGGCAAAACTTCCTGCATGATCAGACCGTGATCGGCTCGATCGTGGCAGCCGTGAATCCGCAGCCAACGGAGGCATTGCTGGAAATCGGCCCGGGTCGCGGTGCGCTGACCTGGCCGTTGCTCGACCGTGCAGGCACGCTGACAGTCGTCGAGATCGATCGCGACCTGATCGAACTGCTGCACAACCAGCTGGTCGAGCGGCGACGCGACACGCCGGCAGGCGCCTTGCGACCTGCGCTCGTCATCATCGAGCAGGATGTGCTGAAGCTGAAACTCGCTGAACGTGAAGACGGGCAGCCATGGCGCGTACTCGGCAATCTGCCCTACAACATCAGCACACCGCTGTTGATCCACCTGTTGCAGTTTCGGCATTGCATACAGGACATCCACGTGATGTTGCAGAAAGAAGTGGTCGATCGGCTGGTCGCCATCTGTGGTACGCGTGACTACGGGCGGTTGAGTGTGCTCATGCAGAGCTTCTTCATCGTGCAACCCCTGTTCGGTGTGAGCCCGTCAGCCTTCGAGCCGGTACCGAAGGTGGATTCGGGTGTGGTGCGGCTGGTGCCGCGGGCGCAACCGGTGGTCGAGGATGCCAATCATCTTTCTCAAGTCACCCGCATCGCGTTCGCCAGCAAGCGCAAGACCCTGCGCAACAACCTGCGCGGATACCTGGAACCTGCCGAACTTGAACGTGTCGGCATCGACCCCGGCGCGCGCGCCGAAACGCTGACACTCGAGCAGTTTGGCCAACTTGCTGCCTTGCTCGATTCGCCGAAACTGCGCCTGAACGCGCCGGCCACTCCGCCGTGACAGCATTGGTCGGCCCAGTGCCAGACAGGGTCGGCGACTCCGCCATGACGGTGCTGGCGGGCATGGCGAACGCCAATCGGTGAATCAGCCCGCCGTACTGCTGCTCTTCACCGGCAGCCTGCTGGGGTTGACCTTTCCGCTGGGTAAACTGGCAAGTGTCGCCGGCATCCATCCCCTGGCATGGACGTGGCTGATTGCCACCGGTTCGGCCGCCGGCCTTTACGCGCTGATGTTGCTGCGCCGGGAGCGCCTGCCGGTGACACGGGAACACCTCCGGTATTACACCCTGCTCGCGACGATGTCGCTGGTCATTCCGAACAGCCTCATCTTCTACGTGATACCCAGGCTCGGCTCCGGCTTCGCAGGCATCCTGTTCACGCTCTCACCGATCTTCACCCTGTTGATCGCGTCGCTGTGGCGGGTCCGAGTGCCCTCACCTCTGGGCGTCATGGGCATCCTGATCGGCTTCGTCGGTGCGATCATGGTGGCGAGCACACGCGGCGAGATCGGTGCACCCGCCGAGGTCGGCTGGGTACTACTGGGGTTATGCATACCGCTGTCATTGGCCTTCGGCAACCTGTACCGCACGCTTGGCTGGCCCAACGGTACGCAGGCGCTGGCGCTTGCCACCGGAAGCAATGTCGCGGCAAGCCTGATACTGCTGTGCCTGATCGCACTGCGAACGGATCTTCGTACCCTTGGCGATCTGCTTGATATCCCGTGGGTGGTCACGGCGCAGATCATCGCGGCGACCGCGATGTTCACGCAGTTCTTCCGCCTGCAGCAACTGGGGGGCCCGACATACCTGAGCCAGGTCGGCTATGTGGCAGCGGCTGTTGCGCTGCTGGTAGGCACCGTATCACTCGGCGAGCACTACGCCTCGATGACGTGGATCGGTGCCGGCGTCATCGTCGCAGGCATTGCCCTGAGTGTTCTCGCGCAGTGGCGCGAGGTTCGTTCGCAAAACCCTTGAACTCTCGGAGCCTCGGGGTATCCTGTAGCACATGAACAGCGAACACAGCAACGGCATTCATATCGATGTCGATACCCTGTACGTCGAGGCCGAGTCCGACCCTGGCGCCAACCGTTACGTGTTCGCCTACACGGTGACCATCAGCAATGTCGGTCAACAGCCTGCGAAACTACTCACGCGGCATTGGGTGATACGCGATGCGAACGGGCGAGTGCAGGAAGTGCAAGGTGATGGCGTGGTAGGCGAACAGCCTTACCTGAAACCCGGTGAAGGGTTTCAGTACACCAGCGGTACGCTGCTGGAAACATCGACGGGCATCATGGGCGGTGCCTACGTTATGGTAACCGACGATGGTGTAGAATTTCGTGCGCCGATCTCGGACTTCCTGCTTTCCGGACCACGCACGCTGCATTGAGTTGTCCACTTCTCGCCTTGCCCGGCGGGCAGCTGGACAAGCGAAAGCGACACTTTATTCTTGCCAAGGGATCAGGCATCACAGCCATCCGGTACCGCCTTCACTCCTGAGGCGCCGCTGGCACTGACCTCATCCCGGCAGATGACATGACAACCTATGCCATCGGTGACCTGCACGGCTGCCTGAGCCCCCTGCAGCGCCTGCTCGACAAGCTGCGTTTCGATCCGCGTATCGACCACCTGTGGTTCGTCGGCGACCTGGTGAATCGCGGGCCGCAATCTCTGGCTACCCTACGATTCGTACGTGAGCTCGGTAGCAGCGCCACAGTGGTACTGGGCAATCACGACCTGCATTTGCTGGCCGTTGCCAACGGCGTTCGCGAATCGTCTCACAAGGATACCTTCGAGCGCATCCTGGCGGCCAGTGACCGTGATGAGCTGATGCACTGGTTGCGTCATCGTCCGTTCCTGCACCATGATGCCGCGCTCGGATGCCTGCTGGTACACGCGGGCATTCATCCTGCCTGGGACCTTGCCACTGTGAAGATGCTTGCTGATGAGCTCGAGGGCGTGCTGCGTTCGTCGCGCCATGTGAAGTTTCTCGAACGCATGTATGGCAACTCACCGGATCAATGGCCGGGCAGCAATGCCGCCAGTCTGAAGAAGCACGAGCGCCGCCGCCTGGCAGTGAACGTGTTAACCCGTATGCGTTACTGCAATGCCCGAGGCAGGCTGGAGTTCGGCTTCAATGGCCCGCCGGCCGCTGCTCCGGAAAAATTACTACCCTGGCACCACCTACCCGGTCGGATCTTCAACGAGACCCGGGTCATCTTCGGGCATTGGTCCAGTCACCCGGGCATGTCGCATCCGAAGGTCGTGCCCATCGATCGTGGCTGTGTCTGGGGCGGCATGCTGACAGCCTTCAACATCGATCACGGGCGCAGCCATACGGTGCCCAAGGTACCTCGCATCGGCATGCATGAGCGCGAGGGGCAAATGGTGTGGTGAAAGACCGCCGCTGTCGGCACCTCATGCTCCATGAAACCATCAGAACGAAACCATCGAAACCGGGTAAGCGTGCCGGCAATCCACTGCCAGTGCCCGGCATTCCTTGAGCGCTCGCTGCATCGAGGCTCAGAAGACCTGCGGGAACGCATAGGTTCCAGGGCTTGCCGGCTTGTGATCGAGCCCGACATTCGGATGGCGTTCATGCCAATCGCTTACTTTCTGTCTCCACAGGTCCCTGCCCGCCTGACCGGTGACGACCTTCACGCAGTTCGGAAACTTCCGGGTCGGTAGCTGGCCCGGGTACTCTCCTGGCCCGAGCCATATCACGCTCACGTTGCGGCACTCGTCTATCAGTGATTCGTCCGGGAAATCGAAGTTCTTGTCCGCCGAGATGTGCTCGGCCATGAACACACTGTCGCGGATCGCGAAATGCATGTTACGGCCCGGCACGCGGTTCTCCTCATACTTGAACAGAAGCCCGTGACCGTAAGGCATGCCCTTGCCTGAATGACGCCTGCCGGCTGCATCTATCGTATTGCGGCCCTCTTTCCACTTGTAGGGGTAGGGCTGTGCCTGCAATCGGGCCAGCACCCTGTCGATCGTCATCAGATTGCCGCGGCCATCGACGCTGGTGTCTGGAGCGTCCGGTCGCGCACTGAACGCCGTGTAAACGCCATCGAACAGGGTGTCGTAGATGGTACCGGAACGCAGCCGGTCGTTCTCGATGCCGTCGTCCCGCACGTAGTGAGCCCAGCTGTGCTCGACTCGCCAGTTCGTCGCATCGGAGGTCCGAAACGCATCGGACACATTGAACGCGTAGAGACCTGTCACCGTCGTATCGGTACCGCGGTTCTCGATGGCAGTACTGTTGCGCGACGGGTCATCGGGGTTCACGACCGCCTTGTGATCAAGCCAGGACGCATCGTACGGTCGCGACGAATGCACGAATCCACCCGCCCAGCACGTGTTCCGGCTTGTGCCATCCCCCTTCAGATCGATGGCCCCCCAACGTGCGTTGTCCGTGTAGAACTCCGCACGCCGGGCATCGAACGCACGGCCAGGCGCGAGGTCGGGAGTGTAGCGGCTGGTCAGCACACCGGTGACCGGTACGACATCTGCGCTGCGATCCAGACAGCCGAAGGTATCGGCTCGCGTGCCGGAGGGCCCACTGCTGCCAGGCGTACCGGTCGTTGCTGAAAAGCGTACTGATATCGCCCCGGCTTCACTGCTGTTGCGTACCGGCAGCCAGAACCCCTGCCATGCGTCGAGCGTGTCGCTCGCACCCAGCACGCGGTAGTCCGCTGCGGCAGGATCCCAAATCCACAGCTTGCCGATCACATAGCCCGAGGCGGCAGCCGCGTCGATACCGCACCCTGAGCGGCAATCGCTGACGGACCCGTCGGACACGATTTGCAGATCAGATACGGAAGTCGTGTTGATAGCCGGCGTGCCCAGCAGGTGAACATCGGGCGAATTCGTGGCCTTGCCCAGCGATCTCACGATCGCAGACGTTGGTTGACGACCGGCGAATTCGACGGCCACCGACCTGCCGGTTCGATGGATGAACCAGAAGCCCGAGCCGGGGGCGAGACGCTCATCCAGAGCGACGGTCACATAGACACCCGCCCTGGCATCGAAGCGATAGCCTATCCAGGTCTTCTCGTATCGGCTCGCCGGCAGGACCTTGCCGAACACTTCTCGCAGGGTGGCGGCATCCGACCCCGGGATACTCAGCATGTGCCACCGATCGTCGTCGAGCATGAGCTTTCCGGCAGCGGCCGATGTGATGTGGGGCAGTGCGGACAGAAAGACGAAAAGCAGGATACGAAACATGAGACCTCTCGGGTAGAGCAGCTCCGACGGGATGTCGAAACGCCGCTCGATGCGAGAGGGATCGGCCTGAATGATCGCCGCTTTATCGTGAAATCAGAAACCTGTCCAACTGTTCATGAAGAAAACGTGCAGGAAAGGAGACAAGCACCATACCGAAAAGAATTTTACCGGCCCTGCCAGCAACTCCTCCATGGTGCGGGTACCGTCGTCGTCTGGCCTTGCCAGCAACTCCTCAATGGCGCCGGTACCCTCGTCGTCAGGGACCTGGATGCCCGCTATTCGCCAGCACTCGCACCTGACCAGATGGTGCTATAGGCTTCCTGATAGCCGTTTTCCGGATCGAAGGAGTTGTTCGGACCACCATCGAACTCGATGTTCTCCTGCGTCACTACCCGCAGCGGCGGCACATACCCTGACCAGGTTTCCCCGGCCAGTGCCCGGTTCATCTCGTCGAGCAGTTGCCACCCTTGCAGTGTCAGTGGTTCAGCGACGGTCACCGCCTGATGCTCGCCGCGCCGAACTCGTTCGAAGGCGGTATCGGAACCGTCACCCGCGGCTACATTGACCGGTGCCCCGTTACCCTGAACGCCCGCTTCCGACAGCGTCGCACTCATGGAATCGAAGTACAGATCGTTGATCGCCAGTGAGTGCGTCCATGCATCACCGTGGCGTTCGAGCAGATCGACGGTGAGATCCGGAATCAGCTTTTCCGTATCGGACAGTGGTGAATCGATGTAATCGAGAACGGTTCCACCCAGCTCCTCGATGACCTCCTGCATCCGATCGGCCTTGTCGATGGCGATCTGATAGGTGGAATCGGTGAAGATGACGACCCCGGGCTCCCCATCCGCATCGAGCCAGGCCCAGGTGGCGGCAGCACGGGCTACCTCCATCGCATCGGTGGTCACGTTGGCGAAAATATCCAGCTCCTCGATCGGGCCGACGGTCGATGCGGCATGCCAGGCGACCATCGCGATACCCGCATCGCTGGCCTGCTGCATGTTCGGACGCTGTTCATAGGCATCGTAGCCATTGATCACGATACCGTCGGGCCCCAACGCCAACGCCTGTTCGAAGGCATTGGTGCGACCCTCGACGGTGCCGGCTCCGTCGAGTACTCGAACTTTCCAGCCCAGCACGATGGCCGCCTTCACGATGCCACGGGTGGAACCGAGAATACCGCCGTTGTGCAGATCGCCGGGCAACACCGCGATAGTGATGTCTTCGCGGCCCCCGGGCCCACGGGTAGGGCCTGCCCAGTCGTTCTGGCGGGAAGTGTGTTGCTCGAGATAAGCCTGTGCATCGCTTGCCTCGTCGGCAAGTGCCGATGGGTTGGCGAAGACGAGGGGTGCCAGCAGGAGGGCATGGACGATTTTTCTGAACATTCGAGTCTCTATAGCCATCGACCGTTGCAGATCGGTGCGCTTTCGTCTGGAGGGGAATTCGAAAGTGGTCATTTACAGCGAGGCATCGTCGACCAGGGGGCGTTTCAACACGTCTCTTTCCAGTATCAGATAGGCGACATCGAGGCCGCCGGTGGTTGCCGGGTCGCGCTGGTCACGCATGCTCTCGTTCCAGTCACCCGGCTCATAGCTGTCAAACCAGGTATCGCCTTCGAACACGTGATCGATGAAGGTCAGGTACAGCCTTTGGGTCAGCGGCATCGCATCGCGACACAGGAGCGCGCCACCGATGATCACGATCTCGCTAGCCCGCGTTGCCGGCTCGCTTGCGACGCGCTCACCGTACGAGATTGCATCGCGCAACGATTGTAACACTGTGACACCTTCAGCCTTCCAGTGAGCATCACGAGTTACCACGATGTTGGTTCGGCCCGGTAGCGGCCTGCCGATCGAATCATAGGTTCTGCGACCCATGATGATAGGCTTGCCCAGGGTGACAGACTTGAAGTATGCCTGTTCACCCGGCACATGCCATGGCATTCCACCATCCTTGCCGATAAGCTTGTTGCGGTCCATCGCCATCATCATGGCCAGCACGGGGGCTGATTCATTCATCTTCGCGGCCTCGCTTGCCAGCGCCAAGTGTACCTGTATGCGATAGCTTGGACCGGTCCGGCATCAACAACACCAGCAACCCCGGTAGGCTGCCTGCCACGGAGACCAGACCGTAAAGTACGCTGGTGGCCACGCCGGTTTCGGCAGTGGCGCCGATCAACGGCCAGAGAAACGCGGCCGCCGCTTCACGCACACCCCAGCCACCTACCGACACCGGCACCAGCATGGTCAGCAATGTCAGCGGCACCACCGTGATCAGACCGGCCCAGGGAAGTGGGTGGTCGATCGCCAGACCACACAGCCCGAACACCGCAAGGTACGTGAAGACGATACCCAGGCTGAGTGAGGCCTGAGGTCCGAAGCTTCCGTCAACCAGCCACGAGCGGTGGACGGAGCTGCAGAATTCAACGAGTTTACGGCGCCAGCCGAACGGGCCGAAACGATAGGTCAGTAGAACGACCAGCGAAACACACAGTATGACCAGCAGCACGAAACCGGCACTGCGCAGACCCTCGAGCGGTAGCGCCCGGCCCGTCAACGGCAGCCAGAACGCGAGCCCGGTCAGGGTCACCAGCAGGAACACGAACTGACCGGCCAGCCTTTCGATGACAACGGCACTACCTCCGGCATCCCTGTTGCGCACTATGCGAGCCGCGTCACCGCTGATACCACCAGGCAAGGTCTGGTTGAGCAGCGTGGCAAGATAATATTCCGCAACGACCCGCCGCCTCGCCAGCCGCTTGCCCAGCCGCATCGCGGTGAAGCGCCAACGTAGCGCCGAGAGAACGATCTGAATCTGAACCAGTCCAAGCGCCGCGACCAGCCAACCGACATCCGCCGAAGCCAGTAGCCGCCCGGTGGCGCGCACATCGATCGATGCCCACAGAAGCGCACATACGATGACGAAGACCAGCCCTTTCAAGGCGACCGGAAACCACCGGTTGATGAACGTTCCAGCCATGAGGTTCCCGCAGGGCCTGTCGAGCGATAAGGCGTGCGGAGTGCCAGCCTGCACTCACCCGGATGGGGTGGTCCTTCCGTACGCCGATGACGGGCTCGCCAGTATCCCATGGAAGGACCGCTGGGTACCGACGTGAGCGAGGGAACGCGCAGATTATCACCCGCCTCCGGCCACTGGGCGCTCATCGTCGGGGCGCTGGTCGTCCTGCTGCTGACTCTACTGCTGCCGGGCAAGCTGAAGCTGCTGGTTCCTGACACCTTCCTGCGCCTGCCATTGGAATTGCCGCTTCTCGTTCTCCTGTTCGTCTGCCTGCCGCAGCGCGTGCAGCTCGCTGTCCGGCTGTTGGTGGTGACTCTGCTGGGCCTGATCGTGCTTCTGAGGCTCGCCGACATGGGTACGCGGGTGGCCTTCGAACGACGCTTCAATCCCTTGCTCGACATCCACCTCGTGCACGCGGGCTGGAACCTTGCGTCGGGTAGCCTCGGTCGCTGGCAAGCCATGGTGGCCGCCGGGGTAAGTATCGGCGCGCTGATACTGCTGTGTGTGCTGCTGTATCAGGCGCTGCGCGTCATCGGCGAGGTAACGGGCAGGCAACACCGCCTGCTACGGAGTTCGGCGATAGTCGCAATTCTTGCAGTACTGGCCGGGCTCTGGCTGCAACCGAGAACCGCGATCGACCTGCGTGTGCAGGCTGATCTTGCCGCTGATGTCGGTCAGCGTGTATCAGCATTGCAGCGCGCGGTGGCCGATCAGACGGTTTTCGCATCGTTATTGCGCACCGATCCGCTAAGCGGTGCGAAGCCCGGGTTCGCAACCTTGGCGGACCGCGATGTAATCGTGATCTTCATCGAATCCTACGGTCGGGGATTCCTTGAAAGGCGGCGGTTTCGCGACCAGGCCATCGCCCGCCTCAGCGATGTCGACAAGACGATCCGGGGTGCCGGCCTTCACGCACGCAGCGGCTGGTCGCGTTCCTCAGTTCGAGGCGGGCGGAGCTGGCTGACGCACGCGACCTTTATGTCCGGCCTGCGAATTACCAACCACGGACGCTTCGAGCGTCTGGTCACCTCGAAACGTACCTCTCTGAACCGGTTGTTCGAACAGGCGGGCTGGACTACCGCCGGCGTGATGCCGGCGATCACGCTCGACTGGCCCGAGGGCGACTGGTACGGTTTCCAACAGTTTCACGGCAGCAGGACCCTGGGCTACCGAGGACAGAATTTCGAATGGGTGACCATGCCGGATCAATACACTCTGGCGGCATTCGAGGAGAAGATCCGTCAGCCTTCCAAGCGCCCGCTCATGGCTCAGATCGCTCTGATCAGCTCACATGCCCCATGGACGCCGCTACCATTGGTGTTGCCGTGGGAGGCTGTGGGCGATGGGGCGATCTTCGATGGCACGAAGCGCCAGGGTGACCTGCCGCGGGAGGTCTGGGCCGATCCCGAACGCATACGTGACCAGTACGCGCTGTCGCTGGAATACTCGCTGGAGGTGCTCGCTGAGTACCTCGCACGGTTTGCCGACGACTCGCTGTTCATTCTCCTGGGAGATCATGCGCCCTTGCCAGTGATCAACGGCGAAGAAGGCAGCTACGATGTTCCGATCCATGTCGTGTCTTCCGACGAAACGCTACTGCAGCGACTGCCTGCCGCGAATTTCAGTGACGGGATGGTGCCAGACACAGCGAGTGCGACCCTGCCGATGGAGGCCATGCGCGAATTGCTCGCGACACGTTTCGAAGCGGCTGCGCAGACGCAATCACCAGTCGGACTGCCTTGAGCAGACCCGACCTCCTTCGATCCACGACGTCGATCAATTTCGATTTCAGTAATCGGGTCGAGCCGACTTTCGGCGCCGATGGGTCTCGATATCGATACTCAGTTCGATCCGAACGGCCTAAAGCCGGTTCGCTTCGATCTCGATGATCAGCTCGATATCGTCACCGACGAGGGCTTCAGCCACGCCGTAGTCCATGCCAAAAGCACTGCGCTGCACGTTCCCGGTCGCTGAAACGCCAAGCGTGACGAGCTTGTGGCCGAAGGGATAGGGGGCTGACTTGTTCACGGTCGCGTCAAGCGTCAGTGGCTGTGTCTTGCCCAACAGCGTCAGCTCGCCCCGAATGGTGGCCTCGCCGTCGATGACGTCCGTATCGCCGCTGGCCGTGAACGTCATGGTCGGGTGCGACTCGACGTCGAGAAAATCCCCGCTACGAACATGAGCGTCCCGCTTTTCATGATGCGTTGATACGCTGGCAGTGGGTACCTCGACACGCAACTCGCGTAAGACGCCTTCGGCTTCATCGAACTCGAAGTTACCCGATACTTCCGTGAAAGTGCCCAGCGTACGGGCATAGCCCACGTGGTCTATCAGGAACGCGACGGTGGCGTGCTCCGGATCAAGCTTGAAGGCTTCCAGCTCTGCCGTTGCAGTTCGGGAGACGAATAAAAGAGCCGGGATCAGCAACGTGCATATCGGTATGGCGGTGATGGGACGGTGCCCGATCATCAGCTATTCTCCAAGATGACATGAACTAGGCAAGACACTAGCACGGGGAGCGGCCGCTATCGTATGAAAGAACCGCTAGTAGGTTTCTATGTCAGTTCGTTCGCGCAGGTTGCTTACCAGCGCCCCGAACTCTATGTTGCCGAGATCAGGTGCCGCTACGCCGGTGGAACCCGTAGCCGAGCCTTCTACCTCGGTACCATCCGCGGCGGCTGCCCGGTCTGCACCGCGGGCTGAATCCGGATCTGCACCCTCGGCTACTTCCCTTGCCGTGCTATCGCCACCTTCTTCGCTACCGGCATCGGACTTCGGTGGAACCTCGACCTTCGTCAGACGATACAGAAGCCGATCGCCTGCCGCCAGCGTCGAGCTTCCTACCACCGGTTTGCCTTGGTCCGACGGGCGCGGCAGGGCGAACACCTGGTCGATCACATCACGGCTGAAGGTGGTAGCTTCTCGGGTCAGCACCGTGCCCCGAGCAGACTTAGCCAACTTGTTTCCCTTGGCCAGATCGGCGACGGAATCGCCTGATACGAGTTTGCCACGGGCCTCCTTCATCGCCTTGTCCAGCTCCTTGCCGGCGCGCTCGGCCTTGATCGCATCGACTATCTGTGGCCTGACATCCTCGAGCGTCTGAGGTCGTGGACCCTCGTGTTCCATAACCCGGACCACCACGGCCTGACCATCGGACAACTCGATGATGTCGGAATTGTTGCCTTCCTCCTTGACCTCTTCGCTGAACGCTGTACTCAGCACCTGCGGATTGTAAGCCAGCGTATCACCCTGGCTCTGCGCATCGACCCAGTCGGATTCCTGCACTTCCAGACCGGTTTCCTCGGCGGCCACTTCCAGGGACTCCGGATTGTCGAACGTCAGCTCCGAAAGCAGCTCGCGCAGCTCACCGAACTCCTGATCGGCACGATCGGTCTGCATGGTCTTTCTGATCTTGCCCTTCACCTTGGCGAACGACTGGCCGGACTCGGGTTTGATCCCGTCGAGACGTATCAGGTGCATACCGAACTCGCTGCGTACCGGTTCTGACAATGCACCTTCTTCGTTCAGCTCCTCGAGCGCCGATTCGAACTCGGGCACCATCGACCCTGGCGTGATCGCCCCCAGACTCCCGCCCCCGTCGGCGGAGCCGACGTCCTCCGATTTGCTTTTTGCCAAAGCCGCGAAATCCGCGCCTTCTTCCACCTGCGTGCGTAAATCTACCAGCGTGGCCCTGGCAGCCTCGACAGCGTCATCACTGGCATCGTCTTCGAGCGTGATGAGGATATGCGAAGCCCTGCGCACCGGTGGCTTCATGTAACGGCCACGGTTTTCGTCGTAGTAGGCGCGTGCCTCATCGTCGGTAACTTCGATGGCGTCGGCAAGCTTCGAGCGATCCAGCTCCAGCCAGGCGAGCTTGGCACGCTCGGGGAACTGATACTGGTCTGCTCGTTCATCAAACCATTCCTTGGCGGCGCCATCCGCAAGCGTGATCCCCTTCTTGGTCTTTTCGATATCGAACCGCAGGGTATCGATGGAGCGTGTCTGCCTGCTCAGCTCATCGATGCGCTGCTGTTCCGATGGCAGGCGAAAGCTGGTCTGGGCTATGCCGTTCCTGAATTGCGTGATGGCGGTATCGTCGCGAAACTGTTGTTCGAACCCGGCCACGGACGAGCCCATCGCCCGGATCTGTGCGCGGTAGGTTTCATCATCGAACTTGCCGTCGGCCTGAAAGATGGGCAGGTTGCGAATCTCGCGTCCCAGGGTTGCATCACCCACCGCAAAGTTCTCACGTTCCACTTCGCTTCGCACCACCTGCTGCTCGATAAGCTGTTGAAGGGCCTGCTGGCGCAAGAGCTCGTCGTTGGCGAAACCTTCGGGTATTTCCCCGCCGAACATCTGAGCCAGACGCTGGCGCTGCTGATTGTAAGCTTGATCGAGCTGTTGCTGGCTGATCTCCACGCCATCCACCTCGGCCACGCCGGCCGCCTGGCCACCGCTGAAATACGACCCGATGCCCACCAAGGCGAACGGTATGCTGATCACCGTGATCAGCGTGTACTTGAGAGGCTTGGAGTTGCGAATTGTTTCGCGAATATCGAGCAGCATGGATTTACCTGAGAGAATTCACGTTTACAACGAAAAAAGGGTGCCGAAGCACCCCGTTCTCACGTACCCGCGACATATCGCCGATACATACTGGTCAGTGGCGGAGCGGACGGGACTCGAACCCGCGACCCCCGGCGTGACAGGCCGGTATTCTAACCAACTGAACTACCGCTCCATTAATGGTGGGTGCTGAGGGGATCGAACCCCCGACCCTCGCCTTGTAAGGGCGATGCTCTACCAGCTGAGCTAAGCACCCGAACTACTCGCTTGGTAGCCGCCTAGTTTACTGCATCTTTCAGCGCTTTACCAGCCTTGAAACTCGGAACATTCGACGCCGCGATCTCGAGCGGCTCACCGGTACGTGGATTGCGACCGGTACGTGCTTCGCGCTTGCGGACTAGGAACGTTCCGAAGCCTACCAGAGTTACCTGATTTCCCTGCTTGAGCGCATCGGCAACGGAATCGAGAACAGCATCCACCGCCGAGGCGGCATCTGTCTTTGACATGTCAGATTTAGCTGCAACCGCTTCGACAAACTCAGCCTTGTTCATGTAACGCTTTCCTCACTGTGATATCGGGTTCGTGACAGTACAACCGGAGGTACGACCGCCTTGCCGGCAATGGAGTCAGCGGGGAAACCCCACCGGCCACCCCACCGCCGTGCAAGACCAACATCAAGAAACCTTGAGTCACGAAAAATGGGCCGGGGTGAAAGTGCACGTTGACCCCGACGAACCGCGCCACTATACGTGAAATCAATCAGGATTCACACGGTGCGCATTGCACTCAAGTAATTTGTGACAAGTCGAAACATTGAATCGAGGTATCAATGATGTCGGACCTCGCCGCCCGCGTCTCCGCTGCGATCTTCACTGGTTTTCACAGTCTCGCCCATGGGTTCCGCTGTGGGCGGTGTCGAGGCCAGAGCAATATCGAGCACCTGATCGATCCACTGTACCGGGTGAATGGTCAGCCCGCTCTTGATCTCGTCCGGTACCTCGGCAAGGTCCTTCTCGTTCTCCACCGGTATCAGTACGGTATCGATTCCGCCACGTTGTGCGGCGAGCAGTTTCTCCTTCAAGCCGCCAATCGGCAATACCTCACCGCGTAGGGTGATCTCGCCGGTCATCGCCACATTGGCCATCACCGGAACCCGCGTGAGCGCCGACACGATCGCGGTGCACATGCCTACTCCGGCACTCGGCCCATCCTTCGGCGTCGCACCTTCAGGCACGTGGACGTGCAAGTCGTTCTTTTCATGAAAATCAGCCGGCAAACCGAGTGACTCGGCGCGGCTGCGAACCACCATCATCGCGGCCTGAATCGACTCTTGCATGACGTCGCCCAGTTGCCCGGTGTAGGACAATTTGCCCTTGCCCGGTACCACCGCCGATTCGATCGTCAGCAGCTCCCCACCCACCTGAGTCCAGGCAAGGCCGGTGACCTGACCCACCTTGTTCTCGCTCTCGGCACGACCATAGCGAAACTGCTTTACCCCGAGATAATCAGCGAGGTTTTCCTCGTCGATCCGGATGGTCTGATCTACCGGCTCGTCGACGATTTCGGCAGCTGTTGCCACATCGGTCGCGTCGTCATCATCAATGACCTTGCGCACCACCTTGCGACAGATCTTCGCGATCTCCCGCTCCAGATTCCGCACCCCCGCCTCTCGCGTATAGCTCCTAATCATTTCCAGCACCGCACCCGAATCGACCGATAATTCGGTGTCATCGAGACCGTTGTCTTTCATCTTGCGCGGCAACAGGTAGCGCTCGGCGATGTTGGCCTTCTCCATCTCGGTGTAACCCGGAATGCGAATAACCTCCATCCGATCGAGCAACGGCTCGGGGATGTTCATGGTGTTCGCGGTAGCCACGAACATGATGTCCGAGAGATCGTACTCTACCTCGAGGTAGTGATCCGTGAAGGTATGGTTCTGTTCCGGGTCGAGCACCTCCAGCAGTGCCGACGATGGGTCACCGCGGAAATCCATCGACATCTTGTCGATTTCGTCCAATAGTATCAAAGGGTTACGCTTGCCTATCTTGGACAGGTTCTGTACGATCTTGCCCGGCATCGAACCGATGTAAGTACGACGATGACCCCGGATCTCGGCTTCATCGCGCACGCCTCCCAATGCCATGCGACTGAACTTGCGGCCCGTCGCGCGCGCTATCGACTTGCCCAGTGACGTCTTGCCCACTCCCGGTGGCCCGACCAGGCACAGGATCGGTCCCTTGGCATGCCCGACACGTTTCTGCACCGCCAGATATTCGAGAATGCGCTCCTTGACCTTCTCCAGTCCGTAATGATCGTGCTCGAGGATGTCCTCGGCCTGTTGCAAGGTCTTCTTCAGCTTCGACTTCTTCTTCCAGGGCAGACCGACCAGCGTATCGACGTAATTGCGCACCACCGTGGCCTCGGCGGACATCGGCGACATCATCTTCAGCTTGCCCAGCTCGGCCGTGGCTTTCTTGTGTGCCTCCTTCGACAGGCCGACGGTTTCTATCTTGCGTGCGAGATCCTCCATTTCGTTGGGCACGTCATCCATTTCACCCAACTCCTTCTGAATGGCCTTCATCTGCTCATTCAGGTAGTACTCTCGCTGGCTCTTCTCCATCTGCTGCTTGACACGACCGCGGACCTTCTTTTCCACCTGTAACATGTCCAGCTCCCCTTCCATCAGGCCAAGCAGGTGCTCAAGCCGTTCGGAAGCATCGAACAGTTCCAGAATCTTCTGCTTTTCCTCGACGCGCAACGACAGCTGCGCAGCGATCATGTCGGCCAGTCTGTCCGCATCTTCTTCGCCGGCCAGAGAGCTGAGAATCTCCGGCGGCACTTTCTTGTTCATCTTCACGTACTGATCGAACATGTCGGTAACCGAGCGCACCAACGCGTCCAGTTCCTTGCCTTCGATCTTGGTGGTTGCAGTCTCGTTGGCCGAATAGCTCGCCCGGAAGAAACTCTCGCCAGTTGCATCGACTTGCTCGATGATGGCACGCTCCTGGCCTTCCACCAGCACCTTGATGGTGCCATCAGGCAATTTGAGCAACTGAAGGATCGTGGCAATGGTGCCGGTTCTGTGAATATCGTCTTGACCCGGCTCGTCGACCGTTGCGCTGGTCTGCGCGGCCAGCAAGATACGCTTGTCGGCAGCCATGGCCGCCTCGAGCGCATCGATGGATTTCTCCCTGCCGACAAACAGGGGGATCACCATGTGTGGATAGACCACGACATCGCGCAAAGGCAGGACCGGCAACATGTTTTCCTGTGAACCGGATTTTGAGATCGTTTCGGAATCAGACACCGTGGGCAGTCTCCTGAAGAGGTGGCCCGAATAAGCCGGGCATGCAGGAGAAGGTGGAACCCTGCGGCACACAATTCAAGCACGGAGGCGCGATGGTCATCGTATGAAAACCACCTGTGCCCGGCACATACTTCCGGGTGGGGGTCCGGTCAGTCGTCCGAAGCAGCCCGCCGATACTTCTCCTCCTCCAGGACTTTCTCTTCCCCTTCGAGCAGCAGGTAAGGCTTGCACTCGCCTCGCACCACGGCGGCATCAAGAATGACCTTCTTGACGTTCTCGATTCCCGGGAGCTCGTACATCGTGTCGAGCAGTACGTTCTCCAGAATGGTGCGCAGACCGCGTGCGCCGGTCTTGCGTTCCAACGAACTGTTGGCCACGGCGTACAGGGCGTCCTTGCGAAATTCTATTTCCACACCTTCCATCGACAGCAGCTTTTCGAACTGCTTGGTAATGGCGTTCCGCGGCTCGACGAGAATGCGTACCAGCGATTCCTCATCGAGTTCCTCCAGCGTGGCGACCACCGGCAAGCGACCGACGAACTCGGGAATGAGGCCGAAGTGAATGAGATCCTGCGCTTCGACATCGTTCAGCAATTGACCGATGTTGCGCTGGTCGTCTTTCGAAGTGACTTCGGCGCTGAAGCCGATACCGCCTTTCTCGGCCCGGTTCCGAATGATCTTTTCCAGACCCGCGAAGGCGCCGCCACAGATGAAAAGGATGTTGGACGTGTCGACCTGCAGGAACTCCTGCTGCGGATGCTTGCGCCCACCCTGAGGTGGAACCGAGGCGATGGTGCCTTCAATCAGCTTGAGCAAGGCCTGCTGCACCCCTTCACCGGAAACATCACGCGTGATGGAGGGGTTATCCGACTTGCGTGAAATCTTGTCGATCTCATCGATGTACACGATACCGGTCTGCGCCTTCTCGACATCGTAGTCGCACTTCTGCAGCAGTTTCTGGATGATGTTCTCGACATCCTCGCCGACGTAGCCGGCTTCGGTGAGTGTCGTGGCGTCGGCGATCGTGAACGGTACGTTCAGGGTACGCGCCAGTGTTTCGGCGAGTAGCGTCTTACCCGAGCCGGTAGGCCCGACCAGCAGGATGTTGCTCTTCGCAAGCTCTACTTCACCCTTCTTGCCCTTGTACTCCAGACGCTTGTAGTGGTTGTACACCGCCACGGACAGGATGCGCTTGGCAGTCGCCTGCCCGATGACATATTGATCGAGTAGGTCATTGATCTCGTGCGGCTTCGGCAGCGAGCTTTCCTCCCCGTCGGATTGCTCCTGCATTTCTTCGGTGATGATGTCGTTGCACAGATCGACACATTCGTCGCAGATGAAGACGGATGGCCCAGCGATCAGCTTGCGTACTTCATGCTGACTCTTGCCACAGAAAGAGCAGTACAGCAACTTGCCGTCGTCTTTCTTGTCTTGCTGATCACTCATGCTTCAAAACCTCGGAGTTCGGCTACACCTTACGACACTTCAACCTTCGGGTACAGGCGTGGATACGTCGATCATCCGGATGGCAGCCACGCCTCGGCCCCCGTCATCTTGCCAGACTGAGGGGAGCGACAACCCGGCAAACCGACCGCTACCGGCAGCAGATCAGGACTCTGAACTGTTCGAAGGCGCCTTCTCCAGCAAGCCCTTGCCGGAGGAGGCGACATCCATCTCTTCGGAGCGTGACTTGACGATACGATCGACGATACCGTACTCGACCGCCGCCTCCGCGTTCAGGAAGCGGTCGCGCTCCGTGTCTTCACGAATCTTTTCCGGCGTCTGCCCGCAATGCTCCGCCATGAGCTTGTTCATACGTTCCTTTATCGACAGTATTTCACGCGCATGAATGTCGATATCAGTGGCCTGACCCTGAAAACCGGCCGATGGCTGGTGGATCATGACCCGTGAATTGGGCAATGTGTAGCGTTTCCCGGGGGTTCCCGCCCCCAGCAGGAACGCCCCCATGCTGGCCGCCTGACCCACACACAGTGTGCTGACGTCGGGCTTGATGAACTTCATGGTGTCGTAGATCGCCATGCCCGCGGTCACGGAACCACCCGGCGAGTTGATGTAGACCGATATTTCCTTGTCGGGGTTGTCCGACTCGAGAAAGAGCAATTGGGCAACGATCGAGTTGGCCATGTAATCCTCGACCTGGCCGACCAGGAAAATGACCCGCTCCTTGAGCATCCGGGAATAGATGTCGTAGGAGCGCTCGCCCCCCGGCACCTGCTCGACCACGCTAGGTATAAAGTTCATGGCCGACACAGTGGGTGCACCACTGTTCGTCGTTGTCGTGCCGGGTACGGAACCAAATGTCATATCAGGATTTCTCGGATGCAGGTTCGCTGTCGTCTGCCACGGAAGCAGTGGTGTCCTCGCTCGCCGAGGGTGAGCCTCCGGGACTCGTGGGTTCGCCTCCGTGATCCGAAGTTTCCCCCTCCGTTGCTGATGAAGAACTGCCTTCGATCGCCGCTTCGGCAGGCGCCGCCGTGGACGGATTCATGATCTCGGAGAACGCCGAGGACGCATCGGAAACGGATGCCTTCTCGAGCACGGCTTCGGTAACCGTGTTCTCCAGGACGAGCCCTTCTATGTTCTTCAACAATTCCTTGTTGCCGTAATAGTAATCTACTACTTGTTGGGGGTCTTGATAGGAACTTGCAAGTGACTCGACCTGCTCGCGTACGGCTCCGGCATCGGCCTTGATGCTGTCGCGCTGAATGATCTCACTGACGATCAGCCCCAGGCGCACACGTCTCGACGCCTCTTCGCGAAACAGATCGTCGCTGAGCATCGCTTCGTCGGCCTGGCCGGACATTTGCTCCATCAACTGCTTCCGCTGTCGTTCGATCTCCTCCTTGACCAGCGATTCGGGCACCGGAAACTCGTTGATGTCCAGCAGGCCGTCCATGATCTGCTTCTTTACCTGGGTGTCGATACGTTGCTTCACCTCGCGCGACATGTTCTCGCGGATGTCTGCGCGCAGGCTTTCGAGCTTGCCGTCTTCCATACCGAAGCTCTTCACGAAGTCCTCGTCGATCTCGGGCAGATGGGTTTCCTTGACCTCGTGCACCGTGATATCGAAGCTGACCGCCTTGCCTGCCAGGTGTTGCGCCTGGTAGCCGTCGGGAAAGGTGACATCGATGGTCTTCTCATCACCGGCGGACACGCCTGCCAGCTGCGACTCGAACCCCTCTATCATGGCGCCGGAACCCAGCACCAGCGGTGCCTTCTCCGCCTTGCCACCTTCGAACGTCTCGCCGTCCAGCTTGCCTTCGAAGTCGATGATGACCTGGTCACCGTCCCGCGCCGCACGTTCGACCGTATGGTAGTGCGTTCGCTGCTTGCGCAGGTTTTCGAGCATCTCGTCGATATCGCTGTCCTTGATCTCCACGTTCGGCCGCTTCACCTTGATGCGTTCGTCGTAGGAGGGTTCGAACTCCGGGTAGACCTCGAAGGTGGCGGTGAAGCTGAAGCCCTGGTCGTCGTCGGAAGAATCGTTCTCGGCCGTGATTTCAGGAGTGCCGGCCGGCCGGAGCTTTTCCTGGGTGACTGCCTCGAAGAAGCTGCGGTTGATCAAGGTACCCAGCACTTCGGAACGCACCTGTGGCTCGAAACGCTTCTTGACGACCTTGAAGGGAACCTTGCCGGGCCTGAATCCGTTCAGACGCGTTGTCTTGCTGATCGACTGGAGACGCTCGTGAACCGCGCTGTCGATATCCTCGGCGGGGAGCGCAACGGTCATCTTGCGTGTCAGACCATCAGTGGTTTCAACGGATACTTGCATGCTTGCCTCAGTCGATCGCGATGGCGCCGCTTGCTTGAGGGCCGCGCTCATCAGGGATTGTGCGCGTGCCGTCTCCGGCACAAGATAATGGTGCGAAAGGAGAGACTCGAACTCTCACGTCATCAGACACTGGTACCTAAAACCAGCGCGTCTACCAATTCCGCCACTTTCGCATGAACCTGCCGGACAACACTGCCGCCGAAACGGAACCGCAAGCGCTGGGCCTCGGCAACCTGACCGAGGCGGAACGGCTCGAAGACCAGCCCGGGGACGAAAGAAGATGTGGGGTGGACGATGGGATTCGAACCCACGACCACAGGAATCACAATCCTGCGCTCTACCTACTGAGCTACGCCCACCACAGGGTACGACTAATGACGGACAAGCCCGTCAAGGGGGTAACGACTATCGATGGGCAAGCCCATCAGGCGGTGCCACAACAATGAGCAAGCGCTCACTGCAGGGCGCATAGTGTAGCCGAAAGGCACCGTATTCATCCACGAATATCTGCAAGCGAGAAGTGGCGCGCCCGGCAGGACTCGAACCTGCTACCCTCGGCTTAGAAGGCCGATGCTCTATCCGGATGAGCTACGAGCGCGTGGTGGTTGATAAAGATGGTCGGGGTAGCAGGATTCGAACCTACGACCCTCTGCTCCCAAAGCAGATGCGCTACCAGACTGCGCCATACCCCGAAGAACCGCTTGCTCCAGCTGGGCGGATACTACGCCCTGCCAGTTCCAGCGTCAAACCTGCAGTGCTCGTGGAATCACACGAAGGAAGATCCCGGTTCCGGTATCGATTCTGGAATTTCAGTCTGCTTCTTCGATCCAGGCCATCTGGATCGCCTCGAGGATCCCTTCGGACGACTTCTCCGGATCGTCGTCGAAATCCGGTAACGCGCAAACCCACGCATGCAGATCCGTGAAGCGAATCTGCTGCGGATCGACGTCTGTCTTGTTGTCAGCCAGCTCGATGGCAATATCTTGGGTGTCGGTCCATTTCATGGTCGATGCTCTGTGGCTCAGTGATTTTCCGACACCATATTGATGGTGTAGCGCGGGATTTCTATCACCAAGTCCTTTTCGGCGACGATGGCCTGGCAGCTTAACCGCGAGTCGGTATCAAGGCCCCAGGCCATGTCGAGGTAGTCCTCCTCGAGTTCATCCGCTTCCTCGAGGCTTTCTAACCCCTCTCGCACATGTACGTGGCAGGTGGTGCAGGCACACGACTTTTCACAAGCGTGCTCGATGTGTACATGATGCCTCAGCAACGCATCGCACACGGAAACGCCCGGCTCCGCGTCGAAGCTGATGCCATCGGGGCAGACATCCGGATGCGGTTGGACGGTAATGGTTGGCATGGTCTGTTATCTCTTCAGGAATTCGTGGTGGTCAGATCGGACGATTCGGCAGGCGTATTGCCGGCAGAATCGATGCTATCCGTATCACTGCCGGCCCGCGGTTCGTCGGTGGCACCCGGCGTGGAAAAGGTACCTTCGATGTCGCTCAGCCGCTGACCGGTCATCATGCGCCGCACTGAAGCGTTCATGCGACGTTCCACGAAACTGGAACTACCCGCCTCCAGCGCGTCAATAGCGCTTCCGATGGTCTCCCGGTCGGTGGTTTTCAGCGTCTCTCGCAGCGCATCGACCAGTGCGTCTATATCGCCACGTTCCGCGGTGCTCAAGTGTTCGTCACCATCCGCACGTAGTGCAGCCTGTACCGCCTCGAGGGCCCGCTCCGCATCGACACGCCGCTCCTGCAGCATGCGCAGCTGCTGATCATCGGATGCATGATCCATCGACGCCTGAAGCATGCTTTCGATCTCGCCGTCCGACAGACCGTAGCTGGGCTTGACGTCGATGCTTGCCACCGTACCGCTTTCCTTTTCCAGGGCACTGACCGTCAGCAGGCCATCGGCATCTACCTGGAACAGCACCTGTATGCGAGCGCTCCCGGCCACTCGCGGCGGAATGTCACGCAGCTCGAAACGCGCAAGCGAGCGGCAATCAGCCACCAGCTCGCGCTCGCCCTGCACCACATGCAGGGCCATGGCTGTCTGACCGTCCTTGTACGTGGTGAATTCCTGCGCACGCGCGACCGGCAATGTGGTGTTGCGCGGGATGACCTTCTCGGCCAGCCCACCCATGGTTTCCAGGCCGAGCGACAGCGGTATCACATCCAGCAGCAGCAGTTCGCTACCGGGCTTGTTACCCGCCAGCAGGTCGGCCTGCACGGCAGCACCGATGGCGACCACCTCGTCGGCATCGATATCGCACAACACGGTCTGTTCGAAAAAGTCGCTGACGCGCTCTCGCACACGGGGAACACGGGTGGAACCACCGACCATGACCACAGCCGACAACTCCGATTTGCTCACTTCCGCATCACGCAGTACCTGACGGCATGGTGCAAGAGTGCGCTCCACCAACGGATCGATCAGAGCGTTCAGGGTATCGCGTGTCAGCTCCCCCTGCCAGCCACCAGCCCCCCCCTGCCCCACGTGCCAGTCGATACTCGTTGCCGAAGCGTTTGTCAGGGCTTCCTTTGCCTGCCGTGCAAGCACCTTGACACGCCTTTGTGCCGACTCGTTCGGCAGCGAAGCCAGCCCGGCCTGCTCCAGCAGCCATGCGACGATCACGTTGTCGATATCGTCACCGCCAAGACCTGTGTCGCCGGCTGTGGCAAGCACTTCGAAGACACCGCGCTCGAGGCGCAGCAGCGAAATGTCGAAGGTACCGCCGCCGAGATCGTAAATGGCGACCAGGCCATCCTCCTGACGATCGAGCCCATAGGCCACAGCCGCCGCGGTGGGTTCGTTGATCAGCCGTAACACCTGCAGACCCGCCAGGCTCGCCGCATCTTTGGTGGCCTGGCGCTGAGCGTCATCGAAGTACGCCGGAACCGTGATCACGGCACCCACCAGATCCCCGGCCAGGGACTTCTCGGCCGTGCGCTTCAGTTCGCCGAGAATACGCGCAGCCACATCGATGGCGGAGCGTGGCCCGGCCGCTGTCAAAAAGGCGGGCACCGAACCACTGTTCGCATCGATGCGGTAACGCTGACTGAGCCAGATGTCGTCGAGGTCCGAAGCCCCCTTGCCCATCAGCCGCTTGGCGGAGCTGATAGTATCGAAAGCGTGTTCCTCGGCCATCGCCTGGGCGGCAACGCCTGTCAGCGGCTCCCGATCACCTGCAGGATAATGTACCACCGAGGGCAACATGCCCCTGCCGGCCTCATCGACCAGCACCCGGGCGGAGCCGCTGACTACGGAGGCGACCAGGGAGTTGGTGGTACCCAGATCGATGCCAACGGCCAGCCGGTGTTGGTGCGGTGCATCCGCCTGCCCCGGCTCGGCAATCTGCAACAACGCCATTAGTGGTCCTTTCGCATGATATTGATGGATTCGTGGGCATCGTCACCGGTGCCCGGGGGTCGCGCCAACGCACCGCACCGGTCGGCACCCGCGGGTTCAATCATCGAGCCTTGCCTTCATTGCACGGCATTCCCGCCGCAGTTTGTCGAGGAATTGCCACTGGCGAATGACCCTACGTGCATTCGCCCAGTCGGCGATCTCGGAAGCTCTGCGAAATGCCTCGTCACGTTCTGCCGAGGCCTGCTCAAGCTGCTGCCCGATGTTCGCCAACGCTGCAGAAGGCGATGAGGCGCCCGGAACCTCTTCGAGTGCTTCTCGCCATTCCATCTGCTGCATGAGGAAACCCGGATCCATCTTCGTGTCGGTTTCCTCGTCGACCGATATGCCGTTGAGTTTTAGCAGATAGCCGGCACGTGACAACGGAAAGCGCAGGGTGTGGTACCCGTCGTTGACGTGACTCGCTGCCTGGACCGACCAGCGCCGCTCCGCATCCGGGCGCGCAGCGAAACGGTCCGGGTGCAATTGACGCTGCAACGCTCGAAACCGCTGCGCCAGCTCGGCATCCGGCACGTCGAATGCGACCGGAAGGTCGAACAACTCGAAATAGTTGGCAGACAGGTTAAGCGACATGAATGAATGGTCAGATACCTTCGGCCCGTAAACGGGCCATCCAGGACTGACCCCTGATATCAGATGGTGAAGCTTTCACCGCAACCGCACTCGTCCTTCACGTTGGGATTGCGGAACTTGAACCCTTCGTTCAGACCTTCGCGCGTGAAGTCCACCTCCGTACCATCAAGATAGACCAGGCTTTTCCTGTCGATGATGACCTTGATATCGTTCTCTTCGAAAACTTCATCGTTCGCTGCCACTTCATCAGCAAATTCGAGTACGTATGCCAGCCCCGAACACCCGGTAGTGCGCACCGCCAAGCGCAAACCGATGCCCTTGCCGCGCTTCTCCAGGTAACCCCTGACGTGCGTGGCGGCCCTGTCGGTCAATGTGATTCCCATACTCATAGTCCTGACCCGTATCCCCGGCCCGCGCTTCATATCACACGCCACCAGGCCGACACGAGGTCGGCCTGACGACATTTCGTCTCAGCTTGCGGCTGCTACTTCCGTAATGCCACCGGTACCTGCCTGATTGCCTGAAGCGTCGCCCTGCTTGGACTTGATATCGGCGATCGCGGCCGCTATCGCATCTTCGGCGAGCACCGAGCAGTGAATCTTTACGGGCGGCAACGCCAGCTCTTCGACGATATCCATGTTCTTGATCGCTTCGACTTCCTCGATCGTCTTGCCTTTCACCATCTCGGTGACCAGAGAAGAGGATGCGATGGCCGACCCACAGCCGTATGTCTTGAATTTCGCATCTTCCACACGGCCATCGGCACCGAGCTTGATCTGAAGCCGCATCACGTCACCGCAGGCCGGTGCGCCCACCATGCCGGTGCCGACGTTCGGATCGTCTTTATCGAGAGAGCCCACATTCCGCGGGTTTTCGTAATGGTCGAGTACCTTGTCGCTGTATGCCATGATTATCTCCGAAAGATTTTACTGATTACCGCCAGAATACCTGCTCGCCCGCCGTGCGGCCAGAGACGTACCCGGAAGAGCGCCTGTGAACGTGCTCAGTGAGCCGCCCATTCGACAGAATCGAGATCGACACCGTCCTTGAACATATCCCACAGGGGCGAGAGATCACGCAGCTTGTTGACCGCTTCGCGCACCTTCTTCACCGTGAAATCCACTTCCTCTTCCGTGGTGAACCGCCCGATCGTAAATCGGATGGAGCTGTGTGCAAGCTCATCGTTTCGTCCGATGGCCCGCAGCACGTAGGAAGGCTCCAGACTTGCACTGGTACAGGCCGACCCGCTTGAAACCGCGATGTCCTTGAGCGACATGATGAGGCTTTCACCTTCCACGAAATTGAAGCTGATGTTCATGTTGCCCGGCACACGCTGTTCAAGATCTCCGTTGAGGTAGATCTCTTCCATATCGCAGACACCGTTCCAGAGGCGATCGCGCAACATGCGCATGCGCTCGTTCTCCGTACCCATCTCTTCACGGGCGATGCGAAAGGCTTCGCCCATACCGACGATCTGGTGAGTGGCGAGCGTGCCCGAACGCATGCCCCGCTCATGCCCGCCACCGTGCATCTGTGCCTCGATACGCACGCGCGGCTTGCGTCGCACATAAAGCGCGCCGATACCCTTGGGCCCGTAGACCTTGTGAGCACACAGCGACATCAGGTCGACGTTCATGGCATCGACATCGATGACCACCTTGCCAGGGCTCTGTGCCGCATCGACGTGCAGCAGGATACCGCGCTCGCGCGTGATCTTGCCGATGGCGGCGATATCCTGAATGACGCCGATCTCATTGTTGACGTGCATGATCGACACCACCGTGGTGTCGTCGCGCAGGGTAGCCTTGAACACGTCCATGTCGAGCAGGCCATTGGGCAGCGGATCGAGATAAGTGACCTCGAAACCTTCACGCTCGAGCTGGCGGCAGGTATCGAGCACCGCCTTGTGCTCTGTCTTCATGGTGACGATGTGCTTGCCTTTCTTGGCCTTGAAGTGCGCCGCACCCTTGATGGCAAGGTTGTCGGACTCCGTGGCTCCCGATGTCCACACGATTTCGCGCGGATCGGCACACAGAGTCTCGGCCACATCGCGGCGCGCCTGCTCCACCAGTTCTTCGGCCTGCCAGCCGAACGGATGGGAACGTGACGCCGGGTTGCCGAAATGACCCTGATTGGTCAGACATTCGGCCATCTTAGCCGCTACACGCTCGTCGACCGGCGTGGTAGCGGAGTAATCCATGTAAATCGGAACGTTCAAGGTACCCACTGATTCTAACCTCGATTATCTGTCGGTTCGTGGCAACCCGCACGGCTGCCGATTTCGTCTGCCGGCAGCACAACGGGCTACCTGCGGGCAATGCCGCCCCTACGCGCTGCGAGCCTTTGCAAAGGATCGGTCGTCGCGTTGCATGACGAGCTGATCTTGTCTGATCGACACGGTCTTTACCCGCTGCCGATCTATCATGTCCTGTAGCGATACGCCACTGAGGAACTCTTCGATCTGTTCGCTCAGCCCTTCCCATAGATCATGGGTCAGACAGCGGCCGTTGCTATGGCAATTTTCTCGACCGCCACACTGGGTGGCATCCACCGACTCGTTCACCGCGACGATGATCTGTGACACCGCGACCTCATTCAGCCCCCTGGCAACCCGGTAACCGCCACCCGGACCGCGGGTGCTGACTACCAGGCCATGCTTTCGAAGCCGGGAGAAGAGCTGCTCCAGATAAGACAGCGAGATTTCCTGCCGAGTGGAAATTTCGGCAAGCGATACCGGCCCACGATCCGCATGCAGGGCCAGATCCAGCATGGCCGTGACGGCATAGCGACCTTTCGTCGTGAGTTTCATCGATCATCCGGTATTGCGTGGCATGCCATACTTTCCCATACCCGACCAAATTGGTCAAGTATTTCAGACTGCGGCATCGTATCAGGCACTGCCTGCCCTGCGCCGGCTCGTTCCGCACTTCCCGGGCTGCCCGCCGCGAAGTTCATCCACTTCGTGCTGCAAATCGGCAACTTGCTCCTGCAACCGGGCCAAGGTAGTGAGGATGGGGTCTTCCTCGATATCTCCCCCGACGCCGTAGGCATCGAAATGGCGTGCGCCGACCCGCTCCTGCCCGGTCTTCACCAGTTTCAGACAGTTCTCGTCCGAATCACGGCACCTCACCACTCGCCCCGGCACGCCTACCACGGTTGCGCCGGCAGGCACCGCTTCGAGCACGACGGCGTTCGATCCGATACGTGCGTCGTCGCCCACGGTGAAGGGGCCCAGAATCTTCGCACCGGCACCCACCACCACTCGGTTGCCCAACGTGGGATGACGTTTCTCCCCGGCAAGCGTACGCCCGCCCAGCGTGACTCCCTGGTACAAGGTGACGTCGTCGCCGATCTCGGCCGTGCCCCCGATCACCACACCGGTTCCATGATCGACGAAGAAGCGCCTGCCGATGCGTGCAGCCGGATGAATCTCGATGCCGGTCAGCCATCTGCCCACATTGCTCAGAAAACGAGCTGCCCAGTGCAGACGGTGATTCCACAACCAGTGTGTGAAGCGGTAGAGCAACAGGGCATGCACGCCGGAATAGCAGGTGAGTACGTCGAACACGCCACGCGCCGCCGGATCGCGCTCGAAAATGCAGGACACGTCTTCTTTGAGCAGTTGCCACATGGAAAAGCCTGCTTTCTATTTCAGAGTAAATCGGTCAACTATAATAACCTAAGGGCGCGGCGCTGACCGAACAAGCCCAAGTCTATTCGAACGAGCCTGAACCCGCGGGGTCTCTTGCCGATAGCGCGACCGAATCGTCGTCGTCCGGGTCGGTTTGGCCGGGTTCGACGCTCTTGCCCGGGCGGCTCATCGTGGCGAGGGAGCCCTGAGTGGCTGCCAGCACTCCGCGCAGGATGTTCAGCTCGTTGACGTTCGGTCGGTTGCGTTCGAAATAACGCCGCATCCGCCGCATCAACAGTCGCGGTCTGTCCGGGTCGAGAAACCCGGACGCGACCATCACCTGCTCCAGATGAACGAAAAAGTGCTGCATGGCCTCACTGGTGGCGGGCGTGTTCTGCTCGGCACGTGTGGAGTTCTCCTTCATCGGCGGAAATGCCACCGGCACAGGGGCGGTGCCGGGTGCCAGAGCCAGGGCAGATTCGTAGGCCACCACCTGTACCGCACTGCCCAGGTTCAAAGAGCTGAAGGCCGGGTTGCAGGGAATGCGTAACAACCGTGTGCAACTCTCGAGCTCTTCGTTGGTCAGCCCCGAGCGCTCGCGTCCGAACAGAATGGCCGCTTGCAGCCGTGCAGCATCGGCAGGTTGCCCGGCGGCCAGATCCCGCAGGCTCTCGGCCACCTCCCGACAGGTTTCGACCGGCACCGCGAGCTGACGATCCCGCGCTGTGGTGCCGATCACCACCTGCGTGTGCGCGACGGCCTCCGCAAGCGTTTCGAACACGCGCGCGTTCTCCAGCACATCATGGGCTCCCGAGGCTCGGGCAATCGCTTCATCCCCACGATGCGAGCAGGTACCCACCAGATGCAGGCGCTCGAAACCCATGTTCTTCATGGCACGCGCGGTAGCGCCGATATTGCCGGCGTGGGTGGTACCGGTGAGCACGAAGGTCAGATCCATCATCATCATCCGCTGGATCATAGCAAAGGCATTACACTACACAGCCTTCTTTCCCGTGAGCCCCCCACCATGCATCCGATGCTCAACATCGGCATCCGCGCCGCCCGCGAGGCTGGCAAGGTCATCACCCGTAGCATGAACCGGCTCGACACGCTGCAGGTGGACGTCAAGGGACGTAACGATTACGTCAGCGATGTGGACCGACAGGCGGAAGCCAAGATCATCGGTGTGCTGCTGAAAGCGTACCCCGACCATGCCATCGTGGCTGAGGAATCCGGATCGCAGGGCGACCCGAGTGCCGAGTATCGGTGGATCATCGATCCGTTGGACGGCACCACGAACTTTCTGCACGGTTTTCCACATTTCAGCGTGTCGATCGCCCTGGAGCGCCGCCAGCGGCTGGAACAGGGCATTATCTACGACCCGGTGCGTCAGGAACTCTTCAGTGCCACACGCGGCGAAGGTGCATGGCTGGACAGCAAGCGTTTACGCGTCGGCCGCTCCGCTACGCTGCCCACTGCCCTGCTGGGCACCGGATTCCCGTATCGCGCCGGCCAGGACCTGGATTTCTATCTGCAAACCCTGCGTCACTTTACCGAGCAGTCGGGTGGCATACGCCGGGCCGGGTCGGCGGCACTGGATCTGGCCTATGTCGCGGCCGGCCGGCTCGACGGGACCTGGCTGAGCGGCTTGCAAGCCTGGGATATAGCCGCAGGCGGACTCATCGTGCGCGAAGCGGGTGGCCTGGTGAACGATTTCAGCGGCGGCGACGACTGGCGTGCCAAGGGCGAGATGATCGCCGCCAGCCCCAAGGTACACCATGAAATGCTGCAGCTGATGAAGCCGTTGATCAAATCGCGAAAGGGTGCAACCCCTCGATGAAGCATCTGATCGAAGCGCGCATTTCCACGTGCCCGTAGGGCGTAGGGTCGGTCGCAGACCCCTCCTCAGGGTATGCTTTCGAGATCGGCACCTTCCTTCTCCACCGGCAACAGATCTTCACGTGATATGCCCAGGCGCAGCGTGAGCAGGCTGGCCACGAAGATCGACGAGTAGGTACCGACAAAGATTCCCACGAGCAATGCCAGCGCAAAACCGTGGATGACCTGGCCACCGAGCAGAAACAGAGAGAGCAACACCATCAATGTGGTACCCGAGGTGATGATCGTACGGGACAGGGTCTGGTTGATCGCGGTATTGATCACCTCGGCCGGCGAGCCGCGCCGCATGGTCAGAAAATTTTCGCGAATCCGGTCGAACACGACGATGGTGTCGTTCAACGAGTAGCCTATTACAGCAAGGATGGCAGCCAGGATGGTCAGGTCGAACTCCACCTGGAATAGCGCAAATACCCCCAGGGTAATGAACACATCGTGCACCAGTGCGGCAACCGAACCGACCGAGAACTTCTTCTCGAAGCGGAACCAGATGTAGAGCACGATGGCCGCCAGCGCGATCAATACCGCCAGCCCGCCTTTTTCGCGCAGTTCCTCACCGACCTGGGGGCCGACGAATTCGACTCTGCGCATCGTGACGCCTGCATCACCGACGGTGCCGAGTGCCTCCAGGACGGCATCGCTGAGTTTCGCTCCCGACAGCTCACCGTCGGTGCTCGGTGCCATGCGGATGAGCACGTCGGTACTCGTGCCGAAGCTCTGCACCTGCGCATCAGGCAAGTCTGCCTCTTCCAGAGTCGTTCGCACCTCGGTGAGGTCGGGCGCTTGCTCGTAGCCTACCTCGATGGTGTAACCGCCGGTGAAATCGACGCCGAAGTTCAGCCCGCGCACCACGATCGCGACCAGCGAAATGGCCAACAGCGCGCCGGACAGGATCATGGCCCGACGGCCACCACCCATGAAATCGAACCGGGTTTCGGAAAGCAGATCACGCATGGCGGATGGTCCTGAAAGTCAGTGGCCCGACGACGCCGGATGGACGACGTCGGGTGGGCAATATCGGATGAGCGGTGTCAGATGGGCAACGTGCTGACGCGACGCCCGCCATACAGCGCGTTGACCAGCACGCGCGAGCCGAAAATCGCCGTGAACATGGATGTCAGTATGCCAATGCACAACGTGATGGCGAAGCCCTTGATGGGGCCGGTGCCGAGGCTGAACAACACGACCGCCGCGATCAGCGTGGTGACATTGGCGTCGGCGATGGTCGAGAAAGCCTTGTCGTAGCCGGCATTGATGGCGCCCTGCACGGCGGTACCATCGCGTAATTCCTCGCGTATCCGTTCGAAGATCAGCACGTTGGCATCTACTGCCATACCCATCGTGAGCACGATACCGGCGATGCCCGGCAACGTGAGCGTGGCCTGCAGCCAGGACAGCACGGCGATGATCATGACGATGTTGATCACCAGTGCGGCGCCTGCGATCAAGCCGAACACGCGGTAGTAGAACGCCATGAAGACAAGCACCACGCTCAGACCGACGACAGCGGACAGGAAGCCCTGGCGAATGTTGGCCTTGCCGAGGCTCGGGCCGATGGTGCGCTCCTCGACGATCTGCACCGGTGCCTTCAACGCCCCAGCACGCAGCAGCAGCGCCAGGTCGCTAGCTTCGGCCGATTCCAGCCCGGTGGTCTGGAAGCGATGGCTCAGCACATCGCGAATGGTCGCGGCGTTGATCACCTCTTCATTGGTGATTCGCTCCTTGACCTCCTTGCCGTCAACGGTGCGGGTATCGATACGATTCTCGATGTAGACCACCGCCATCAGGGTACCGATATTGTCCTGGGTGACCTCCTGCATGCGCCGGGCACCGGCATTATCGAGATTGACGAACACCGCTGGTGTGCCACTCTGCTGATCGATGCCGGCCGAGGCATCCTTTATCTGGTCACCCGTGACGATGATGTCGCGATCGAGCAGGATGGGCGACCCATCCTCGCGTCGTTCGTACAGGCGTGCCCCGGCAGGTACGCTGCCTCGCTCGGCATCCGACCATTCCGTCGGCCCACCCACGACGAGGCGATATTCCAGCGTGGCCGTCGCCCCGAGTATTTCCTTCGCACGCGCCGTATCCTGCACGCCCGGCAGCTGAACGACGATTCGCTCGAGCCCCTGCTGGGTGATGACAGGCTCGGAGACTCCGAGCTCGTTGATGCGGTTACGCAAGGTGGTGATGTTCTGCTGCAGCGAATTGCGCTTCTCGTCGTCTTCGGCCTGCCGGGTCAGATTCGCCTCGATATAGAAATATCCGTCGGCCTCCCGCGTCGTGAAATCGAGATCGAAACCATTCTCGCCGAAGGCATCGAGCATGCGATCACGGTTGGCCTCTTCACGGAAACGCGCACTCAGCTTGCCGTCGCGGTGCTGGATGGATGTGCCCCGAATACCGGCGCTGCGCACTTCACGCTTCCAGTCGGAAACGAAGCGCTCCTCCGCCGAATTGATCGCGGCGAGCATGTCCACCTCCATCAGGAAATGCACTCCGCCGCGCAGATCGAGACCGAGATACATCGGTTCGCTGATCGAACGCAGCCAGGCCGGGCTGGATGAGACCAGGTTGAGAGCCACGGTGTACCGGTTGCGATCGAGCTCGTTCAGCAGCAGATCACGCGCACGGATCTGATCATCTTCGCTACCGAACATTGCCAGGAAACGCTCGCCATCCTGACGGTACGTGACATCACTGAAGCCACCTTCCTGCAGCGTGCGCCTGACCATGCCGCTCTCCTCGCCGGTCAGAACACCACTATTGCCGGACACCTGCACGGCAGGATCGCTGCCGAACACGTTCGGCAGCGCGAAGAGCACACCGATGACCAGCACGGTAGCCAGCAGCAGCGTCTTCCACAGGGGATTGGTATTGTTCATCGAATCAGGCGCGCGATTTGGCGTACGTTCTCAATACAGGCGGGAAGCCAGGCGAAACGCGTGCCAGGCACTCACTTCGCGATCAGGTCAATCCTTCTTCAGCGAAGGCGTCTTGCCGCTGGCGGGTTTCGACGCACCGTCCTTCAACGTGCCGTTCGGCAGCAGGGCGGCGATGGCCTGCTTCTGGACATTGACCTCGACGTTGTCGGCGATGCGTACGCCCATGTAGGCCTCGCCCACCTTGGTGATGGTGCCGCCCAGACCGCCGTTGGTCACGACCTCGTCACCCTTCTTCAGGGCGTCCATCATGGCACGGTGCTCCTTTACCCGCTTCTGCTGAGGTCGGATCATGAGGAAGTACAGCACCACCATCATCAGCACGAGTGGCAGGAATGTCAGCAAACCACCCCCGGCGGGGGCGCCACCGGCCTGGGCATGCGCGCTACTGATGAAGAACTCCATGAACGTATTCTCTTGTTGGTGTGAGGACATACTGGCCCTGATGCCTTCTGATCTGACCGATTCGGAGTCGATGGTACGACCGTTCCGGAGCCGATGATCGGCACGGACAGCCAGAATGGCGCGGTACCGGGGACTCGAACAACCTCTCGGACGAATCGCAGACACTTTCAGGCCTGGTAACCACCGAATTATGCCACTAATCGTGTCCTTCGGCTCTCTCGGCCTGGAAAGCTCCGATGAAGTTATCCAGCGAACCCCGCTCGATAGCGCTGCGCAGGCCTGTCATGAGCTGCTGGTAGTAGTGAAGATTGTGAATGGTGTTCAGCCGCGAGCCGAGAATTTCCGCACAGCGCGACAGATGATGCAGGTAGGCACGGCTGTAGTGACGACAGGTGTAGCATCCGCAGGCGTCATCGATCGGCCGTATGTCGGTACGGAAGCGTGCATTGCGCAAGCGCAGATCACCCTGCCGATGGTAGATGTAATCGTTGCGGGCGTTGCGCGTCGGTAACACACAATCGAACATGTCGACACCGCGATGCACCGCCGCGACGATATCTTCAGGCTTGCCCACTCCCATGAGATAGCGCGGGGCCACCGCCGGCAGAAAACGCACGCTTTCCTCGAGGACACGATTGCGCTCTTCGCCGCTCTCACCGACCGCGAGCCCACCGATGGCATAACCATCGAAGCCAACGTCGACCAGTGCAGCACTGGATATCTCCCGCAAGGCGGTATGCATGCCGCCTTGCACGATGCCGAACAGTGCGTTGGCATTGCCGAGCTCATCGTGGGCATCCCGGCAGCGCTTTGCCCAGCGCATCGACAGCTCCATCGATTGGCTGGCCTCGTCGGGCGTGGCGGGATAGGCGGTGCACTCGTCGAAGGCCATGACGATATCGGAGCCGAGATCACGCTGGATACGCATCGATTCCTCCGGGCTCAAGAACACCTCGTCACCGTTCACGGGCGAGCGGAACGTCACGCCGGTTTCATCGATCCTACGCAGTTTCGCCAGGCTGAAGACCTGAAAGCCGCCCGAGTCCGTCAGGATCGGCCCGCTCCAGTGCATGAAGTCGTGCAGGTCGCCATGCGCGCGAATGATGTCGGTACCGGGGCGCAGCCACAGGTGAAAGGTGTTGCCGAGAAGGATCTCGGCACCGATTTCCCGCACCTCTTCCGGGCTGAGCGCTTTCACCGTACCGTAGGTCCCGACCGGCATGAAAGCCGGGGTTTCCACCGTGCCACGCGAGAAACGCAGACGTCCACGGCGTGCGGAGCCATCGCTACTCAGGTGCTCGAAGGTCATGGTCATCGTGAACGCTCGCCCCTTGCAGGCAATGATCGCGGGTTCGAAGTCACCATCACGAGGAACGGCCACTCGTATTCCGACCGGGTGACTGGGGCCAGATCAACATGGCATCGCCATAGCTGAAGAATCGATAGCTCTGCTCGACCGCGACGGCGTAGGCGTCGAGCATTCTGTCGGTACCGGCGAAGGCGCACACCAGCATCAGCAGCGTGGATTCCGGCAGGTGAAAATTGGTGATCATCGCATCGACGGTGTGAAACTCGCAGCCGGGTGTGAGGAACAGGCGGGTATCGCCGTCGAAGGGCGCCAGCCGGCCGTCGCTGGAGGCTGCCTCCAGCGCCCGCACACTGGTGGTGCCTACCGCCACGATCCGGCCACCGTTGGCACGGGCCTCGTTGATCGCGGCGATCGTCGCTGCCGGCACCGATACACGTTCGGCATGCATGACGTGGTCGCGTGCATCATCCACTCGCAGTGGCTGGAAGGTACCGGCACCGACATGCAGCGTGATGTAGCTATGGCTCACGTCGCGCCGGTGCAAGGCCCCCAGGAGCGCTTCATCGAAGTGCAGGCCGGCAGTCGGCGCCGCCACCGCTCCCGCCTCGCGCGCGTAGACGGTCTGATAGCGTTCGAGATCCGCGGCCTCCGGAGTCCGGTCGATGTACGGCGGCAAGGGCAGAGCACCCTCGGCATCGATGAAGCGGGCCACGCTTTCAGTGTCCGGCAGCCTCATCTGCAGCTCGAACAGATCATCGTGACGGCCGATCACTGTTGCTTCGACGTCACCGAAGCGCAGCAGGGTACCCGAACGCGGGCTCTTGCTCGAGCGCAGCTTGGCGAGCAGACGTGCACCGTCGAGCAGGCGTTCGACCAGCATCTCGATACGGCCACCGCTGGCCTTCCGACCCTGCAGACGTGCTCGTATCACCCGCGTATCGTTGAACACCAGATGATCACCCGGTTGCAACAGTTCGGGCAGATCGCGCATCGTGCGGTGAGTGATCCCGGCGCCACATACCAGCAGTCGGCTGGCAGAGCGCTCTGCCAGTGGGTACTGGGCAATCAGCTCAGGCGGTAGCTCGAAGCGGAAATCGGTACGCAGCAGCGGCTGGGAGGATGGTAGACTTCTCACGCGGGTTGCCGGAGTGGTGGAATCGGTAGACACGCCGGATTCAAAATCCGGTTCTGGAAACAGAGTGGGAGTTCAAGTCTCCCCTCCGGCACCAACCTGCCCTGCCTTCGTCGGTGCCAGTGCCAGCTTTACAGGCGTGGCCACGCCCTCCAGCGCTTCGATGATCGGCACGAGATGTGGTTTGTTCGCGCTTATTTCCGCCATCGTCAGCCCATCGAGCTCATGAGGGAACACGAGCCAGTCATCGGTACGATGCACCGTGAAATCAGGCTCGAAATCGGTGCGGTTCTTACCAGGCTTGTAATAGGCGGTCGCTACCCGCAGATCGGCCGGCAGATTACGTCGCAGGCGGCGCTGCAGCTTGTCGATGATGGCTTTCACGCTGAGCCCGGTGTCGAACACATCGTCGACGATCAGCAATGAGTCTTCGCGGTCTATCTTGTGCGTCAGATAGCTCAGGCCGTGCACTCTGACCTCGCCCTCGCGCCGGCTCAGGCCCGCATAGGAAGACGTGCGTATCGCGATGTGATCCGTTTCCACGCCGTAGAAGTCGAGCAACTCCTGCACCATGATGCCTACCGGTGTGCCACCACGCCAAACCCCGACGATGTAGTTTGGCCTGAAACCGCTGGCGATGATCTGGCGCCCCAGCTCCAGGGAATCTTCCAGCAACTGCTGGGCAGAAATGTAAACCTTGGGATCGTCGCTCATGAGCGTGCTCCGTTCAACTCGGCCTGCATACCCGCCAGTGCGGCAAGCGGATCGCTCGCTGCTGTTATCGGCCGGCCGATGACCAGATAGCTACTGCCGGCATTGATCGCTTCCAGCGGTGTCAGCGTGCGGCGTTGATCATCGTCTGGTATCGGCTCGGCGACGCCGTGCGACGCCGAGCCGGTCATCGGTCGGATGCCCGGCGTGACGGTGAGAAAGTCGTTTCCGCACCGTGCGCGAATGGCCGGCACCTCACGCGCCGAGCACACTACGCCGTCGAGACCGGCTGCCAGGCTCAGACCGGCGAGCCGGTCCACCTGCCGTGCCGGGCCCGCACTGACGCCGACGGCTTCAAGCCCGGCCTGGTCAAGACTGGTGAGCACCGTGACCGCGATCAATCGGGTACTGCCACCCGCACGAAAACTTTCGATGGCATCACGCGCGGCCGCCAGCATGGCCGGCCCGCCGCTCGCATGCACGTTCACCATCCACACTCCCAACGCCTGGGCGGCCCGCAGAGCCCCCGCGACCGTGTTCGGGATGTCGTGGAATTTCAGATCGAGAAACACCTCGAAACCCTTACCCTGAAGCTGCTCCACCAGGCCTGGGCCGGCGCACGTGAAGAGCTCCTTGCCTACCTTGAGCCGCGTCAGCGACGGCTCCAGCCGATCTGCCAGCGCGAGCGCCGTTGCCGGATCGGGGTAGTCCAGTGCCGTGATGATCCGCGTCATTCACCCTCCGCGCCGATGATCGTGCGCACGCTATCCCAGGTACCGCAACCCGGGCACCGCCAGTGCAGCACATTGCCACGAAACCCGCAGTTCGCACACTGGTACGCGGGCTTCTCCTCGACGACCTGATCGAGCATCGTGCAAATCACCTGGACCTTCTCCCGCTCGCCAGGCTTCGACACCTCGAGCTGATCGTGTGCCCAGTCGCGCAGTGCCTTGAGCGATGGGCGCAGCAGGATCTGCCGCTTGAAGAATCGGTCGGCTTCGGTGATACCGTCCAGTTCGGCGATGACCCGGCGAGTGGCGCGAATCACGGAATATGCGTTTCGCCGTGCCTGAACCTTGTCGACGAACTGACGTAACACGACGGGATCGTCGAGCTCGTGCAGCACCTGGAACCAGCGCTCGACGATCTCGGGCATCAGCTCGGGACGCTGTTTCTCTACCGCTTCAAAGCAACGGTTCGCCAGGGCATGGTCTCGATCTTCGATGGCCATGTCGGCATTGATCATGTTCGCCCGCGCGCAATCGCTGCAGCTGGCGAGCGCATCGCCCAGCCGTTGCCGGGCGAGTGACAATTCACCGGCACCGAGCGCCTCGAGTGCCAGCTCGCAGTGGTAGTGGGCAATCAGGGAACTCAGGGGCCGTCTGCAGTCACGCGCGAACGAGCGCGCCGTGACGATGGCCGCGGCCCATTCACTTTCGCGCTCCTGCAGCTGCAGCAGACATTCGTAGGCCTCGTCCATGAACCGACCAGACGCGATGACTTCGCGAAAGGCGTTTTCCGAACGATCGAGCAGACCGGCCGAATCGTAGTCACGGGCCAGCTCCAGATGCGCCGCCGCCCTGACCTCGGCTTCGAGTTCATCTCGATCGAGCAGGCTCTGGTGCAGATGAATGGCCCGATTGACCTCGCCTCGACGCCGAAACAGATTGCCCACGGCCATCTGGGTGTCTGCCGTATCCCGATCGGTATCGGTATGGCCGGCGAAGAGCTCGACCGGAACCTCGTGCGTATTCTTCAACAACGCACCGAGGCTGCGATGAAAATTTCGGGCGTAGTTCCAGCTGGCGTCACCGGTCTGCCGCAGGCTGACACGTGCCGCGATCCACCCGGCAGCCGCCGCAACGGGAAGCAGAAACCAGAGCAGGCTCACCATGCCATGGCTGGCAACCGGTTCACGGTCAGAAGGGAAAGGTCTCTGACCCGACGGCATGCGGGTAATTCCCGCACGGAGATGCGACACCAATTCCGGGGCTACCCAATCAATCGACCGAACGGAGATCGTCGTCATGGGCAGATTGCCCGACCGGATCGCCGACACCACGGCAGAAGGCCTCGTTGACACGTTCACGCAACTCTTTGCCAGGTTTGAAATGAGGTACATGCTTGCCATGCAGGGCCACGGCATCGCCGGACTTGGGGTTACGCCCGATGCGTGCATCTCGAAAGTGCAGGCTGAAGCTGCCGAAGCCACGGATTTCGATCCGTTCCCCGCTGGCCAGCTCCTGGCTCATCTTCTCGAGCAACCCCTTCACCGCGAGTTCGACATCCTTGAGTGCGAGATGGCTTCGATTGCGTGCCAGCAACTCGATCAGATCCGATTTGGTCAGACTGCTGTCCTTGCTCATACTGCGTACCTCATGGCTCCTCACAGTGACCATCCCTGGTCAACGATGAGTGCAACCGGGAATGCCTTATTTTTTGTTGTCGAGATTGCCGAGTTGCTCCTTCATCAGATCGCCCAGCGTGGTAGCTGGCCCTTCCGAGGAACTCGACTCATTGTAGCCGCTCAAGGCTTCGGCTTCCTCTTCGTAATCCTTCGCCTTGATCGACAGGCTCAGCATACGTGACTTGCGATCGGTGCCGATGAATTTCGCTTCGACCACATCGCCTTCCTTGTAGTGGTGCTTGACGTCGTCGACCCTCTCGCGAGCGATCTCGCTGGCACGCAGAACCCCTTCGACCCCGTCTCCGAGATCGATCACTGCATAGCGGGTATCCACTTCCTTGACCGTACCCGTCACGATACTGCCCTTCGGGCTGTCGGCGACGAACTGGCCGAACGGATCGCGATCGATCTGCTTCACACCCAACGATATGCGCTCGCGCTCCGGGTCAACCGCCAGCACGACGGCATCCAGCTCATCGCCCTTCTTGTAGTTGTGAACCGCTGTCTCGCCGGTATCGTTCCACGACAGGTCGGACAGGTGGATGAGACCATCGATGCCACCGTCGAGCCCGATGAAGATACCAAAGTCGGTGATGGACTTGATCGTACCGCTGACCCGATCGCCCTTGTTGAACGATTCGGAGAACTCTTCCCAGGGGTTGGGCTTGCATTGCTTGACGCCGAGAGAGATACGCCGCCGCTCCTGATCGATATCGAGAATCATGACCTCGACCTCGTCGCCCAGCGCAACCACCTTGTTCGGGTTGACGTTGCGGTTGGTCCAATCCATTTCCGACACGTGTACCAGGCCTTCCACGCCTTCCTCGATTTCGACGAAACAACCGTAGTCGGCGATATTGGTGACCTTGCCGAACAGACGCGACCCTTCCGGATAGCGTCGCGTGAGGTCGACCCACGGATCTTCACCCAGCTGCTTGAGCCCGAGCGATACGCGATTGCGCTCGCGATCGAACTTGAGCACCTTTATCTTCATTTCCTGGCCGACTTCGACGACCTCGGAAGGATGCTTGACCCGCTTCCAGGCCATGTCGGTGATATGCAGCAGACCATCGATGCCACCCAGGTCGAGGAACGCGCCGTAGTCGGTCAGGTTCTTGACGATACCCATGACCTCCTGACCTTCCTGCAGGTTTTCCAGCAGGGCCTCGCGCTCGGCGCTGTATTCGGATTCGACGACGGCACGGCGGGACACGACCACGTTGTTGCGCCGCTGGTCGAGCTTGATGACCTTGAATTCGAGCTCCTTGCCTTCGAGGTAGCTGGTATCGCGTACCGGGCGCACATCGACCAGCGAACCGGGCAGGAAGGCGCGGATATCGCACACTTCGACGGTGAAACCGCCCTTGACCTTGCCGGTGATCGAACCCTTGATGATCTCGTCGTTCTCCTGGGCCTTCTCGAGTACCGTCCAGGAACGTGCGCGGCGTGCCTTCTCGCGCGACAGCCGGGTTTCACCGAAACCGTCCTCGACCGAATCGAGCGCGACCTCGACGACATCGCCGACATTGACGTCCGGTTCTCCGGAGTCGTTGAAGAATTCCTCGATCGGGACGGCGCCTTCCGATTTGAGGCCGGCATTGACGATGACGTAGTCGCCACGGATATCGACGACGGTTCCATTGAGGATGGACCCGGTCTTCATCTGGGCTTTGGAGATACTCTCTTCGAAGAGCTCCGCGAAAGATTCTGACATTAAGCAGTGGACCTGTATGGCGAGTCACGCTTTGCCTCCATGGCAAGGCGATGGTTATTGATGAGAGCAGACCATCCATGGCCTGCTGGATATAGGGGATCTACGGCTTGCCGCCGAGCAACTGATGCAACGCGTCGGCTATGCGGGCGACCACGGTTTCCGCCTTCAGCGAGCTGGAATCGATCATCAACGCCCCGTCGGCAGCCACCAGCGGCGAGTGCTCACGCGAGGCATCGCGTTCGTCCCGGCTATGAAGTTCCTGCAGCAAGCTGGCCATTGTAAACTCGATTCCCCTTTCTTCCAACTGTCTTGCACGCCGTTTGCCGCGTTCAGCGGCCGATGCGGTGAGAAAAACCTTCAGATCGGCATCGGGAAACACCACCGTTCCCATGTCACGACCATCGGCCACGAGGCCCGGGGGCAACCGCAGGCTGCGTTGCTGCGGCAGCAGCGCCTGCCGTACGGCCGGCAGGGAGGCGATGCGAGACGCCGCGGCGGCGGCGGCCTCGCTACGCAGATTGGGTGTGACGTTCTCGTCGCCGAAGAAAACGTCCACGCCGGTTTTCGTTGGCTGGAACGTGGCCTGCATGCGGCCGATGACATCGATGATCGCCTGTTCGTCGTTCAGGTCGGCCTTCTCCCGCAGTGACTTCAGGGCCGCTGCCCGATACACGGCGCCACTGTCGAGCAGGTGGAAACCCAATGTTTCCGCGAGCAGCTTGGCGGCGGTGCCCTTGCCGGCTCCGGAGGGCCCGTCGATGGTGACGACCGGCACATGCGGTGGCTGTTCGGTCGGTGACCCTGTGTCTGGCATCTGTGATAAGCGATCGGAATTGACTGAGTCGCGTGCCAGACGGGCACGCCGGAAGGTGGCCTCGATGGTATCGCCATCGCCTGCCTCGATGGCATCGCGCAGACGACCGAGATGCGACTCCAGCCCCTCGATCGCCTCGCCGATGGCCACCCGATTGGTCAGGCAGACGTCGCGCCACATTATCGCATCGCTGGAGGCTATTCGGGTGAAATCACGAAAACCGCCGGCTGCGTACCGAAAGATCTCTTCCGCCTCCTGACGGGTGGCCAGTGCATCGACCAATGCAAAGGCCAGCACATGTGGCAGATGGCTGGTGGCGGCCAGAACCCGATCGTGTTGCTCGGGGTCGAGACATTCGACACAGGCCCCGGTGCGCTCCCACAGGTCGGTAACCGCGGCGATCGCCGCGGTGTCGGTCTCCGGCAGCGGTGTCAGGAGCACCCGACGACCGGCGAACAGAGTGGCATCGGCCGCCTCCACACCGCTCGTCTCGCGGCCGGCGATCGGATGCCCGGGCACGACCCGGGCCAGCGAGGGGTAGACACCCCTGGCCGCGTCGATGAAACTGCCCTTGACACTGCCGACATCGGTGACGATGGCTCGCGACGGCGCCGCCGCCCGAACCTGCGCAAGCACCTCGGGCATCGCCAGCATGGGCACCGCCACGATGACGATGTCGGCAGCGGCTACAGCGGGCGCCACACTGGCATGCACCTCATCGACCAGGGCATGCTCGAGTGCGAACCGAGCTGCCTCTTCCGAGCGCACCACCGCGCTGATCCGCCCTTGGAAACCGTTCGCCTTGAGCGCTCCGGCGAGCGAGCCACCGATGAGTCCGAGCCCGATGATGCACAGGTGCGCAGAGGCGTTACAGTGCACGAGGGTAGGAACCCAGCACACGGAACAGCGGCGCGATCTGCGACAGCTCATCGAGCACCGGTGCCAGGCTTGCGTCGTCGCGGTGGCCGGCGATGTCGATGAAGAAAACGTATTCCCACAATCGCGTGCGACCGGGTCGTGACTCGATGCGAGTCATGCTCACCCCGGCCTCCTCCAGCGGCATCAACATCCGGCGCAGCCCACCGGGCTGGTGCGGCGCGTTGATCAGCAACAGGGTGGCGTCTTCGCCGCTGGGCGGTACGTCCTGATCGCCGATGACCAGGAAACGCGTGGTGTTGGTCCTCTCGTCCTCGATGCCGTCGGCGAGACTCGCGAGCTGGTAAAGCTCACCTGCCGACTCGCCGGCGATCGCAGCGACCCCGGCTGTCGACTGAGCCAGTTTCGCGGCTGCCGCATTGCTGCTCTCGCTGATTCTCGGCACGCCGGGCAGATGGCTGTCAAGCCAGTGCCGGCACTGAGCCAGCGACTGCGGGTGGGCGTGAACCGCGCTGATACCGCGCATGGATGCTTCGCGACTCAACAGATGATGCTGGATTCTCAGACGCACCTCGCCGCATACCCGCAGCGTGGTCTTCATCAGCAGGTCGAGCGTGTGGGTGATCGTGCCCTCGGTCGAGTTCTCGACGGGCACCACGCCAAAGCGTGCCCGCCCGTTTTCCACCGCATGGAAGATATCGGCAATACCGTTCTCCGGCACCGTCTCCACCGCGTGCCCGAAGTGACGCCAGGTGGCCGCCTGACTGTAGGTTCCCTCAGGCCCGAGACAGGCCACGCGCAGGGGCTCTTCGAGTGCGAGGCTGCCCGACATGATCTCGCGGAAGATGCGCTGTACCGCGTCGTCCGGCTGTGGCCCACGGTTGCGCCTGGCGACTTCACGCAGGATCTGCGCCTCGCGCTCCGGCCGATAGAAACAGACCGGTTGGCCGTTGGCCGCCGCCTTCTTGATTCCGGCCACCTCCAGCGACGCCTCGGCCCGCTTTTCCAGCAACTGCTGTATTTCCCTGTCGATGCTGTCGATGCGTCGGCGGATAGCGCCAAGCCTGTCTTCGTTGCTCACCCTGTCTTCGCTGCTCACTTTGTTGGGTCGCTCATCGATCGTTGGCCCGTGCGGGATTCGGGCCGAACAGTATGCCAGCACTGAGGCTCCGCCCGCTGGTGGCACCTTCCAGCCTTCATGCAGCAGAGCCGACGGGCGGTTGCCGAACAGGACGCTCTGCAACGGAGCGTCGGCTGCGATTGCCGGCTGATGTCGTCATCAGAAAGATCGACGCCGTTTAGGCACTGGCCACTGCACCGTTCTCGTCGATCTGGCCGTATATAGTCTGGTGTGAGTCCCGACTTCGGCCTGTGGGCACTCCCGGGAGCCTGCACGGCGCAAATCCATGGGCGGCGCCGCCCGTAGATTTGCGCCGTGCAGGCTCCCTGTACAACAATCTGGCTGCAAGTGACGCACAAGTCGGCCCTGATGCGGGAGACGGTAGCGGCGTCCCTCTCGAACCGGAATTCTACAGATGGCAAGTTTCCCCTCCAGCGCCAAGGTCGTGATCATCGGCCAGGGCGGTATCGTCGGTGCGTCGGTGGCGCATCATCTGATCGAGCGCGGCTGGGACGACATCGTCGGCATAGACATGTCGTCGATCCCGACCGATGTCGGCTCTACCGCACATGCGTCGGACTTCTGTTATGCCACCGCGCACGATCAGATGACTTGCCATACGACGACGTACAGCATGGACTTCTTCGAGAAGCGCGGACGATACGCACGCATCGGCGGGCTGGAGGTGGCGCGTGTCGGCGACGACGAGCGCATGGGGGAGTTGCAACGCAAGGTTGCCTCCGGCAAGGCCTTCGGCACCCGCGCGTACATGATCAGTGCAGCCGAGGCGAAGGAGAAGATGCCGCTGCTCGAGGAAGGCATGATTCAGGGCGCACTGTGGGATCCGGACGCCGGCCTGGTCGTCCCCCGTTCCCAGGTGGTCACCGGTGAGCTTGTGGAAGAGGCCGAGAAAACCGGCAAGCTGCGCGCCTTCGCCAACACACCGGCTACCGGGCTCGACATCAGGGAGGGGCGCATCGTAGGCGTGGAAACGTCGCGTGGTTACATCGCTGCCGAGCATGTCGTGGTGTGCGCCGGGCTCTGGGGTCGGCTGATCGCGCAGATGGCCGGCGAAGACCTGCCGGTGATGCCGGTCGATCACCCGTTGCTGTGGTTCGGCCCTTACAAGGAGTTCGAAGGCACCGGCAAGCACATCGGCTGGCCACTGTTGCGCGACCAGGGCAATTCCGCCTACCTGCGCGACACAGGCGACCCGACCACCTCCGAAGGCGGCATGATCGAGTGGGGCTACTACGAAGAGCGCGAGCCGCGCCTGTGCCACCCGCGTGACATCCTCGACAAGAAGGAAGCCCGGCTGTCGCCCTCGCAGCGCGACCTGGAAATGGACCAGATCATCGAGCCGCTGGAACGCGCGATCGAACTCACACCGATTCTCGGCGAACTGGGCTATGACGAAAAGCGCTCGTTCAACGGCCTGTTGCAGGTGACCGCCGACGGTGGCCCGTCGGTCGGTGAGTCTGCCAACGTACGTGGCCTGTGGTACGCCGTATCCGTCTGGGTAAAGGATGGTCCGGGCACCGGCAAGATCATTGCCGACTGGATGACCGACGGGCGAACCGAACTCGACCACTTCGGCATCGACGTCTCCCGCACCTATGCCTTCCAGCAGGACGAGCAGTACATCCACGATCGCTGCTACGAAACGGCGTTCAAGATCTACAACCCGGCGGTTCACACACGTGAGCCGTACAGCAAGGGGCGCAGCCTGCGTCGCAGTCCGTTCTACGAGCGCGAGGAGGCTCTCGGCGGCTACTTCATGGAAGCCGCCGGCTGGGAACGGGCACACGGCTATGCCAGCAATGAACATCTGTTGGAAAAGTTCGGCGACCAGGTGCCGGTGCGTGAAGACGAATGGGACAACCGTCATTTCTGGCGTGTGTCGAACGCGGAACACCTGCAGCTCTCCGAAGACGTCGGCATGGTGAACCTGTCGCATTTCGCCATCTACGACGTGAGTGGCGAGGATGCCGAAAGCCTGATGGAATACACCTGCGTGGCCAAGGTCGGTGGCGATACCGCGATCGGCAAGGGCGTGTACACGCACTGGCTCGATCACGTCGGTGGGGTGCGTGCGGACCTGACGGTCATACGCATGGCCGACTCTCACTGGCGCATCATCGATGGCGGCGCATCGGGTAACCGGGATTTCGTCTGGTTGCAGCGTCTCGGCGCGGATCACGACTTTACCAACGTGGACATCGTCGATCGTACTGCCGACTACGCCTGCCTGGGCATCTGGGGCCCGAATGCACGCACCACCCTGGAGAAGCTGGTCGAGAAGCCTGAGGAGCTGAGCCACGAGAACTTTCCGTTCGCTGCGGTTCGCAACCTGCGTATAGATGGCGTCAAGGTCTCGGCCTTCCGCATCTCCTATGTAGGCGAGCAAGGCTGGGAATTGCACTTCGACTATACCGATGGCATGAAGGTCTGGGATGCGTTGGCCGCCGCAGGCGTCACCCCCATCGGCATCGAGACGTACGCGAACAGCCGCCGGCTGGAAAAGAGCCTGCGCCTGCAGAACGCCGATCTGCTTACCGAATACAACCTGCTGGAGGCCGACCTGGCGCGACCCAGGGTGAAGCCCGCAGATTTTCACGGCAAGGCGGCGTACATGGAGCAGCGGGAGCTGGCGCACCAGGTTGCCTATCTGTGCACCATGACCATGGTCGACAATGTCGACAGCCACGGCGTGGCACGCTACCCCGTGGGTACGTCGCCACTGATGGATCCGGAAACCGGCGAAACGTTGATCGATTCCAAGGGACGGCGCTCCTATACCACCAGCATCGTGTATGGGCCGAGCATCGGCAAGAACATCGCGATGGGTTACCTGCCCTACGATTATTGCCAGGAAGGCCGCGAGCTGTTGATGGAATATTTCGGCGAGCAGTACCGGGTCGTGGTCGAAGGCGTGGGTTACCGGCCCCTCTACGACCCGGAGAATCTCAAGCCGCGCTCTTGAGGGCGGCGAACATCAGGCTCCAACGTGACGATGGCGGGTTCGAGCATCGCTATCATGTCGAAGGAAACAAAGGAGAGAGACCATGAACAAGACCATTACCGGTATCTACGCCAGCGAAAAAGATGCCGAAGCCGTGAAGCAGGAACTCTCTGCCGCCAACATCGACCTGGAGAACATCCGCACGGTGGCACCGAAGGACTTGCCGGAGGCAGATGCTTCGTCTGGCAACGACAACCCTGACGAATCGCTGGGAGAGAAAGTGCAGGATTTCATCACATCGTTCTTCGATCCCGACAACACTGACGAGCTACGCGAAAGCCACCGGCAGGCTGTACGCAACGGGTCGACCCTAGTCATCGTGGAACCGGATACGGAACTGGATGCCGAACGAGCGGAGCGCATACTCGGCTCGCACCTTTCCCGGGAGAACCGGACAGCGGTACCAGAGGCCAGTGGCCCTGACAGCTAGAGAAGCAGTTGTTCCAGGGTGGGCCAACCGAGAACGGGCGCCGAGAACCAGTATCCCGCCAGCAGAACGACCGACCAGAGAACCAGCTGAAACATCGTACCGGCTACCTTGAACGCGAGATAGATACCTACGACGACGACGACCAGACCCAGCCAGCTCATGATTGACATCCTGCAAAATAAATCATGATCGAAGGGTAGCACTGAGTACCCTGTCGAAAGCGGGCCGGCGGTCATAGTACGCACCGAAAGCGGCCACCCCTACTTTGATATACGGCGAGGCTTCCGCCTCTCCCCTGAATGATGATGACGGGTCGCGCGTCACTTCAGGTTGGGAGGTTCACCGTCTTGCCTCACAGGCCCGTTCGGGCTGAACGGTCATCGTAGCCAGGCGAGCCTACCTTGCACCCGGTGTCAATTTCCTGACCGGCCTGTCGACAGGCAATGGAGGCTATCTGCACAACATTGCCGAATGGCAATATATTGCCCGCTACTTCTGGCCCACATCGGCTTCGCCCAGACCTTCCTGCACGAACGGTTCGTGAAACAACGACCTACCACTTTCGAACACCTCTGAATCTCATCCCGCTGCGTTGTTCGTCGGTTCGATAGTCGACTATTTGCTCTCTCTCGACTCGCCGGATGAGCGCATCAGCGGCTGACAGTGGCATTTAATTCTTTCACGAACCGTGAGCGCGGGTATGGTCGTATTCACATGAACGCGGCAGTTCATGGGCAACATTGTCTGGCTGACTACCGCTACCTACGGTTGCGGACCTGGAAAGCCGTTGAATCAACGGGAGACGATAAACAGACGTGCACCACTCATCGAAACATCAACTCATCGATCTGACAGAACAAATGCCGTCGGATGCGTCGGTACGTCTGCGTGAGCGCCGACGGTTCCTGTGTCAGGCGGGAATGGCTGCGTTCGCGGCATCGAGTACTGCCGATGCCTTCGGCCAGGCCTTCGACCGGTACTCGCCTGAGGCCCCACCCACGCGATACCCCGAACCGGACGTAATAGCGCTGGACCCTCGTTTCAAGTACAAACTTGGCAACTCCCCGATCCTGCGACTCCATCAAGGCACACTCTGGTCGGAAGGGCCTGCATGGAACGGCGTTGGCCGCTACCTCATCTGGAGCGACATACCGAACGACGAGATCTTGCGCTGGAGCGAGGAAGACGGCCACGTGGGCCGGCGTTTTCGCTCACCGTCTAACAATTCGAATGGCAACACCTTCGACTTCCAGGGTCGGCATATATCGTTCTGCCACGGTACGAGAAACGTGATCCGCTATGAGCCGGACGGCTCGATCACGGAGCTTGCCGGCGGCTTCGACGGCAAGGAATTCAATGCTCCGAACGACGGCGCCGTGCATCCGGATGGCTGGTTGATGTTCACCGATCCGGGCTACGGTTCGATGATGAACTACGAAGGCAATCGCCTGCCATCAAGTGCCGACAGCCCTCAGCCGAATCAGAAAGAGGCGATCTATCGAGTGGATGCCCCCGGCAAGATCGAAAAGGTGGCGGATGATCCCTACAAGCCGAATGGCCTGTGCTTTTCACCTGACTACAAGCGTTGCTACGTCGCCGACACCGGCGTATCACACTACGACAAGGCCAAGGGCGTCATCTGGGTCTACGATGTGCAGGGCAAGAAGTTGACCAACCCGCAAGTGTTTGCCAGCAACGACTACGATGGCAAGTCCGGCCTCGCCGACGGTATCCGATGCGATGAGGACGGTAACGTATGGGCGGGTATGGGCTGGGCGGGCGAAGGCTATGACGGCGTGCATGTATTCCACCCCGATGGCACACGCATCGGCTATATCAAGATGCCCGAGGTCATTGCCAACGTCTGCTTTGGTGGCACCAAGCGCAACCGTCTGTTCATGGCGGGCAGCCAGTCGCTGTACGCGGTGTACGTGGAAACACGCGGCGGTACGCTCACCTGATGGTGCAGGCAGGCGATTCGTGAACGTCAGCGAGGCGTGAAGTCAAATTTGCAATCTGGAACATCACGCCTCGCTCGCTCGACTGACTGCCCTACCCTCTGGTGCCGTTTACCTGTCGAACAGAGGTTTTTTCATGAGCATGACGTACCCGGACAACACACTCGTTATCGTCGCCGACGGCAATCAGGCCCTGGTGTTTCACAGCAATTCGGGAGACGGCAGCCTCAAGCTGAAGAAAACCTCCACGTTGAGTCCGAAAGATCTCGCTGACGACGGGCCAGCCGGCAGTCAACCGGTCGAGTCGTCACCGCAGGACAATGACGAGGCGACCTTCGCGAAACAACTCGCCGAGTACCTGAACCGTCGAGGCAAGAAAAATGCCTTTCAGGCACTGGTGCTGGCAGCTGACCCTCAATCACTAGGTCAGATTCGGCCAAGTCTGCACAAGAGCGTGACCGAGAAGCTCATCTGCGAAGTCGACAAGACACTGACGAATTCTCCGGTGTCCGATATTGAACGTTCCATCAATGCAAGCGCAGGCTGAATCACTCACCATCGGCTCTGCCTGGAACCGAAACGCTCGATGACTCGAGGCTGGGCCTATCGTCGATCAGCCCGTGATAAATTTCGGGCGAATCGATGACAGGCTCGGGTAAGAGCGGATTCGAATCGCACCATTGAAGGCGTAGCGGCGATCGGCGCGCGTCCTTTCCATCGAACAATGCTTCCATCTGCACACCGACTCGGCAACCATCGAGGGATCGCGTCCTGCGCATCCCAGTGACCTGCATGCAGTGATTCTCATCTTCATCGAATACCATAAAACACAATTAGAAGTACAGAAACCGACCTAACTTGTGCAGCGTTTACACGGCAGTACGTCAAAGCTACAGACTGTGCCCGCGCTCGTACCCCGGCAGGATACCGACCGTAAGAAAGCTCGCTGATCAGGGAGAGTCACTTGCCGGTCGCGAATACTTTTCAATTCGCCGACGACGTCTGCAAGGCATCGGGGCCGATGCGCTGCTTGCCATGTGTCTCAGACAATACAAACGAAGAAAGGTTTCTGTCATGCAATTATCCGAAACTACGACCTCCCTGTTGAAGTCGTTGGAAAGAAATTCATCGAATCCGGACATGGCCACACCAGACTTGGTAGCCGATGCGATCGACATCGATTTCGCCGTTCCACAGAGCCAACGCATGCGCTTTACCGACAATGTTTTCGAACAGGACCAGCAGGTGCTACTCGATCTGCTGAAACCGTCCGGCTCTCCGCAATGCAAGGTTCAGCTCTGGGTCGACTCCAACGTGGCCAATGCAGCACCTGAAAAGATCGCGAAGCTTGAAAAGCTGCTCGATCAAGCAGCTGATGTCGAGCTGACCCTGCCTGCCCAGCACATGAAAGGCGGGGAGTCTTGCAAGCTTGACCCGACGCAGGTCGAGCGCCTGCTCAAGAGCTTCAACGACGCGAACCTCGATCGGCGCAGCTATGTCATCTGCATCGGCGGTGGTGCGGTACTGGACGTCGTGGGGTTCGCCGCGGCAACGGCTCACCGCGGTATCAGGTTGATTCGCTTGCCCAGCACCACTCTCAGTCAGGATGATTCGGGCGTAGGTGTAAAGAACGCAGTCAATTACTTCGACAAGAAGAACTGGTTGGGCAGCTTCGCCACCCCGTATGCAGTCATCAACGACATGAGCCTGCTGGACGCCCTGCCTGATCACGACTTTCTCAGCGGCTTCAGTGAAGCGGTCAAGGTCACGTTGCTCAAGAGTGCACCTGCATTCGAGCAGCTATGTCGTGATGCGAAGTCGATTGCAGCCCGGGAGCCGGAACCGGTAGCACGTGCCATTCGTATCTCGGTTCTGCTGCATCTGATGCACATCACACACGGCGGCGACCCGTTCGAGGCGCGCGAGGCACGACCGCTCGACTTCGGTCATTGGTCGGCGCACAAACTTGAAGCCCTCACCGAGTACGGCTTGCGCCATGGTGATGCGGTCGCGATCGGTGTTGCCATCGATTGCCTGTACAGCGTTCATGCCCATGGGCTGCCCGAAGCAAGAGCTCATCAGGTGCTTCGGTGCATGGAGGATCTGCAACTGCCTCTCTATCATCCCGTCCTGGACGACCCGACGCCGATCTTCGACGGGCTCGAGGAGTTCAGGCAACACCTGGGTGGGCGCCTTACGGTAACCATGTTGCGAGAGGCCGGCGATCCGGTCGACGTCAACGAGATCGACGAGGGGCTCGTCGCCAGGGCCATTGATGAGTTACGGGCGTTCTCGCAACGATCATCCGCTCAGGGCAAGACTGATGCAGACATACTCAGTGCCGGCCGGGCGCATCGGCGCGAGGCAGAGCCAGCCGCGGCAGCGATGTGAGCGTACCGATCGTCGACTCCGGACCGGATGTATCCGGTCCGGCCCCCCGAGACTGGCAACGGCTGCTACCGCTGTTCCGCGAGATCAACGACCTCAAGCGGATACGTGCTCCCGGTGTACAGCCAAGCGTCGCAGGTGCCCGTTTTCGTACGGCAGCAGTTTCCCTGTTCCATTCCGCGGCTGCCACGGAGAAGGACGTGCGGCGCGACATTGCCTTCGGATTCACTGGGAATGCGATTGCCAGCACGCGCCTTGCCGCCATTTCCATCGATGACCTGGTCGCTGGTGGAATGACCAGACCGTTGGCCGGAAGTGTCTTTCAGCGCGCGATCGAGGAACGAAGGGAACTGCTGGACCCCGAGCTTTTCGATCATCTGTGCAGATCGGTCGATCGGGCAGCAGATCCGGCTTCACATGATGCCACTCACGGCGCTTCGGTAGACGACCTGATCGGTGATGGTCAGGGTAGCTGGGTAGACAGACTGATTGCTCAGCCACGTGCGGGTGCAACCGCTCCGGGGCAGCCGCGGATCGTGCTGGAACCGGTTGAGAGCTGTGCCGAGCATTGCTTCGTCACAGCGGTTTACGCCGCATTGCTGGCGCCATTCTTCGGCGCTTCCGTGGAAGATGCTTTCGCCATCGGCATGGCGCACCATCTCCACAATGCACGGTTGCCTGATGCGGGATTTGCCGGTGAAGCTTTGATAGGAGATGCCCTTGACGATCTCATCGCTACATTGCGTGAGGCCGTGCTTGCACAGATGCACCCTTCAACATCGGAAAGGCTGGTCCCGCTATTCGCGCAGATCGCTGGGGTGGATACGCCGTTGGCCCGAACTTTCCACACTGCCGATACCGTCGACCGAGTTCTACAGATCGAGTACTTCGCACGGAGCAATCGTTTTACCCTGAAGATGGCGATGGTCGACATGGAGCTGGTTCATGCCGGGCCTGTTCAGGCCTTCCAGCACGCTCAGCTGGAATCCGCCGGGCTGGGACCGTCATGAGAGACGGCCGTACCGCAGCTGCATTATTTCGATCCGATATCTGCAGCACCTCTGAGATTCATGCCACTTCGCCACAGCGCATCGTTTGACCATCGAGCGGACGGCGTCTGGCGGAATGACGCTGACCTGCAGTGGCCGCAGATCGATGGCATTCCTTTTCTGCGATCCGGTCGCGAGGAGCTGGCAGGTGAAGCGGTTGCGCTGCTGCACGCCGGCCGACGTACCGAGGCGCTTGGCCTGTTGCTCACGGATGTCGACGACTTCGCAGCCTCGGCACCGAACCTGGGTGCTGCCGTGCAGGTGGTCAACGACGTCGAGCGCAACCGATCAACCGCACTCGAGGCGATGCGCAACCTCTCCTTCGGGCCGGTCGCGGACTACTTCGCCATTCGGCCCAGCACGCCGACCTATGTCTCTGGCCTAGAACTGTTGGCCAGTCATCTCACGGCATCGCGGCCGGTCGTGGAGCTGGCCTGCGGCATGGGTCACTTCCTGAGCCATCTGGCCAGACACGGGGTTGGCTGCGCCGGTTGTGACGTGACGTTTTCGAAGCTATGGCTGGGGCGGCACTTCCTGTTGCCGGAGAAGGTATCGTTGATCTGCGCCGATATCACCGGTGGCAGCGAATTCGTGGTGGGTTCGGCAGAGCCGCTGAGTGTTCTGTGCCACGACGCTTTCTATTTCCTGCCCGACAAGCAGCTTGCCGCTCATCGCATGGAGACATTGTCGGGAGCGGAAGGTCAGGTACTTCTCGGGCACGTACATCTCGCCGGCTACGACCATGGTGGTATTGGCGGTGATCTTCGCGATGCGCACGACTACGCGGCAATGTTCCGCTCGGTCACCCATGTCTACGATGATGCAGCTCTTGTTCGAGCCTGGAGTGATCGTAAAACGGCTATGCCAGAGCGCGTGGAAGCTCTGGAGGGTCGCGAAGCGATGGCGATGGTTGCCGGAACACCGGGGAACGGACTGCCGCTGTCAAGACTGAGCCTTGATCCGGCTGATGAGCTGTTGTATCCGAACCCCTTGTTACGTGCCGATGACGGAGGCTGCCTGTACGCCGCCTGGCCCAGCGCCGCTTTCGCTCGGGAATACCGCGATGCGGCCTATCTGGGGAATGCCCGCGCGCCGGCACCCGGCGCCTTTCCGCGTACTGCTGAAGACATCGGTGCCACCCGTCAGATCAAGCGCATCGCGCTATCGCGAGCCTTTGTGCAGGTAGCCGCCACGCCGGTACGCTGGGCAGTCATCGGTTGCGGCTGGGTTGCGCGTGATCATGTCATACCTGCATTCGCGCAAGCCCCCAATGCTCGTCTGGTTGCCCTGTGCGATGCTGATTCGGAAAGGCTGGCGAGCTGCCTGAGCGTCGGCGACAGGGGCGCCGGCGAAAGCGGCCCGGTGCGCTACACCGACCACCGCTTGATGCTGCAGCAGGAAAGCCTGGATGCGATCTACATCGCCACCCCCAATCACGTACATGCTTTGCCGTGTGTCGATGCGGCCGCTGCCGGCTGCGATGTGTTGTGCGAAAAGCCTATCGCGTCGACGCTGGCCGACGCTCATGCGATGCTGGAAGCCTGTCGAGTCGCGGGGGTCACCTACGCCACCGCCTTTGATCAGCGTTTTCATGAAGCCCACCATGTATTGCGTGAAGCGGTTCGTCAGGGAAGGCTGGGTACCATCACCCAGGCGCGGATTCACTACGCCTGCCAGGTCGACGCCAGCTGGCGAGCGAATGCGGACGATACCGACAACTGGCGGCTCGATCGCAAGCGTGCGGGCGGAGGCGCCGTGATCGATCTGGCACCGCATGCACTGGATCTGCTCGCGTTCGTACTCGACGACGAGCCCTGCGAGCTCGAGATGAAGTTGCAGCCACGGTTGAATGGTCCGGCCGGTGAACAGGTGGATGCCGGCGGTGTACTGAGCGTCGTGTTCGCCGGCGCAAGCCTGGCAAGCATTCATGTTTCCTATCAGACGCCGGAGTTTCTGCCGCGTCGGGACATCGAGTTGATCGGCACTACCGGCGGTGCACGAGGCCTCGACACCATGGGGCAGACACCGGGTGGGCAGATCGAATGGCGAAGCCGGGACGAAACGCGCGTCGAGACCTTCTCCACATCGCCTGCACTATCACCCTTCGCCCGGCAGATCGAAGCCTTTTCATCCTTTCGGAACGCGGGACGGCCATGGCCTTTCTCGCCGCAGCGTGATCTGGCACATTTCACAGTGCTGCTCGATGCCATGAACCGGGCGGAGGCGAAGCTCGTTTCGGCTCGAACGGGCAACGATGAATCGCTAGCCTCGACTGCGACATCTTCAAAGAAAAGCTCGCCCGTTACGCGGGCTCACTAGTTCAGGACCCAGGCCCATGCGCATCTGTTTCATCTCCAGACGCTACTTCCCTGCCATCAGTGGCATGAGCGTGTATGCGGAAAACCTTTTGAGGCAATTGGTCGCACTCGGTCACGATGTGGTGATGATTTCGCAGTACCGGGATGATGTGATCGGCAGGGGCATCTACGGTGGCGGGCCTCCGCCTGACGTTCATGGGGTGCGGGTGGTAGGGCTGGAGAGTAGTGGCGAGGCCCGCGCCAGTGCGGGTGGCGTGGCCGACTTCGAAGCAGACATCGAGACCATGACGGCCACCGCTGTTGCCGAACATGAGAGATCTCCGTTCGATCTGGTGCATGCCCAGTACAGCTACCCGACGGGCCTGGCCGCACTCGAAGTCAGCCGGCTCACGGGCATACCGAACGTGATCAGCATTCAGGGGGGTGACGGCCATTGGGTAGGGGCCTGCTGTGAAACCCACAAGTTGGCCATGCAAGCGGTTCTCGAGCATGCCAATGCTCTGCTCATCGGTTGTCACTCATTTGCCGAAGAGGTACAGGACAATCACGGGACGGCAGCGTCGAGATTCACGATCGTACCGGGGGGCGTCGATACGGAGCGGTTCCATGTTTCGCCCGGCAGACGTGCCGGCAACTTGCAGACGCCGCCCAGATTTCTTTATCACGGACGGGTAGACAAGCGCAAAGGTGCAATTGACCTGATCGATGCAGTTGCCCTGTTGCGTGACGGGCCCGCCTTCGAGGTAGTGATCAGCGGTATCGGTCCGGACCTGGAAGCGGCGCGTGAGCACGTCGAAGAGCTTGACCTTTCCGAGCGCGTCCGGTTCACGGGTCACGTGGCGTACGGGGTCGCACCTGAGGTATACCGAGACGCTGATATATTCGTGTCGCCCACCTGGTCGGAGGGTTTTTCCAATACGATACTGGAGGCCATGGCCAGCGGCCTGCCAGTGATCTCGACACGTTCCGTAGGTGTGGTGGACTGCATCGATCACGAGCGCAACGGCTTGCTCGTGGCCTGCCACGACATCACCGATTTTGCCGCACAGATGCAGCGTCTGCTCGTCGATCATCCGCTGCGCGGGCGCCTGGCAGAGGCGGCACTCGCCGATGTACGTGATCGCTACCGTTGGCCGGTGGTTGCCGCTCAGATCGAAGCGACCTATCGCGAGGTGCTTGAAATGCAACCCGACAACACCTGGGAAACCTTCTATACACCGGGTCGGAGTGTGGCCATTGCCGACCTGGGTTGCCGATTCCGACAGCAGCCGCATCTTCTGTGAACGCGATGCCCGTCGCACTCTTTCTCTCACCGCACCTGGATGACGCTGCGTTCTCCTGCGCGGAACCCATGCTGAGCTTGCAACAGGCAGGTTGGGAGGTGGTCTGCGCCACCGTGTTCACGGCATCCGTGGCTTCGCCGGAAGGTTTCGCACTGGCGTGTCAGCTCGACAAGGGCCTGGCGGCAGACGTCGACTACATGGCACTGCGCCGGGCCGAGGATCGTGTGTGCATGGAACGGCTCGGCGTCGGTTGGCGGCACCTGGACCTGTGCGAGGCGCCGCATCGTGGCTATGACGATGTGGGCGAACTGTTCGGACCGGTGCGGAGCGACGATACAGCCTGCGAGGACGTGGCGAGGGCATTGCATCAGCTGGTGAGCGAGTACCGGCCGACGGTATGTTTCGCACCGCTTGCGATCGGGCACCATGTCGACCATCGGGTGATCGTCGATTGCCTGAGTCGGGAAGACTCCGCACGGGGTAAGTCGTGGATTCATCGGCCGACCCGTGCCGATCGGACCCCGCCAGCGTCTGCCGTCGAATGGCCGGCGCTGCTGCACTTCGCCGATCAACCTTATGCGGCGAAGAACCCGAACGAGCGTGATCACGTGATCAGCGCGCTCGGAAAGGTGTCATGCCTGCATTTTTCCACTCGACGCGAAAGACGCCAACGAGCGATCACAGCCATCGAGGCGTACACCACTCAGGTGCCGTTTCAGTTCGGTAGCACGCTGGCGATGCAGGCGACTCTCGGTGACCTGATGGCTCAGGGCACCTCGTTCTGGCAGCGCGGTGAACCCACCGACGTACTGAATCACTTTCTCGTCAACTGAGCGTCTCATGCCCGGACTTGCCCCCTTTCTCCCCGGCCTTCGATTACCCGCGTGGTACTGCACCAATTGCGGATTCTGGCAACGCTACTTCGAGGTTCCATCATCCTGCCCCTTGTGTCTGGATGCCAGGCATGTGCTGCCGACGGAGGGCTGGCGGTTTCTCGACGTGGAACAGGCGCGAACAGCCTACCCCATGCATTGGCGTGAACTGGAAGCCGGCATCTGGGAATTCTGGAACGATCCGGTGGAAGGTATCGGCGCACATTGCTACCTGGCGGTGACCGACGCGGGCAACTTCATGTTCGAAGGTGCGGCCGTGTTCTGCGATGCGGCTCTCGAGCACATCACGAATCTCGGCGGTATCGACGTGTTGTCGGCATCGCATCCGCACAGCTACGGCGCCCTGTGGCAGTTGCAGGATCATTTCCAACCGGAACTGGTGCTGCACCCCGGCGATTTGATCTGGTGGAGTGCGTTCTGCGTGACCTGGACCTTCGATGAACAGCTGCGTGTGCTGCCCGACGTGGAACTGCACCGTACCGGTGGCCATTTCGAAGGTCACACGGTCGCCTGGCTGATCGACAGAAAGATCGTCTGCTGTGGCGATGCGCTCAAGTTCGAACTCGACCCCGAGGACGATCGCCGTGCATTGACCGTATCGACACACAAGGCGTTCGTGCGGGGTATTCCGTGCAGCCATGACGAGTGCCGACGTTATCGCGACGTGTTCGCCCGCCTGGATTTCGATCAGACGTGGACGCCCTTCGAGGCGGCTGCCAACAGCGGACGGGAACGCACTGTCGCCCTGTTCGATCTCATGCTCGCCGGACGTCCTCATCCACGGCAAGTTCCCTTCGCGGACCTGCCGGGTGCAGACCCCGCTACCGATTGAGTTTCACCCGTAGTTTTCAAGCGTACCCTCCGTGCTGGAAAACGATAACGATACTGCAGACATGACAGACACACCTATTGGCCCGAGCGATGACGAACTCGAGGTAGCCACCCGTCTCTATCGAAACCACTTCGGCTCGGCCCAGGTCGTCGACTTCGATATCGGTCCGCTAGACCGTCTGGGTCATTCCATCGTGGTTGCCGGAATACGCACGGAGGACGGCTTCAGCAACGACGGATTCGGCTATGGAGGGAGCGCCATGGAAGCAGGCGTCGGAGCCTTGGGCGAGATGTCTGAAACCTATCATGTACATCGAGCGCTGGAGCATGCGCCGGCTTGCGAGGGGTTGTCGCACCAGGCGATGGTGAAACGATTCGGTACCCACTCGGTCATTGACCCGCTCACTCTGTGCCTGCCCGCAGGCAGCGATTACAACCCCGCATTGCCACTGCGCTGGGTCGAGCTGCGTGCCTGGCCGCAAGGCAAGCCGGTATGGGCGCCGCGCGAATGCATCGCCACCAACCCCTTCACGTACGGCACGCGCTCCAGCAACGTGCTCATGAGTACGGAGCAGCAGTCGGTGTGCCTGTTTCGCCCCATTACCTGCGGTCTCGGCGCGGGTATATCCCTGGAGCAGGCACTGTCGCACGGGGTGCTGGAACTGCTGCAACGCGATGGCAACTGCACGCGCTTTCGAGCGATGGACCAGGGAGTCGATCTGGAGCTGGATCACATCGAGGATCCGGGCATCAGAAAGATTCTGGCGAAGCTTGCGACGCAGGGCATTCGGGTAAGGCCGAAACTGGCATCCACGGAATTCGATCTGGTCAACCTCTACGTAATCGGTGAGGCCATTGCCGGTTCTTCCGCCGATGCAGACGATTTTCCGTTGATGGCGACGGCCTGCGGTGAAGCGGTGCACGCCAATCGTGAGCGGGCGCTGCGCAAGGCATTGCTGGAGTTCCTCGCTGCCCGGGTGCGCAAGACTTTCATGCACGGCCCGCTCGAACCGATTCGTCAGCTGGCGCCGGCCACCTATAACGACAACATAATGGCGGCGGTGGACCCTGCCGACGAGGAGCCACGGGCTCTCGAGGCGATGGTAGGCTGGCTTGGAAAGAGTGCAACGCAGTTGCGTGAGCTACTGTCACACTCCGTGTTCTCGACACGCGAAACGCGCCTGTTCTCCAGCTTGCCATCGATACCGGATACCGCGGTGAGTGACCCGGACAATCGCCTCGCCGATCTCACCGTTCGCTTGCGCACGCAGGATTTGTCGGTCTTCTATCTGGATGCAAGCCCACCTGGAGAGGCGGCGCCGCGGGTCGTCAAGAGCGTGGTACCGAACCTGGAGGGCGAAACACTGAGCTACTACCGGATCGGTGAGCGTGGTGTACACCGGCTACTGAAAGAAGAGCCCGGGCTGGTAGCCATCGGCAGGATGACCGATGACTTCTCGTTGCGAATTCCACTGACCGCTGCGGCCGAGACCCGGCTCGGCGGCCAGGCCTGGTTCAACCCCGCACGTGCCGAAGCCATCGTCGGTTCACTCTACCCGTTGTATCGCGAACCGAGCAGTCATAGCGCGCAGAAGCGCCTGCAGGAGCAACGATAACCCCATTCAAAGGGGAGTAGAGAGCCCCCCCTTGTGAAAGCTTTGCCAGAACTGATAATGCAAGTCGATCAAACTCGATCTGGTATCGTGCCACTTGAATAGCGATATCTTTCAAGTTGAACGGACAGCATCACATGAAAAAGGATCGCCTTCTGCGTTCAGCCCACCCGCCGCGTTGCCTCCTGGCGTTTGTCATGCTGGCCACATGCCTGTCGGCACGGGCAGAACCCGTCATCCTGAAATTTCTGACCTGGTCCGAATACACCGACCCGGTTGCGGTCGCCGCTTTCGAGAAGAAGTTCAACGCGCGAATCCAGTTTCGGTATTTCGAGTCGGACGAGGCTCGCGATCAGGAACTCGCCGTACGTGACGGCGATGGTTTCGACCTGATCATGGTCAATGACATCCAGCTTCAGGAATACGCCAGCCGTGGCTGGCTACACCGGTTAGACGAGCAGGACATTCCGAACAGGCGTCATCTGGAGAAGCGCTGGAGCCGTGCCTTTCCGGCCGCGAAAGACTATGGGGTAATCTATTTCTGGGGGACTCTGGGCATCGCCTACCGCTCGGACTTCTTCCCCGAGGGGTTGGGAAGCTGGCGGGATCTGCTGGAACCCCCCGAAGAATTACGCGGCAAGATTCTGATGCCGAGCTTCGCGCGTGAACTGGTCGGCTTCGCCCTGAAGGCACAAGGCGCATCGATCAATACCGTCGATGCCGGTGAGCTGAATGCGGCCGGCCGGATGCTGCAGCAGCAGAAACCGTTCGTTCCGGTTTACGGTTACTCGAACCTCGATCGTACCTCGGTACTGGTCAGTGGAGATATCTGGGCCGCGCCGATGTACAACGGCGATGTACTCAAGCTGCAGGCATACACGGATTCGCTGCGATATGTGATGCCTGCCGAAGGTGGCATGCTCTGGGCGGACTACCTGACGATATCGTCCCGCTCTCGGCACAAGGCATTGGCCAGCCAGTTCATCAATTTTCTCAACCGGCCCCAGATCGCCGCGCGGCAGGCCGAGTTCGTCAATTATGCCACGCCGCACACACCGGCGAAGGCACTGCTCGACGAGGCGTTCCTGAACAATCCGGTGATCTACCCGTCAGCCAGCGAAATAGAACGGTCGGAATTCCTGCAAACGTTACCAGCCCGTGCCCAGCGCAAGATCAACGGCATCGGTGCCGAACTGCTGCTCGCTCCGTGAACCCGCCGGATCCGTGACGGCAATCCGATATCCGACATGAAGCTACAGACCAAGCTGCTGCTTGCGTTCATTCCGGTCATCGTGGTGTCCACGCTGTCGCTCGGCTGGATCGTGTTCGTGCAACTGCGCAACAACTCTGAAGAGGAATTGCTGATGCAGATGCAACAACAACTCGATCAGGCTTATCGCCAGAGCCACACCTTGATCAACACGACTGAGGCGAATGCGTTGCTCTTCGCCAGCTCCAGCCTGATCGAACGCTATGTGCTGGTGGAAGATGAGTCAGAACGTTTCGATCTCCTGCAACCCGCTCTGTACAAGCTGTTCGCAAGCTATAGGATGGCCTACCCCAGCTACCGTGAAATCCGGCTGGTCATGCCCGACGGTTTCGAAGATACCCGTCTGGTCGAATCGGGCCTGATCAACCGAACGGAGGAAGAGGCAGGCAGCGACTGGTTTCAACAGCTCAGCCGCAAGGGTTCCCGCAGAAGCCTCACTACAACCTTCATCAGGAACCCGGACGATGGTTCCATGGGATTGGTGGTCACGCGGGCGATCAAGCTTGCCGAGGAAAATGAACTGGCGGATTGGGCCACGCCGCGCCTGCGCGGCTACCTGTCCGTGACCGCGAACACCAATGCATTGTTTGCCGCCACCCGTCAGGCAGCGATCGGGAATACCGGGCACCTTCTGCTGTTTCATCGGGATGGCACGGAGCTGGTCGCAGGATCGGTACCCATAGCCGAATCCGAGGGAAGGAACCTGATAAAGCGATTTCGCAGTGGCGGTACACGGCTCGCAGCAGACAGCATGAAGATACAGGTGGCCGGCGAACGCAGCCTGGTGAAGGGTCGTTGGTTACACCCGGACCTGCTGTTGGTGGCGGTATTGCCGGAGAGTGAGTTCTTCTTCACCCGACGACAACTGGCCATGGCGGTGGCAGCCGTGATGGTTGCTGCCATCCTCCTGGGTTCGATGACCCTGTTCATCCTGTTGCGCTCGCTGGTGATCCGTCCGGTGCGCGCGTTGCGTCGCGCCGCCGTTGCGATCGGCAATGGCGATGACTATCAGGCACCTGCCATCGCTGCCGCTGACGAACTCGGCGATCTGGCCTCGGCCTTCGACGACATGCACCTGAAACTCGAGTCTTCCAATGCGCGACTGGGCGCATCGCTCGAGCAGCTGAAGACATCGCATGCCCGAATCGAACAGCTCGCCTATCGCGACAGCCTGACGAACCTGCCCAATCGTCGTCAGTTCATCGAACTGGCGCACGCGGCCATCGAGCAAGCCACTGCTGAAGACACGCACATGGCGCTCCTCTTTCTGGATCTCGACGACTTCAAGAAGGTCAACGACAGTCTCGGACACGAGGCGGGTGATGAGTTGCTCAGAGAAGTTGCCAGAAGGCTGCAGAGCTGCGTGCGAAGTACTCGCGGCGAAGAACACACCCCTACCGTGACCGAATCGCCTCGAAGCCCGAGGGTCCGCCAGCCTACACCCACCCCAGTGGCTCGCCTGGGTGGTGATGAATTCATCATCCTGCTCGACGTTCTCCCCTCTGCGGAGCTACCGATGAAGATGGCGGAACGCATCATCGAGGTACTCACCGAACCGGTGTTGCTGGGTGACGAATCGTTTGTCGTCGGTACCAGTATCGGTATCGCACACTGGCCAGAGCATGCAGCGGATGTCAGCGGATTGATCAAGTGCGCCGACATGGCGATGTACGAGGCCAAGCGGCAAGGCAAGAATACCTATCGGCGCTATGGCCTGGTCATGCAGGCCAGGCTCTCACGACGGCTTGCACTGGAGAAGTCACTGCGCCAAGCGCTGGCAAACGATGACCTGCGCATCGCCTTTCAACCTCAACTGGCCATGGAAGACCGATCGATCATCGGTGTGGAGGCGCTGTTGCGCTGGAATCACCCGATTCATGGAGCGGTTCCACCCGAACTTTTCGTATCGATTGCCGAAGAGATCGGCTTGATCGGCAAGATCGGCGAATGGGTACTGCGCGAGGCCTGTCATCAATGGCGGCGTTGGCTGGTAGCCGGCCTACCGCCTACCCGCCTGGCTGTGAACGTCTCCCAGCGGCAGTTGCAGGCCAGCGATTTCTGCTCGCTCGTTCAACGAATCCTGACGGAGACCGGCATGCACCCGGGCTTCCTTGAACTCGAGATCACCGAGACCTGCATGATGGAAGCGCCTTCAATGGTCGTGGATACGCTGGGCAAGATCCGCCGCCTCGGGGTGCGGGTCGCACTGGACGATTTCGGCACCGGCTATTCCTCGCTGAGCGCCCTGACCGCCCTGCCGATCGACACCCTCAAGATAGATCGCGGTTTCATCGTCGGCATCCGGCCGAATACCGAGAACGACAAGGTCGTCTCGGCGATTCTCGCCCTGGCGCACAGCCTGAACCTGGAGATCGTCGCGGAAGGCGTGGAGACCGAGGCGGAATTTGCCTATCTCGCCGAGCGTAGATGTGCCGTGGTACAAGGTTTCCTGATCGGTCATGCCCTGCCGGCTTCCGGGGTGACCAGGCTACTGGCAACGGATGTCGTGCTGGACATGGCAGCCACCGGCGCGGCCAACTGATGATATCGGGCATCGTGTCAAGTACTCACCGCAGCCAGCCGCTAGAAAGTTCGGGTGAAGAAGATGGCAAACAGGCTGGTGAGAGGGTGGAAAAGGCTGAGAGCGCGATGGGGCCGGTCAGCCAAGGGCGGGCGTGACTCCGAAGAACTCGTGAACGAACATCGCCTGCTGGTCGAGAGCGTGCAGCATTATCCAATGCCCTTCGCACTCTATGATGCCGATGACAAACTGGTCGTCTGGAACGAGCCGTACGAGAGAATCTACGAAGAGACCTTTCAGGAACTGAAGGTCAGGCTGGGGCCGAGGCGATTCACCTATTCGGAGCTGGTTCGTGAGTACGCCAGCAAGGAGCTTTCCGGCGAAGCTCTGGATCGGCACGTGACCGAACGAGTCGCGCTTCAGCACGGCACCCTGGGCGGTTGCTCTGATCGCCACTATCCGGGTCAGGGCTGGTTCCGGGTATCGAAGCATCACACCCCCTCCGGCGCCATCGCCGGGTTCGCGATCGACATCAACGAGCTGAAGCAGCGCGAAGAAGAGTTGATGCAGGAAGTGGAAAGACGCAAGGCGCTGGAAATCGCGATTCGAAAACTTGCCAACACCGATGAAATGACCGGTATCGCGAACCGGCGTTACTTCATGCAAGTTGCCGAAGCCTGTTTTGCAAACGCGGCAGAGCACGGGAGCCCGGTATGCCTTCTGATGATCGATATCGATCACTTCAAGAAGGTCAACGACGCTCATGGCCATTCGGCTGGTGATGATGTCATTCGCAGCGTTGCCAGACTCATCGAATCCGCTTTGCTGGCCGGGCACGAACTCGTGGGCCGGATGGGAGGCGAGGAATACGCCGTTATCCTGCCCGGCAAGGGTGCCGCCGCCGCCGGCGCCATTGCCGAGAAGATCCGTGCCGGCGTGGAAGCATTGAACTGCCTTGCCGATGGTCGCCGCATTGCGATCACCGTCAGCACAGGTGCAGCTGAAAGACAGCCTGGCGAGTCGCTCGACGTGGTGATGCGATCGGCTGACGCGGCCCTCTATCGAGCGAAGGGCAACGGACGGAACCGGGTCGCGTTCGCGACGCAGCAGCTGAAGCGTACGGGTTAGCGGTTCGGCGAACCACCCGGACCTTGGTCCACATCACCATCGGACTCCCCACTGGCGGGCGCGTCGTCATCTGGCATCAGCTCATCGTCAGTGCCATCCACACTCACGGTGGTATCGTCGCTCGCCACCGCCACGGCAGCGCCTTCGGACGCACCCGCGATCACGTTGCCTTCCTCATCGAGTAACTCATCCAGGGCGGCATCAGCATCCTTTTCCTGAATGGCGGTAAGCTCGACGAGTTGCTCTTCCTTGCCGAGGCGGATCAGCCGCACACCCTGGGTGTTCCGGCCCAACGCCGACACTTCGGATACAGCGGTGCGCACCAGTGTGCCGGCATTGCTGATGAGCATGAACTCGTCTTCCTCGGTGACCAGCACAGCACCGACGACCGAACCGTTGCGCTCCGTGGTCTTGATATCGATGACGCCACGGCCACCACGCCCCTTGGTGGGGTAGTCGTCGGTGTGGGTGCGCTTGCCGTAACCATGGGTGGTGGCGGTGAGCACATCGCCCTGCTTGCCATTCACCACGATCAGTGCGATCACCGTATCCTCCTCGGGCATGCGCACGCCGCGCACGCCGGCAGCCGTACGGCCCATCGTACGCACGTCGGTTTCGAGAAAACGCATGGCACGGCCGCCGCTGGTCAGCAGCATGACATCGCTGTCGCCCGTGGTCAGGGCCACGTCTATCAGGTAGTCGTCCACCCGCAGGTCGATGGCGATGATGCCGTTGGTTCGCGGGCGTGAGAAGTCGGTAAGTGCCGTCTTCTTGACCACCCCCTTGCTGGTGGCGAAGAAGATGAACAGGTCAGCGGTGTACTGACGAACGGTGAGCACGGCATTGACGCGCTCGTTCTCCTCGAGCGGCAGCAGGTTCACGATCGGCCGACCGCGCGAGCCACGGCTCGCCAGTGGCAGCTCGTACACACGCTTCCAATAGACCTTGCCCACACTGGTGAAGAACAGCACAGTGTCGTGCATGCTGGCGACGAACAGCTTGTCGACGAAATCTTCATCCTTCATCGTGGTGGCGGACTTGCCACGACCGCCACGGCGCTGGGCGCGATAATCCGACAGGGGTTGCGCCTTGGCATATCCACCGTGCGACAATGTGACAACGACCGGTTCATCGGCTATCAGGTCCTCCACCGTCATGTCGGAGTGGTCTACCTGGATCTCGGTACGGCGGGCATCCCCGTATTGCTCGATCACCGCAACCAGTTCTTCGCGAATCACCTGGCGCAGGCGATCGGGGTTCTGCAGGATATCGAGCAGGTCTTCGATCTTGACGAGTATCTCCTTGTACTCCTCGACGATCTTGTCTTGCTCGAGGCCGGTAAGGCGGTGCAGCCGCAAATCGAGAATGGCCTGTGCCTGCACTTCGGTGAGCTGGTAGCGGTTGTCATGCAGGCCGTACTTCTCGCCAAGGTTCTCGGGCTTCGAGGCATCCGCACCGGCGCGTTCGAGCATCGCCGATACGATGCCGGGCTCCCAGCTCTGGGCAACGAGTTTCGCCTTCGCGGTCGCGGAACTGTCGGACTCACGGATCAGCTGGATGATCGGGTCGATATTCGCCAGTGCGACGGCCAGGCCTTCCAGCACATGGGCGCGATCACGGGCCTTGCGCAGACGGTAGATGGTGCGTCGGGTAACGACCTCACGGCGGTGACGGATGAAGGCGGTGAGGATCTCGTGCAGGTTCAGAAGCCGCGGCTGGCCTTCCACCAGGGCGACCGTGTTGATGCCGAACACCACCTGCAGCTGCGTCTGCTTGTAGAGCTGATTGAGCATGACATCACCCGCCTCGCCACGCCGCAGCTCGATGACCACGCGCATGCCATCCTTGTCGGACTCGTCGCGCAGCTCGCTGATGCCTTCGATCTTCTTGTCCTTGACCAGCTCGGCGATCTTTTCCTGCAGCCGCGCCTTGTTCACCTGGTAGGGCAGCTGGTTGATGATGATGGTGTCGCGTGAAGTCTTCTCGTCGTGCTCGATGGTGGCGCGGGCGCGCACGTAGATCTTGCCGCGGCCGGTCTTGTAGGCTTCGCGGATGCCCCGCGCGCCGTTGATGATGCCACTGGTGGGAAAGTCGGGCCCCGGCAGGTGTTCCATCAGGGCCTCGACGCTGATATCCGGCTCGTCCAGCACTGCGATGGTGGCGTTCACCACTTCGGAGATGTTGTGCGGCGGAATGTTGGTGGCCATGCCGACGGCGATACCCGAGGAACCGTTGACCAGCAGGTTCGGTATACGCGATGGCAGCACGGCCGGCTCGCTCTCCGACTCATCGTAGTTCGGCGTGAAGTCGACTGTTTCCTCGTCGATGTTCCCCAGCAGCTCGGTGGCGATACGAGCCATGCGCACCTCTGTGTAGCGCATGGCGGCCGGCGGATCGCCATCGACCGAACCGAAATTGCCCTGACCGTCGATCAGCATGTAGCGCAGGCTGAACGGTTGAGCCATACGTACCATGGAGTCGTAGATGGCCGAATCGCCGTGTGGATGGTATTTACCCATCACATCGCCCACAACGCGCGCCGACTTGCGGTAGGGTTGGTTCCAGTTGTAGTTCTGTTCGTGCATCGCATAGAGCACGCGTCGGTGCACCGGCTTCAGGCCGTCACGCACATCCGGCAATGCCCGCCCCACGATCACGCTCATGGCGTAATCGAGATAGGACTGCCGCATCTCGTCCTCGAGATGGATCGGAAGAATCTCTTTCGCGAAATCAGACATGCAGTTCATTCACCTGACAGTTCATTCACTCGGCGGTGCCGGTTGCCCGGCGCACGAAAGTGCAGGCGCCCAGTGGAGCGGGCATGGCACCAGAGCAGGATAGGACCCGCAATAATACCACACAGAAGGCCTTCAGACGCCATCAGAGCCTTTGCACTACCACCCCAGCGCAAATGCAGACTACCGGCGCAGGCGGCGAAACAGGGGCGCTGACGACCGAAGAGGCAGGAGATGATGAGTCAGCGATCGAGCTGCTTGCTGTAAAACCCCTCGTCAGTGTCGCTAACCCGTGGCAACATCGTACGAGCCCTGAACGTTGATCATCCTTCCAAACATTCCCGAGGAAATCCGCAAGCATCATGGCGACTTTGAATGCCGACCCGGCAGAGCTGCACAAGTTCTCTGAACTGGCCGAACGTTGGTGGGACGACGAGGGCGAGTTCGCGCCGCTCCACAGGATCAACCCGCTGCGTCTCGGCTGGATCGAGGCGAATGCGGCACTTGCCGGCAAGCGTGTGCTCGACGTCGGTTGCGGCGGAGGCATTCTCAGTGAGGCGATGGCGGCACGTGGCAGCGATGTCACCGGTATCGATCTGGCGGAAAGTTCCTTGCAGGTGGCGCGCCTGCACGCCGAGGAAACCGGCGTGGACATCACCTACCGCAACATAGCGGCTGAAGCCCTGGCCGCGGAAGAACCCGGCGGCTTCGATGTCGTGGCGTGCCTGGAAACGCTGGAGCATGTTCCCGACCCGGGGTCGATAGTGCAAGCCTGCGCCACACTGGCAAAGCCCGGTGGCTCGGTGTTCTTCTCCACACTCAACCGCAACGTGAAGTCCTGGCTGCTGGCGATCGTCGGGGCGGAACATGTGCTGCGTCTGCTACCGCGCGGAACACACGATCACCAGCGCTTCATCAAGCCCTCCGAACTCGACGGCTACTGCCGCCGAAGCGGGCTTCGCCTGAAGGACATCACCGGGCTCACCTACAATCCGGTCACCCGGGTCTACCGTCTCGGCCGTGATACCGATGTGAACTACATGGTCGCCCTGACCAGGACGAGCACCACGTGAGCGAAGTTGCTCCGCGAGAAGGGTCTAGCCTGTACTACAGTTTGCTGTACCTGCCACCTGAGAAGCGAGATCGCCTGCTGCGCAGACTCGCGCTGCTGAAAGCCGTCAGCGAAACCCTGCACGACGTCAGCGATTCCCAGGTTGCGCAGCAGAAGATCCACTGGTGGCACGAGGAAATCGATCGGTTGCTGCAGGGCGAAGCACGCCACCCTGCCACGCAGGCACTCGGCGATGAGTTGTACGAACTGGACGCGGCACGCGGTGCGCTGCTCGCGCTGCTCGGCGTCACGGCCGACCAACGCCTGTCGCCGTCTTTGGCGAACGAGGCAGAACGGCTGGCCAGGTTGCAGCGGCAGGCGGATGCCGGCATCCGGCTGACCCTGCACGCGATCGGCAACGATGCGGCATGGCTCGAAGCCGAACATGCCGTACCAGCAAGCCTGGCGCGTGCCCATGGTGAGATGAATCAGCTGCTGCAACTGCCCCGTCTCCTGCATCGTGGTTACGAGGTGTTCAGTGATGAGCTCTACCAGCGCTTCGGGCTCAGTGCCGCTCAGCTTGCACGCCGCGTGGCGGTTGCCTCACCAGACTCAGGCTCCGCCCCTTTTTCGAACGACCACGATCCGGTCGGCTCATCCGCCATCGTTCCTGAGGCCAACAGGGAACCCGGCCGCGAGTCCGATGCCGATGCCGATCCCGATGCCGGGCCCTTGTACGCCGTCGCCACGAAGAGCGCGCTCGTGGCCTTCGAACAGACTGACAGCGACTGGGCACCGCCGAAAGGCACAGCCGGGCAGGCTACATTACCCCTACGCACCCTGTCGGCTTTGCGCGCTCGCCAATGCCGCCTGTGGTTGGAGCGCGAACCTGACCTGCTGCGCGAGCGCACATCGCTCGCACCCTTGCACAAGCTTTATATCGCCTGGCGCTGGAAGCGCCGTGTGGGCTAGCTAGTGCTGGAAGCGCCGTGTGGGCTAGCGCTGGAAGCGCCGCCACCCACCGATGAGGGCACGGGCGCAACGTTGAACTAAGATGACATCATGAATAGCAATTTTCTGTGGAATCCCCTGCCGGCCGCTTACCGCGACTACACCTTGCCGGCAATGGCGCTGAAGGAGCGCATCGTCGTGATATCCGGTGCCACCGGAGGTCTCGGCACGGCCCTGTCGAAACAGTGCGCACAGGCCGGAGCCACGGTGGTACTCGTGGGCCGTAATCTGAAGAAACTCGAGGCACTCTATGATGTGCTCGATGCGTCCGGGCCGGCACAGCCTGCCATCGTGCCGCTGAATCAGGAAACCGCCGTCGAGCACGATTACCAGCAGATGAGCGAGATGCTCGCCGAAGAATTCGGCCACCTCGATGCGGTGGTGCACACGGCCGCCTCGCTCGGCACGCTCACGCCCCTGCCCGCGATCAGCCAAGCTGAATGGGCAGGCACCATGGCCATCAACCTCACCAGTGCACGCCTGCTCAGCATCGCCTGCCTACCGTTGCTGAAGCAGCAGTCGAATGCGAGTATCACCTTCACGCTCGATGCCAAGACCAGCGCCTACTGGGGTGCCTACGGCGTGTCGAAGGCAGGCCTCGCCGCGCTGACCACCATGCTGGCTGACGAGAACGATGGGCGCAAGGGCGAGGCGGGCCAACCGCTGCTCGCGATCAACGGTATCGATCCCGGCCCCATGCGTACCTCGCTGCGCCGGCGTGCCTTTCCGGGCGAACTGGAATCTGAATCCCCTTGGCCGGAAGACCGATTGGGGCCGTTCCTGGCTGCCATCAGCCGGTTGGACCCGAATCTCTGCGGGGCCTGCATGGGATGGTCCACGTCCTAGGCCATTTCCCGATCGAAGATGGACGTACCCTGCTCGTCGATAAGCTGACGAGCCTTTTGCACCGAGTGATCGACCGCTGCGGTGCGGTCCGCGTTGCTGTCTGCCCGGATGAACCTGACCGATTGCCGTGCGCCTTCGTGCTCGCGCTCGATGCTGCCGGCGGTTCGATACTGACCGCCTTCCGATATCGGCGCAGGCAGGATGGTGAAGCCCTTGTACTCCACCGGATCGGCTGCCGGAGCCGACGCTTTCGTGCCGCTGCCAAAGAGCTTGCCGATGAGATCGCCTAAAGCCATGTGTGTTCCTGGTGATGGTGCATGGGCGATCTGCGAATGCCCGATACCTGGCCTACCCGAACAGGCGGCTCCAGATACTACGCGGCAAGGAATCACGGCACTGACGATACTGTGCGGCATACCGCTCTGAACGCGTATGCACTGCAGAGGCCAGCACGCTCAACCACGGTTTGCCCAGATGCGACTGACGAGCGAAGCCCGTCGGGCCCTCATGATAATTGATGTACAGGCTGAACGTGTCGTCGGGGCGCACACCGTTGCGCGCGACTGCCATGGCAAGGTACCAGTGCACGAAGTCCGTGGCATCGGCGAAGTTGTCACGCACTCGCCAGTATTCGCCCGTGTCGTCGATGTATTCGCGCCAGGTCGTGTTGATGGCCTGTGCAAAACCGTAGGCGGAACTGGGCCGGCGCCACGGGATGAAACCGAGCAGCCAGCGTCGCGCCGGTCTCGCCTGGCTGCGAAACGCAGATTCCTGGTAGATGAAGGCCATCGGTATATGCATCGAGGTACCCCATTTCTCTTCGGCGTCCAGCGCCACCTGATGCCAGCCACGCTTCTCGGTGAATATCGAACAGACATCGTCCGGTCGTGAAGGCGGACCACTCGCGCAACCTGTGACCAGCAGCAGGAGAACCAGGCAAGCGCCGGCGGATCGCATGTGGAGTCGATACATGAATGTCAGGTCCGGCAGGGCTGCAAAGTGGGCCGTTGGGTGCAGGAGGAATGTGAGCCAGTTGTGATCGAATGCGAACGAAGTGGTTGCAAGGCGGGAATGCCGGGCAACGGAATCACGGGCGGCCTGGAAATTGCGACGCGCAACAATGACCCGCAAGCTTCCGGCGAAACTGCCCATGGCCCGCAAGATCTTCCTTTCGCCGCTCCTCGCCCTGATGCTCGCGGGCGGTTGCGCGACTACCGACAGCATACCGGACGACTCGCGAAGTGCCGATGGCAAGAGCCGCGAGGCCACTACCGAGACGGGCTCCTCGAACCAGGACCGATCGGACTCATCGACCGCTGCCCTCACCGGCTCGTCGAAGACTGCCCTGGCGGGTAGGGTACCGGCCAGCCGCGAGGATGAGGCGCCGGCTGCCGATGCACAACCTGCCCCCGAACTCATCAATCGTCTGCCCGAAGCACTCGGCTCGTTCGACTACGCCGGTTACAGGTACTTCACGCAGTCCGAAGCGGGCTTCTCCGTACGCTACCAGAACCCGCGCAAAAAGCGCTCGGCGGACGTCTACGTCTACCCGGTGGCCAGGGAGAACCTGTCGCTGGAACACAGTCAGTTGGTCATGGGCTCGACCCGGGCCTCCTTGCAAGCGATCGGCAAGGCCGTATCGCAAGGGCTCTACGCGAACTTCACGGTGCTCGGCGCTGCCACTCAGGCACTGGGAACTCGCACGGTGGCACGGGTGAAGACCACCTATCTGCAGGACAACCTCGCCTCTTACAGCCTGCTGTACCAGACCGAGTTCAAAGGTACCCTGGTGAAGATCCGCATCAACATGCCCGATAACGAATACAACCGCAGCAGTACCGAGTGGGATCAGTTCGCGCTGCGAATCTTCGATCTGGTGATCGCCGAGGAGCGATCGGAGCGGCATGCCGCAGCGAGCGGCGTCTGATCAGGCAAGCTGTGCATCCCCAGGACGGCGTCGAACTCCGCAACAGGAGCGACGGGTACTACCCCGGAAAGTACGTTTCCAGCTCACTGCACGTGAGCACGAATACACCGTAACCGCCGGCCTCGAACTCCAGCCACTGGAAGGGCACGTCGGGAAAGGCCGCTTCGAGCGCCGGTGCGCTGTTGCCGACCTCCACGACAAGAAGCCCTCGCGGCGTCAGGTATTGCGCCGCTTCGACGAGTATCTGCCTGACGATGTCGAGACCGTCATCGCCGGCTGCCAGTGCCATCGAGGGCTCATGGGAAAACTCGACGCTCAATGCGTTCATGTCATCGGCATCGACGTACGGCGGGTTGCTGACGATGAGGTCGTAACGCCCGACCGCCGGCTCGAACAGAGACCCTTCAAGCAGTTTCACGCGTTCGCCGAGCGCATGCCGAAGCACGTTCTCGCGCGCCAGGCTCAACGCTTCACTCGATAGGTCGCTCGCATCGACGCGGGCATCCGGCCGTGCGATGGCACAGGCAATGGCGATCGCCCCCCCACCCGTACACAGGTCCAGCATGCGCAATTCAGAGGTAGCCGGAAGCAGGCCGTGGAAATCGTCGATGATCCACTCGGCTAGCGGCGAGCGAGGCACCAGCGCCCGCGCATCGCTGATGAACTCGAGACCTGCGAACCAGGCCCTGCCGGTGATGAAGGCAACTGGCTCGCGGTCGCGAATTCGTCGGATGAGCGCCACGTTGCAGCGCGCCGTGTCGCGTGAATCGAGACGGCGGGTGTAGTCCGGAGCCGCCAATGGCGACAGGCCCAAGGTAGCGAGCAATAGCCAGTGGGCTTCGTCCATCGCAGTGTCGGTCCCGTGAGCGAACACCAGAGCGTGTGCCACGAACGCCTCGGCAACAGTGCGCACAGCCTCACCCAGCGTGAGCCCGGTGGGCAGTAATTCATCGTCGCTTGCTGTGATCACGTATGAACTCTGGCTACTCAGTCGGGTCGCAGCATAGCCGATCCATCTTTCGCGCAAGCCTTTATACTACGCATCCGCCTCCTCATACTTTTCAATCCCACCTGACTCTGCCTCATGAGATCGACTCGCGACACCGCCAACGACAAACCGCCACTCACTCGCTGGCTAGTGTGGTGCGGGATCGCACTGGTAGCGCTGCTCGCCGGGCTCTATGCCGGAACGATGACGTCCACGACCACGGCAGACTCCGCACAGAACGTCACGGATAGTGCCGAATTGGCGAAGGTGCAGAAGCAGTTGGTGAATACCCGCGTGCTGCCGGAAGATTTCAAGCGTCTACCCGATTTCGACCTGGTCGACGGCAGTGGCGAGGCGATAACCGCCGATTTTCTCGATGAGCGCTGGACGATGCTTTTCTTCGGTTTCACCCACTGCCCTGACGTGTGCCCGATAACGCTATCGGCCATGAAGGGCGTGAAGCAAAGGCTCGAGAAGCTGCAGGCAGAACCGTTGCAGGTTGCCTTCGTCTCGGTGGACCCGAAGCGCGATACGCCGGACGTCATGGGCCGTTACGTGAAGTTCTTCGATGACGACTTCATCGGTATTACCGGTGAGCTGAACGATGTGCATGCACTGACCAGCGAGCTGGGTATCGTCGCCGCCTTCACCGCCAATGAAGATGCTCCGGAGAACTACACCGTCGACCATACCGCCTCGATGCTGTTGGTGGATCCTCAGCGCCGGGTAAGAGCCAAGTTCAATGCACCACATGAAGTGGATTCGATCGTGGCCGACTACCAGACCCTGCTTGCGGCTTTCAATTGACGCGATGCAGGCTTGCTCGATACTTGTCTTTCAAACCCACCGAAACTTTTTCCTGTCAATGAATAACAACATATCCTTCCGTCGCGGCACGCTGCTTGGCCTGCTGTTCGCTTGCTCGCCACTGCTTCATGCCGAGCTGCCCTTGATCACCGATGCCAGGGTGCCTGCCACGCCACCCGGTGCAAAGGTTGCAGCCGGTTATCTCACGGTGACCAATTCAGCAGATGAACCCTTGATTCTGGAGAGCGTATCCAGCACATCGGTGCCCAAGGTGGAACTGCACCTCACCGAGATCAAGAACGATGTCGCTTCCATGACGGAGCAGGACGAGATCACCATACCGGCGGGTGAAACGCTGGCTTTTTCCCACGGCGGTTATCACCTGATGCTGATGAACCTCGAAGAGTCTCTCATGGCCGGCGATGTGATCGACCTGACGCTGCAGACCAGTGCCGGCGAAGTCGAGCTGTCCATGCCGGTGATCGAACCCGACATGCCGGGCTCGGACTCGGAGATGGGGATGGAAATGGAGGAAATGGATATGGAAGAGATGGAAGAGATGGATGAAATGGACATGCAAGAGATGCAGGAAGAGGGCATGGAGTCGCCTGAGGACGGCATGAGTGATGATGCCGATGCGATGAAAGGTGACGACCACGACGCCATGGGGAATTGAACACCGTGCCTGCTGCCATCATTCCCGTACCGGTACACCGGCAGCCTTGAAAGCGAGCCTCGGTGATCGTCTGAGGTCACTGCCGCTGTACCTGCTGCCGCACCATGCCATTTCGCGGCTCGTGTTCTGGTTGACCCGGCGTCGCTCCCGGCTGACGCCCGTGGTGATTCGCTGGTTCATCAGGCAGTTCAACGTCGATATGGAAGACGCGGCAGCGCCCGGCATCGAGAGCTACGCAACGTTCAACGAGTTCTTCACGCGTGCGCTACGCGATGGTGCTCGCACCATCGCTCCCGGTCCTGCCGTACTGGCAAGCCCGGCAGACGGTACCGTTTCGGCTCACGGCCCGATCGAGCACGGCAGGATCTTCCAGGCGAAAGGCCACGACTATTCCCTGGAACGGCTGCTCGGTGGCGACCGTGCAGCTGCCACACGGCTCGGCAACGGCAACTTCGTCACGATCTACCTGTCGCCGCGCGACTACCATCGCCTGCATATGCCCTTGACCGGAACCTTGCTCAGCCAGGCCCACGTACCCGGCCGCCTGTTCGGCGTGGCACCCCACATAGTACGCACCGTGCCGTCGTTGTTCGCTCGCAACGAGCGGGTGGTCGCACAGTTCGAGACCGAAGCCGGGCTGATGGCTCTGGTGCTCGTCGGAGCGATCAACGTGGCTGCCATCGAAACGGTCTGGCATGGGCTGATCACTCCGCCACAGGGCAAGACCATACAACGCTCGAACTACACAGGCGAACGTGCCATCACGCTTGAAAAAGGTCAGGAGATGGGACGTTTCAACATGGGTTCGACGATCGTCGTGTTGCTGGAGAAACCGGTGCAATGGCGTGATGACGTGGCGTCCGGCCTGCCCTTGAGAATGGGCGAACAGCTTGCTGGAGGGCTTGCCGAAGTGCAGGCGTGAGCCACGCTCGTCAGGGGGAATCGCGAAGTATGGTGCGTGGCCCTAGCCTGACAACGAACCCGGCAGGCCGCGCACGGCGAGATAGCTTGCGGCGTCTTCGGCATCGTCTTCGAACCAACGTTGCGCGCTGCCCAGCCGAAAGCTGTAGCCCCAGGCATCCATGTCGGCCAGCATGCGCGCCCGACCCATGCCCGGTACCTGTTCGCTGAGAAGAATCTGCAGGTAGCACACGGCATCTTCTTCCGCAGCTGTACCCTTGGCATCGGTGTGCAACACCGCACGCCGTTCTTCAGACATCAACAACCAGTGGCAGGCTTCATGGAGCACCGAGTGAACCGGTGTGTCGGTTCTGAGGAACAAGTGGTGGCCGATCAACCCGGCTTCGTCATCGCCCCAGTGGCTACCGGGAATGGGCTCTCCAGGGTCAACCTCCACCAGTATCAACCCCTGCGGACTCAGCAGGGCTGTAAGATCGTCGCGCGCCATATCGGCTACGCGCAGTACCGATTCTTCGCAGGTTTCAGGCACGTGCCTGCCCGAACGCCAGTACATCCTCGATGCGATCGGCCCCACTGAGCATCATGAGCAGGCGCTCGACACCGAGTGCCACGCCTGCACAATCGGGCAGCCCTGCGTCAAGCGCCTGCAACAGATGTTCATCGATCGGTACCGGTGGCTTTCCATGCCGGTGCCGAGCTTGCAGATCAGCCTCGAAACGCCGCCGCTGCTCGGCGGCATCGCTCAGCTCGTGGAAGCCGTTGGCCAGTTCAAGCGTGCCGAAGTACAATTCGAAGCGCTCGGCACCCTGCCCGTCGGGCGCCAGCCGAGACAAGGCCGCCTGACTCGCCGGATAGTCCGTGATGAAGGTGGCCCGATCCGTCGCGAGCGTCGGCAACACGAACTCGTCCATCAGCAGGTCGAGCGCGGCATCGGTATCGTCACCGATCGATGCCGGCCAGGATCTTCCGTGATCGAGAAAGTACGATTCTATGGTGGCCACCTCGATATTCCTGGCCTGCAGCGAAGTGGCAGCCTGCACGGCAGCGGCGTAGGGCACGATCGACGCCGACACCCAAGGCTTGCCGAGCACAGCGAACACCGATGCCAGCAAACTCTCCACGTCCGCCATCAGCTGGCGATGATCGAGTCCGGTGCGATACCACTCCAGCATCGTGAACTCTATATTGTGGTACCGCCCCGCCTCACCGGCACGGAACACGGTGCACAGCTGGTAGATATCGGTGCCGTAGGCCGCCAGCAGGCGCTTCATCGGAAATTCGGGCGATGTGTGAAGGTAGGCGGGCGCGGTGCCGGGCGACGCCGACATTCCCTGCGGCTCCAACCGGCAGCTGTGTACATGCGGGTCGGTGGCCGCAGCCGTCGACAGATGTGGGGTGACCACCTCCAACACATCGTGCCGCTCGAACCAGCGCCGGATCTCGGTACGTACGATGGCTCCCAGGCGCAGCGCCGCCAATGAGGCGGACGGCTGCCACGGCTCAGACATCGGCCGACGTTCGCGCCTGCCGGTGCCGGCCTGTTGTCACTTGACGCGTGATACGTAATCGCCGGTGCGGGTGTCGATGCGAATCTTCTCACCCTCTTCGATGAACAGAGGCACCTTGACGACCGCGCCGGTCTCCATGTACGCCGGCTTCGTGCCACCGGTAGCGGTGTCGCCACGCAGGCCCGGATCGGTTTCCTTGATGACCATTTCGACGAAATTCGGCGGTGTGACCGCCATCGGCTGCCCGTTGTACAGGGTTACCTCACAGATCGCCTCATCCATCAACCACAGGTGACTGTCGCCGACGGCTATCTTGTCGGCCGCGAGCTGCTCGAAGCTTTCAGGATCCATGAAGTGCCAGTATTCGCCGTCCGCATACAGGAACTGCATCTGCGTATCCATGACGTCGGCCGACTCCACCGTATCGCCGGACTTGAAGGTGCGCTCCACCGTGCGGCCGGTCTTGAGATTCTTCACGCGGGTGCGCGTGAACGCCTGCCCCTTGCCCGGCTTGACGAACTCGTTGGACACGATGGTGTGCGGGTCGCCATCGAGCATGATCTTCAGCCCGCCCTTAAATTCGTTCGTGTTGTGGTTCGCCATGAGTACCGTCGATACGCCTGTGCAGGATGCCAGCGCGCCATTATACGGGCCACGACAGGACAGGGTTCGCCTTCAGTGCAATCGTAGGCTCGGGCTCACGTGCGCGCGTCTGCCCACCCCGGTACGAGTGCCGTCTGACGTCGGCACACCCACCTGCGCACACCCACCCGCCCTGCGCCCCTGGCAGGTCTGGCTTACGCGGCTTCCTCCAGGCGGGCGATCCGCACTTCAAGAGGTGGGTGGGTAGCCATCAGCGTGGCAATCTTGCCGCCACCGGCGATGCCGAATGCCTGCAGATTGGACGGCAGCTGCGACTCGGAGCCGCGCTGCAGGGCACGCAGCGCGCCTATCATGTTCTGGCGGCCGGCCAGGTCGGCGCCACCGGCATCCGCTCTGAACTCACGCTGACGCGAGAACCACGCGGCGATGAAGCTTGCCAGGAAACCGAAGACGAAGTTGCCGATCAGGTTACCGATCATGAAGCCGGCGCCGTAACCGCCACCCCGCCTGCTCAGCAGCTGCCCCAGCAATCTTGAAAAGATGATCACGAAGGTGTTCAGCACACCCTGCACCAGGCCCATGGTGACCATGTCGCCGTTGTAGACGTGTGCCATCTCGTGGCCGAGCACCGCCTCGACCTCCTCCTTCGACATGTTTTCCAACAGCCCGGTAGATACCGCCACCAGCGCATCGTTCTTGTTCCAGCCGGTGGCGAAAGCGTTCGGCGAAGGTGATTGGAAGATGCCGACATCCGGCATACCGACACCGGCCTGCTTTGCCTGCGCCTCGATCGTCTGCACCAGCCAGCGCTCGGTATCGGTGGTGGGCTGCGTGATCACCTGCACCCGCATTGACCGGATGGCCATGGGCTTCGACAATGCCAACGAGATGAACGAACCGACGAAGCCGAAACAGGCGGCATAGATCACCAGCGAGGTGGTACTCGTACCGATGGCACGGTCGAGCCCGAAGATCGAGCTGATGATGGTGAACACCACCATGACGGCCATGTTAGTGCCGAGAAACAACAGGATACGAGTCATGTGCAGGCCTTTCGATATTGAAAAATTCAGCGAGGAATAAGGGTTCCCGAAGGGTTCCCGAAGGGTCCCCGAAGGGTCCCCGAAGGGTTCCTGATCAGGAATCAGGTTCAAACGGGCTCCCGCCGGTACCTGATTCTGCCAGAGGTGCACCTCAGGAGTATCCCGCCAGGCTCGTTCTTTGAAATCTAGACGCGGTATCAGTCGATGTGCGATGTGGGTCTGGCCAACCGAATACTGGATCATGGTAACCCGATCACTTCAAGGCACCACACTGATACTCACGGCCGCAGTGTTGTGGGGCACGACCGGCACGGCGCAGAGCTTCGCGCCCTTGGCTCTCTCATCCTATTGGGTCGGGGCGTTTCGATTACTGGTGGCAGGCCTGTTTTTCGTACCGTGGGTACTCGCGTTTCACGCACCGGCTCTGACGCATACCGGGTGGCGACGTCTACCCTGGAAAGCGATCGCAGTCGCGGCGTTCAGCATGGCGGCCTACAATCTGGCGTTCTTCGCCGGTGTCAGATCTGTCGGCGTGGGCGTCGGCACGGCTATCGCTCTGGGTAGCGGTCCGCTCTGGGCCGGCGCGCTGCAGACCGTCATCGACCGCCGGATACCGTCGCGTCATTGGTGGCTGGCGGTCACGACTGCCGTAGCCGGGCTCGTCATCGCCGCCTGGCATTCGAGTGGCCCGGAACCACTGCGGTACGGCGGAATTGCCCTGTGCCTGATCAGCGGTGCAGGCTACGCCGTGTACGCTTTCACGACCAAACGGATCGTCAGCCAGACATCGGCAGGCGTTGCCACGGCGGTGATCTTCATGCTGGCGGCATTGATCGCCTCGCCGCTGGCGGCCCTGCTGGCCGGTCCGCCGCAGGTCACCGCCGACGACGCCGTTGTCCTGCTGTGGCTAGGGGTCGTTGCCACCGGTGTCGCCTACTTGTTGTTCAGCGTCGGCCTGCGCTACGTCAGCAGCGCCACCGGTGTGGCGCTGGCACTCGCCGAACCGGTGGCTGCAGTGTGCCTGGCGATCGTCGTGATCGGTGAAAGGCCCGGCATGGCGACCCTGCTGGGCATGGGCATGGTTCTGATCGGGCTGGGCTTGCTGGTGCGTTCCGAGGTCGATTGAACCGATTGCTATTCAAGCGCCACGGCACTGACCTTCTGGAATCCGCGCGGCAGCTTGCGGCCCCGTTGCCCCCGTGCACCGGCGTACTCCGCAAGTTCGCTGTAGCGGATTACGGTGTGCCGCTTGCCACTCTCCACCCGTACCTTGCCTTTCGGCGGAACCACCAGCACGGCCTGCATCGACTCCTCGCCCGCCTTGAGCCTGGCGCCGGGAATATTGTAGATCTTGTTACCCTTGCCACGTGCCATCTCGGGTAGCTCGCCGACCGGGAAGCTGAGCAGGTTGCCGCTGTCGCTGATCGCCACCACCAGATCTTCGCTCAGCGAATTGATCTTCACGGCCGGCAGAACGATGGCACCGGCCGGCACACTGATCACGCTCTTGCCCGACTTGTTGCGGCTCACAAGCTCACCGAGGCGTGCCACGAACCCGTAGCCTGCAGTGGTGGCGAACAGGTATCGTTCGTCATCCGAGCCCATGATCACGCTGATGAAGCGGGCTCCGTCGGGGGGCTTGAGCCGGCTGCTGATCGGTTCGCCCAGGCTGCGCGCGGAGGGAAAACCGTGCGCCGCCACGCCGTAGACGCGCCCGGTGGAATCCAGGAACAAGGCGGTGGCATTGCTGCGACCACGTGCGGCATCCTGGTAGCCATCGCCAGCCTTGTAGTTCAAGGCCAGCGGATCGACATCGAAACCCTTGCCCGCGCGCACCCAGCCGCGCTCGGAGAGCACCACCGTGATCGGCTCGCTGGGAATGAGGTCGGCGTCGCTGATCGCCTGAGCCGCCACCCGCTGCACGATGGGTGAGCAACGCTCGTCACCATAGGCATCGATATCCTCCTGCAGCTCCTTCTTCACCAGCGTCTTCATGCGCCGCTCGGAACCCAGCGTGGTCTGCAGGGTATCGCGCTCCTTCTCCAGCGCTTCCTGTTCACCGCGAATCTTCATCTCTTCGAGCTGGGCAAGATGGCGAAGTTTCAGTTCGAGGATGGCTTCGGCCTGCTCGTCGCTGATGGCGAAGCGATCCATCAGAACCGGCTTCGGCTCGTCGTTCTCACGAATGATCGCGATGACCTCATCGATATTGAGATAGGCGATCAACAGACCCGCCAGCAGGTGCAGCCGCTTTTCGACCTTGTCCAGCCGCCACTGCAGGCGCCTGCGCACGGTTTCCATGCGGAACTGAAGCCATTCGTTCAGGATGCCGACCAGGCCCTTCACCTGCGGCCGCCCGTCCAGGCCGATCATGTTCATATTGACGCGATAGGTGCGTTCCAGATCGGTGGTGGCGAACAGGTGATGCATCAGGCTGTCGATATCGACTCGATTGCTGCGCGGCGTTATCACCAGTCGCGTCGGGCTCTCGTGATCGGATTCGTCGCGCAGGTCTTCGACCATCGGCAGCTTGCGCGTCTGCATCTGATGGGCGATCTGTTCGAGAATCTTCGAGCCCGAAACCTGGAACGGCAGCGCCGTGACGATCACGTCGTTGCCTTCACGCTCGTACACGGCCCGGCACCGCAGGCTGCCATGCCCGGTTTCGTACATCGACCGGATATCCCCGGGTGACGAGATGATCTCCGCCGCGCTCGGGTAGTCTGGCCCGGCGACATGTTGCATCAGGTCATCGATGGTGGACTTCGGCCTGTCAAGCATCATTATGCAAGCCTGGCCCAGCTCCTTCAGGTTGTGCGGCGGAATGTCCGTGGCCATGCCCACGGCGATGCCGGTGGTGCTGTTGAGCAGGATATGAGGTAGCCGCGACGGCAGCAGGGCCGGCTCGCTCAAGGTGCCATCGAAGTTCGGCACGAAATCGACCGTACCCTGGCCAAGCTCCTGCAACAGGGTCTTCGAGAATCGGGTGAGCCGCGATTCGGTGTAGCGCATGGCGGCGAACGACTTCGGGTCGTCCTGCGAGCCCCAGTTGCCCTGCCCGTCCACCAGGGGATAACGATACGTGAACGGCTGCGCCATCAGCACCATCGCTTCGTAGCAGGCGGTATCCCCGTGCGGATGGAACTTGCCGAGCACGTCACCCACGGTACGTGCCGACTTCTTGTGCTTGGAGGCCGCCGACAGACCCAGCTCCGACATCGCGTAGATGATGCGTCGCTGTACCGGCTTCAGACCATCGCTGATATGCGGCAGGGCACGATCGAGAATCACGTACATCGAGTAATCGAGGTACGCCTTCTCGGTGTAGGTCGCGAGCGGCAGCTCTTCGACGGGATCAGGTTCCATGGTGTCTCGCGATTGGTAGAGGCGCCAAGGGCCTCAATCTGAAGGTAAGTGCATCTTCAACGTGGTACAGCCCTTTTCCGGACCGTTGCGACATGATTTTACGTAGTTTTTTCCGGCTGTCGATGACGCGATGCACTAGAATCCACGCCTTCGTCCGAACACCTGCAATGCGCTGCGTCAGCTGCGTTGCAGGTGGCGCAAACGCCGATCGCACAGAGCCGCTTCATGCCCTCTAACGATTTATCGTCAAGACCCGACAAACCGGCTGCAGGCGCTATTCTGCACCCTGAGCGCGACCGTGAGTCGCTCGCCGTCTACGGTGCGTTGTCGCGCACGGTCGGGCTCGGGTACCGCAACAAGATCATGCTGGTCGCCTTCATCGGCACCCACGTACCCTTGTTGACGCTCGTCGCCTGGTTGCTTGCCCAGAGCGGTCTCGTGTGGAACAACAAGCTGAGCGTAATCCTGGTGGCCCTGGCCGCCACCCTCGTCGGGACCGGCCTGACACTGTTGATGCTGCATCATCTGCTGCAGCCTATCGTATCCACCTCAAGAAGCCTGCGCGACTACCTGACGCACAACCGGCTGCCGGCACTACCCACGCAGTTCGCAGACGAGGTGGGCGTGCTGATGAACGATGTCAACCACACGCTGCACAAGCTGGATACGACCATTCGCGAGCTGACCTACTACAACCATGAAACCGGGCTACCCAACCGAACCTACTTTCTCGCGGCCATAGCGCGTCGCATCGAGCACGGTAGCACGACCTCCGGTGCTTCCCCATCAACCGGTTTCGCCATCTGCCTCGTCGAGCTGGTGAACTTCCGGCAACTGGTTTCGTCCCTCGGGCTCGACCGGACGACGGCGCGGCTACGTCGTGCCGGTCAGGAGCTGGCAGGCAGTCTCGAGCATCAGGGGCAGCTTTCCTGCATCAGCGATCGAACGCTGGGTTTCATGCTGGAGACCGATGATCCTGATCAGGTAGCGAGCAGCCTGGCAAGAATACTCGCGAAACTCGACACCGTGGCCGAACCGGGCGAGGCACAGACGCTTCTTTCCGCCGCCGCTGCCAGTTACCCGATCGACGGCGACCAGGTCAGCGACCTGTTCGACAACGCACAGCTGGCGCTGTCGGAAGCCGTGGCGAATCCGGGTAGCCATGCGCAGTATTCGCATGAGAGCCGCTCGTCGATCGATGAACGGGCTCGCCTGGAGCACGAGCTGGGGCAGGCGATCAAGCTCGGCCAGCTACGTCTGTTCTATCAACCGGTAATCGATTCGGTACAGGGTCATACGATTGGTGCGGAGGCCTTGCTGCGCTGGATGCACCCCGATCGAGGCCTGCAGATGCCCGATGAATTCATCCCGCTGGCGGAGCGCAGCGATCTGATCCACGCGATCGGGCGCTGGACCCTCACCGAGGTCAGCCGTCAGATCAGGCACTGGCATGATCATCGACTATCGCCAGGGCGTATCTCGGTAAACCTGTCGGCCCGGCAGTTCAGCGATCCGGACCTGCTGCCGTACGTGCAGGAGGTGCTCGACGCGTACGGTATCCATGGCAGCGACCTGGAGCTAGAAGTCACCGAAACCTCGGCCATGGCAGACCTGAACCACAGCCGCGCCGTCTTGCTAGCCGTGCAGGCGCTCGGCGTTTCGGTGGCCATCGATGATTTCGGTACCGGTTATTCCAGCATGAGCTATCTGCAAAACCTGCCGTTCGACCAACTCAAGATCGATCGGCAGTTCGTCCATCAGCTCACGATATGCCGAGCTCTGATCACTCTGGCCGAGGGCCTGGGCATGAGCGTTCTCGCCGAGGGGGTGGAAATCGCGGCCGACGTCGTCGCATTGGAGGGACTCGGCTGCACCCGTTTTCAGGGTTTTCATTTCTCACACGCGGTGGAACCCCTGGAATTCGAGAAGTTGCTCGGCAGGCGCTGGGGTCGGACCTCTCAGGCAGTGACACTCACCTCGGCGTAGAACGCCGCCTCGCTTTCCAGCGCATCGATGCGGTTGGCAGCCTGGCGGAATCCATGACCTTCGCCGGCATACTCCACATACCGATGGCGAACGCCTGCCGCCGCCAATGCTGCCACCATCTCGTGCGATACCGCAGGCGGCACGACCTTGTCGTCGCTACCCTGGAACAGGATCATCGGGCTTTTCACCTGATCGATGGCGTGTATCGGCGAGCGACTGTGATACACCGAGGTCTCGTCACCATCCAGCTGTGGGTGCCACGGTTGACCGAGCAGGGAATCGAGGTAGCGTGCCTCGAACTTGTGGGTGCTGTTCGCCAAGGTCACCAGGTTACCGATACCGTAGTAGCAAGCGCCGGCGGTGAACTCTTCCGGGTAGCGCGTCAGTGCGGTGAGCACCGCATAGCCGCCGGCACTACCCCCGCGTATGAAGACCTGGTGCGAGGCCCCGCCATCGGCATCGGGCACCTCGGCCAGTGTCGCCTGCACGGCGTCGATCACGTCGTCGACATCCCGCAACCCCCAGCAGCCATCCAGCGCATGGCGGTAGCTGCGGCCATAGCCGGTACTGCCCCGGTGATTGACATCGAGCACGGTGAATCCGCGAGTGGTCCAGAACTGCCGCAATGGATCGAACGCACAACCTGCCCGACTCGTGGGGCCACCGTGTACCAGCACCATCAGCTTCGAAGGCGCCGGACTCGCCACCGATGCCGACTTCGGCGCGGACGAAGTCGAAATGCCTGATGTGTCCGATCCGGACGACGATTCCGATGCGACCGACGACTCCATTGTGCCCGGCTCTGCGGAAGGGGAGTAGTGCCAGGCATGAGTCAGCGCACCATCGCGCGTGGGAATGCGCACGGCGCGGGCCTTCGATACATGCTCGGCCGGCATGACCGCCTCACCGGCGTGCACGATGGCAACGTGCCCATCGCTCAGGCTCACCGACATTACCGACGGCTCACGACGATCGCTGGCCGCCATCAGCAAGACCTCATCGTCGAACACCGGAGACAACTGTGAAAACTCGACGAACTCAGGGTCGGTATCGATCGTCAGCGCCGCCATGTTGTCGATGAGCACGAGTGCGTCGCAGGCTTCCCCGGTTCGAACCGCCAACACTCGGTGATGGTCGATGGGCCGCACCCGGGTGTGGCCGAATACCCAGTGTGCCGCACCGTATTCGGCCTGCTCGCGCGTAACGGTCTCGACCGACCCGTGATGCAGCCGGTGCAGATTCCAGAAGTCTTGCCACGGTGCATCGCCACCGCCGTCCAAGGCGAAGACCAAAGTGCCGTCCTTGCAGTAATCAGCCTGGCAGGCAGCACTGCCGATGCCACCCGCCACACGCAGGGGGGTGGCGAGCTCACCGGACTCGGCATCGAATGCCCCCGCCGCGAGGCTGGCGTTGTGCCAGGGCATGTTCGGGTGATCCCATGACAGCAGACAGACCTGCCTGCCGTCGGGCGAGAAGCGTGGCGCGGCGTAGAAGTCGTGACCACGGGCGAGTGGTCGCCAGCGACGTGCGGCATCGTCAAGATCGAGGATGACGATGGCATTCTCGTTCTCGTGGTGCTCACGCGTTCTTTCACCCACTGCCACCACCCAGCGCCCCGCCGGGTGCAGGCACAGATCGGCGAGCATCCAGTCGCCGCGCTCGGCCGGCGGCGTCATCGCCTCCGCCGGGCCGCCCGTCAGCGCTTGCCGGTAGAGGCGTTGATCGGCGTAGTCCACGAACAGGCAGTGATCGTCGGTCAACAGGTGGCAACGGCCGCCATACTCGTGCACGCGCGAACGGATGTTGTGACCCGTTTCGGTCAGCGTACGCGTCGAGCCATCCGGCTGCAGTTGCATGAGCGCCAGACGACCGGCCTCTTCCGGCAAGGACTGCACCCAGAACACACCGAGTGCATGACGCTGAGGGAACTGCGGCGAACCCGGACGAGCGAACACCAGTGACGGGTCGAGCGGGCTCGGCGATGGACCATCCAGTGTGGGCGAGTCGAAAAACGCCTGATCGAGCCCGGATGAATCGCTCATGCCTGCAGGTTGCGCAGCTTCATGGCGCGGTTCACGAGCCCGTTGGTCGAACTGTCGTGGTCGGTGACCGTCTTGCCGGCCCGCAGCTCGGCGGCGATCGATTTCGCCAGCTGCTTGCCCAGTTCCACCCCCCATTGATCGAACGGATTGATGTCCCAGATGACCGCTTCGACGAAGACCTTGTGCTCGTACATCGCGATCAGCGCACCGAGCTGATAAGGATCGAAACGCTGTACCAGCAGTGTATTGCTGGGCCGATTGCCGCTGAATACGCGATGACCCGCCTGCTCCTCTATGTTCGCTTCGGATTCACCCGACGCCTGCAACTCACTGACGACCTCGTCACGACTCTTGCCACGCATCAGCGCCTCGCTCTGGGCAAAGCAATTCGCCATCAACAACTCGTGATGCCGACCGATCGGTTTCAGACTCTCCAGCGGCATGATGAAGTCCACGGGAATCAGATGGGTGCCCTGGTGCACCAGCTGGAAGAACGCATGCTGACCGTTGGTACCCGGCTCTCCCCAGACCACAGGCTCCGTCGGCACGGTAACGGGCGAGCCATCGCGGTGCACCGATTTGCCGTTGCTCTCCATGGTGAGCTGCTGAAGGTAGGCCGGCAACCGATGCAACAGCTGGTCGTAGGGTGCCACGAGCTGGCTGGTGGCACCGAGGAACCCGGTGCACCAGACGCTGAGCAACGCCAGTGTCACCGGCAGATTCTGCGCCAGCGGTGCCTCCTGGAAATGCCTGTCCATCGCGTAGCCACCGTCGAGGAACCGGCCGAAGCGTTCCTCACCGATGGCCAGCATCAGGGGCAGGCCGATCGCCGACCAGAGCGAATAGCGCCCGCCGACCCAGTCCCAGAAGCCGAACATGTTGTCGGTGTCGATGCCGAACTCGCTCACCGCCGAACCGTTGGTGGAGACCGCCACGAAATGACGGGCTATGTCGATATCCTGCCCACCCGCTTCGAGGAACCAGCTGCGTGCGGTATGCGCATTGGTCAGGGTTTCCTGCGTGGTGAAGGTCTTGGAGGCGACGATGAACAGCGTGGTTTCCGGGTTCATCCGGGCCAGCGTGGAGGCAATCTGCACGCCGTCGACATTCGACACGAAATGCATGGCGAGCTGCGGATGACCGAACGGTGCCAGCGCCTCGACCGCCATCAGGGGTCCCAGGTCGGAACCGCCGATGCCGATGTTCACGATGTCGGTGATGGACTGACCGGTAAAACCTTTCCAGTCACCATTGCGCACTTTCCCGCAGAACTGCCCCATCCGCTCGAGTACAGCTCGTACCGGCGGCATCACATCCACGCCATCGACCATCAGCGGTGTGTCGGAGCGGTTGCGCAGCGCGGTATGCAGCACGGCACGGTCTTCGGTGGAGTTGATCTTCTCACCGCGGAACATCGCGTCGCGCCAGTGTTCGACCTCGCTTTCACGTGCCAGCGACACGAGCAGGTCGTGAGTCTCTTCGGTGATGCGGTTCTTCGAGAAATCGAGGAAGATGCCGGCGGCTTCGAGCTGGAATCGATCAAAGCGATCTGGCTGACGCGCGAACAGCTCGCTCATGGGAGTTTTGCCGAGAACGTCGGCGTGGTTCCGCAGCTGTTGCCAGGACGGATGATGTTCGGGATGTGTCATGGGAACCAAAGTCGTCAGTTGGCTGGGCCGCTATCCAGTTCCAGGAGCGGAGTGCGTGACATACAGAGCGTTTTCGACAGGTAAGGCATTACAGGAACGAGACGTGCTTGCCGCCAGAGGCTCAGAGGCAAGCGATTGTAAATGCTCCGTTTTGAGCGCCATCGGCAGCAAGAGAACACCCTCACGATTCGGTATCCTTCACGTTCTGCTGGCGGTCATGTTCCTGTAGCATTGTGTAGCTTGAAATGAATGCTGGGCAAGATGCGAATTCACAGCATGCCCGAGCCTGCCATATTACCGATGGCCGTGCACATTTCATGGTGGCGGATCGCGCCATGCGCACGCGAAAACCGACGACACCAATAACAACACGGATTCGATCCTATGGGCAGAACCCATGAATAAGGCTTCCTGGACCATCGTCGCCATCGTCGGTGCGCTGCTGCTGTCGATGTGGGCTGTCTTCAATCGTCCCGATTCCATCCCGGTTTGGCCGACCACCATCAAGGGCACCTCGTTCTCACCGTTTCATCCCGGTCAGTCGCCGAATGAAACCGTGTTTCCAAGCGATAGCGAGATCCAGAAAGACATTAAGATGCTCGCCGACAAGGTCGGCACGATCCGCACGTATACCGTCGAATCGACACTCGGTCACGTGCCGATGCTGGCGGCCCCGTATGGCGTCGATGTGACCGTGGGTATCTGGCTTTCGGAAAAGCTGGACGAGAACCGTATAGAGATCGACCGCTTCAAGGCCCTGTTCCCGAGTTACGGTTCGAACATCTCAGGTGTCGTCGTGGGCAACGAGGCCCTGTTGCGCGGCAACCTCACGGTCGAGGAACTATCGGCCTACATCGATGAGGTGAAACGGTTCGTCGGTCCCGACATACAGGTAACCACCGCCGAAACCTGGGACATCTGGCTCAAGACGTCGGCACTGGCCGACCATGTCGATTACGTCACCGTGCACATCCTGCCCTACTGGGAAGGCCTGCCGGTCGATATCGCCGATGAGTACGTGTTCGAGCGGTTCGACAGCATTCGTGCGCGTTATCCGTTCAAAAAGGTGATGATCGGTGAAACCGGCTGGCCCAGTGAGGGCCGCCAGCGCGGCGGCTCGATACCGTCACTGCAGAATCAGGCTAAGTTCCTCGGCAATTTCCTGTATGAGGCCAGCCGGCGCGACATGGACTACTTCGTGCTCGAGGCCTTCGATCAGATCTGGAAGACGGCCGAAGGCGCGGTGGGTCGCTATTGGGGAATCTACGATGCCGACCGCGTTCCCAAGTTCGCCTTCGGCGGTGACGTGGCACCGGTACCCGAATGGCCCGCCATCGCAGGCTTTTCGCTGGCGTTCGCGATCCTGATCATGGCGTGCCTGCTGCGCGACAGCGCCGGGCTGTTGCACAAGGGGCGCGGGTTCCTCGTGCTGGTGTCTTACCTGATCGCCACGGTGGTGGTCTGGCAGGTATTCGACTATTCGAGCAAGTACCTCACCTGGGAGCAGGTACTCGTGGGCATCGCGCTGTTGGTCGGCATCTTCGCCATCAGTATCGTGATCCTGGCCGAGGCGCATGAGTGGGCGGAATCCATCTGGAACAAGCCCGTGGTTCGCCGCCCCTCGGAAGATGCCGATGAGGCTCGGCGTCAGCCGAAGGTATCGGTGCACCTGCCCATCTACAACGAGCCGCCCGACATGGTGGTGCAGACGCTGCAGGCGTTGTCCGAAGTGGAGTACGACGATTTCGAAGTCGTCGTGGTCGACAATAACACCGACGACCCCGGGATCTGGAAACCGGTACAGCAGTGGTGCGAGGCCCATGCGGATCGCTTTCACTTCCATCATGTCAACCCCCTGCCGGGGTTCAAGGCCGGTGCCCTGAACTACGCGCTGGCGCATACCGCAGACGATGCCGAGCTGGTGGCCGTCATCGACAGCGACTACATCGTCGAGCCTCACTGGCTGCGTGAGTGCACCCTGTATTTCGAGGATAAGGAGATCTCGATCGTGCAGGCCCCGCAAGATTACCGCGACGACGAGCGCAACGCGTTCAAGGCGATGATGTACTGCGAATATGCCGGCTTCTTCGGCATCGGCATGGTCAATCGCGATGCCCGCAACGCGATCATCCAGCACGGCACCATGACGGTGGTGCGCCGCTCGTCCCTGCAGGAGGTAGACGGCTGGTCGGAGTGGTGCATCACCGAAGATGCCGAACTGGGGCTGCGTATCCTGGCCGCCGGGCACCGGGCGGTCTACATTCCGCGCTCCTACGGGCGTGGCTTGATGCCCGACAACTTCCTCGACTACAAGAAGCAACGTTTCCGCTGGGCCTATGGCTCGATGCTGATATTGCGCCATCACCTGCGCGACTTTCTCGGCTTCGGCGATTCGAAGCTGTCGTCCGGGCAACGCTATCATTTTCTCGCCGGCTGGCTACCCTGGCTGGCCGACGGTCTGTGCCTGCTGTTCAACCTCGTCGCGCTGGCATTCTCCGTGCTGATGATTGCGCAGCCGGGTTCGTACACGCCACCGGAAATCACACTGACCTTGCTGCCCATCGGCTTCTTCGCCTTCAAGCTGGTGAAGATGCAGGTGCTGTATCGGTGGCGCATGAAGGCCACCATCAGGCAAAGCCTGGGCGCGGGCCTGGCAGGTCTGGCGGTGTCGCACACCATCTCGCGCGCCATGCTGGCCGGGCTGAAGACCACGAGTATCGGTTTCTTCCGCACCCCGAAGCAGTCCAGTCGGCACTCGCTGTTCCGTGCCTTCGGCGATGCCCGGGAGGAACTGTTGCTGGGCATAGCGCTGACGCTGGCAGCGGTGGTCATCGGGTTTCGGGATGATGCCTACCTGCTTGATACACGCCTCTGGATGACACTGCTGATCATTCAGAGCATCCCTTACTACGCTGCGGTCATCGTTTCCCTGATCAGCACCTACGATCGGCTGCCTGCCCGCTTGATCAGCCCACGTGCCGGTAGAAGCCTGCTGCAACGGCTGCCCTCGGTGATCACCGAGGTGCCGAAGGAGGACATGCGCAAGGTCGTCGAGACGACCTCTACCGTTCGAGACTGAACTGATCGCCCGAGAAGATGTCCGCGCTGAGTTGCTTGGTACGTGTCATCCAGTCACTGCTCTGACGGCAGTCGGCATCTTCCGCGTTTTCCGGCCTGCACACCACCCGATTGCCGGCCTCGTCGATGGCATAGTGAATGCCGTACACGGGCCGGACGGTCTCTTCCGGCGGATTTTCCGTCCAGTCCAGGATGCCACCGGACGACGCCCCCAGTAATTCGAGAATCTTCGAAGGCAGGCGGTACAGTGGGAACTTGCCGAGCTTCAGGGGTCCGCGCTCGCCATCGATCACCACCAACGGGGTGGACACCAGGAAGTCGAGCATGTCGCCGGTGAATTCGTTTCTATCCTTCGGTAGCGACTTGAACTCGTCGAAGATCTGGTAGTTCGGGCCGAGATAAGGCAAGTGGTCACCGAACAGCACGATCAGCGCATCAGGATCGTCCTTGCGCAGGTCAGCGAGCATCGCGCTGAGGTCGCGCGACTTGTAGTACACATGATTCAGGTAACCGGTCAGCAAGCCCTCGTCACGACCCGCCTCGATCACCTCCGGGTAGTCTTTCGTGGCCGGATACGGCAGATGCCCGTAGATCGTGACCATGTAGTTGAGCACCGGGCCCTCGGGCAGCTCGGCAAGCTTGTCGAAGGCCTGTTCGTAATAGCTGTGGTCGAGCAGGAAGTTCTCCGCCGAGTCGCTCATGTCGAAGTCGTTCTTGCTCCAGTATTCGTCGAAACCGGCCAGGCTGTAGGCCTGGGTGCGGTTCCAGAAACCGGCCACGTTCGGATGAGACGCCACCGTGGTGTAGCCGGCCTCTTTCAAGACGGCGGGCAGGCACGCTGCCCGACGACGGAACCATCCTTCGAAGAACACGGCGTTTTCGGTCACCGGGAAACCGCACAGCACCTCGAACTCCGCGTTCGCCGTGTAGCCGCCGAACACGGGCGACAGCGCGATGGAGTTGCCGGACTCTTCCCACAGGGCGCGAAACGCAGCGTCCCAGGGATCGTCGGGTACCCATTCGTCTCCAAGGCTCGTCGGGTCGAAGAAGGTTTCGAGCAGGATGAGATGGACGTTGCGCGGTTCCAACCCGGTCACATCGGCCTTGGCCGGCGGTAGATCGGTAACGATGGGGCGGATGTCGGCCGCTTTCGGCATCTTGCCGACCTTGTCGATCGTGCGTACCGACTCCTGGTAGAGATGCAGCGCCAGGCCTCGCAGTTGAAAATTCTCCGGTTGGTTCCACACCGAATTGCCGAAACGCTCATCGAGCGCCAGACGCAGGGGGCCACTGTAAGTGGCGCTGGCGAAGGCGAAGCCACCGAGCGCCAGCAGCACCAACCAGGTGGTGACGCGGCGCCAGCGCACCAGAGCCAGCAGCAGCAGTGCCGGTATCGCGACGATGGCGATCATGACCCACAGCTTCCAGCCCTCCCAGAGCAGAAACAGGTTGCGCACATTGACGAAATCGTCCGGGCTCATCGGCGTGCCCAGCACCACCAGCTTGCCGGCGTTCGCCAGCTGGAAACCCGTGATCAGGACGCCGGCCAGTATCAGGGTTCGCCCGACGCTCGCAGTCAGCGCGAGGCACAGCAGGCTGAGGGCCAGGTTGCCCAGAAAATCGCGATGCCAGTAGCCGGCGATCTGCGGGACTTCGAACCACTGCTCGAGTACCAGACGCAGGGCCAGCGTCAGCGCCAGTGTGGCAAGCACCACCAGAAACAACGACGTCAGTACCCTTGACCAGCGAGATTGGCCTGCAGCCATGATGATTGTCTATCCAGCGCCCCGTGGGGGGCCGTCCGTGGCCGGAAGCAAGCCGGCAAATGGGTCAGCCAAGGCTCGACCCGGGCACCTGCGGCAGATGCACAGGCTGAAACATGTAGCTAGCTCATTTTACGGCAAGCACAAGCCGGCGGCGTAACCGTTCGGTACAGAGTCTCGATGGAACGGCTTGTACTACGGGTGCTTTCCCCATGGCAATGACGGGGTCGGTGAGCGCCGCCAGAGGTTCTCGGAACGGCGCCATTGCAAGACAGATGCCATTTCAGACAGGAGTCACCGGCGGATATGGCTTCAGAACAGGTCGAACTCGAGGTAGAGAGCAGTTTCCGAATCACGCTTCGCACTGCGTACCTTGCGTGAATTTGGCGAGTCGTGGTTGCTGCGCATCGAATATTTCAGCCGCAAGGCGATGTTGCGCGTGATCTTGTAACGCCAGCCCAGCTTGAGCTGGGTGTACCGCGAGTCACTGCCGAAATCCGCATCCAGCTCCACACTCATCCGCGTCTTCTCGCTCAGGTCCCGAGTGAACATGAGGCCGACGTAACCGATCTTCTCGATCGATGCTTCCGACCCGATCACCTGCAGACGCCGCGAACCGGCTCCGACCTCGGCCGCCAGCAGATCATCCTTGCTGTTCCACAGACGATGGCCGAAACCGCCGATGCGCCGGGATGCCGCTTCCAGCCCCTCAGGCTCGTTCTGTTCGTAGTCCAGGATCAGCATGGTGTAGGAGTTGCCATAGAAGAACCATTGCGGGTTGAAGCCGATATAGCGGCGATCGGCCGTGCGAGTCTTGACCTTCTGGTAGCGCGGCGCTCCGCGCTCATCCACCAGCGCCTCCCCATCGGTGTCGAGCTGCTTGATACGCACGTCGGACGACACTCGCAGCAGCTCCATGTCCAGCTGGTTCTCGAAATGCTCGCTGCGGTAATCGACCTGACCCGCCAACAGCATCTGCCGGCTGTCGGATCCACCGTTGATCGAATGAGCACCCAGCTTCGCCGTGCCCTGCCAGCCCAGAGCCAGCGGCTTGCTGGGTGAAAAGGCATGGACCTGCGGCAGGTTCGATGCAAGAGTGGCCAGCAACAATACGCACCGCAGGTGCGGTAGGCAGGATGCCCGCGTAGCCCGAGACAGACCGTCAGGCACTCGTCCTGTCGCACAGGCTGCCGCTGACACGCTCGCGCTGTTGAACATGGTCACCGACACGAATCAGAGCACTAGAACGCGCGGGTATCTTCACGCTGGCCCTGCTGTCGACGCCACCAGCCTTTCAGCCAGAACATCGTGGCCAGCCCCGTCAGTGCGAACAGCGCTCGGGGTACCCAGGAACTCTCGGCGGGCGGCGCAGGTGTTACCGCATCGCCCTGATCAAGCCTTGCCACCTGTGTCCAGGCCCGGGAGGCCAGCCCTACGGGCCTGATCGACTGCATGGCGTACCGACCGGTACGGTCGATCCCGCGGTGAGAGCCGAACAGCAGCGTCTCCTCGCTCTGCTGCGAAAGACCGTCGTAGATACTGATATCCAATGGACCGAGGGCGCTCTGCTCGACACCCGACAGCAAGCGGGACGTATCGATCACCGCATAGACCCAACCTCGATGGTGCAGCCGCCGGCTGCCGCGCGATGGTCCCACCGTCACATCGTCGTAGACCGGCTTGAACAGCATCACCGCAGGCTTCCCCGCACCGGACTTGCGATCCGTGTCGCCCTGCCCGGTCGCTACACCGAGCGGAACCACCGGACTCAACGCCAGGGAGTCGAAATCGCGAGAATAGGCAAGCGGGCGCTCAAGCGTCGCCAGCGTCGGGTGGCCTGGCACGACAGGGGCGCTCTCGGGCTGCGCGTCAGGCTCGAACTCTCGCGTTCGCAATCTGCCGGTGGCATCGAGCGTCATGTAGCCCAGGCGCGTGACGGCTGGAAAGCGTTCTCGCAGCGGGTGTTCGGCCAGAGCTTCGACGAAGCGCACGTCGGTACCCGAACCGAGATGATTGAACTGCAAGGCCAGTTCACCGAGCAGTCGATCGTGCTCGGCAACCCGATCTTGAATCATCGTCGTGGCTTCCCTGACGACCCCCTCGAAGCGTACCTGGAGCAACCGGTCACGGGTATCGACATCGCTGTCGGCCAGCGATGCCAACAATGCGAGCAGCCCGAAACCGGTAGCGATCAAACCCAACCGCGACCAATGGCGGTAATGCGTCGACAACATTGAAGGTGGCATCCTGGCTTCCCCGACTGTGGCTGGGCAATGGTCCGAGAGAGCCGCGCATGCGCGACCGCGACGCGCTTCGGATCTCACGGGCTGGTCTGTCAGAAAGCTATCGGCCGATTCGCGGAAGTCGTGAGCCTGTGAACAGCCGCGCCGAAGGCATCCTCAATCTTTTCCGCCAGGGCTCGCTACAGAGGCAAGTGGTACACGATGCCGCGTCGACCGGCCGACCGGCTCCGTCGGCGTCGGTATGACGTGATTCGCGCCGATGCGAGCCGCGCCTCAGGGCCTGTCATCCATCAGCCCACAGGCGCCGTCGAGTCTGAAAAAATGACCAGACCTCATATACTTTTCGTCGACGATGATCCAGGCGTCCTGCATGCGCTGCAGCAGGCGCTGAAGTCTGACGTCGATCGGTGGTGCATGGCGTTCGTCGATTCCGGCCAGGCCGCCCTGGACGCTTTCAGCAGTCGCACGGTGGACGTCGTCGTCTGCGATCTGCGGATGCCCGGCGTCGACGGTGCTACCGTGCTCTCACAGGTGCGCAGGCACTATCCGAGTACCGTACGTATCGTGCTTTCCGGGCATACCGAAGACGAACTTACCCTGGAAAGCCTGCACGCCACCCATCGCTTCCTGGCAAAGCCCGTACAGGTCGGCGAGATCAGGGAGGCCATCGAACGCTCGCTGGTACTGCGTGAGTCATTGCGCAACAAGGCACTGGTCAAGGCGATGACCGGTCTCGACTCGGTACCGGCGCTGCCGCAGATATACGACGAGCTGATGACAGCGCTGGCGGGCAGGAATACGACGTCCGCAGACATAGGCGAGATCATCGAACAGGATATCGGTCTGTCGGCAACCATACTCAAGCTGGTGAATTCCTCGTTCTATGGCCTGTTCCGGCATGTAGGTTCACCCGCCCAGGCCGCAGGCCTGCTGGGGATGGACGTGATCAAGAACATCGCGCTGACCGAAAAGCTGTTCTCACAGTTCGAAGGCGAGAACATCGACATCGCCTACTTCGTCGACCTCAACCTGCAGTCGAACTTCAGTGGCCTGCTGGCCGCACGCTTTGCGCGCATCGCACGAATCTCGAGGCGCACCGGTGACCATTGCCAGATCGCCGGTCTGTTGTCGCGTCTCGGCGATCTGCTGATCAGTGCCAAGCTCGACAAGCATCCGCTGGTCACGGACGGCACCCTTGGCAGCGACCTGATCGGTGGCTACATCCTGGGGTTGTGGAACATGACAGATCCGATCGTCGATGCGGTGACCTACCAGCACTGCAAGCCTCCATTCGCGACGAACGGGGTGACGCCGACCCATGTGCTGCACGCGATTCGCCACCTTCAGCAGCATCTGGTGCCCGGCCAACCACCGGAACCTGCGCTGCGCGAAGAGCTGGAAGCGTATCTTGCCTCCTTCCTGCCACCGCCATGCGCAACCGACTGGCTGGATACCTACACCGGCTGGCTGAACGACAGGACTGCCCGGGCAGCCTGAGAATCGAGCTTCCGCAACATTCGCACATTGCGCAGCGGAATCTGTTCAGGCTGCGGATAATGCGCAAGCGCCTGTGTGACCGTCGCCTCCTGCAACAGGTGCAGGGCCGGGTACGGCGAGCGATTCGTGTAGTTCGCCAGATCATCGACCGGAGCGTCGGCGAAACGGTAGAGCGGATGAAAGCTCGCCAACTGAACCTTGCCTTCGAATCCCATGTCTTCGAGCAGCCCCTCACCCAGCGCCAGCAGATCGAGATAGTCGTCGAAATCATCGAAGCCGCGCGGCAGTACCAGCAAGGTGGTGGCCTCGGTGGCGATACCCGTGCCAGCTTCCGATTCCGCACGCGCGACCAGACCGGCGGCGACATCGACCAGTTGCCGCAACACCTCGGCGATCGTTGACGAATCCGCCAGCTCGACGGCCAGCGCCCCGTTACGCCGCACGCGGCCGGCGAACGGGCACAGGTTCAGCCCGACCACGACCTCGTCGATCCAGCGATGCATGGCCTGGACGATGGCATCCGATGGAATTGGCGGGTTGTCGGAAAGGCTCATCCGGGTCGGCTCCGCCAGGCGCGGGGCACGAGAAGCGCGGACCGCTGATGATGGGTAGTCATTGTTGCATGTTGCGTTGCCGTATACTCGGCGGCCCGCCCCCTTACCTGTCGCCTGCATGAATCCGGACCTGGCCAGACTGCAGCCCTACCCGTTCGAGAAGCTTCGCCAGCTATTGTCCGGTGCACAGGCTCCCGCCACGGGCCAGCTGCCCGACGGCTCACCGAGACGAGCCATTTCGCTATCGATCGGTGAACCGAAACGCGCGGCACCGGCGGCAGTGCAGCAGGCACTGGCAGCCGCACTCGAGGGCCTCGGCGCGTACCCGAGCACGACAGGCACCGACGCGCTGCGCGAGACGATTGCGCTGTGGCTCGGCCGCCGCTTCGGCCTCGACGATGCGGCTGCGCTGGCTCGCCATCACATACTGCCGGTCAATGGCACACGTGAGGCGCTGTTCGCCATCGCGCAGTGTGTGTTGAACCGCAACGCTGCGGCGCGCGACGTGCTGATGCCCAATCCGTTCTACCAGATCTACGAAGGGGCGGCACTGCTTGCCGGCTGTGAACCGCGGCTCTACGCCATCGACGGCAATGCCGACGACAACCTGGCCGCGATCGAGCCGGCGCAGTGGCAGGCTTGCCAGATGATCTACGTGTGCAACCCCGGCAACCCGACCGGCGCCGTGCTCGGAGAAGCGGCCCTGCAGCGGCTCATCGCACTGGCTCACGAGCACGATTTCATCATCGCCAGCGACGAATGCTACAGCGAGATCTATCGCGAGGTGGCCGGCCCGCCGTGCGGTCTGCTGCAGGCAGCCCGCTCCATGGGAGTGCACGACTACAGCCGGTGCCTGGCATTCCACAGCCTGTCGAAACGCTCCAACCTGCCGGGCTTGCGCTCGGGTTTCGTCGCCGGTGATGCCGCTCTCATCGAGCGCTTCACGTTGTACCGCACCTATCACGGCTGCTCGATGGCACTGCCGGTTCAGCAGGCCAGCATCACGGCCTGGAACGATGAGGCGCATGTCGAGGAAAACCGACATGCCTACGACGCCAGCTTCCAGGCCGCCATCGACGAGCTGCATGCGGTGCTGCCGCTGACGATGCCACCCGGCGGTTTCTATCTGTGGCCAAGCCTGCCCGAGGCCCTGGGTGAAGACGACCAGAGCTTCACGCGGCGGCTGTACGAACAGACCGATGTGCGCGTGGTTCCCGGCAGCTTCCTCGCACGTGAGGTAGACGGGCATAACCCGGGTACACGGCGGCTGCGACTGGCGCTCGTGGCACCGCCCGACGACTGCCGCGAGGCCGCGAGGCGCATTCGCACCTGCATCGAGTCGGGCCTGTCATGACGACATGGTGCCTGGCCATCGTTGCAACATGACGCCGGGCCCGTCATGGACAGCATGACGTCGGGCCTGTCAAGACGACATGATGCCTGGCCATCGTTGCAGCATGACGCCGGGCCCGTCATGGACAGCATGACGCCGGGCCCGTCATGACGACATGACGCCGGTCCCGTCGTTTAAGACCCGTCATTGCAGCACGAAAACCAACCAGATGATCCGTACCACTCTCTTCAATGGAGCCTGACCATGAACGATCTCGAATCCATCATCAACGACGCCTTCGAACGGCGCGACAGCCTCTCACCGAAAACTGCCGACCCCGAGATCATCGCGTCCGTGGAGGCTGCCATCGCACTGCTCGACAGCGGTGAGGCGCGCGTGGCCGAGCGCCGGGGCGTGGGGCAATGGGCGGTCAACGAGTGGCTGAAGAAGGCGGTGCTGCTGTCGTTTCGCCTGCGCGACAACGTGCCGATCGCTGCGGGTGGATTCACCCAGTTCTACGACAAGGTGCCGGGCAAGTTCACCGACCTGTCGGCCGCCGAGTTCGCTGAATCCGGGGTCAGGGTAGTACCACCGGCCATGGCGCGGCGTGGCAGTTTCATCGCGCCGAACACGGTGCTGATGCCTTCCTACGTGAACATCGGTGCCTATGTCGATTCAGGCACCATGGTCGACACCTGGGCCACGGTGGGTTCCTGTGCGCAGATCGGCCGGAACGTGCACCTTTCCGGCGGTGTCGGCATCGGCGGCGTTCTCGAACCGCTGCAGGCCACGCCCACCATCATCGAGGACAATTGCTTCATCGGTGCCCGTTCGGAAGTGGTCGAGGGCGTGATCGTCGAGGAAGGCTCGGTCATCTCGATGGGTGTATACATCGGTCAGAGCACGCGCATCTACGATCGCGAGAGCGATAGCGTGTCGTACGGGCGCATTCCGGCAGGCTCAGTGGTCGTCTCCGGCAACCTGCCCTCGAAGGATGGCAAGTACAGTCTCTACTGCGCCGTGATCGTCAAGCGCGTGGATGAAAAGACGCGTGCCAAGGTCGGCATCAACGAACTGCTGCGGCTGGTGGACTGATGGCCATCACACAGACGGTCACGGCTCACCGGCAAAGCCTGTCATGTGCAGCGATTCGCCGGCACGGCTTGCACGTGCCGCGGCCTGGATTACCTGCATGTCGCTGACGCTTTACGGCATACCCGGATGCGATACGGTGCGGAAGGCTCGTCGCTGGCTCGACGGGCACGGTGTCGATCATCGCTTCCATGATTTCAAGAAGCACGGCATCGATGCACCGACGCTGGCTGCCTGGTGCGAGACCGTCGGCTGGGAGGCGCTGATCAACAGGCGTGGCACCACTTGGCGCAAGCTCGACGAGGCGCAACGCGAAGGTCTCGACACGCAGCGGGCCATCGCACTCATGCAGACACACACGAGCCTGATCAAGCGCCCGCTGATCGAACACGAGCACGGCATGGAGCTCGGCTTCGATGCGGATCGATACGAAGTGCTGTTCACTTCGTAGACCTGCTGATGCGTATTCAGGAAACTGCCTTGTCCAGGAAGCCGACGGATAGCAGGCCGGCGGATGGCTGAGCAGAGCGCCGTTCAGACCCTTGGTCGCCTATGGCCGTTGCTGGCCCGATACCGGGTGCGAGTCTGGGTTGCGGCAGGTGCGTTGCTGATCGCGGCCAGCGCTACGCTGGCCATTCCGGTAGCGTTCCGCTTGCTGATCGATCAGGGGTTCGGGGCGGATGCCGCGACCCGGGCACTGGCGAGTGCCGGGCCGGACGCAGGCCACGTGACGCTGGTGTTCCTCGGCCTGTTCGCTCTCGCGGTGCTGTTGGCCATCAGCACGGCCATCCGCTTCTATTGTGTGGCCTGGCTGGGAGAACGGGTGACCACCGACCTGCGCAACCAAGTGTTCGATCGCGTGCTGTACCAGGACGCCGAATTCTTTGAAAGCCTGAAGACCGGTGAGGTGCTCTCACGGCTCTCCACCGATACCACGCTGATCCAGAGCCTGGTGGGAAGCAGCATCTCGCTCGGCTTGCGCAATGTCATCCTTTTCATCGGCGCACTGATCATGATGCTGGTCTCTAGCCCGCAACTGGCCAGCATCATCGTCGCCCTGTTGCTGCTGGTGGTCGCACCGATCCTCATCTACGGGCGTCGAGTGCGACGATTGTCGCGCGATAGCCAGGACCGGCTGGCCGATACCGGTGCCCTCGCCGGTGAGACGCTCAATGCCATGCAGGTCGTGCAGGCCTACGTGCGCGAGGCCATGGAATCGTCGCGCTACGCCACGGCCACCGAGGCTGCGTTCAACAGCAGTGTGAGGCGCAACCGTTCGCGTGCCCTGCTGACCGCGCTGAGCATCGTGCTCGTCTTCGGAGCCATCGTGTTCGTTCTGTGGCTGGGTGCGAATGCGGTCATGGATAACCGCATGAGCGCCGGCCTGCTCGCCCAGTTCATGCTGTACGCGGCTCTGGTGGGCGGCACTGCCGGTGTGATCGCAGAGGTGTTCGGCGATGTGCAGCGGGCCGCCGGAGCCACCGAGAGGCTCATGGAGCTACGCGACGCCAGTGCCCGAATCCGGTCCGGCTCCGCGGTGCTGTCGCGGCCCGCAGCGCGTACCGGCGTGGAAATGCGTTTCGATGATGTATCGTTCAGCTACCCCAGCCGGCCGCATGAGCGTTCCCTGGACCAGGTGTCGTTCACGATCGCGCCGGGTGAGACCGTGGCGCTTGTCGGGCCTTCCGGTGCTGGCAAGACCACCGTGTTCCAATTGTTGCTACGCTTCCACGATCCACTCGGCGGCACGATCAGCCTCGACGGGGTGCCGCTTCCCGATCTGCAGCTGGCCTCCCTGCGTGACGCCATCGGTCTGGTCGCGCAGGACAGCACCGTGTTCTCGGCCAGCGCGATGGAGAACATTCGCTACGGCAGGCTCGATGCCAGCGATGAGGAGGTACGCTCGGCAGCCAAGGCTGCCCAGGCTCACGATTTCATCTGCGGGTTGGGCAATGGTTACGACACTTATCTGGGCGAGCGTGGCGTGCGTTTGTCCGGCGGGCAGCGCCAGCGCATATCGATTGCCCGCGCACTGCTGAAGAACCCCCCGCTGCTCCTGCTGGACGAGGCGACCAGCGCGTTGGATACCGAAAGCGAACGCCGGGTGCAGCAGGCCCTGGAGCATGCGATGCAAGGTCGCAGCACGCTGGTGATCGCCCACCGATTCGCCACCATCATCAGTGCCGACCGCATCCTGGTCATGCAGGAGGGTCGTGTCGTCGATAGCGGCACTCATCAGGAGCTGCTCGCACGCGGTGGGCTGTATGCGCGCCTGGCCGCCATGCAGTTCGACGACCGGACCAGCCTGGTGGCTGGGCAATTCGAGAGCCCGGCAAGCTGAGGGCTCCCTCCAGCTCAGCGCGAAGGCTTGCGGTGTTCGGCGAGGTAATACGGTCGGGCAAGCGCGAAAATCGTGGTGATCATGGCCCGATTCACCACCACCGGCTTCAGAACGACCGATCGATGCCGATCCCAGGATAGCCTTCTGATCTTCGACCGGACGATTCTATGAATCCCTTCGCACGCCCGCTGACGCTTTCCGCCCGTCTGTACCTGATGGCGGCCCTCGTGGCCCTGGCGATCATCGGGTTGGTTGCGCAAAGCTCATGGACCTTCTATGCCGCGACGCTCGAACAGCGCATGACCACGACGCGCAGCGTGGTGAAGCAGTCCATGGCGATCGCGGAAAAGTTCCAGCGTCAGGAGCTGGCGGGGCAACTCGACCGGGCAGCGGCACAGGCAGCCGCCAGCAAGGCGATCGGCGCGATCCGCTATGACGGCACCGAATACGTCTGGATCAACGACCTCAAACCCGTCATGGTCATGCACCCGATCAAGCCGGCGCTCGACAACAAGGATCTTTCTTCCATCGAAGATGCCAACGGCAAGCGCTTGTTCGTGGAGATGGTGAATACCGTGCAAGGCTCGAACGCCGGATACGTCGACTACCTGTGGCCGAAGCCCGGCAGCGAGGAGGCGGTACCGAAGCGCTCCTATGTCGCAGGCTTCAAGCCCTGGGGCTGGGTGATCGGTTCCGGCGTCTACATCGATGATGCGCGCGCCGCGGCAACAAACTTCGCGATGTACAAACTACTGATCGGGCTGTTCGTCTCGGCACTGGTATTCTTCATCGTGAACTGGCTCTCACGTGGCATGCGCAAGCGTCTGGCCCAGGCCGAGCAGGCCTTGCACGAACTGGCCGATGGCAACCTCAGCACTCCCATCGACACCGGCCGGCAGGATGAACTCGGTAGCCTGCTCAGGGCGGTGGTGGTCGCCCGGGACAGCCTCGCAAGCATCGTCACCGAGGTACGTACGGCCAGTGATCGCATCGCCACAGCCAGCACCGGCATCGAGAGCGGCAACCGTGATCTGAGCACCCGTACCGATCAGACCGCCGCCAGCCTCAAGCAGACATCCGGTTCCATCACCGAACTGACCAGCACCGTCGGCCACAGTGCCGATGCGGCGGCGACGGCTACCGAACTGGCTACCAACGCTGCGCAGGTGGCACAGCGAGGGGGCAAGGTGGTGTCTGAAGTGGTTGCCACCATGCAGGAGATCAACGCCAGCTCCGAGAAGATCGCCGACATCATCAGCGTGATAGACAGCATCGCGTTCCAGACCAACATCCTGGCCCTGAATGCTGCCGTCGAGGCGGCGCGCGCCGGTGAACAGGGCCGTGGCTTTGCGGTGGTCGCCGGCGAGGTCGGTTCGCTGGCGAAGCGTTCCGCCGAGGCCGCCATGGAAATCAAGGGCCTTATCGGTACCAGCGTGGAGCGGGTCGAAGCGGGCTCACGGCTGGTTGTCGACGCTGGCAGCACGATGGATGAAATCGTCGCCTCGGTACAACGGGTGACGGAGACGATGAGCGAGATCTCGACTGCCGCGCAGGGTCAGAGCAGCAGTATCGCGAGCGTGAACAGCGCGGTGAGCCAGCTTGATCAGATGACTCGACAGAACGCGTCCCTGGTTCAGGAAAGCACCGGTGCGGCCACCAGCCTCAAGGAACAGGCCTTAAAGCTTGCGGAAATCGTCGGCACCTTCAAGCTGAGCCAGGAACCTCTACGGCGTACCGATAGGCTCAACTGAGCCACAGACGTGCGTAAGGTCCCAGCACAAGGTGGCCGGCATCCACACCGATCTCTCGCTGCACGAGGTGATCGTGGAATCCGGTCAGGCCTGTCTCCATCAATGGCCCCACCCATAGGCGCTGGGTTTCCTCGGTGAAGTTGTAGAGCCCCACCAGCGTACCCATGGGATGGCGGTGCGCCAGCGCGAAGACATGCGGATGCCCGGTGTCGAGGATGTCGGTGTCGTAGCGGGAACTCAGCTGCTGAGAGCGACGGCGAGCCTGTAGTATGTTCTGCAATCCCTGAAACAGCCGCCCTTCGATGGTGCTTGCATCGTTGCGCTTCGCGGCCTTGGCCCAGTCCATCGGCGGACGATGCAGCCAGCGGCTGTCGTCGGCATGTTCCGGGTTGCCGGTGTAATCGTGGTAATTCAGCAGACCCAGCTCGTCGCCCATGTACAGCAGGGGCAGGCCTCCGAAACCGCAGATCAGCGCATGCCCCAGCAGCATGCGTTCGATGGCCAGGTCGATCAACCGGGAATCACCGATTTCCAGGGCATGCTCGAGCCCCACCAGGCTTGCAAACGTTCCGTTGATACGACGATCAAGTGTGGCAGGGTTGTATTGAAATACGCCACCCCGCGCGTGGCTGCCCTCGAATTCACCCGAATAGTAGTCCGACAGGAAGCGCCGGTGTGCGAAGCCGTTGAGCCCGACCGCCTCGGCATCGTCGTCCGCAACCGCCCAGCCGATGTCGTCATGGCAGCGGATGTAGGTGCCCCAGGAAATCGAGTTCGGCGTACGCGGAAACTCGCGCAGCGATTCTGTCATCAGGCGGGTATCGCGGCTCGCCAGTGCACCCCAGAACTGCACCATCAACGAATTGTGGTACGCGATGTTCGACACCTTGCCATGGTGACGACCCACCCCGAAGTAGCGGATCAGATCGTCCGGCGCGACGATGGCCTCGGCCTTGTGTGCGACGGCCGGCGTGGCGATACGCGAGCAGGTGCGCAGCGCCTGCATCAGATCGAAGACCTCTTCCTGATTCTGCGAATCGGTACCCAGGCGTTTCCACATGAACGCCACCGCGTCGAGCCTGAGCACCTCCACGCCCAGGTTGGCCAGTTCGAACATGATGGCCGCGATCTCGAGGAACACCTCGGGATTCGACCAGTTCAGGTCCCACTGATAGTGGTGGAACGTGGTCCATACCCACTTGCCGCTGGCCGGATCGAGCGTGAAATTGCCTGGTGCGAATTCGGGAAACACCTCCGGCAGGGTCTGTTCGTACGCATCGGGCAAGGTGCGGTCGTCGAACATGTGGAAATAGCCCTGGTAATGCGGGTCGCCGGCTTGTGCCGCCTTGGCCCAGGGATGCTCGCGAGCGCAATGGTTCAATACCAGATCGATGCACACGGATTGGCCGCGCGTGCGAAGCGCGGCACACAGCGCCTCCAGATCGTCGTTGGTACCGAGCGCCGGATCGACGCGACGGTAATCGGTGACCGCGTAACCGCCATCGTTCTCACCTTCGCGTGACGACATCACCTTCATCAGGTGAAGGTAGGTGGTACCGAGATCCTCGAGATAATCGAGATGTTCGTGGATACCGTTCAACGTGCCGGCGAACTGTTCCACATAGAATACATAGCCAAGCATGGATTCATGTTGAAACCAGTCTTGCTCCAGGTCTCGTTCGATGTCCAGCGCGCGAAGTTCGGCCGGACGCGCCACATGGCTGCGGGCCATGAGATGGGTGAGGCGGCGAATGAAATCGACGAAATCCGCCCGCTCCCCGTACACCAGGAACAACCCGTCGTACAGGTTCTGGAACCAGCGTTCGTAACGCAATTCGAACAACTGCTGGTCACGCTCCGACAGCGGGCCGAGAATCACGTCGAGCCCCTCTTCAGCTTCCAGCATGCAAGCTCGGGCACTATCGCTGAGCAGTCGCGAGCGGCGCTTGCGCGAGGTGCTGTAGCCCTGGCTACCGATCGTCGTCTCGGCGGCGGCATCCGCATGGTCGTCGTCGGACGCCTTGCCGATGGGTCGCTCGGGGGGTTGGGAGTCGAAAGCGGTGGTCTGATTCACGGAGCGCGGATGCAGGATTGGAGGTGGATGGGCCAGAGAGTAACAGGCTCAAACGGCAGGCCCGGATGGCGCTTCGACACCATGATTCAGGACCCGCCAAGCCTCTGGATCTCGACATTGATGAACGCTGTCGGCGGGATGTTAGCATCATCCGCCCACCTGTCCTCGTCAGGGCGGGCAGCCAAGGCCTGTCATCGATTTGCCCATAGGTAGCGAATAGCCCGACACATGACTGACACTCCCCCCACACCTGACCTGTCCGCCGATTTGTTCGTGCACGGGATAGCGTCCTGGGCTGCCCGCATTCGGGCAGGTACTCTCGATTTTCGTCAGACCGTCGAGCATTGCCTGCAGCGCTCCCGGAACGAGGCCGCACTGGATGCCTTCGAGTATATCGACGAGGCCGGTGCCCTGGAGAACGCCGAGCGGCAGGATCGACGGTTGGCAGCCGGTACGGATCTCGGACCGTTGATGGGCCTGCCTATCGGCGTGAAGGACATCATCGCAGTCAACGGCATGCCGCTGACCAACGGTTCGAATGCCGACACCGCGAGATTGACCGGTTCCGAAGGTACGTTGATCGCCCGGTTTCGGGCTGCCGGCGCCATCGTGTTCGGCAAGACGCGCACCGTGGAATTCGCACTCGGCGCAACCGGGGTGAACGAATCACGTGGCACTCCGTGGAATCCGGTGGATCGGCTCGTGCACCGGATTCCGGGCGGATCCTCCAGCGGTTCGGCAGTGGCCACCGCGGCGGGCATCACAGGCCTGGCCCTGGGTACCGACACCGGCGGCTCCATACGTATTCCCGCCTGCTACACCGGCATCGTCGGCCACAAGACCAGCGTGGGAACATGGCCCACGGACGGTATCTTCGCACTGTCGACGACCTTCGACTCGGCAGGGCCCCTGTGCCGGTGTGTTCACGACGCTGCGCTCGTTCATACGATGGTGACCGGCGAGCCCGTGCCGCCATCTCCGTCGATCGAGGGCTTGAAGATCGGTGTGCCCCGGGAGCTCTTCCTGGATGATCTCGATGGCCAGGTGGACGACGATTTCCAGCACGCCCTCGCGTGCCTGCAACGGCTGGGGGCACAGTGTATCGACATCGATGTGCACGGCTTGCAAGAACGCACGGCCCTGTTCACCAGCATCGTACCTCCGGAACTGATTGCAACACTGACTCCTGAACGCTTCGCACTCATTCGCGCAGGTGTCGACAGCGTCACTGAAGCACGCGCTGCCCATGGGTTGAAGGTGGACGCCGTGACTTACCTGCAGGCACGACAGCGTAGCCGACAGCTTGCGGCGCTGGCTCGGCAAACCTTCGACGACGTCGATTGCTGGCTCACGCCGACGTGCCCTTTGCTGCCACCGGCACTCGCGGAGCTTGCCGATCCGCTCGTCCATGCGCGTGCACTGCTCTCGTCGCGCAACACCCAGCCTGGCAACCTGTTCGAGCTTTGCGGCTTGTCCATACCGATACGCCGTCAGGAGTCGGTGCCTGGCAAGCGGCTGGCCTCCGGCCTGCAAATTCTGATGCCACTGCGGCAGGATGCCCGGTTGCTGGCTCTGGGCGGTGCGGTGGAGCGTGCGCTGCGGGCTTGAGCCTGGGTTGACGCGGGCGCCGGTGCCTATGGAGGTTTGGTAGTCTAGGGCCCGTCGAGTCCGTCCCCGGTACCCTGAGGTCTTTTCATATGAGAGTGCCCATTCGCGTTGCAGCTGGCCTCCTTCTGGTCTTTATGCTTTCCATCGCAGGCTGCTCCTGGAACGATGCAAAGGCCTGGAAGCGCAGCGTCTGCAACGACGTCGAAGACCCGGATGAGCGCGCGGCCTGCGAGGTGGAGGCCCGGAAATCCGAAGGCGAGTACAGGCTGGAGAAGGATGCGGCCACCGATGGAGCATCACGAGACTGAGTCGGCCGCCGGCAGATCGGGTAAAGCTCGGTGGGGCCTCCGTCACCATCGGAGCGGCGGCCTGGGGCCTGTTCTGGATTCCGCTGCGCCACCTGGAAACGCTGGGCCTGCCGAGCCTCTGGGCGGTCAGTGCGGTCTGCCTCGCCAGTGCACTGGCAGCGCTGATCGTCGTACTGCTGCGGCGCGAATCGGCGCAATTGCGGACGGCTGCTGAATGGCGCGTCGGAGCTGCGCTGGGTACGGCCTGCGTCTTGTACTTCTGTGGCGTCATTCTGTCGGACGTGATCCGCGTGATACTGCTCTTCTACCTGTTACCGGTATGGACCACGATCGCGGCACGTGTGCTTTTCGGCGAACCGATCTCCGGGTCGCGGATCATTGTGATTTTGATCGCACTGGCAGGTGTCTGGCTGTTGCTGGGTGGCGATCAGGGCCTGCCGATACCGGAAAACTTCGGCGACTGGTGCGGGCTCGGTGCCGGCATGTTCTGGGGGCTGAGCCTGGCGCTGTTGCGCGGCCATTCCACCACCAGTGCCGCCGCGAGTTCGTTCATCGCACTGTTCTTCGCCGGAGCCACGGCGCTCGCAGGGTGCCTGGTGGTCGGTTCGCTGGGCGGCGTGAAAGCGCTCGCCACCCCCACCATCGCATTGCCCTGGCAAGCAGCGGCGGTGGTGCTCTGGTTCGGTGTGCTGGTGTTGTTTCCGGCGATGTTCAGTCAAATCTGGGGAGCCAGGCAGATTGCAGCACCTACCGCCGCCTTGCTGACGATGTCTGAAATACTGGTGGCAACCACTTCCGCCTGGCTACTGATCGGGACTGCCATGGGTACCGTGGCCCTGATCGGTGGTTCCGTGGTCATCGCTTCGATACTGCTGGATATTCATCTGCAGTTCAGAGGAGCCATGCCCCGGTGATCATCACCTGTGACAACGACGGGTTCAGCGTCATCTTCGTGCAGGAGGAGCATCGCTCCGGTTCGTCGAGATAGTTGGCTCGGCCGAATCCGTGTAGGGTGGCAGCCACTACGAACGCGCATCACATTGGCCAGGATTCCACCATGACGACAGAACTCACAGTACTAGCACTTGCCGGCCTTCTGCAGGTCTTGCAGTTCGTGCTGATGGCCATACCGGCCAATCGCGAGCTGGGCAGCGGGTATCTGATGAGCGCCAGGGACCGGGAACCTTCGCGAGAACTCTCGGAGCGCACCTCGCGTCTGCAACGGGCGATGGCGAATCACTACGAGGGGCTTATACTGTTCACGCTTGCGGTGGTCGTGGTTACCCTGGGTGACCAGGCGTCCTCGCTTACCGCAGCCTGCGCGTGGGTCTATCTGCTGGCCCGGGTGCTCTACGTACCGGCGTACGCTTTCGGCCTGAGCCCGTGGCGATCGGTGATCTGGGCGGCAGGATTCCTCGCGACCATCATGATGCTGCTGGCTGCGTTGATATCCTGAACACCCATCGCGTCAGGTCGATCAGCCAGTATGGCGAAAATCAACTCAACCGAGGTTACCCCATCATGAACAAGCCTTCTGACCACGACGAACCTTCTGTGCGCAAGGCGGGTGAACGCGATACGGCAGAGGGTCCCGATCGTCATCACGAACACTCCGCTGAACCGGAAGCCCAGAAGGCGCATTCATCCCATCGCGAAAAGCAGGCTGATGATCACTACATCGAACACGTGAACAACAAGGGCATGACCGAAAAGCTGGCCGGCTCCGGGTCCATGGCCTCCGATGACGCCACGGGCAGCTCACGTGATCAGACGAACCGACAAGAGGATGAACGGTAGCGGCTCATCCGGGCTCCAGAACCGGGAAAACCGTGATCAGTATCGGTAGCGCGCCATGACCGCACACATGATGGCGTAACAGACAAACCCGGCACCGGTCAGAACCAGCAGCCAGGGGCCATAAGGTTGTTCCTGCACGGTCTGCAGCGCGCCGGAGAATCCCTTGACCTCATTGGCATTCGCCAGCCACGCCGCTCTGCCGAGGAACCACCCTATGATGCCGTAGATGATGAATCGGGCCGCATGACCGACGCGCCCTACCCGGGTCGCCCAGCGCATTTCCGTGTCGCTCATATCTGCGCGATTGAATTCGTCAGCGAAATCCGCCTTGATCGCCTCCTTCAGCTGGTTCAACCCGCCGAGCAGTATGCCCACGGCAATCACGCCGACCAGAATACGACCACCGGTCATGCCCAGCAGCTTGCCCGTCCAGTGTTGCTCCCCGCCTGAACCGCCACTGCCACCGCCAAGGATGAGTTGCAGGGCCACGAAGGCGAGACCCGCATAGATCGCTCCGCTGACCACATAACCTATGCGCTTGCCGGCACCCTTGGCATCGTCGCCTTCGCTTTCATGATCGACGACCCCCAGGGCAAGACGCCACAGCGCGTAGGCAAGCAATCCCAGACCGACGATGGCAAGCATGACCTTACCGAACGGTTCCTGGCCGATCTGGGTCAACGCGTCTTTCGAGCCGGTGCGCGCCACGCCCTGCAAACAGATATAGCCGATGATCAGGTACACGACAGCCTTCGCGGCATAACCGATCCGCCCTAGCTTGTCGATCCAGTGACCTTTACCTGCCGTTCGCACCGTGCTCTGCATCAGTATCGCCTTCCGTGTCGTGACAAGGTCGAGGTTTGCCACACTACATGCGTGTGGCTGCCTGACGTCTGGTTGTGCAAAAACTATTCGTGATCAACCGCAAGGTTATCAGCGGACGTCGACCCGAAACGGCAACTCACCGCCACTGGAAGCCGACAGTTCCTGTTCGGCGAAGACCCGGCAATTGTCGTCGGCAGTCGATCGATGCTACTGGCGCTCGAACGAAGCGCCTGAGATGTCCGCTTTCTGATCCACCACGATCAGGCCATCGAGATCGAAATCGAGCTCATCAGCCGCTGTTCTGAATCGCTCCATGCTGGCATCATCCACCGTTCGCGTGCGTGACAGGAACCAAAGGTACGAGCGGCTGTTGCCGGTCACGAAGGATTGCTCATACGCCTCATCGAGCGTGAACACCACATAGCTTGCATAGAAGGGCCCGAAGAACGACACCTTCAGGTAGCCGGTATTCTCATCCTCGACAAACTTCGCCGTACCCTCGACCTCCGACCATTCCTGTTCCTCGCCATCCCAACCCCGGTTAACCACCTTGACCGAGCCGTCGTCGCGCAGCGAATAGGTAGCCGACACCTGTTGCAGGCCACGCTCGAAACGGTGGTCCAGCCGCGCGATCTCGTACCATGTGCCCAGATAGCGCTCCAGCTGAAAACCCCGGACCGGTTCCACTCCCTTGGGCAGGCCGGTGCAGGCGCTCAGCAGCGTGACCAGAATCAGCAGCGCCGTACGAGCGGTTCGCCCGTCATCGGGTGTGGTGCGGTATGGGAACATTGTGTAAGTTCGAACTGACGAAGGCGACCATGGTAATACGTGATCGAGGGCGAGACCGGCCTGACTGGTACGCGAGCCTGCGCCAGGATCCGGCCCTGTTCGAGCCGCTCAGCGACATGCACCGCGAACAGTTGATCGATCTGGCAGTCCGCTTTCTCGATACCCGGCAGATCAGCGCCGCAGGCGGCCTGACGCTGATGCCTGCGATGGCCAGGCGAATAGCACTGCAGGCCTGCCTGCCGATCCTGCACCTGGGCCTCGACTGGTACGCGCCGGTACGTACCGTGATTCTCTACCCTGGTGGGTTCATGGTCGACAGATGCTGGACGGACGAAGCCGGTGTGGAACACCAGGCGCGCGAGGCGTTGTCGGGTGAGGCCTGGCAGCACGGCCCGGTAGTGCTGGCCTGGGACGAGATCGAGCGGCCACATCCCGGATCATGCGTGGTCATTCACGAGTTCACTCATGTTCTCGACGCGTTGAATGGCCAGGTGAACGGCTTCCCACCGGTGGTGAACCGTGAACTCGCCCGCCACTGGCCCGACATTTTCAAACAGGCGTACGAAGATCATTGCGCGCGCGTGGAGCACGATGAACCGCTGGTACTCGATGCCTATGCCTGTGAGGCACCGGAGGAATTCCTGGCCGTTGCCTGCGAACTGTTCTTCATCGAGCCAGTCTCACTGCAGAACGGATACCCAGCCGTTCACGTAGCACTGAGCGACTTCTTTCAATGGCCTGCCGAATGAGAGCGAGCGACGACGTTCGCTCATTCTTCGCCATACTTCAGCAAGGGCTCGTCAAACCATATCCTCCATGATCGAACTACAGCAGATCGCCATGCGCTATCGCATGGCCGGTACCGACATCACCGTGTTGAAGGAACTGAACCTGTCCGTGACTGACGGCGAACGCGTGGCCATCATCGGGCCGTCCGGTTCGGGGAAGACCACCTTGTTGCTGCTGCTTACCGGGCTGGCCAAGGCCAGCGAAGGCTCGATCCGAATCGGCGGGGCATCGTTGAACGACATGGATACGGATCAACGTGCAGACCTGCGTCGCGAGCGCATCGGCATCGTGTTTCAGTCGTTCCATCTCATTCCCAGCCTGACGGCCAGCGAGAATGTGGCACTGCCGCTGGACATCGCAGGGGTCAATGGTAGTCGGCGCCGCGCCGATGCGATGCTCGACCGCGTCGGCCTGGCCGAACGTCAGCGGCACTACCCGGCGCAGCTCTCCGGTGGTGAGCAGCAGCGAGTGGCCATTGCCCGGGCACTGGTCCACGAACCGAACCTGCTGGTAGCGGACGAGCCGACCGGCAACCTCGACGAACACACCAGCGAAATCATCATGCAGATGCTCTTCGACATGAATCGCGAGGCGGGTACCACGCTGCTGCTCGTCACGCACGATCAGCAACTGGCGGCACGCTGCGAACGCACACTGCGTTTGCACGACGGTGCGCTGCACGAGGAAGCCCCGACGGAGCACGCATGAAAGCACCCTATCCGACCATCGCAACGTTACGAGGGCCTGTACGAGGGCCTGTACGAGGGCCTGCACGATGAGCGTCGTACCCATGCAGACCGACGACGACGTCGCGCCCGTCACCGGCAAGCCCGCCGCCACAGCGCTGACCAGCCTGCTGTTGCGCGACTTGCGTGGCAGCCTGCCGATGCGTTCGCTTTGGGTATTCTGCACCTGCCTGTTCCTGGGCATTTCATTGATCGCGGCCTGCGCGGGGCTGTTGCAACTCGTGCGCAGCGGCCTCGATGCGCAGCAGCGCGCATTGTTCGGTGGCGATCTGCAGGTCAGTGCCCGAGCGGCATTGGAACCTGCCGAGCTTGACTGGCTGCAGGCCAATGGCGAGGTATCGCGCCTGCTGGAACTACGCACCATGCTCGGCGCCGCCGATGGTGAATTCACCGTGGTGGAACTGCAGAGCGTGGATGACAACTACCCGCTCTACGGCGAAATGGTGCTGCAACCATTGCAGCCTATCGCCGAAGCGGTAGCAAAGGATGACAATGGGGTATGGGGCGCCGCCTTCGATCCGGTGCTGGCGGAACAGCTCGACGTAAAAGTGGGCGACCGGGTCAGCGTCGGTTCGCTCGAGGTGGAACTGCGGGCGCTGATCATCACGCAGCCGGATCGCAGCTTCCGCGCCGACTGGAGCGGCCCGCCGGTTCTGATAGACGCCAACGCTCTGGCCGACAGCGAATTAATTCAGCCCGGTAGCCTGGTCGACTACGAGTACCGCGTTCGCACCACCGAGGAACCGGCTGCGTGGCGCCAGTCTCTGAGCGAGGCCTTTCCCGAGGCTACCTGGGAAGTACAGACAGTCGACGAACGGGGCGAGATCGTCACCGAGCAGCTCGATCGGGTGGCATCGGTGCTGTTGCTGATCGGCTTCAGCACCTTGCTCATCGGCGGGCTCGGCGTGTCTAACAGCATCGGTGCCTACCTGCAGTCGAAATTCCGCACGCTCGCCACGCTGCAGTCCATCGGCGCACGGCAGGCGCAGATCTCCTACGTGTTCATCGGCCAGTGTGTGCTGCTGGCTTTGGTGGCGAGCACCGCAGGTGCACTGGCCGGCTCGTCGGTGTCGTGGCTGGCATCGCTGGCACTCAGTGAGCGCCTACCGGTGGATACGCGTCTGGTCAGCCTGATCGCCCCTACCCTGCTGGCCATCCTGTTCGGGGTAGTCAGTGCGCTTGCCTTCGCATTGCCCGTACTCGGCCGCACCCTCGACATGCGCCCTGCCATTCTCATCCGCGGGGCCAGCGAGACCACCGGCAATCTACCTCTGAACTACAAGCTCGCCACCCTTGGCCTGTTCATTCTCGCCATCGTGATGCTGCTGGTGATCGTCCCGGAGCCCGGTATTGCCGTTGCCTTCGTGGTGGCGGTGATCCTGCTGATGGCGGCACTGGAGGGCTTGGTGCGGTTGATACGCACCCTGGCCGTGAGGCTCGGCAAGCACTCATGGTTCGATGGGCGTTTCGCTGCGCGCATGGCATTGGCAGGCCTGCACAGGCCAGGTACCGCGTTGAGACCACTGCTACTTTCGCTGGGTACCGCTCTGACTCTGCTGGTCGCCTCCGCTTTGGTGATAGCCGCCACGGTACAAAGCCTGAACACCACCGTGCCCTCGCGCGCTCCGGCGTTGGTGTTCTACGATATTCAGGATCCGGAACTCGCCGATTTCGAGACCACGGTGCGCAAACTCGATGGCTTCGAGCAGGTACTGACGACACCGCTGGTGCTCGGCCGCCTGCGAGCGGTCAACGGTGAACCACTAAGCAACCGTGAAGATGCCCGACAAGCCCTGGAAGCCAATGACGAGCAGAAGTTCAGTACCCGGACCGAAGGCATCGACAACATCAAGGCGGACCGCGGCGCGTGGTGGCCGAAAGACTACCAGGGCCCCCCACTGGTAGGCATGGAAGATCGCGAAGCCGACCAGGCGGGCCTGAAGGTCGGTGATCGGCTCGGCTTCGAGATTCTCGGAGAACGCTTCCAGGCAGAACTCGCCGTGATCTACGAGCAGGCCCGATTTGAAACGCGCTTCTGGTTCGAGGCGATCTTCACCGACGGGGTGCTCGACCCGTTCGTGACCCGCCATGTGGGCAGCGCCTTTCTGCGCACCGGTACCGACGTCGCCGCCACCGCACAGCTTGGCAAGGCCTTTCCTTCAGTGGTGACGTTGCGAACGGCCAAGGCGCTGAACGCGGCGCGCGAGATACTGACGAGTGCCAGCCTTGCCGTGTTGTTGATCGCCGCGGTCAGCCTGGCTGCCAGTGTTCTCGTCATGGCCAGCGTGGTTGCAGTGAATCGGCAACGTCAGGTCTATGAAGCCTCGGTGCTACAAGCCATCGGTACCCGCCTCGGTGTGGTGATGCGCAGCGTATTGTACGAGTACGCCCTGCTCGGTGCCGTGCTGGCGTTGTTCGCCACCGCCGTTGGCAGCTTGCTGGGCGGGTTGATACTGCACTTCTGGTTAGAACTGCCTGCAGATGGCATATGGTTCGTAGGGCTGCTGGTCGCCGCCGGCGCCAGCGGTCTGTGCCTGGCCAGCGGTGCCTGGTGGCTGATGCGCACGCTCGATGCGTCACCTGCGAGTCTTTTGCGGCGTGCGGGGTAGAGAGACTGCGTATCACCGTCGAGATAAATGAACGGCCTCTCTCTGAGGCCGTCAACACCGCGGGGGCCAAGGCCAACCGCGAAGCCGTGGAACTCGGGCTAGCCGCACGCGTCAAGCTGAATGAACACGCCTTATCCATTGGCCATTCTGATACGGCCTACTCTGGCACATAATTAATACTACACATGCTCACCCATTTGTCGAGTCGGTTGCCGATCGACCGGGGCCACTGCCAGTAATTCGGTTGCTGACAGCCTGTCAGCTCAAGGCAAAATGCCGGTCGGCAGTATCCTGCATGCCATTGTTATACGACCTACTACTGCGGCATGCAGTGCTATCATTGTTGGAACGGGTGCTTAATATCGAATACGGCTTGCATCGGGCATATTGGATACGGCCTATCCCGACGAATACTTGTTCGCCGCGAGCAGAGGAAAGTTTTCCATGGCTCGCAGGCCGGGGTGCTTCAGCAGGAGAAATTTATGCGTCGCACTGGGTTTGAGCAAGAAGCGCCGCGGTCTGGCGTTTGATCAGATCATCGCCAAGTCTTACCAAAGTGGCGGGCTGAAGCGATTCGCGGAGTTTGTTCACAATGCTGCCCCGTGGTTCCGGCGGCCAGCGGCGGTGAGGCCGTATTAGATCATGGTTAATCTGGCCATCGGTCCAAGTGCTCGCATCGGAGCAGGAAGGAAAGTTACTGAAGCGGGTTATTGAAGCTAGTAATTGATACAGCCGCGTTAATCGTCACAGGCGGGTCGCAGGAATGAAGCGCTGTTATTTGCCGACCCGGAAGTGTTGAGGCAATAGTCATGTGTTTTCAGTTGGGCGGTGAGCGGCATGAGCTGGATCATGTACATGATATGTCCCCTGACCGCTTAGCGAGTTCGAGCTCCATGCAGGGTGTCGAACAGAACGCTGTACCCGTCACTTGCGGCCGGCGCAGAACCATGAGTACCTCAGAGCCATGCGCCGGCCGCAAGTGCGGGTAAGCGCTACTGTTCGGTTCGCTAGGAGATTTTTCGGCATCTCAAGCTCCCAAGCTCATTACGGCATCTTTTGTGGCCCTCTCCTCCAAAGGAAGGGTTAGGAATAAGCGACATATGTTATGGCACGTAATCCGAAAACTACATGGGAGATGCTTGGCCATGCAATGGCGCACTACCAACTATACATCGAAGAAAAACACGATCGAAGCTCACTAACGATAATAGATTTGCTACACGTAAGCAATTTTAAAGGTGGCAACGCCTCCATTACCGAGCCGGCAAGCACGCTGAATAATAAATTAGACGAATACTCCAAGATAGTTCGTGAGATCGAAAAAAAGTATGCCAAGAGAGCGCTCACAGATATTTCCAAAAGGGAGACTGCGATCCTTATGGAGCTGTGCAATCGGATGCTGTCGATGACAAAACGAAAGGACCTTAAGATACGAGGTTTTGGCGCATCCTACGCGTCGGCGCTACTTTCTGCCCATTTTACTAATCTTATTCCCATTCTTGACAGACGAATACTAAATGGCGCAGGAATATCAGTTCAATATAATAGCCAAATGCAAGTCAAGAACATTGAACAGCACTACTCTTGCCTCATTGCTAAATGTCAAACCGAGCTTTCGACACGCAAGCCACTTACTCTGCGTGCGCTGGACAGAGAGTGGTTTACGAAACCGCTACATAAATTGAAGCGAGGATCGCCAAGCGAATGAGTCGACTGTTGCTTCCTGCTAGCACATGTCTCAATTAAACTTGGCGATCAGTATTTCAAGATGTCGTCGTCGAGATTGAGGTGATGGTGCAATAGCAAACCGAACAATACGCTGGACCTGTAGCTGGACCCGATCACGGAACCTGGCTACGCCAGAACCCGCACTCGCTTCCAGCTCACGTCAGCGCTGATGAAATGGACTCCTCCTGCGCCTTTCCCGCACGGCATCAATGTGCCAGAGTAGCGAAAGGTCAATCGCAACGCGGATATCAACAGAAGGAGTCCGGTATGAATTGTAAAGTCTTTTCAGTGGATCTGGCAAAAGACGTTTTTGAGATTGCCATCGCCAGCTGTCGCTACAGGGTGTTGGAGCGCAAGCGACTTGATCGCAAGCAGTTTCATAAGTTTCTGATGGTCGAGGAATGCGGTCTCGTCATCATGGAGGCGTGTGGTTCATCCCACTATTGGGCGCGTGAAGCCGAGCGTGCCGGTCACCAGGTAGAGCTCATTCCGGCTCAGTACGTCAAGCCCTATCGCCGACGGGGCAAGTCCGATCGGATCGATACCGATGCGATCATCGAAGCACACCGCTTCGAGGGCATTACTTCGGTGCCGGTGAGCAGCGTCGAGCAGCAGCAGATCCAACAGCTGCATCGAATCCCGCCAACAAATCCGCGTATAGCCTGCTTCCGCATGGCCCCTATGACATGTTCCACGGAAGGAGCGCATCCAACGCTTCGTCCGTGTCCGCAGCGGCAATGAGGCCGATGACTTGTTGCAGATAGGCGTACGGCTCGATACCGTTGGCCTTCGCCGATTCGATGAGTGTGAACATCGCGGCACTGGCATGTGCACCCTCTGGGCTATCACTGAACAACCAGGCCTTTCGACCGACCGCCAGTGGGCGAATCGCGTTCTCGGCCAGCACATTGCTGATTCGCAGCTGCCCATGTTCACAGTAGCGCACCAGATGCGTCCACTGGTTGAGCAGATAGTTGATGGCTTTGCGCGTCAATGTGTCCGGTGCCACTCTGGGTTGCTTGTCATCCAGCCATGACTTGAGCCTGGCAAGCTTTTTCAACGCCTGCTTCTGTCGCTGCTCGAAGCGCTCATCGTCATCCAGATCCTGCCACTGCCGCTCCAGGCGATACAACGCATCGATGTGTGAGAGCAACACCATGGCCACGCTGGGCTTGCCCTTGGCCGATGTCGGCTGGGCCTTGATAGCCTCGACGACCTTGCGCCGCGCATGATCCATGCACCCCAGATGCACCAGACCCTTGGCCGCACAGGGTTTGTCGTAGCCACTGTAACCGTCGCTCTGGAAGTAGCGCCCGGTAAAGTTCTCCAGCAGCCTTTCAGCCACCGCACCGCCACGGCTCTTGTCGTAGTTGAACAGCACCACCGTGCGACCCGGTGGGCCTCCTCGCATGACCCAGAGCCACTTCGTGCTGGTAGGTTCCATGCCCGGCTCCCGGAGTACCTGTAGCCGGGTCTCATCACCCTGGATGTAGTCAGCACTCATCAGGGCCCGCTCCAGTCGCCCCAGCAACGGTGCCATCGCCACTGACAGCCGGATCATCCAGTTTGCCAGCGTGGTGCGTGTGATCTCCCCGCCGTACCGAGCCAGAACCTTCTCCAGTCGGTACAGCGGCATGCCATCGGCGTACTTGGCAATGACCAACCAGGCCAGCAGGTTCACCGAGGCAGCACTCTTACCGATCGGATGTGCCGGACGTTCGGCGGCGCGCAGCGAGCGCTCACCGGCGTCATCCAGGAACACCGCCTTCTCCTGCATGATCTCGATCACCTGCACCTGTGCCGGCACGATGTCCAGTTCTTCCTTGACCTTGACGAAAAAGGTCTCGATCGCCCCTTCACGTTCGGCATCGCTGAGCGTGAGGTATCGCTGCACCCGGGGCAGCTGGTCGGAGAAGCCACGACGCTTTCGCTTTCTCGGCTTCTTCTTCGGGTCGGGGTTCTCGCCCGGCTCGACCTCGCCGTCATCGGCATCGGGCTGGCCATCGGCCAGGGCTTCCGCCTCATCGGCCAACCAGTCCTGCTGGCCCACGTTCTTCTCGCTGCTGGCGCCGTACTTTCTCTGGCGCATCAGCCGCAGCTGCTCTTCGAGTACCGCGATGCGGGCCTGCTGGTTCTGGATCTCGGCGCTCTGCTGCTCGAGGACTTCATCGCGCTGCGCGAGCAGTTTCTGCTGCTCATGCAACGCCACCATCAACGCATCGGGCGTCGGCAGAGAGCCGGCGACTCGACGAATCATATCGATGGCAGCATCAGGCGGAGACATGGCTTGTATTATACCACCATCAAGTCAGCCAACAGCCTCGTAGCGCAGTACTCTATGCGGTGTCATCTGCGTGATGTCATAGCCGTCGAGCAGCCAGTTCAGCTGCTCGCCGTTGATCGTCATCAGCGCGTCTCCTGGCCCTGGCCAATGAAATCTTTCTTCAGCCAGTGACTTGTAATAGAGCACGAAGCCGTTGTCTTCCCAGAACAACAGCTTGAGCTTGTTGCGTGCACGGTTGACGAACACGTAGACAACGCCCGAGAACGCATCATGGCCCAGCTCCATCTCCACAATGGCAGACAGGCCGCGATGACTCTTTCTGAAATCGACGGGCTGTCGATACAGCAAGACCCTGGGCAGCGCCACGTTGGGCCGCAGGGTACGTGGCTTCACAGAGCGCCTACCAGTGCCGCGACCACGCCGACGTTCTCAGCGGTGATACCCTCGAGGCGCATGCCGTTGCCCAGCACCATAGTGAGCGATGGGGCAGTGGACGTTGCCAGGGTCGGCAGCGTCGACGGAACAACCACCGGAACAAAGCCCGAGCTCTGCACTGAACCATTTGTGGTTCGCGACTGAAGAACCAGGCGACGCCAGCGTGCGAAGCTCGCAAAGGCCAGTTCATGGTGCCGACAATACTCGCGCTGGTTCAACCCGCCGTGTTCTTGCGCTTGTACGTGCGCGAGCCAGCGTTCTCGGTTGGCCTGGCGCCTGCCAGACGGTTGATCAGAATGCCTTCCTGCCATGCGGACCTCGCCCACGGTGTTGGTGGGGGCCATGCTCAACTAGGGGCAGCAGCAATGGAAGACGTCGGATCGTGGGCGCTTACCTTGAAACGGAGGGCAAAACTACGAAATAATCACCCACGCTGAAGCGGCGAAATCAGCGTTCTCGGTGGTGCCATTAACCCGCAAATCGGTGGCTCCATTAGGGTGAACAGTGACAACGGAGATGATTTCCGGGCCGGTGTCGACGCACTGGGCTTGCAGTACATGGTCGGTGTGCAGACCAGCACGCTGGTCTGGGCACCGTGGACGACCCCCCAGGCACAACGACAACGTCCTGGTGCGAAGCGAATTGCGCCGAGGCCGGCGCCCAGTTTGCCCCCGGACACAAGCCTCAAAGTGTTCTGGAGGCTGGCGCATGAGCTACACCACGACGCCTGGAGCAAGGTAACGTGGCGGTGAAGGGACCAACGAGACACTGTCTTCACGTTTTGCCGCCATCCAGCTGAGCGTGGCTCATCGGGATCGACCCACCACGGCCCAACGCGCGCCACAATGGCTGTTGATCGAGTGGCCGCGCGACGAACCGGAGCCGACGAAGTTCTGGCTCGGTACGTTACCCGGCAACAGCTTCGAAACGTCAGCTGGTGCGGGTTGCCAAGATCCGATGGCGCATTGAGCGTGACTACCAGGAACTGAAGGACGAGCTGGGTCTGAACCAGTACGAAGGGCGCAACTGGCGCGGCTTTCACCATCATGCCAGCCTGTGCATTGCTGCCTATGGTTTTCTGGTGCTGCAGCGGCTGCGATACCCATCGAAAAAAAAAGTCCGCCCCTCACGCCAGATCGCTCCCCTACCCGAGAGCTACAGTCCACGGGGCGCCGCAACGGATGCAGCGTCATGTTGACGACTCGATCGCCACGCTGCGATGGACAATTGCGGCTGCGATCGCCGGCACGCTGCATCGCTGCCCTTGCGGTTGTCGTCGTTCGGATTCCAGCTGATGTCGATCTAACACAGTAGGACTAGTTGAAGCAAAAAGATATAGAAAAAGTAGAAAAGTCGGCGTCGAACTCGTGCGGACGTTGTTCGGAACTGTCTTTGACCACAAAGCTAGCAATGGCATGCTCGTCACTACGTCCTCGTTCACTGCCGGAGCGAAAGACTTCCAAGCTAGGCACAGGTATCAGTTGACCCTAAAAGATTTTGAGAACGTACAGTCTTGGATTAAAAGCCACAAAGCGTGAAATCTAACAAAACGTTGCTTTGTTAGGAGTCCTCGGGCACGCATAGAGAATCTGGAAAAACCCGATCAAGCCGCAGCGAATCTCTGACGAATCACTCCGCATTCAAACAGGTAAGGAAGGGAGAACACTGAAATTTCTTAGCAGAAAGAAGTTGCCCCCATGTATCAGCCAGCTCATCGTATTCATAGCCCACCGAGCTTCCAGCTTTCTTCGACGCGAGAGACTGAGCAATGCGCACCATTTGATTCGACAAAGACTCAATTATGTCAAGGCTTATCATGCTTTTCCCATATTGTTCCATGTATCCCTTTGGATCGCCGAACCCCGCGTAGCTCACCGACTCCGCCAAATCACAGTCTACCAAATAGCTTAAGAATAGCTCCAAGCTGCGTGCACGCTCAACGAAATTTCTGGGAAAGGCACTCATCGCAAACTCCTCCGGCATCGAGCACGCGTAGTGAACCTCTTGCACGTACTCCAACATGTATATCGCCGCTTCAACGTAAAAACTTCCGGCAGGAGCGAGATAAAGAGTCGAAGATCCCATACTGTCAAGTTTGTCGTAGGCGATCACGGAATCGCTCCATGCCAATCGTCGAAATTGCCCAATGAGTATGTTTATTGCAGATTTCAGGGTTTCATCATCAATGCCATACTGAACACACTCGTTGCGAAGCTGTATTAAGGTAAGCTTCTTGTCAACCTGTGCGCCGAGCAACTTCAATATTCTAATCTTGCAGAGCAGGTTGTGCGGCGAGCTTGCAACGTCACTGTCAAAAACGTTGTCAATGATTCTTCCGTTGTTGGATCGATAGCACGGCGAATTACGTAGCAACATCGACCTTGTGAAATAGTGAGACCGCGCGTCGTATCCGCCTCTTTTTAAAACTCTGCTAACTCCAATTGAACTAGACTCGAAGACCTTCTGAGACAATATAAGTCCAGACCGTAAGCTATATCCGCTCACACCTTCAATAAAGCTAGGTGCGGAGAAATTCTTGCCCCGAGAATAAGCAGATGAAGGAGACGAAAGGTTATCAAGCAGATATTTACACCAGTTCCGAAGCTCCTGAACTCCAAGCTCTACTTTCTCCTTGCGTCCCCTGGTTGGCTCTTCGACAAAGCTCGTCGGGAAATTTAGATCGCCACACTGCTTTACGAAATCCACCACACTCTCATCGTCACCAGATAAAATAGGTCCAAGCTGATGGTGTAGCAGCTCGTTTATCGACGGACCGATATGCTCGACAAGTCTAATCACTTCGTTTGCAGACTGCGTGTGATTTCTTGTATAAGTAAGTGGCCGCATTGATATCAGCACGTTGCAGTTCGCTTGATTTCTAATCTGTTGAGCGAAAGAAAGAATTTTGATCTGCACACTTGGTGGAAACTGATCAATATTGTCGAAAACAACCGCTATCTTCGATCGGTCTCCTTCAGTTCTTGAAGAAAGAAAATAGTCAACCAGTATGCACTGATAGATAATCCATTGATTCGACTCGTTCGTGTACTCTGATTTTAATTTGATGCGATGTTCTAGCATCTCTTCTGACTCGGAAAGCCAGTCTTTTCCCGCCGCGTCCCGAAGATTCATTATTATCTTGCCGGTGGCATATGCCCAAGCATGATTGCAAGCCTCCGCTTGAAGCATCCAAGTCCACGCGTCACGCTTCTCTTCATCTGGCGTAATTATTCTTGAAATCGCTTGAAACATCTGACCTGGAATAAATTTGACTATTTCTTCGAGTATTTTTGGAATGTCTGACTCATCGTCGGAAGTGGGTATTTTGTTGAAGTCCAAATATATTGTTACTTGATCGTTCGGTAAGTGATTCGCAAGCAGATATCTAATAGTCGTGCTCTTGCCTGAGCCCATACCTCCAACCAGCGCGAATACTTCGGGCACTTGAGAGCTAAAACATGATAGCAGGTCGCTTTCGACAGGTCCGAGACCGTCGTCTGGGTGACACTCTAAGGTTGGCTCGTATCGATTGTACCCATGTAACACTGGGAATCTGTGAGTCCGTGTATGACTTGGAAAGTATCTGAAGTTCGGATGGCTCTGATTATTCTCGGCGTTCAAAAGGTGGCTAAAGGTTTCTTTCAGCGAGTGAGCTATCTGATTAGCGGGATATTTAGGCTCATCCGCCACAAGGTCAACGGCCCGGACTAACGGCATCCTCCCAACCTCCAAGTGATATTGAGTTTGATAGTTTTAGTTGTATGATAGTTCAGTCGGATGCCACGAGTCCTGCGTGCGAGCTAGCTTTGATAGTATGCTCATGCGTGCCTTCCAAGCTTCTAAGAAAATTGAGACAAGCCATAAGGGCAGGGTAATTTTCGTGCAGCAGTGAGTAGTCTCGAGTATCTCTATTAATATCTACGTACGGTTGATTATCAGAAATAAAAATCTAGGTATTCTAGGATTCGAGTCTCTGTTAAGAAGTTACTGAACCCAAGCACTGTATCACCGTCTCGCATAAATACATTCCCATCGCGGTTTCCGAATTCGAGCTCGTGTCGAAGAGCAGCTACGCACTCCTCATACCGCTTATCTGGCAGCGTCGTTCTTAACCCAGAGAAATATTCGAGCCCAGAGGATCGAAATCTTCCGTCTACGACCCTAAGCGCATGTGCGGCCTCAATCGAGCGTAACTGAATATGGTGGGGTTCAGTTACGAGCGTCTTGATTCTTGTCAGTGCTTCCATGATAAAAGATATTCGCTCTACCTCTAAGCGAGCGAGCGTGCTGGTATTAATATTTTTTTGGAGCTCGATCAAAGTTTCTCGATATTTAGTCAAGTAGAATATAGATTTCTCTTCCGCCCTGTCTGCCTCCCTCCACTTTACATGCTTCCAATGAACAGTCAGAGCTATGAGAAACGCAGATAAAGTGCCGTAAGCTGTAATTAGCTGCGCGAAGTCAACGAAGGTGTACTCGTAAGCGTCGAGGAGAACTCCGACGATAAACATCAGACCAATGGACACGATCGCACCCAGAAAAAAGCCTTCCACGGCAGACTCAATACCTCTGCTTGTCTTTGTCACAGAACAATATAGTACCCATTTGCTATGTAAATATGTGTAACAACAAAAATCTAGACCGACGATATTTTGACAATCACGAGGCGTGAGCGTCAAGAACTCGACTTGCGCTGCATCGCTGAGGTGGAATTGAAGCCAGCACCGGGAATACTGGATTTCCTAGCTCTGATATCGGATCCTAACAAGACATTGAAGCTGACATGTTGACAGCGACTTCCCGGCGTTGCCGCTCTGGTCAGTCGCTGTCAACATGCAGCTTAATGTTGATGTTAGGAATTTCCAGCATCGTCAACTTAAGACTTGGCCAAGAGAACTTCGGATCTCTCGTGGAATCTATAAGCGTAGTGACCAGACGTCGCTGACTTAATCATACTACTGAGCTGCGATAGATGAGAAATCCACTGGGCACTGACTATGCTTGGCGGCATTGTTTGTGTGCTGCTCTTAGTAGCAATACTGAGCCGCACAAAGGATTTAGGGGTAGTGGGGTATAGCGCTATCAATCGCGATGGCAATGCTGTGGTTCTATTTGAGTGCTCTGCTCACCTCTCCTGAACAAAGCATCATTGCTAACGAGCGAGCGGCCGTTGCGGGCACTCAAAAATTTCGCGCTAGCGCCCACTGTCTCAATACTAATATTGGGAATTATATTTCTTCTCCTCACCGGAATACTGTCACTGCTGTTCGATTCTTATAACGCTCAGATCTCAAAGCTCATTTCAATGGGAGAGCTATCAATAAAAACTAGTAGAGCAAGCTCGGCGCTACAGCCTCACCTTTGGGGGCATGCTTGCATTATCGTTCTGGCTGCCGCAAATCATCGTAAGTAGCTACTTGATGGGTCGTAGATCTGTAGCTTTAGGCTATTGGAACTGTCTGGGAGCTGTACTCATCGGCGTAGGCTTATTTGTAGCAGCGAATCTTGTGGCGGAAATAATGTCTGGGTGAAGTATCAGTGGACAGAGTACTAAACTCCATATTTGCGGGGTGGCGAAGCCGGTATTCCTCGTCTACCTGCCGAAACATGGTTCATGAGATTCGCAGCTATTGCGTTCGGCCTTCTTCTCATGTTGGCGCTCGCGGGTGGCGTATGGCAGGCTGCGAAGATGGGGTATAAGCATAGCCTTTCGTAGAATGCGATATTAAGCCCTTTTCACTGTCAACAGTCTACGAAATTCCTAACAGAACAATGAACACGGACATTGGACCCGACACCAGAACGTGGCTACGCCACAACCTGGCGCCGCATCCAATGCCGGTTATTGTGAATGTTCGGTTCCGGGTAACCGGGCATTTGACACAGCCGTGGCGTCAGCTCGGACACCCGACTCGCCGGATGTGTACTGACTCGCTGCAGTACGTCGACCAGATAGACATACGGGTTGACGTCGTGTAGCCGGCAGGTGGCGATCAGGCTCTGGATGATGCCCACGTGTTCAGCACCAAGCTCTGTCCAACAAAAAAGCCACGAGCGGCGACCCATCGGAATACGACGCAAGCCGCGCTCGACATGGTTGGTATCGAGCGCCACATCGGGCTCGGCCAGGAACACGCGAAGTTCATGCTCGCGACTCCCCAGGTAGTTCAGCGCCAGCCTGAACGGATCGCTTGGCAGCAAATCCTCTCGGGTGTTCTGCCAGCGATGCCACGCAAAGAGCTCATCAACGATCGGCTTGGCATGATCGAGCCGATGCCCACGTAGAGCCTCATCCGCCAGCGCCTGTTGCCGCGCAAGTGATTCCACCTGGTAGAGCCGCCCGATGATATCCAGGCACTGATCGACCGCCTGCTCTTCGCCATCACGCGCCTCGACAAACTGCCGTCGTGTGTGAACCCAACATTGAGCGAGCGTGACTCGCTCATTGCCCTTGACCCAGGCGGCATAGGCTGCGTACCCGTCAGCGAGCAGCGTGCCGGCGAAGTGCACACCGAGCAGTTGCTCGATGACCTGCATGCCGCGGCTGATCGCGAACGCAAAACAGATCTCGTCCCGATCGCCGTACATCGGCCAGAAGTAGCCTTGCTGCATCCTGCCCGGGCGCTTCTTGCTCGGCCCGGCCTTGATGGGCGTCTCGTCCATCGCCAGCACGCTGCTCTCCAGTACCGAGACCAGCTGCGCGGCCACGATCGGGCGCAGCAGCTCGATGGCGCGCCGCGTGATGTTCGTCAACGTCGTGCGCGACACCATGATGCCGGCATGACCCAGGCGTTGGTACTGGCGGTGCAAGGGCAGGTGGTATTCGAACTTGTCCACCAGCATGCCGGCAATGAACGACACATCGGCCACACTCCTGTCGAGCACCCCGTCGGGGGCGGGTGCCTGGTGGATCACACCAGACTCACGTAGCTTGATCACCGGGCGCTCGTAACAGATCACCACCGAACTGGCCGGGCGTTGTGCGAGCCGATAGGTTTTCTTGACGCCGATGGTCTCGTAGTCGCCTTTTTCGAGTCCTTCGATTCCCTCCGGCGCCAGATGAATCGTCTTGATCGGCACCGAGGCATCGAAGCGCAAACCGCCGTCGGTGACACAATCCTCGGGACGCACCTTCGGACCCTGGGTGCGGGTGTAGGTGATCTTCTCCTGTGGCAGCGTTTCCGGTTCGGGAAGCTCGCCAAGCACACCGCTGCCAAAGCAGAGCTGGTTGGGGTTGTCGATGAATCGCCGCTCGCTCTTCTCGCCGAAGAGCTGGCGTTTGAACCAGTCCAGCTGATGCTCGCTCAGCTTCAGCTTCTGGTCGAGCTCGGCGACCGATTCGAGCAGCTGCTCGCGCGATTGATCGCGGTAGTCGGTGGAGGATGTCGTTGAGCCAGACATGCTTGTATTATAGATCAAGCCGCAACAGCATTGGGCAGCGTGAAGCGCTTGTAACGTCGTGCGTTCTGCCACTCGATACCGTGGAGCAGACACTGTAACTCGCCATAGCTCAGCGGCTTCTTCACTCGATCGGCATCCGGAATGACGAACTGTCCTTGCTCCAGACGCTTGCTCCACACGGCATAGCCATCGCCATCGAAGTACAGGATCTTCATCTGATTCTTGCGCCGATTGACGAACACGAACAGCGCACCGGAGAGTGGATTGTCACACAGCTCGCGCTTGACCATCGCTGACAAGCCATTGTAAGACTTCCTCATGTCAGTTGGCGTCGTGCACAACCAGACACGTAGGTTGCCTTCGGGCCGGAACATCAGCGAGACTGACAGATACGCAGCGTGATGCCCGTACCGAGTGAGAGCTCGACGACCACTGAAGTTTCACCCACGGCTTGCGGTGCCGGCATGACCGATGAGGGTGGGCTGATACCCGTTTCGGTCAATTCGATGAAATCGGCAGCGCCAGACTCATCGGCGGTCGATGCCTGTCGCAGCCGGCTGCGCCACTGGATGAAACTGGCATAGGAGAGATCCTGGGCATCACAGAACTCACGCGCACTCAGCGCGCCCTTGGCTTGGCGACGGATGAGGGCTTGCCACTGGGCGGCAGATCGGTACGGGCGGCGAGATGACATGGCACAGGTTCCTCATGGCAGATGATGAGGAACAGACAATGGAGGATTCACGCGCGCGAGAATACAACGCCGCTAGATGACCGGTTGACGAGTTCGGAGCACCGGAAGGCAGCGGCGAAGCCGTAGATGTAACGGCTCGCACTCATGAAGCGGCCGAACTGCATTCATCGCGATTTCTCGATCACTTTCGGTGATTCTATCGACGGCGCTCAAACCGTATTACGTGAGAATGAAACCACATTGTCTGCCACCAGATCGCACTCAACGCCTCAAGAACCACGCTCTACGCCACGACCCTCACACCGGTAGTGGACAGCGAAAACCAACTCGACATGGTGAAGCAGATCAGACTACCTTGAGAGGCATTTGCACGAGTGCTGCGCGACGATTCCGAAGCCGCTTGGGGCGGTTTATGCCTAGTGCTTCCTGTTGAGCGAGGGTGAATCTTGTTGATTCGTGCGCTCCGTTCGTTGCCCGTTAACGGTGTTTATCCTGATCCTGTTGGGAAGCTCGCTCACCAACACACAGATACGCTGCTCCGAAGATAAATTCGCAATACTCGACCTTGCTCAGATACTGGAGCACGGCATCGTAGGGTCTGAACCTCTCGTACTCTCGATTGACTCCGAACGGTGAGGTGATCCATACCCCGAGCTGAACCAGCCAACCGGGCCATCTCTCGGGATGTTTCAGTCCATACACCGCCAACCGACCCTTGTTTGACAGATTGACAGCAACTCGCTGAACGACCGCATCGTAGTCGCGCACCATCTCGAGAGTAAATGTGGCGAGAGCACCGTCGATGCTGGGCGGCAGCCGATATGTGGCGAGGTCGGCCTGAACCAGCTCGACGTTCATCATGCCGCGGCGCTTTGCACGACGCCTAGCCCGAGACAGCATTTCGCTGGAAAGGTCAACGCAGATGATTCGTCCGCTAGGTCCGACCGCTTGGTGGAGCAAGGGCAAATTTAACCCCGTCCCGCAGCCGAGATCCAGTACGACTGCTCCCTGCTGCAGTTCGAGTTGACGTACGGCCCGAGCTCGATGACGACCTGCGCCGAGCCATTCAAACGGAATCACCATCAGGTCGTACATTGGTGAGATACGTCGGTACAGTCGCACGACCTGTTCGCTATTGAGAATCATCGATATTTCCTCTTGTGAGTCACTCAGCCCACTGAGGTTATTTCGCTAACAGCCTCTGCATCACTACATGCATGACGTGCGCACTCGAGTTCCAGCGTCGTGTGGGCGATGTCAAAGCGATCGCGAAGAGACACTTTGATGCGCTCCTTGATCGCGTCCGCCTCGTCCCACCGGCCAGCAGCAATGACGACGTGCGCGTCCAGTGCGGCCTGGTGTTCGTCCAGCAGCCAGAAGTGAGCGTGGTGCGTATCGGTAACGCCGTCCACCTCACGCACGGCGTTGAGAACCTGTCGAGTCTCGATCTCCGGTGGTGAGCCGAGCACCAGGATGCGCACAACCGGGCCGATCTCGCGCACCGATTGCCAGAGGATGTAGCCAGCGATGAGAACTGTGACGATCGGGTCAACAAGGCGCCAGTCGTAGAGCAGGATCACCGTGCCGGCGACGATCACCGCGACCGAGCCCAGTGCATCGGCGACGTTGTGCAGGAACGCCGCGCGGATATTCACACTCGACTTCGACATCGTGTAGGTGAGCAGCGCTGTCACCACGTCGACGACGAGTGCGATGCCAGCAACGATCACGATGGTCCAGCCGGCCACGGGCTGCGGATCGGCAAAGCGAAGCGCGGCCTCGTAAAGCAGATAGAGGCCGATAATGATCAGTGTGGTGTAGTTGATCAGGGCGGCCACCACCTCGATTCGGCCGTAGCCGAATGTCATGTCCTCATCACGCGGACGCCGCGCGATGCGGCGAGCCGTGAAGGCGATGATGAGCGAGACGGCGTCGGAGAAATTGTGTAGCGCATCGGCGATTAGCGCGAGCGAGCCGGAGATCATGCCGCCGATGACCTGAGCGACTGTCAGAGCCATGTTGACGGCGATGGCGGCGAACACGCGCCGATCCCCGGCGTCTGGATCGACGTGGTGGTGGCCGTGGCCCATGTCAGTGTGCCTCGTGTACGCAGCTATTCAGCTGTCTTCGAACGCTGCCACGGCTCATGAGCGCGCCTCGACTTGCAGGCGCACCATGTCCATGAGCTCTTCGGCTCCGAAGCGCTGCAGCGGCCGCCCATCAACGAAGAACGTCGGTGTGCGCTGCACACCGACCGTGTTGACGTCGGCGGCGTCCTGCACGAGTACTGCGTCGATCTCAGCGTCGTTGATGATGTTCCGCGCTCGTTCAATATCAAGTCCGACCCCAGCGGCAGCCTGCCAAGCAACATCGAGTTGCGGGTTCCCGTGCTGCGCCCAGGCAGGTTGTGTCTTAAGGAGCGCTTCGAGCACAGGCTCAAACAGCTCTTGGCGGCGTGCGGCTTCGAGCAGGCGTATCACGGTATCGGAGCCATCGTGAAAGGCCGCATAGCGCATCACGATGCGCACCTGATCCGGGTGACGCTCGCGGATGTCGGCGAGCACCGGATGGAAGGCACGACACGCCTCGCAGGCAGGATCGAAGAATTCGACGATCGTAACCGGCGCGTCCTCGGGTCCGAGAATGGGCGAGTGCGGGCGGATCAGCGCACTGCCATCCGGCGCAGCGGCGGTAACTTCTGCAGGTGCGTTGCGCTCGAGCGTGAGCCAGGCACCAGCGTACAGCGCTATGGCAAAAACAAGTGTGCCCAACACGACTAGACGGCGGTTCATGGCAAAGACTCTCCGGTCAAAGGGGTGGATCGGGAACGGTTCGAGAGAGCCAGCAATACGGCGATGGCCACGAAACTGGCGAGCGACAATATTGGCAATGGCACGCCGGCTATCGCCTGTGTTGCGCGGTCCGTGCAGGACGGGCCACTCTGGCTGCAGGGCACGATCGGTGTCTCGACCAGGCCCGTGTAGAGCAGCGAGTGGTAGAGCGCCACGACGGCTCCCGAAAACGCAAGCGGCAGCGCGTAGCGCCCTACACGAAAGTCGTCCGTGAGGCAGGCGATGCCGAGCACAAGCGCGAGCGGAAACATCGCGATGCGCTGGTACCAACACAGCGTGCAAGGGGTGCGTCCGAGCACTTCACCGAGAAACAGAGCGCCAAGCGTTGCTCCAAGCGCTACGAGCCAGGCAACATATAGCCCGAGCGATGCGCGTGAGCCCCTTCGCCCGCTCGCGCCGGCTATCGAGTTCGCTTGCTGTTCGCCGTTCACCGCCTCACGCCTTCTGTTCTCGTCCGATGACGGCGTCCCTTCGGGTCGCGTGAAGTCTCCAACGCACACTCATCGCAGGCGGTGCTGTCGCCACAACATGCAATCCCTTGTGCAGCGCCGGATGGACGTTCGCCTGGCGCTTGCGACTTGGGATGCTCCGGCTGGATCGACATCATTATTTTTCTCCGTTCAAGGTTTATTTCGGCAATCGCTAACAGCATCCGGGTAGGCACGACATACCGACACCGGATCGCGAACGGCTGCGTGAACAGCTTGAACTTACTATAAGACCTCTAGTGACTAGAGGTTCAAGGGTGGTGTATACGCATGACAAGTCTGCAATCAGGGTCGGAGCGCTGGTACTCGATTGGCGAGATCGGTCGCGAGAGCGGGACCAAGGTGCCGACGATTCGCTACTACGAGCAGATCGGTCTGCTCGCGCCCGTTGGGCGCACCGAAGGCAATCAGCGACGGTACGACGACCGGGCGCGCGAGCGCCTGACGTTCGTTCGGCACGCACGTGCACTCGGGTTTTCGCTGGACGCGGTACGCGAGCTTCTCGAGCTCGCTGATCATCCGGAACGGCCGTGCGAGAAGGCCGACACGATTGCGCTTAAGCAGCTCGATGCGGTTGAGCAAAGGCTCGAGACTCTCACTCGTCTGCGTCAGGAGCTCGAGCGCATGATCGCGTGCTGCGATGGTGGACAGGTTCGCGACTGCCGCATTCTGCAGACGGTCGGTGATCACCGCCTGTGTCTGCACGAGCAGCACGGGGACGGGTAACCTCCTGCCAGGTAGTCAAAACGCCTCCTGACGACTCGACACTTTTCGGCGTCGAGCATGGCGGGTTCCCGTTACGTTAGCCGAGAACTCAGTAAGTGCCTCTCGACGCATGGGCGAGCCGCACGATCGCCTGATGCACGGATCTCGTGCGATCTGCCTATCGTCCAGAAGAAGATAGGCGATCTGCTGTCTGCAGAAAGTTTGATGAGGCGGACGCAGGGAACGGATTGGACGGGCAAGAAAACGACCGTTTTCTTGCCCCTTTCTGACCGTCAGCGCCCGGCTACGCGGCACTGGGTTCTCAGTGGGCAGTTTACTCGGTAAAGAAATCAACGTAAGGTTTTGAGGGTCGATCACGGGTTTCTTTACCACTCACTATGCTCATCGGCTACGCACGAGTATCCACCGACGACCAGAACCTCGATCTGCAGAACGACGCTTTGACGGCGGCCGGCTGCGATCGAATCTATCGCGACAAGGCCAGCGGTGCGCAGACGAACCGTCCCGGGTCTGAACCGGGCGCTTGAGGATATCCGCGCCGGCGACACCCTGGTGGTCTGGCGGCTCGATCGGCTGGGTCGCTCGCTGAAGGATCTGATCGCCAGAGCCGAAATCCTCGAAGCTCAGGGCGCCGGTTTGAAAAGCCTGCAGGAATTTATCGACACCAACTCGACCGGTGGACGACTCGTCTTCCACTTGTTCGGCGCTCTGGCCGAGTTCGAGCGGAACCTGGTGCGTGAGCGCACACAGGCCGGCCTTGTGTCCGCACGCGCACGCGGCCGATTGGGTGGCCGTCGCAAGCGTCTCGATCCAGCGAAACGTCGGCATGTCGTCGAGCTGTACCGCTCTGGCGAGCACACCATCGCCGAGATCTGCAGCCTCGTGGGCATCTCCAAACCGACGCTCTACGCCTACGTCGCGGAATTCTCCGAGGGTGCGTAGCGGCGCTCGCATTCCGTCCGAAGCGTTGATCGCGCTGCACGCGAGACTGGCGACAAAACCCGCACGCCATCCCCTGCGTGCCGATGACGTTCGGCGAACGGCCGAGTTCTATGATGTCAGCCTGGCAACTGTCTACCGGCAACTGCGAGAGCTGTATCGACCCAAGGGGCTCCGTCGTGCAGATCGCGGTGTGCCGAGAGCACTGTCTCGGCCGGACGCGGAACGGTACTGCGAAATCGTGGCCGCTCTGAAAATCCGAACCGAGAACGGTAAGGGCCGGAAGCTCTCGACGGTCCGCGCGATCGAGGTACTCGAGGAGTACGGTGTCGAAACACCGGACGGCCATGTGCAGCCGGCCAAGGGCCTGTTGGTACCGACCACCGTCAACCGATGGTTGCGGACCTTCGGATTCGATCACGGTCGGCTGACACGGGCGCCGCCGGCCGTGCGGTTTGAGGCACGCACGTCGAACGAACTGTGGCAGTTCGACATGAGTCCTTCGGACCTGAAGAAGATCTCACAGCCCGGCTGGATCGAACCGGGCAAGGGAGCGCCGACGCTGATGCTTTTCAGTGTGGTCGATGACCGAAGCGGTGCCGCCTACCAGGAGTACCGGTGTGTGTACGGCGAGGACGCCGAATCAGCGCTGCGGTTTTTCTTCAACGCCATGTCCCCGAAGGACGACTCACCGTTCCAGGGAATCCCGGCTCAGATCTATCTCGACAACGGCCCGGTGGCACGCAGCGGCGTGTTCGAACGTGTCATGCAGCACCTCGGCGTGACCTGCATGACGCATCTGCCCGCCGGATCGGACGGCCACCGCACCACGGCTCGCTCAAAGGGCAAGGTGGAACGCCCGTTCAGGACGGTCAAGGAGGCGCACGAAACGCTGTATCACTTCCATGCGCCCGAAACGGAAGTCGAGGCCAATGCCTGGCTGTCGAACTACATCAACCGGTACAACGAGAAGCCGCATCGACGTGAGGATCGCAGTCGCATCGAGGACTGGTTGGATCGGCTGCCGAAGAGCGGGGTTCGCACCATGTGTTCCTGGGAACGCTTCTGCGCCTTTGCCCGCGAACCGGAACGGCGCAAGGTCGGCAGCGACGCCCGCCTCTCGGTGCAGGGCACCCAGTACGAAGTCGATGGCGATCTTGCCGGCGAGGACGTGCTGCTGTGGTGGGGTCTGTTCGACCATGAGTTGTTCGCCGAGCTGAACGAGAAGCGCTACGGCCCCTACCAGCCCGTTGGTGGACCCATCCCGCTGCACCGGTATCGAGCCCGGAAGAAGTCGGCCCGTGACCAGCGGGCCGATCGTGTCGCGTTGCTGGCCGAGAAAATATCGGTACCGCGCTCTGCGCTGAGCGGTAGCGAGGAGCTGCGCCCACTTGCTGATGTCGTGCCGCTGGTCAGCACCGCGTTCGTCGACCCGGATCCGTGGCAACAGATCGACTACGCGAACCCGTTGGCCGCCCGCCGTGGCATCGCGACTCTGATACGCCGGCCCCTCGGACGATTGTCGGCGGAAGATCTGTGCTTCATCGAAGAGCTCGTCGACACAACGCTCAATCGAAAAGCCATTGCCGAAGCGGTGGTTGCCAAGTTCGGACATCCACGCTGACTTGAGGAATCCGACCCATGCTGACAGCCGACATCATGAACCACTTCGGCATCGAGAAGGACTGGGAGGCGGTCGGATTCTTCGAGACCCACCATCACAAGCAACTCACCAGCGACATCCGAAACGCGATCGTTGCCGGACGCATGGTGGCCATCACCGGCCCGACCGGCGTCGGCAAAACCATGACGCTCAACCGGCTGCAGGCGGATATCGAGAAGGATCGCAAGTTCATCGTGGCGCGTAGTCTGTCGATCGAGAAGAATCGACTGTTGTTGCCGGCGCTGATGACAGCGTTGTTTCTCGATGTCTCGGATGACCTCGACATGAAGGTGCCGACACAGCCGGAGAAGCGGGAGCGATTGCTTCAGGAGCTGTTCCGCAAACAGCGCAAGCCTGTAGTGCTGTTCATCGACGAAGCGCACGACCTGCATGGCAACACATTGATCGGGTTGAAGCGGCTGACCGAGATCATCAAGGCCGGCGGTGGTGTCCTGTCGATCGTACTCGTCGGCCATCCCCGGCTTCGGAACGATCTGAACCGCCCGACGATGGAGGAGATCGGTCATCGAACCACCAAGTTCGTGTTTGAAGGCCTCGGTGATCAGAGGCGTGCCTACCTCGACTGGCTGATCGATGCCGCGCTGGTCAAGGGAACGAAGCCGAAGGATGTCATCGAGTCCGATGCCCTGGACCTGTTGACCGATCAGCTCTCCACCCCGTTGCAGTTTACCGAGCACCTGACCCGCGCTTTCACCGAAGCCTTCCAGGTCGGTAGCCGGCCCGTCACGCGGGAAATCGTCGAAGAGACCCTGTCGATCGGCTTCGACGACCTGGATGCACGCCTGGCGCGCATCGGCTACACCGTAAAGTCACTCGCCGAGCAGTTCGATGCCCGGCCGACGGAGGTCAATCGGCTGATGAAAGGCAAGCTCGATGCAGAGCGAACTCAGGAGCTGACTGAGTCGATGCGGCGAGCGGGACTACCGGTGTGATGGTCGTGGCGCAGAGCGTGGTTCTGAGGCGATGAGTGCGATCTGGTGGCAGACAATGTGGTCCTATTCGCACGTAATGTGGTTTGAGCGGCCTCGATAGAGTCACCTAAAGTGATCGAGAAATCACGATGAGTGCAGTTCGGTCGTTCGATGAGTGCGAGCCGCTACACGTAGAGCAGCAATGCTCGATCACGTAGCCCGGCAAGCGTTGACGTGTCGATCGTATCGGCCATCAGCCGCAGGTCGGCATCGACCGCCGCGGTCTTCTTTACTGGTGGCCGCCCCCAGTCGTTCCGGATGCCGCGCATCATTTCGGTGACCGCGAACGTCTCGTGCGGAGAGGGACGGCCGGCGCCGACGTGGGCCAGGCCGAGGCGTAGGTGTGCCACGTGCTCGGCGAGCGGCTGCGTTGCTGGTAGTGGCGCGCGGCGTCGAGTGCGTCAGCACGAACGGCTGCTACACCGACCGGTACGGGGCGGTCTACCGCCAAGGCGTCAATTACGGCGTTCGCTGCGGTCGGATTTTCGTCAAAAAACCATGATAGATCAGCGCGTTGAGGCTCGACACGAGTCTAACGTACCAGTGATCAGATTGGTCGTGACAAATGCCATTAACGTAACAAATAATAATATGTAGCGCTACTTGTAGCGGTTATGCTACATTCTGATTTATTACAGTTCGGCGCCGCTGGGGGTCACGGAGCGTTACTGGACGCGACGACGGTCGCCATCAATGTGTGGGCGTCAACAGCAGGGGTAAGGCGATGGCAGAGACAGCAGCGCTGACGAAGGAGGCGGTGGCCGAAGCACGGGCACAGTTGATCGCACGCGATCGTAAGCCCTCGCAACGGGCCATCATCAAGTACCTCGGTCGGGGCAGCTTCTCGCAGGTCGGGCCTTGGCTACGTGAGCTGGATGCGGAGGAGGGCGACAAATCGGGTAGCCGGCTGGCAGAACCGCTCAGTGAAGCGGTGGGCAACGCAACGGCTGAGCTCTGGCGCGCACTGGGGGCCGAAGCAGACCGTGTCGTCGAGGACGCTCGGCAGGGTTTCGAGAAGCGGACGCAGGCAGCCGAAGGCGAGCGCGACCGGGCGCAGGCGAGTCTGGAGCGGCTACGTCAGGAGCTCCAGGCCGCCAAACTGTTGGAGGAGACGCAGCGGGAGGAACTCAGCACGCGCTCAGCTGCGCTCGACGCTAGTCGCAGTGCGCACGCAGCCGAGACGGCGGCCCATGCTGAAACCCGCGGCCGCGCCGAGGGCCTGGCGGCGCTGGCCGCCGAGCGCCAGGTAGGGCTTGAGCAGCTGCAGCGCGAACGGGACGAGATCCGTCGCACGTGGATCGACGAGCGCGAGACGAGCGCTGCGGAGCTGGCGGCACTGATCGACACCCATGAACAAGGACTCGCCGAGCGCGATCAACGGATCGAGATCCATCGACGTGAGCTGTCGCAGAGCCGGCTGGCGGTCGCCCGTCTCGAGACGAGCGTGGAGCGGCTCGACGCCCAGCACCGCGAGCGAGAAGCACACCGGATGGAGTGGCAGACGCACCACCAGTTGCTGATTGACGCGCATACTGAGCTACAGACGCGATTGGCCGCGCTGGGCGAGGCAAAGTCGGCCGCTGATCGGGAGCTGACGAGCGCCGGTGAGGCGCACGCCCAACGGCTGGCCGATAAGGAGCGGCTCATCGATCGGCTCGAGTGCGAACTGGTACAGCGAAACGCAACAACACAGCACATGTCCGAAGAGAATCCGGACATCTCTTCGGAGCGACGCTGACCGGTTGAGCGCGGAATACAAAAAACTGAGGTTCGCTGTCGATCGCGATGACGTGTGCGTCTGGTCAGCCGCTTTCTGCCGGTCGGTCGTTGCCGACCGGCACGCTGGTGCGGATCCAGCAGCTCGGACGATCATCAAAACGCCGCGAAGCGCAATCCGACCGCGGTACACTCATGCAAACGATGCAATGGCTGTGTCACTCATGAACTCAACGATGGCCGATATGCTGAGCTACAGCGACGACGCCGTGGCGGGTCGGACGATCGAACCGCTGCGCGAAATGGCGGCTTGGGAGGCGCTGTGGTCCGAGAATGGCGCGAGCGTGAAAACAATCGCCGAACGTTTCCGCCAGGCTCCCGGCCTGCCCCCCTCAGATCTCGTTGAGAACGCCGCTCTCGAGCAGGCTATGGCCTGGATTCGCGCCAGCGTTCTGCAGGGCAAGCATCCTTTTCGCCCGCGCATCCGCTTGCATGGGCAGGGCGATTACCCGCAGAAGCTGCGCGATGCGCATTATCCAATTGAACTACTGTACTACCTCGGCGACTGGTCGCTCGTCTTCACACCATCGGTGGCCGTCGTCGGTTCCCGTCAGGTCAGCGAGCAGGGCAAACGCCGGTGTGCACAGGTGGTTCGCGCGCTGGTGGCCGCGCGCTACACGATCATCTCCGGTCTGGCTCGCGGTGTTGATGCGGTGGCTCATACCACTTGCCTTGAGCTGGGTGGGCGCACGATCGGCGTCATCGGCACGCCGCTCAACCAGGTCTATCCCAAGGAGAACCGCGCTTTGCAATCGCGAATCGCCCGCGAGCACCTGCTGATCTCGCAGGTGCCGTTCAAACGTTACAGCGAGCAACACTACAAGGCCAACAGCCGCACCTTTTTCCCCGAACGCAACGTCACGATGTCCGCACTGAGCGATGCCACCGTTATCGTGGAGGCCTCGGAGACCTCCGGCACGCTGCACCAGGCGCGCGCCGCCCTGAAACAAGGGCGCAAGCTGTTCATTCTGAACAGCTGTTTCGAACACCCCATGCTCACCTGGCCTGGCCGGTTCGAGGCCATGGGTGCGATTCGTGTTCGACAGATCGATGACATCCTCGGAGCCATGCCGCCGATCGAATCGGCACCGGAGATCGGGGAGCTGATCAGCCACCTGTCGTGATCGTGTATCGCGTCCGGACACGCATCGATGAGCTGATGCGTCCGGACCACCCTCGGCTTGAACCCGATGATCGATGCTGGTTCTTTGGCGATTACGAACCGGGCGGTGACTTTGCGTCACCGACCAACAGTCTGATTCTGAACCTCAAGAAATCCCCGGCACGGCGCGGCCGGCCTGAGTGGCTGTATAAGCAGCGAGCGATTGTGATGGTGGCACGCAGTCTTACCCTCTGCGTGAAGCATCCTGAGCGCTACCTGTTCGTGCCGATGCCGCCTTCAAAGCGTCGTGATGACCCGCTCTACGATGCGAGGCTGGTGGACGTTCTCGGGCAACCGTTACTGACTGAACACGGATTTCGGTTTGCTGATGGGCTTTCTCGCGTGACATCGACGACACCCAGACACCTGTCGAATGACAGGCGTCCGGCTATCGCTGATCTCGTGAGCGAGCTGTCCGTCGACACCGGGATGCTGAAACACGCCGCTGAGGGCCGCCGTCTTGTCGTATTCGACGATGTCATCACGACAGGCGCGCAATTCAAGGCCGCTCAGCATTGCCTGGGTCAGGCACTTGATCGAGAGCTGCGAGCCATACGCGGTCTATTCATCGCACGTCGTGTCATTCGCCCGTTCGATTTCGATGATTACGAGTTCTAGAAGTTCAGACCGCTCGTCCCGGAATTGTGGAGCTGACGTTGTACGGTATTCCCGTCGGGCAGTTGTAATGACTGGCACTCATCGAGTGCTTGCGCTTCACTCATTGGGAAACCGCTATAACTATAATCCGAGCACCGGTGCGCTTAGAAATGTCGGCGCTCTCCCTTCAACGTACCTGGAGATTGATCATGAACGAGACAGTCACCTTGATCCCGTCGAGTGCACGCGATAGCGACCCATTGGGCATAGGTAACAACGTCGAGGAATCGAACGAAGTAGACGGCTTCCAGAAACTCCGTGCGGCCATTCATGTCGAGAACCTGCGTGACGAGATAAACCTGCGGTATCTCATGAGACAGGTCAGCACAGAGAAGTTGTGGATATCGATCAGGAAGTATGAGGCCAAGTACGCTCCATGCAAGCCGTTTGTGAGTCTACTGGCCAAGTGGCATCGGGTCCAAATTCCGAAAACGGTGTCGGCACCCGTGGCCAGCCGACGCCACGAAGTCTATGCCGTGCAGCATAGGCAATCCGGAAAAGTGAAGATCGGATTCAGCAGTGAGGTGTATGCACGAATCCCGAAGCTCATCACACTCAGGGGTGCCGGGCGCGGCGCGACCGAAGTAGATGAAGTATTCGACATGCTCAACCTGACCAGCATCCGGCTGGCTGACAGCTCGGTGTGTAGAGCTGTCGAGCAACGTCTACATAGGCGATACGCCGAGTTCAAAACCGCTATCCCAGCCGGCCTGAGAAGTGATGCAGGCCCTACGGAATGGTTCTCATCGGTGTGTTTTGAAGATATCAGAGTGGATTTCCGCAAGCTTCGATCACTGGAAGAGAAGGTTGCTACATGGAACTCGTCGAACGTGGTTTGTTTGCTGGAAGCGATATGGAAAGCTCGTGACTGGGAGCAACAGCCATGATCATTTCGCTACGCGAAGCGTAGCCACGTCATCGATCATGACAGTCTCCATTGATCTCTGTCTTGTGTAGCAGTTCCGGATGATGACTGTGAGTTCTATGAACCAGCCTTCCTGTCGACACAGCGACAGGTAGAAGTCACGCTTGAGTGGATCTTCGAGGACCATCAGGGCTCGCAGATGGGTCCAGGTCAATTGTGGACGCAGTGCGTCCACAATTGACTTGTCCGGGAAGCTTTGCGCGAACTGCAGACACTTGCGGAGTTGCGAGACGCCCCAGCCTCGCCCGAATTCGGCACTCAGCGCGTGGGCCAATCCTGCCATCACCTGCTCGCCATAGGCTGCCCGCTCACCCTGGAGTACGTGACCCCGGATCCGTATCCCCACCTGCCAGTAAAGCAGTGTCATCTCGGCGTTCACGACAACCGCAACCCGAGCGCGCGCTGCATCGATCAGGTCACGCAGTTCGCGCAGCAGAAGCTCCTCAGAGGCATCGACGATCGGGTTCATGCCGCAGGACTCACGAAAGGTACGCAGAGAAGCGTAGCAGCCCGAACCCAGCAACTTCACCGCAATTTTATACCATCTTAGCCACTATTTTTGTATCAATCCACACACCCCACCCACCCGGCGACGGAAAGGAAGAGGGAGAAAAGAAAAGGGCACCTTCGGATGAGGAAGGTTGATGCTTGTGGGGTGGGCCGCGAGAAGGGATACTGCGGTCTAGATTGATAGGCAAAGATGGTATAAAAGATGTTGTATCCCATGGTGGGGGTACAGGCGGTAGATCTGCTGGCAGAGCGAGGCGGTAGGAAACGTCAGGGCCGAACCCTGCCGCACACTAGAGGGCACATCGAGAACGCCTGGCAGGGGTTTGAGAAGCGGACACAGGCAGCCGAAGGCTAGCGCAGCCAAGCACAGGCGAGCGAATCGACATCGGTTATGGCCACCGCGCTTACGCTTCCGAGATGGCCCCCAGACCCCCGAGGCCTCGACGTGCCAAGTCCGTAAGGCTGCCGTGGAAGCTACCTGGCACTGCTTCGGTTAATCCTCTTCACAGAAACACATGGCACGGCTCCTTAAGCGCCTGGGCGCCCGTCGAGTTGTGGTGCCAGATAGCGCGGTTGCGCGCCCGGTTGCAAACCGCCAACATTCCCGCGAGTCACTGGTTTCGAAGAATCTTCACCGATATTACGGTGGGCATGCCTTGGGCGACAGGAAGCTTGTGTGCCTGATTAAGCACACTGCCGAGGCCGCAAGGCCAGACCCCCTCAGGTAACTCAAGGGACTCGCTGCGGCGCGGCTTTCTGATCAGTGCGGCACAACACCGCGCCGATATCTAGAAGTTGGCTGCCCAGTCCCGTCACATCAACATCAACATCAACATCATCCTGGCCTACGTGAAGAATCAACCGTTGTTCGACAAACATGCCGGTGAGTCGTTGCTGCAGAGCGCTGCGATGCCCGTGTCTGGTGCTGCCCAGGCGGATGGCGAGCGGTGATCAACGAGCATGTCAACGAGACGTTGACCCAACGTCTGGTCAGCATCATCGAGCAGGCGAGGGGACAGGCTGTCCGCATGGTCAACACGACCATGGTGTAGGCGTACTGGCATATGGGGCGCGAGATCGTCGAATCCGAACAGGGCAGCCAAGCGCTCGCCGGCAACGGAAAGGCGTTGATCCGGTCAGTCTCCGAAGCGTTGCAGGCGCAGTTCGGACGCGGTTCTCGCTACTCGAACGTCAAGCATAGGCGCCACGGTATCGCGCCTATCTGAACGTGCCATGGCCGTCCACTCTCCCTCGACACTGAGCTGGAGTCACTATTGGGTATTGATGAAGATCGAGCACACGCCGCCTTGCGCCTTCTATGAAATCGAGGCAGTGCAGGGTACCTGGTCGGCGCGCGAGATTGAGCGCCAGATCGGCTCGATGCTGTACGAGCGACTGACCAAAAGCCGGACGAAGCGGCAGTCAAGACGCTGTCGACTGAGGAGCAGGTGATTGCCCAACCCACCGGTGCAATCAAGGATCCGTTGGTGCTCGAATTCCTCGGTCTCGAAGAACGCGCGCACTGGCACGAACGCGATCTAGAACAAGCGATCATCGATCGACTGAAGATATTTCTACTCGAGCTTGGCACGGGTTTCTGTTTCGTAGGTCGACAGAAACGACTCAGTCTGGACGGTAATCACTTCTACATCGACCTGGTGTTCTACAACCGGCTGCTTCATCGCTTCAGGTTGGTCAACCTGAAGCAAAGACTCATCGAATAGGGTCTGGAATCGACGATGCTTGCGGTCCCGCTCGATGATTACAGTTCGCTACAAGCTAGTGCTGAGAGCCCAGCAGACGTTACAGTGCACCGGAAAACCCATTCGCTGTGATCCTCCATGATTCGAGCTACCGCTGACACGTGCGCGACAAACGGTAAGTCAGCTCGCAAGGTATCTGCTGCCCGAACGATCCTGAGTATCCTGCCTTGGGCTGTCTTTCTGACAGGGCTCTTGCTGGCGACAGGCCTGTTGCTGTCTCTTATCCAGGAAGGCGACGATCCCATTGATTACAAGACGTACGAGCGTGCAGCTGCCGCCACGGCGTCAGAAGAGCCGGGTGCGCTCTACCTGCCGGCCGCCGAAAGCCTTCGAATCTGGCGCTCCTACCATGTCGCGCATACCAACATGCTGGATGGCATCGCTCCTGCGAACGTCGAGCCGACTCCCAGTCCGTACCCTTACCCACCCACGCTTGCGCTACTCGTGGCGCAACTGGATATCACGGCTACCGGTTTCGTCGTCATGGTTCTGCTGTCGGTGATCGGGTTCGGCTGGCTGTGGCTGAGAAGCATCGGGCAGGGCGGAGCGTGGTTACTATTGATCGTGTTCTCCTGGGATGTCATGGCCTCGTTTTCCGGTGCCAACGTGGAGCTTATCCTGCTGTTCCTGTCGCTGGCAGCAAGCGCCTTGCTTTGGCATGGTCGAAGTCTGCTGAGTGCACCACTGGTCGCGCTGGTGGTGCTGGCCAAGCCCTTCTACGCGCTTCTGTTCGTCGCGCTCGGACTTTTTGCACTGATGAACGCCGGAAGCGATGTAGCTCGCATGGCTCGACGCTGGGTCCTGGCTGCCGGCGCGACGATCGCGCTAATCGGGGCCGAGATGGTTCGCTGGGGTCCCGAGATTCGAACACAATACCTGGACTACGCCAGCCATGGTCTCGATCACTTCTGGCTAGTGCTGCCCTTGGCCGAGCAGACGCCGATGAGCATCTGGTCGAGAACGCCTTTGCAGGGGCTGATCACGGCCGGCGTGCCTGCCGAAATAGCACAGTGGCTCGCGCTACTGCTCTGGCTGCTGCCTTTGATGCTGACGCTTGTCTTGCTGCGGCGCGTTCGGTTGAGCTTGCCGCTCGCTTTTGCGCTGGCCCTGGTACTTCTCTACTGGGGCCGACCGATCGGCTGGGGTTTCCCCTATCTGGAGCTGATCGTGCTGAGCGTTCTGTGGCCGTCGAGTGAACGGTGGCAGCGATGGGTGCTTTGCACGATCGTTCTCGCGCTGATGATCTCGCACTGGTTCGCTCTGGGACTGACCTTGCAGGGAGGTGGCTTGCAGCTCTTCACCTTGCAAAGTGCTTCCGTTCCGTGGGAGACCTGGACCGTGCTGCCGGTTTGCTGGTTGCTGCTGTTGTGGCGGGCACGTAAACCGGAGAAAGATCACCCGGTGTAGTGCGCTCATCGGCAAAACGGCAGCATGGCGACCTCATCGATCTCTGGTCCGCACAGCAGCTCCGGACGATGATCGCGGAGCCACATGAGCAGAAACCGTCGCAGCTGCTGATAGTTCCGGGGTCGTTTGCCAGTGATGCCATTCTCGATGGTGATGCTGCTGTCATCATTGAGAAATGCAGAGACCTACACGTTGTTCAGGCCATCCGGGTGCCATTCAACAATGCAGACTTCGACGTACTCAGTGGCAAACGGGCGACGAACATGACCCACGGTAAAACGGTTCATGATCGGTGTAGCTCGGTACGCTCGTTCTGACGACGGACTCGGCTGATCTGTTTCTTTTGAAAACAGGTGAGGCGTCGTGGCACGATAAGGTAGCGCCGCTCATCGAGCCAGAACTTGAATCGAGCCTCACGTTTGCTGGTGGGTTTGGCCATGCCTATCTCCAGTGTTAATACAAGCCCGGTTGAGACCGTCGTCGCAGCACAGCTGCTGCCGCCCGTAAGGGACCAGTGAAGGCAGGAAGGGGAGTGGGGAGTGGCCAGCCCCGAGTCCAAGATCGCAGCGCTCTGATCAGCGAGTGACCGATCGCCGGCGAGCGCGGAGCGTTCAGGGCTTGCGCACGGGGGAGACCACACGGTTTCCGTAGCCGGTCGCGGTGTTCGATCGCGCAGCGATCGAGGGCGCACTGCGAGTGCGCTTCGCTACCGACGACGAGCGTTTCCTCGAGCTCGGTGCGGGACGAGGCGACGGCACCGGACCCGGGCGAGGTCGTGTTCGTCGACGAGGCCGTCGCGGTCGCTGCGCGCCGTTGGTGCTGGCGCCAGAGCGCTCGGAGTGCTACAGGTCCGGCGACCACCGAGGCCCTGTTCGTCATCGAAGGCCATCACGATGCGGCGCATCGGGATGTGAGGCATGCGTGCAAGGCGCTGACGAAGTTGCTCGCACGCTTCCAGCCCAAGTGCGTGACGAGTACGACCTTCTTCGATCACGAGACGTGAGGGTGCTGCAGTGGACGAACAGCCAGATCACAATGCCGGGACAGCCAGGACGGAGCGGTCGGTAACGACGTCGGATCGCACGCCCGAGATCGTCCTGCTGCACGGTCTGATCGGTACGCTCGACAACGCAAGCGTCATCGGTGCCTTCGGCGATCGCATCGTTCACGCGCCGGCGCTGCTGGGCTACGGCGCGAAGGGAGAGACGGCACCGGAGACCTGGTCACTTGACAACCAGGCCGAGCACGTTGCCACGTTCCTGCGCGCACGAGGCACCGGGCCCGTTCACGTGGTCGGACACTCGGTCGGTGGAGCGGTCAGTGTGATCCTTGCCGTGCGGCACCCGGAACTCGTCCGCTCGCTGTGCTCGGTCGAGGGCAACAAGACGCTCGACGACGCCTTCTGGTCGGCCGATATCGCTCGCCGCCCCGTGGCCGATATCGAGGCACTGCTCGAGAGCCACCGGGACGACGTCGATCAATGGCTCACGGGTGCCGGCATCATGCCGACGGCATGGACGCGTGACGTCGAGGCTGGCTTGCTCGGTGCGCAGCCCGCGCAAGCGCTCCGTACCCAGGCCGCCGCCGTTTGTGCCACCGGTGAGCCGGACTGCCTCCGGTTCCTGGAAGAGCGGCTTTCCGCGGGGCTGCCCCTGCACCTCGTGGCCGGTGAGCGCTCCCTCGACGGGTGTAGCCTTCCCGAGCGAATCCGCGCCCTAGCCACCTCGTTCACGGTGATTCCGCACACCGGCCACCTGATGATGCTGGAGTCGCCCGAAGGTTTTGCGCGTGCGGTGCTCGACGCGGTCGATCGACCACCATCAGCTTCTCGCTCATCGTGTAGTCCCCCGGGGTCGCACCGTCGACCAGTCCGGTCGGATGCTTGGCGCCGACGGACGACGACCTCGGCCAGTACATCATCCGATCAAACCAGGGGGGCTACGCCGGTGTGGATATTCGTCCCTGCGCCTTCAACCATTCGATCAGGATCCGCTCGCTTGCGCGAAGCCGACCGTCACGGTGTAGCAGGTAGAACGAGCGGCTCTCGAGTGTCGGGCCCGGTATGCGTTGCAGCACATCGTCGCGCAATAGTACCTCGCACGTGACCGAGTCCCCGATGGCGACGCCCAGACCTTTCACGGCCGCTTGGTTGAGCAGATCGGTCCGGCTGAGGGTGATCGAACGTGCGTGTTCCGGGTAGGCCATGCCGGCATGATCGAAGAACCTGCGCCACCAGCGATCATCACGACAGTGCAGCAGCGGGTAGTCGCCGATGGCGCCCGGGGTCGCGGGCGGTGCTCGACCGTCGAGCAGCCGCGGTGCGCAGACAGGAAAGGCGTGCGTGTCGAGCAACCGCGTGGTGGTGTACCCCGGGTGCTCGGCCGCACCGAACACGATGGCCACATCGATACTCGATGGCAACTGGCGAGGTGGCTCCAGCCGGGATCGCAATTCCAGACGACCGGGCAACTCGGCGATGACGTCCGGACCGAGCCGAGGCAACAGCCACGTGGCCATCAGGTCCTCATCGACGTCCAGCACCAGGCGTTCGAGAATCGAATCGGCACGCTCGTCCGGAAAGGAGGCGATCTGCTCGAATCCGGACCGGATGCGTTCGGCGAACCGCAGCCCGTAGCGGGTCAGCTCTACGTGTCGGTGACCACGCTCGAACAGGGACTCACCGATCTCCAGCTCGAGCCGGCGCACCTGTCGACTGACCGCGGCGGGCGTGACGTGCAGTTCCACGGCGGCGCGCGCGAAGCTGCCGTGGCGTGCCGCGACTTCGAAGGTCCGCAGTGCTCTCAGGTTCGGCAGTTGACCCATCATGGGTTACCTCAAGTAAGCCTGACGGCGACTATAAAGTCGTTTGACGAACTTCCGGGGATTCCCGACGATCGGCTCGTCTTCGCTGCAGGCATGGGCCACCCGAACGATGAGCACCCCGGACAATCCCTCTTTCGTCATCCGCACCGCGGTACGCGCGGATGCCGTCGCGATCCATGGGCTCGTGCGCGAACTCGCCGTGTTCGAGCGGATGGAGCAGGAGATGATCGCCAGCGTCGCAGCCTTCGAGAACACGTTGTTTGCCGAGAATGCGAAGGCAGGCGCCCTGGTCTGCTCGGTGGACGATACGATCGTCGCGTACGCGATCCACTTCTTCAACTACTCGACCTGGCTCGGCCAGCACGGGCTCTTCCTGGAAGACCTGTACGTGCAGGAGCGTATGCGCGGGAGAGGTGTCGGTCACGCCATGCTCTCGCGGCTGGCCCAGATCGCGCTCGAGAACGATTGTGGGCGGTTCGAATGGAACGTGCTTCGCTGGAACGCACCTGCAATCCGCGTCTATGAGACGCTAGGTGCCTGTTCGCAGGATGAGTGGATAGGCTACCGGCTGACCGGTGAGGCGCTCGACACGCTTGCTCACGAACGGACCGGGAGAACGTGATCTCTGTCGCGACGAGTAGGATCCATCGGCGATGACCGGGATCGATCAGGCGCTGCTGCTGGCATGTGCCGCCTACATCGTGGGCACCGCGACCCCGGGGCCGGCGACGTTGCTGATCGCTACCGCCTCCATGCGCGACGGTCGTCGTATCGGTCTGGCGACCGCCTTCGGTGTCCTGTGCGGCTCCCTGGCCTGGGGGCTCTTGGCAGCAGGCGGCATGGCCACGGCATTGGGCGTATGGACACCGTTGGCTCAAGCGCTGCGTATCGCCGGCGGTCTCTACCTGCTGTGGCTATCGATCAAGTCGATCCGCTCGGCACTGTCCGATGAGACAGGTATCGACGCCGCAGGTCGTTGTACCGATCGACTCGGTCGAGCGTTCGGCCGAGGTCTGCTGGTTCATCTGACGAATCCAAAAGCCGTCCTGCCCTGGTTGGCGACGGTTGCGATCGGCACGTCCTCGTCAGCCTCGCCGCACAGCGCCTTTGTCGTCGTCGCGATCTGCTGGTCGCTGGGCATTCTCATTTTCTGCGGCTATGCCATCGTGTTTGCGAATCCTTGTGCCACGGCGCTCTATGCTCGTTCCCGGAAGAAAGTGGACGCACTCGCTGCTGCGGTGTTCGGCACGTTCGGTGTGACCCTGATCATCGGCCGTGAGTAGCCGGTCACGGGCAGGTCCCTGGATCGCTGCACGGTTGAATGCCAATGTCGTACTCGTGATGGCGGTCGCCAAGCTGACAGATTGTCTCCGCGCCGCAGAGACTATTTGCCAGACGGTGTCTGGCATTTGTGCAACGGCTCGTTGCACTACCTTTTTAAGCAACATAAAGGACGTCTTGATTACCCAGATGCCTCAGCCAGCGTCAGGAGCTTGTACGGCATCGGTGGCGTGCGCAGGCTGACATAGCTGAGCCGCGACAGCATGCCTGCCAGATCATTGCGTCGATTGAAGCGGTATTGGAATTCAGCCAGGTAGCGTGCCACATGCTTCGAAGAGACTTGTCGATAGGTGCCGGTCAGCGCCGACTTGATGTTGCCCAGCGATGTGTTGACCCATTTGAAGGTCGGATCGAGCACCGATTTGCGTCCCCCACCACTGACCGTGACCGTGTGGCTGCAGCCCTGCTTGATAACGGCAGCAAAGCATGCCAGTCCATCGGAATAGACGTCAGCTGTCGGCTTGAGCTTCCGCCTCGATCTGATCGTTGGTGAAGCCACTGACCTTGTGCAGCGCCATCCGCTGGGGCTTGCCTTGCAGGTCGGTCTGCACAGCGGCAACGAAAGGCGTCTTGCCTTCAGCGCCACGACCGACCTTGCCGCCAGAGCGCTCGCCACCGATGTAGGCGTCGTCAATCTCGACTCGATCGGTGAGCATCGTGGTGGCCTCGCGCTCGAGCATGACTTGCATGAGCTTCTGCTTGAGCATCCAGGCGGTGTTGTAGCTCACACCCAGGCGGCGCATCAGCTCCATCGCCGAGACCCCGTTCTTGGACTGGGTGAGGTGATACATGCCGCGAAACCAGGTGCTCAGCGGCAGCTTGGTGTGCTCGAAGATCGTCCCGGCGGTCAGCGAGGTCTGCCGGTGGCAGCTGGCGCACTGGTGCAGCGCACGCGCGTGCAGTTGATGCCCCTTGGTGTGCCCGCACCCTGGACAAACGAAGCCGTCGGGCCAGCGCATGCCCTCCAGGACCGCCTCGCACTGTGCTTGCGTGCCATAGTCTCGCTGAAACGCCACCTCGCTGAGGCCCTTCTGGAACTGGATCGCGTTGCGCGCCATGCTGTAACTCAATATTTGCTCAGTACTGTGTTAATATACACCTACAGAGCGGCTGAGACACATGGGTAATCAAGAAGGACGTTATGTGATTATTAGGCTCACTGGCAAGCAACGCGGAACCGTCGAATCCGCTACTTCTCCATCAGTGGATCTCGCGAGGTATTGTGTGCCTTGTCGAGTTACGGATCCACGAGCACAAGTGAGCAACAAGACAGCGGACGACCAGGAAGCACGGCGACGAATACAGACCTGGGAGCCGGGTACCTATCTGGATCTCGCCCTACCGGGCTTGGCGATCATCCCCGAGTCCATCACTGAGCTTGGCGAGCTGACCGGCCTCCGATTTTAGATCACGGAAACGAATGAAAAAAGGACATAAAACTGCTCGGCGCGCTGACCAACGATCCTTCATGTCAACAACCGGCAATCGAGGAGGACCCCAACGATCGGAAGTGATCGGTGGTGCAGTTGTGTCGCAGTGCAAGAAGTTGTGCCTACTACGAAGCGGCTCTAGTTCCACCAATGAACCAAATTCCACTCGGAGTCGCACTTCCTGCTACCGGCCGAGGTACGGCCCAGTCAAGCTCATCGCACAGCGGCTCGGCCTCGTCGACAATGTCAGCGCCTATCCCACTTTTAGGTACTCGCACTTTGCCCAAGTACAATTGCCTCCCCTCGAACCAAGGGAGCTGAACGTAGCGCCCTTTTCCCGAGAGCACGTCGCGCCATGGGCGCCATGCCGTCTCTTTGGCGTACCTAAACGGCGGTGCCTTTACGCTCGCCGACAGCGGTAATGGAGTGTCTGTCTGCAGTGCCAAGCGCGGCGGTTGCGCTGTCAGTAACACTAGCGCTGCAAAGGCATGGGCGACGTTCTCGCTACGCATATCGAGCACGATGTCTTTCGCGCCGTAGTCGTGCAGCAATGCATCAAGTGCCAGGCCGGGCCGAAGCACCACTGGATCGAAACCGGTAGCCTTCGCATTGAGCCAGTAGAGCGCTAAGTTGAGGTGGTGGCCATCCTGCTCGATCGCGAAGTGTAGTCGATAAAGCTCGAGACGCGGATGCAGCGGCGGATCGAGACGCACGAGCTCGTGTATGCCACGGAAGGTGTCGGGTGTTATCGCCCTTGTCGAAGAGAGCACAGCGTTGAGGGTCGGTTGCATCGCAGCGTCAATCTCGACCTCCTGCCAAGCGCCAGGCACTGGACAAAAAATCACATTTGAAGAGTTGGTTTCCGACGATTCGGATGAATCATCCTCCGGTTGATCCTCCGGTTGATCCTCCGGTTGATCCTCCGGTTGACCGGATGGTGTCGAGCGGTGGAAAAGCGGTAGCAGCGCACGCAAAGGATGTCTCAGCACGCGAAACAACATCTTCGCGGCGGACTTGACATCAGTGCTTGCGCCGGCCGTACGCAGAATTCTGATGATTTCTTCGTGGCCGTTTCCCATCGCGAGAACCAACGGTGTAATTCCATCTGCATGAGACTGGCGAACGTCGGCACCGGCCGCCAGCAGCGCCTGCACGATCTCGGTGTGTCCGGCCTGCGCCGCCATCAACAACGCGAAGGTGCCGTTGGTCTCGTGCACGCGCTCGACCTCGGCACCGGCCGCCAGCAGCGCCTGCACGCTCTCGGTGTGTCCGTTCTGCGCTGCCATCAACAGCGCGAAGGTGCCGCTGGTCTCGTTCACGCGCTCGACCTCGGCACCGGCCGCCAGCAGCGCCTGCACGATCTCGGTGTGTCCGTTCTGCGCCGCCATCAACAGCGCGAAGGTGCCGTTGGTCTCGTTCACGCGCTCGACCTCGGCACCGGCCGCCAGCAGCGCCTGCACGATCTCGGTGTGTCCGGCCTGCGCCGCCATCAACAGCGCGAAGGTGCCGCTGGTCTCGTTCACGCGCTCGACCTCGGCACCGGCCGCCAGCAGCGCCTGCACGCTCTCGGTGTGTCCGTTCTGCGCTGCCATCAACAGCGCGAAGGTGCCGTTGGTCTCGTGCACGCGCTCGACCTCGGCACCGGCCGCCAGCAGCGCCTGCACGCTCTCGGTGTGTCCGTTCTGCGCCGCCATCAACAGCGCGAAGGTGCCGTTGGTCTCGTTCACGCGCTCGACCTCGGCACCGGCCGCCAGCAGCGCCTGCACGCTCTCGGTGTGTCCGGCCTGCGCTGCCATCAACAGCGCGAAGGTGCCGCTGGTCTCGTTCACGCGCTCGACCTCGGCACCGGCCGCCAGCAGCGCCTGCACGCTCTCGGTGTGTCCGTTCTGCGCTGCCATCAACAGCGCGAAGGTGCCGCTGGTCTCGTGCACGCGCTCGACCTCGGCACCGGCCGCCAGCAGCGCCTGCACGCTCTCGGTGTGTCCGTTCTGCGCTGCCATCAACAGCGCGAAGGTGCCGCTGGTCTCGTGCACGCGCTCGACCTCGGCACCGGCCGCCAGCAGCGCCTGCACGCTCTCGGTGTGTCCGGCCTGCGCCGCCATCAACAGCGCGAAGGTGCCGCTGGTCTCGTGCACGCGCTCGACCTCGGCACCGGCCGCCAGCAGCGCCTGCACGCTCTCGGTGTGTCCGGCCTGCGCCGCCATCAACAGCGCGAAGGTGCCGCTGGTCTCGTTCACGCGCTCGACCTCGGCACCGGCCGCCAGCAGCGCCTGCACGCTCTCGGTGTGTCCGTTCTGCGCTGCCATCAACAGCGCGAAGGTGCCGCTGGTCTCGTGCACGCGCTCGACCTCGGCACCGGCCGCCAGCAGCGCCTGCACGCTCTCGGTGTGTCCGGCCTGCGCCGCCATCAACAGCGCGAAGGTGCCGCTGGTCTCGTGCACGCGCTCGACCTCGGCACCGGCCGCCAGCAGCGCCTGCACGCTCTCGGTGTGTCCGGCCTGCGCCGCCATCAACAGCGCGAAGGTGCCATCGATCGGATCGACACGCTCGACCTCGGCACCGGCCGCCAGCAGCGCCTGCACGCTCTCGGTGTGTCCGTTCTGCGCTGCCATCAACAGCGCGAAGGTGCCATCGATCGGATCGACACGCTCGACCTCGGCACCGGCCGCCAGCAGCGCCTGCACGCTCTCGGTGTGTCCGTTCTGCGCCGCCATCAACAACGCGAAGGTGCCGTTGGTCTCGTTCACGCGCTCGACCTCGGCACCTCGGCACCGGCCGCCAGCAGCGCCTGCACGCTCTCGGTGTGTCCGGCCTGCGCTGCCATCAACAGCGCGAAGGTGCCGCTGGTCTCGTGCACGCGCTCGACCTCGGCACCGGCCGCCAGCAGCGCCTGCACGCTCTCGGTGTGTCCGTTCTTCGCCGCCATCAACAGCGCGAAGGTGCCATCGATCGGATCGACACGCTCGACCTCGGCACCGGCCGCCAGCAGCGCCTGCACGCTCTCGGTGTGTCCGTTCTGCGCCGCCATCAACAACGCGAAGGTGCCGTTGGTCTCGTTCACGCGCTCGACCTCGGCACCGGCCGCCAGCAGCGCCTGCACGCTCTCGGTGTGTCCGGCCTGCGCTGCCATCAACAGCGCGAAGGTGCCGCTGGTCTCGTTCACGCGCTCGACCTCGGCACCGGCCGCCAGCAGCGCCTGCACGCTCTCGGTGTGTCCGGCCTGCGCTGCCATCAACAGCGCGAAGGTGCCGCTGGTCTCGTTCACGCGCTCGACCTCGGCACCGGCCGCCAGCAGCGCCTGCACGCTCTCGGTGTGTCCGTTCTGCGCTGCCATCAACAGCGCGAAGGTGCCGCTGGTCTCGTGCACGCGCTCGACCTCGGCACCGGCCGCCAGCAGCGCCTGCACGATCTCGGTGTGTCCGTTCTGCGCTGCCATCAACAGCGCGAAGGTGCCGTTGGTCTCGTGCACGCGCTCGACCTCGGCACCGGCCGCCAGCAGCGCCTGCACGCTCTCGGTGTGTCCGTTCTTCGCCGCCATCAACAGCGCGAAGGTGCCGTTGGTCTCGTGCACGCGCTCGACCTCGGCACCGGCCGCCAGCAGCGCCTGCACGCTCTCGATGTGTCCGGCCTGCGCCGCCTGCAACAACGCGAAGGTGCCGCTGGTCTCGTTCACGCGCTCGACCTCGGCACCGGCCGCCAGCAGCGCCTGCACGCTCTCGGTGTGTCCGTTCTGCGCCGCCATCAACAGCGCGAAGGTGCCTGTAGCATCGTGCACGGCATTCGCTCGTTTTCGCGCCTCGGTCGGCTCCTCGCCAAGCAGTGCGTTCACGTCTGCCGTCTCACCGTCCTCAGCGCAGGCGATCAGCCATTGAACGCGAACGTGCTCGTCCGGATCATTCCTGAGTGATCGCTTGATCAGCTGCTCGGCCCACTCGGCGTCGCCGGCGGCACGCGCGGCGAACGGTAAACGCGAGCGTGCCGAGTCCCCCCGCACGTCGATCAAAGCCGAATCGAGGCGCTCGAGCAACTGCTCCTTCAACCACGCCTGAAGCTCACCGTCTTCTCCCTCGCCACCACCGATCCAGTCGACAGCTAGCGCCGCGTACGCCTCATGATCGTCGGCGGTCCAGGGTAGGTCTGGATATGTCGCCCGAATGTTGTACAGGTTGCGCAGCCTGGCCTTGTATTCGAGCCGTGGCCGGGCCTTGGCAATCCAGTCCCTTGCCCGCGCCCAGTGCTCAAGAATCGAACGGTGAGGCAGGCGGAAGTAGATCTCGTCTGTTGACGTCAGAAGCCGATGATCGCGTAGCGCACTGACCAGTAATACGTAGCGGCTGGCCTGAACCCCGTCACGGCGCAGGTATGACAGGGCCTCCGGTTCCTTTCTGTCCGAGGCGGCGGCATCGACCAGACGTTGCATCAGCGCGCCGAAGCGCTGCACCTGGTTCTGCTCCAGGGTCCGAGCGCTGAAATAGCCCCGAGGGTCTATACCCAGGCGCTTCGCCAGCACTGGCGTCCAGGCCTGCCATGCCCGTTCGCCAAGCCTGCCGATCGCACCGTCGATGCGCGCCTGCTCCTTGAAGCTGTCCTGATCGAGCCTTCGGTCCGCTTCGCTCCAGCGTCCAGCTCGACCGCGCTCGTTCGCCCAGTGCTCGATTACCAGTCCGAGCGCGGTGATCAGTTGAGGCAACACCGAGGCGTGCTTCGGGAGGTCGTCGTCGGACGTGCCGTCAGGACGGGGCGCCTCCAAAGTGACGGTGGCAAGCTTGACGGCTTCGTCGAGCATCTGCTTGAGCAGCGCTGCGCTCGGCGTGAGTCCGTAGTCACCGAGGATGCGACAGATCACTTCCTTGAGCGCCTCCTGGCCGTACAGCGGCTCGACCCGAAACACAGGCGGACGTTCGACCCGGTCGAGCGGCCAACGCTCGAGGGCGCTTTCGCGATGCAAGCCGAGCACCACGCTTGTTGGGTGATCGGAAAGATGAGCGTACGCCTGCTCAAACAACCGCTCTGGAATCGTGTTGACGGAGGCCGGCTCCTCGGCCCGTCCGGCTTGGCCAGCCAACAGCGCGAGCAGCGCCGCCAAGCGCCACCAGCCCCCCCCAAGGGCGTAGTGCTCGGGCGTCGGCTCGCCGCGCGCCTCCGCGGCCGCCCTGGCCGCACGCCGTGCAAACGCCTCGATCTGCTCGGCCTGATCGACGATCAACACCCGCCGGCCTTGGAGTGGCGCACTCGCCGCGCACCACCACGTGAGCGCCGCCTCGAGGTCCGATTCGACATCGCCCGTCAACGCCGGCGCGACGGGCACGCTCTCGATCGGTCTCGGTAGCAGCGCCTGCTCAAGCGCCCGAGCCAGTCCAGGCAGCGGATCGGCACCGAGGAGCTCAATAGGCCCCTCCACGCTGTCGACCAGCCTTCGCGGCTCGACGAGCAGCGCGTGTAGCTCGGGATGGCGCGGCGCGCGATCGGCCGGGAACCATTCTCCGAGCAACCCCGCCGACAGCAGCGAGGACTTGCCTGCGCCGCTCACACCGAGCACGGGTATCAGCGTATCGCCCTCGATTCGAATCCGCCGCTCGAGAGCATCGATAGTTTTCGCCCGGCCCGGAAGTCCGCTGCCGCGCCCGCGCGCCTCAAGTCCCGGCAGCGGGTCACGGATCGGGTCGAGCTGTCCGAGTTTCAGGTGCCAGTAGAGAATCAACCGGCCCTCGCCTTGGAGCGTTTCGGCATCGGCGACCACCGAGATCGAGCCGCTTCGATGTACCTGCAGATCCCCAAGCACCCGGTCGAGCCAGACGCGCTGACACGCGTGCCAAGAGCTCGCCGGCGGAGCGCGAGGCGCGTCCACGTGAAATACCCGCAGCGTCGAAGCGTCGTCCTCGGTGCGCAGCTGCTCGAAAAGCTCAAAGAGGGTTCCGGTCATCGGCACCGTACCGTCGGGTACGACATCGATCCGGTCGAACTGGTGGTCCGGGTGGTCCTCGCCAAGCAGCGAAAGATAGGGAAAGCCGTGTCCGTCGAGCCACTGCCGCATTCGCTCCCAGCCCTCTGGCGGCGGCGCTACCGGCGAGCCGATGGTTTCGGCGAAAACGATGAATACAGGGTTGACCTCCGGATCTGAGGTCTTCTGGATGCGGTGTTGGTCGGGGTGTCCACTGTCACGGTAAACCCGGCCCTCGTAGTCGCGCTTCCAATAATAGAAGTGCTCCGCCGCGCCGGTGGCAGGCAGCTCGGCGAACGTATCGAGCAGAATCTGGGCGTAGCGATCAGCGTCGTTCGGACACCCGACGAACGGTCCGCGCTCGGGACGATACTCACTATGATGGATAATGCTCACTGCCAACTAACCACCCTTGCATCTCGCGGATACGATCAGCCTAACGTATGACTCAACGCCCGAGCAACGCAATTCAGAGCGGTCAACATGACGTCGGCGCCAAAAGGACCGTACTCGTTTGAGGCTGGGTACACTCAGACCATGAGTCAAGAGAACAACGAGACAATGGATGAGGAAGACGACGGCCTCCCTGAGCCGTCCCCACAAAAGCGCTCACCATTTCGATCGCCGCTCGAGGACTGGGAGAACCTCGATGTGCTCGGGCCAAAAGAGGATCGCGATCGCCTGACTCGGCTCTACGGCGAGCGTGCGGCGCGCTTGCTCACGGCGAAGAAGCTGCGCCGGGTGTTCCGTCGTCACGAGGCGCACGCCAAGCCCGCGCGGCGGCGCTGGCAGGGGCGGGGTGTGCGAGGTGTCGCGCTCGGCACGCTTGGGCTCTGCGCGGTGGCCATTGTCGCGCTTGTCGATCCCGCAAGCACAGTCGCCCGCCTGCTCGCCGGCGGCGCATCGTTGCTTGCGGCCTTCGGCATCGGCACCGGGGTGGTGCAGTCAATGCGTGATCCGTCGAAGAACACCTGGCTCTTTCACCGCTTCGTGACCGAGCGCGTTCGTCAGTTCCAATTCCAGTACGTGCTTCGCCACCTGAGCGACGCGCTCGAGGGGTTGAGCAGTGACGAGGCGATGGCTGACTTCGAGCGAAAGCGCGACGCGGCGATCGATCGCTTCGAGAGCGTTTACCTCGATCCGGACAACCACCGCTTCGAGCAGACGCTCGACGACGAAGCCTACCTCGACTCCTGGATTCTCGGCGAACCCGACCGCAGCGTGCCCCCGGATGCAGCCCGATCCGAGAATCTGGAGACGATCTTCCGAATGTTCGAGGACCTGCGGATCGGGGTGCAGTACATCTACGCCCACAAGAAACTGATCGCGGGGCCGCACTCACCGAGCACGCGGGCAGCGGCGGTGCGCCAGCTCGGCAACTGGCTCACCTTCGGGGTAATGGTCGCGACAGTCGTGGCGGGAGCGGCGCTTTTCGCATTCGGCACCGGATCGAGCCTGGCAATCTTCGCGACGGTGGCAGGCACATGCTGCGCGTCGCTGGTAGCAGCGGTGCGAGTGATGGACGATGGTTTCGCGTTGCAGGCCGAGTCCGACCGCTACCAGTGGTACAAGCGCTCGCTCGAGATCATCCGAGATCGATTCCGCGACAGCGACAACGCCTCAGAGCGGCTGCGGTTGCTGCACGAGCTCGAGGCACTGGCATACCGCGAGATGCGCATGTTCCTGATCGACCAGGGACGTACGCGGTTCGTGACGGTGTGAACGCGCAAACGAGGGAGTGTCAACGTAGATGGGAAAGTCCATGTTTCATAGACACGTAAACCAAAGCGACAGTCATCCAAGAAATGTGTATGCAGGGCGAGCGAAGTGCGCTGATCAACCCTTCCTGCGCTCGAACCGAATCCGCTCCACCTCTTCAAGCGAGACCTTGTCGGTCGTGCGATCGTAGAGTCCGGTGGTACGCGGATCGGCGTGGCTGGCCCATTCCTGGGCGACATCAATGCGCCCGCCGTTGCCCATGTAGTTGGTGATACCGGTGGCCCGGAACGAGTGGTTGGAAACGCGGCTCGGATCCAGACAGGCTGCCGCCGCGCGGCGCTTGACCATGTGCAGCGCGTTGCGCCGGCTCAGGGCCCGGCCCGTGGCCTGGCCGCTGCGATCCATGCTCTGGAAGAGCTGATCATCGGGTGCCGCTGCCAGCGCGGTCAGATACGCATCCAGCGTATCCTGTGTACGGTGGTGTGCCAGCTTCGTGGTGGACTTGCCGCCTTTCTCGGCCAGATCCACATACCAGCGCTTGCCCTTCGGGTAGTAGTCGCGAACTCGGAGGGCGACGGCTGAGGATACCCGTGGCCAGGTGTAAGTCAGCAAACAGATGAAGGCGCGATCGCGCAGACCGATCAACGAGTCCGTCGGAATGCTGGCGAGCAGATCGAGGAACTCGTCATCGACCAGCACCGGGGTCTTGCCTTTGGCGGTAACAATCTTGGGGCCGCTGACGTGGGCCACCGGGTTGCTGGCCACGATCTGACGAACCACCAGAAAATCGAAGGTCTTCGACAACGCGGCGCGATGTTGCTTCACGCTTGCCGGCGCCAGCTCTTGGCACAGCATTTCGATGTAGGCCGACAGGACCAGCGCATCGATGTCGATCAACGAGGCGATACCGACATCGCTGCACCACCGGTCAAAGCGCTGCCAGGCGCGGCCATAGGCTGCTCGGGTATTGGGATTGCGGATGGTGCCGGTGAAGAAGGTCAGAAACGCATGACCGGCCTCGGCGCCGGCGGTGGCCACGATGCACGGTAGTGATGCTGATGCGCTCGGACTCAGCGCTCGGGAGGTGGATTGCGAGTTATCGGGGAGGTTCATGGAGGCGCCCTGCTGATATCCCATAAAAAGGTGTTATGAGATACCAGAACAGAATGAGTCACTATGTGCGTAGGTAGTCAGACCCGACCGTTTCGGACGGTGCTACGTCGCTGTCATTAGTGCGACCTCGTGTTCCGCGATGCACGTTCGACTCCACGCCACGGACTCGGTAGCAGTTTGCTATGCCGATGTCACTGATTGCCGAGAACTTGTGTTCGGTGTAGACCAAACTGTGCGCGGCCAATAAGGCAAGTGCCGACTTGATGTTGGCGCGGCTGATACCGGTTCGCTCGATAATTTTATCGTAGCTAATAGTGGCTCTATTGTCGGATTCGCTCCGAAACGCACAGAAAAGAAACAACAATTTTAGCGCGTCAAGCTCAGCACGTTTGCGAATAGTGCAGTCGTGAAAGAACCCGATGGCGACGGCATCGGGATTTTGGTACATCGACTTATAAGGGAACTTGGCCCATCCCCTGGTTGCTGTCGCTTCTGTCAGTTCGTAGTGACTCTGTTCGACAGTGTCTATGAGATTGCGATTCTTCAAGATCCGCAAACCAGCGGCTATCAAGGTTCGGGATCGATCAGTGGCTCGGGCGAAATCATCAAACGTTACTCGAGCTATTCCGGTATCCACGTCATAGGCATGCACGATAACCGTCATGCACATTAGCGCAACGGTGTTGGCTGCACGCTCGCCACCGGTGGCACAAAAGGATCGGAACAGATCCACATCCTGAATCCACCAGGACGGACATCGGCTCCATTCTAGACGCCTCATGGTGTCAGTTGCGCCTCGAAATTACATAGACACAGAGTGTCGCCAGACCAATTGCAGCCAGCGCAACGATCATGGCCAACGTTCCTTGAGGTAGCTTCACGAGAACTTCAACGAGCGGGGTGATATCGAACATAGGGAGATTTGAATTCAGCCTGGATTCGCGTATTTTGCTGAACCCTAGAAACATCTATCTAGAGACAGTTCAGTGCATTTTACTACCTAAAATGTAACAATAACCAAAATTATCAATATCTTATAATGCTATTGCATAGTCCGTACTGTACTCTATTATAGTCCACGAAACCGCGATCATGGACCAAATGTGGGTTCAGTACTAAGAAGGTCTGGAGGGATTACTCATTTTATGCGCTCGACGCCGAACGTGCCGCTTCGGCACGCGAAACCAAGACGATCGCCCTGCTCGAACGACTTGTCGACGATGACCGGACGGGGCGCGTACTCGCACTGCCCGAGTCGATCGACGTTCGGGTCGGCGGAGCCGACGTCGATGACGAAGTTCGACATTGGTCGAGGCCTCGCGCGTCCTGGCTGTTCGTCGCGTCAACGCGCTGATGAGCGCTACCTACTGGGAGATTGGGCAGCAGATCGTGCAGGTCGAGCAGGACGGTTCCCACCGGGCCGAGTACGACGAGGCTCTGATCGACCAACTGGCGATGGACATGACCGAACGGCTTGGGCGAGGATTCGGCAACACCGACCTTCATCAGATGCGAGCGTTCTACCTGGCCTGGCCGCCCGAGCAAATTCGCCAGACAGTGCCTGGCGAATTGCCAGCCACCGTCACCAGACTCTCCGCGCTACTCGACCACCTACCCTGTGGTCGTGCGCCGGAAGGTCAAGGGATGTGGGTAAAGCTATGCCCGTTACCCCCAAATAAGCCATAGAATCAGGACGACCGCGAGAACTAAGGTAATATGAGCGGTCTTGAGTTTGGAGCTGAGCTCAACGGCTTCCGGATCCTCTTCATCGATCGTTTTTCGGCCGCTCTCGAGACCTCGCCTACTAGCGACAAGCGCTTGCGCGAGCCGCTCGTTTTCCGCCTGCAATTGTCTTTCCCTTTCTCTTCGTGCCGCTGCTTGGCTAGCCAAATTCGCAAGATAAGTACCGAACTGACTAGGTGTTGAGAACGAGCGATCCGCTACCGAATCAAGCAACGTCCAGTCAGCCTGATGACCCAAGGCAGTTACGAGGCACGGTGACGAAGATTCAACTATGCGACGCGCTAGATCAATGTCGCTCAGCGCATCGAGCCGTCCTCCCCCACGGATCACGGCAACGACGACCACATCGGGCAGCTTCGAGAATATTGCCTTACCAAGCTGTTCAGGCTGTTCCATAGAGACGTGATCCGTGGTCAGCCGGTATGACGAAGCAGCGGTACCGAGAGCGACAGTCACGTCTTGATCGACGATTGCTGTTTCTCCGAAAATCATGTGAACTCTTGGTTGCTTTCCACACTCCAGCTGATCAAGAAGCCTACGCTGAACGTCTACATACCTTCCGTCCCGCTTGCTCAGCGCCAAGTCACGGACTTGCTGTCGTCTGCGTGCGAAGATCTCGCTGTCTTCCGTCCGTTCGACAGACATCACGACGAAGCGCAACTCGACTACACCTTCCGGCTTAGCTTTCTTCTCGATCGAGCCTTTGAACGTGTAGAGCCGCTCTTCGGTCAGCGTCGCGCGCAGATCGGTTGGCATCTTCAAAGTCATACTGGCTCCGCCAGCGTCTTCACTGAGCCGGTCGTAGTAGTAGCCACCGTACACCTTCCCATTCTGATGCTCATAGATACCTTTTAGAGTGATAGGCCTGTTGTCCGGCTTCGCCCGCATCTGAGATATAAAGGCGTTCATCAAGGAGCTTGGCGTGTACTCTAAAATTGTCATCGAAGGCGAGTCGGTCGTCATCGATCGATATCAGAGAACGTTAGACGTGCACCCTTCGGCTCGGCGCAGTGATTCGCGCATGTAGGGTAATCACTTCGTACGCTAGGACGACGATGTCTCGCCGCGTACACGTGCCAACCAATCATCGAGTTTGCTACCGTCATGGTCTTCGAACTTCTCGCGATCATTGATATACCCTGATGTCGTCTCGAAACGCGCATGCCTTACGTGGCTCTTGAGTTTGTCCCACCACGCGGAGTGGCAGTCAACTGACTCTACTTAAGTAGCGACGGGTTCGATGCATTCCGGTCCTTCGTTGGTGGACTTGTTGACGTAGGAGCTGACCTCGGTGAATTTCAGCGCATTGTCGGGCGCCGGCTGCATCAGCTCATCCAGTGAACCTCTTGTCGTCGTCCTGTAGCCAGGCCATTGCGGCGTTCTGCGAACCCAGTATCACGGGCATCCGGTCGTGCACTTTGCTCATGGCCTTGTTCGCCTCGGTGGTGACCACCGACACCTCGGGCTTCTCGCTCTCGTCCTTGGAGTTTCGGTAGATGCCAGCCAGGAACATCGCAGGCTTGCCCGCTGGCGTGATGTAGAACGCGGCTTCCAGCTTTCCGTTGTTCCGTCGCCACTCGTAGAAGCCGTTGATCGGCACCAGTACGCGCTGTTCGGCAATGAGCCGCTTCCACATCCGCAATGTCCAGACCTTGTCGCTGCGTGAGTTCTGGATACGCTTGGTGACCCTCTTGCCGGACTGGCCTGGCAGGGTCAGCGACACACCCCAGCTCATCGGCACCAGCGTGGGCGCGTCGTCCTGCCACTGAACGGTGTCCAGTGTCTGCGTCGGCGCGATGTTGTAGCGCGGGTCGCGGGTCGGCTACGTGTCCATGCCAAGCATGGCCAGCAGTACCTGCACACCTTCGTTGTCCGACACATTGATTCGACCACACATGGTGAGTTCTCCTGGACCTACATCGGATTGCCGAACTGATGGACCGATACCTTGATCCGGGCCTGCAGCTCATTGCTGAAATCGGACAGCTCGGCTTCGCTGATCAACCCCCAATCGCGCAGATCGAGCGTCGCCAGGACGGGCAATGGCCGCTACGAACCTCGATCGTTGGGCAGTAAAGGCTCACACGGACTGCTGACAGGCTATCCAGGAGCCGAATTTCGGGATCTATCCCACACCTCCGCCATCTGGAGGTGGACATCGCCACGACGCTGTAAGGATACTCGTGCGTGCGGCACGGAGCCGCCCCACAGCCACGGAAGACACCCATGCTCATACTCACACGCCGCAACAGCGAATCGATCCTCATCGGTGACGAGATCACCCTCCGCGTTCTCGATGTTAAAGGCAACCAAGTGCGTATCGGTATCGACGCACCCGACGATATCGTGATCCTGCGCGAGGAAATCTACGAGCCACCTGAGGCCGAAGACACCGCAGCCTGAATCCAGTGTTAGACTGTAATAAAAGACAGCTATACGCGCATGCGCGAGGATCAGAAGCGGTTCCTGCAGAAGATCGCCCACTGGATACCGATATTGTTCGAGCAAATCCGGCGAGGGAACTACAGTAGCGAGATCACCCTGGGCATTCGGGTGATCAGCGATCGCCGCATCAGGCTGCTCGTTCGGGTTGAAGTTATCGATCCTGGGCGCAATCCCATGGAGACGCACGGCCTGCACGACACGCGCGATCGGGTCGAGACGGTCGAGGTCACCGTGAAACCAAGGGGCCGACGAACGTCGCGGCGGGGTCGAGGCCAGAGATTCAACTAAGCTCTGCCCCAATTCATTGTCGATCCTGCAACAAGCGGCACTATCGTTCGCTCTTCGAAGTCGCCTTGAAGCTCTGTCCGTATGTCCTGGCCCCAGGACTGCAAGAGAAGAGCGTCCTGATATCGCACGAGATCCTGAGATGAACCCGTTACAGAGCCACCCTACCGACGTATGACCCGTTCGCCCCTCTACCAGCTACTAATGCTGGTACTGAGCGTCTACGTCCTGCTGACGATGTCCATCAGCACGCTGTTCGTCAGCGACCCTGAGATCCAGTCCGTGATGCAGACCATCGATGCCTGGGTCTGTCTGCTGTTCTTCGCCGATTTCGTGATGCTCTACCTACAGGCGCCGAACAAACGAGCCTACATGAAATGGGGTTGGATTGACCTGGTGTCTTCGATCCCGATGGTGGATCCGTTCCGGTGGGGTCGGATAGCTCGCATCATCCGCATCGTTCGCGTGCTGCGTGCCCTGAAGTCGCTGCGTGTCATCCACGAGGCGGTTCAGAAGAGTCCGTTCGAGACGCTATCGATGATGATGTTCCTGGTCGTGTTCTTCTCGTGCTCGATCTCGGCAGGTTTGATACTGGAGTTCGAACGCTCGACGGACTCGACGATACAGACGGCGAGCGATGCGTTGTGGTGGGCCGCCCTTAGCGTGCTGAACGCAAAATCGGACATGTTGCCGCCGGTCTCGACGGAGGGCGTCCTGACAACCGTGTTCTTGAACAAGATCGGTTTGCTGTTGTTCGCCTACATCAATGCCTCGACGATCGCGTGGCTGCTCAAGAACCGTTCAACGCAAAACTCGGGGGTGGCACCCGACGAATAGCCAAAGGAGCCAACCATGAGATTCCAAAAGCGGATACGGATCGCCCCTGGACTTCGCGCCAACCTCAGTTTCTCGGGAGTAAGCCTGTCGGCCGGCGCGCCTGGCGCCACGGTCACTGTTGGCAAGCAGGGACTGTTTACGAACTTCGGACTGCCGGGGACTGGACTGGCTCATCGCTCGAAGGTCGGCGGATCATCGAGAAAACGACGCGCTGCCGCTGAGCGATCTCGCGGTTCTTCTCGATCGGCTGATTCCGGTAGCCCTATACGCCTGGAGATCGCCGTGCATGACGATGGCTCGGTAACCTTTCTTGATGCCAATACCCAGGTTCCCCTATCGGATGAACTGATCAGTCAGGCCAAGAGAGACAACGGTGCCCAGATACGTCAATGGCTGGCTTCCACCGCTGAGACGCAGAACGCGCTTCGTCAACGCATTCTTCGAATCCAGCACGCGAGTCTTCGACCGGACAGCCAACGAGTCGAAAGGACATCGTTCGCAGAGCAGAAGCCCACCAAGCCGATACCGACGTTCGTCGGCTTCTGGACGAAACTGTTTATGCCTGGCAAAACCAAGCGGATACGACGCGATGATCAGTTGGCTCAGGAACAGTTCGCCGAGACGCTGAGTCAGTGGACGGTGAACCGCAAGCACTTCCAGACATGTGATCGGGAGCGCGTTGCCAGCGTCGAAGCCGGACTGCGTACGGACAGCCGCGTGATCGGTGACTACTTCTCGGATCGTCTGTCAGCGATCGACTGGCCTCGCGAAACACTCGTCGATCTGGCGGTGTCCCGTGATCTGTCACTGCTCGTCATCCAGGTCGATCTGCCGGAGATCGAGGACATACCTGAAACCACCGCGGCGGTCCATGGCTCGCAGTACAAGTTGGTGATGAAATCTCTGTCGAAGAAACAACGGCGGTTGGACTACGCGAACCATGTGCACGGCATCGTGTTCCGCATCATTTCGGAGGCCTTCGCCAGTTTGCCAACGGTGACCCAGGTGATCTGCAGCGGTTACTCACAACGTCGAGGCAGGAAAACCGCAACGATCGACGATGAGTACCTACTCAGCATTCTGGCGGCGAAGTCCGATTGGCAAACCATCGATTTCGATGCCATCGACCAGCTGGATCTGTTCGACTACCTGGGGCGCGATGGCAGCGTCCGGAGAATGACGTCTACGGGCGTGTTCAAACCGATCGAACCCATCGAACCAGATGGCGATCGATTCCATCGATTCAATATTTCCATTTGATTCTGCGTCATCTTTGGGCAGACGATCAACACTCACATACTCTGGCCCAATTCTAACAGGCCTATCACTGCTTCCGATCGAAGCGAGCATCTTGAATTCTGAAAACCCTTCGCCAAGCTTGCCGATGAAGCTATAGAGAAAAACTATACTTCCACAAATCAGTATAAAGCCGCTCACTACCGCTATTAAGAAAACAGCACGCTCTTTCCACTGCCTTATTATTTTAGACACCTCTATAGACCTCGTGAGTGCCTAGTTCTCAGCGGTTTCCGGAGAGCTCACTACTTTCTTCATGTGCCGCCATCCACGCCTCGACTTTCAGCTGAGCCGCTTCTTCCATGTCCCCGTCGGTGATGCCCTCCGGTTCGTAGGTTTCCTCGAGCCACTCCATGACCGAGTCCTCGAGGCACACGCGGTTTGACCTTATGCAATAGCTGGGCAACCTGGCCAACGCTCAGCGCTCTCTCGCCATCCAGATAAACGTCTGACTCTCCAGATCCACCTTCTGCGCGTCCAGTCTGGGGTACGTGTACTCCTCGATCCGATCGAGAAACTGCTTGTCTTCCGAGAGCTCCCACGGACCCGGCCTGACCTCGGTGAGGGTGGACTCGCTGCGCGCGCTGCGTTTGAAGAAACCGAACATGGTTGCATCCCCTTCGAGCAAACAACAGGGTGTTGAGCTATAGACAGTAGAAGCCAATTGACGGTGTTCCTATCATGGACCTTTGGATTCACTGGTATAGCGCCATCCGCCAGCTTCGCCCCGGATTCTCTCGAGAGGTGACGTTCCTGTGGTTCGCGGTGAGTGTAGCAGGGCTGAGCGTGCGCACCGACCGGCTCGGCATCAGCAGTATCGGGCGCGCGCTGTCACTGGGTCCTGATAGTAGCTACCAACGCCTGTTGAAGAACTGCGCCAGCCAGGCGATCAATCTGATGAAGCTGCGTACACTGTGGATCGCTCTGGTGCTGATTTCCGATGGCAAAAAGGTCGCCAAGTCCGGCAAGAAGATGCCGCCGGTGAAGCTGCTCCATCAAGAATCGGAAAGTAACATCAAACCCACCTACATCATGGGCCATTCCACTCAAGCGATCTGCATGCTGGTCAATGCCGCCTCGTCAGTTTTGCCGGCACCGCGGGACATACAGACCTACGAAGGCGTCGTATTCTCCAACCGTGACAAGTGATTTCATCAGATCCGAAAACCTGCATTCCAGCCGTCTCGCAGTTCATACGGCTGAGCCGAACGCCGTCTTTGCAGGCCGCGATCCGTTCAACTCCATAGCCGTTGTTGATCTCCTCAATCCAGTCGTACACGGATCTTCGATAGCATAGGTCCAATGCCATCCACATGAAGGTCCGGGATCGACTGGTAGAGCACCTTCAGGAGACTCGTATATCCGGGGCATTGCTATCTCCTCAACGTTATAGTGACATTTCCATCGACCGCTTGGGAGCTCGTTGTTCGATGAGGGTCAGCGCTTTCTTCTGCAATGGCGTCTGCGTGCGTTGATAGTGTTCATTGTTCAGCAACTGCTTGGCAAGTCGAGCGCTCTGTTGGTCAATAGCGTGAATGATCGTTGTGTTCTCGGCCCGATCACGACGGCGTTCCAGCTGGCTGAGGGAGCTTCGAATCTCGTCCCCCCGCTGAATGTCATGGTACTGCTTCAACGTGTCACGCGCTTCAGGATGCTCCCGTAGCGCCTTTTTTTGGGCATCCACTTCTATCGCCCCTGGGTCCAACAAGTGTTCGCGATAGTACTGCTCAATATCGTCCTCCGCACGTTGGCGCGCTCGCTCCAGCTCCTCGCCTTTTTCAAGCCACGATGCGTGTCGAGCTTGTGAACTGAACAAGCCTTGACGAGGTTCGTTTTCCTTGTGCTCATCAATCGCCAGGGACGCAGCTGTGGTGTATTGCGACAGGTGATCGCAGTATCCTGAATGTTCTCGGGTGATCTGCGCCACATTGACGGCTGTAGCGTTCTCGATCAGCGTCGAGGCTGACTCATATTGTCTTTCGATCGCGGCTCTATCGACCTCGGATAACTGATTAATCGTGATATTGTCGTGCTGATCCAGTCGTTCCTGGATCAGAGCAGCATTGGTTCGGCTGACAGACGTTCTTTCACTCTCAACTGATGGAACCGGGTCCGTGCCGTTCTCAATCGTTTTCTCCAGGTTCTCTACGGGCATCGGTGCAAGCCCAGCGGCTTGTGCTACGACGGGGTACTCTTGACAAATCCAGGCTACCCGAGCTTCCAGAGTGGCTTCTATGCCATTGGTCGGGTCCTGCTGTTTGGCACTGTCCAGTGCGACCTGCGCGCGCGCTTTGCGTTGCCACTCCTCGTCGAACGTCTTTTGCCATTCAGCTGAATCATCGAAGAGCACGTTGCCGGCCTTCAACTCTGCCAGAGTGGCAGCAGACTCCTCGATCTCCGCACGTGTGGCGTCGGCCATCTGTGTGTCATGAAAGTCATCGACCAACGACGCCACCCTCAAATACTCCGTGATCCCGTTGAGCGCCGCGTCGCGGCTGGGAGGCTCAACCCCTCGACTCAGGTTACTCAACCAGTGGTCGGACCCGACTACCTGAACCGCCAGGTCATACGGGTAGCCCCGGAGCTCGCACAGGTCATCGACAGAATTCACGTGCGAGGGGAGGTCATCGTCCGGGTAACTCTGAAGCTTGGAAAGGTCATTGTCAGTGCTCATTACCGTCTCTCCTATCAACGAAGATCGTTGGCGGTCTGTCGATCAGACCGTCCAGCAGGTCGCCCGCCCGGGCGGGTCTGGTGATCAAATGCGCGCGTCGTAGGACCCGATGACAGCGCCCATATGAATCCCGTAAGAAATCAAGGCACCGAAGCCGCCGATGATGACCCCACCGATCAGACCGAATTCCTGGTAGGCGATGATCAGGCACACGAGCGCCCAGAGGGTACCGAGCACGAACACGATCAGGATCGACACCACGGGGATGAACAACCCGATGCACAGCAACACGAAGGTGATCAGACCGGCCTGCAAGGAGGCCAGCCTGGCGCCGACGAACAGCGCGATGAACGCGAACTCGATGATGAGGAACTGGGACATCCCCTGCGTGGTGCGCGCCTGGACGATCGCGCGCCGAATCTCTTGTGATCTCATGGCCCTCTCTCCTGCTCGGTGCAGTGGATCGTGGCAACGCCGGCCCTACCCGCCGGCGTGCATTCGTCGCATCAATTCCTCATCCCTTTGATCGAACAGCGCCATGAATCGGCGCGTCATGTCAGCCTGGCGATGCCCGAGCCAGCGCTGCACGGTTTCCAGCGGCACCGCGTGCAACAGGGCATGAAACGCAAAGCTCGTCCGGAACGTCCCGGCGGTGATCGGAAAATCCACGAACCCGCCCTGCTCCTGCAGCACCGCGATCCGCTGAGCGAGCCAGACGCTGGCCGTCTGTCGCGAGATCGGCAGTAGCCGAGCCGTTGAAACACTCTCCAGTCGTCTCTCCACGATCGACTGATAACGATCCTGTGCGATCGGAACGCATCGGCCCTGTTTTCCCAGCTTCACCGTGCCGCCCTCCTTCGATAACGTCATGTCTGCCGCCACGAGACTGAGCACCTCGCCCACCTTGGCCCCGGTGTACCACAACGTGGCCAGCAGAAACTCCTGGCCGGGGTCCGAGGCCACGTCGAGAAGCCGAGAGATCTCCGGCGCCAACAGATACGCAGCGCTTCCGCCATCACGCACCTGCCGGTCTCGTTCGGCCATGAAGTACGACCAATCCACCGAGATCGGGCTCGCACCCGATCCGCTCACCCCAACGCTCAACGCTCAGTGATCGCGACTGGTTTCCACGTCAGGGTCGTCAACGAGTCGAGGCACCGGCGCCGGCGTCGATAAACGCACTTCCAACTCCGGGTCATGCAACTGAGTGAGCACATCAAACGCCGCACCGACCGAAGGCAGCGCGAAGAACGATTCGACCTCGCCAGGCGAGGCACCTGCCATGTCCACTTGAATTCTGATCATCGATCTATCCCCAGTAAGGGCCAGTACAACACCATCCTATTATCTGACATAATTCTTATCTAGTCTTTGTCACTACGATGCGCTGCCTTGTCCAATCGCTAGAGTTCCATCCCTCGACCCACCTCAGGCCCCCGTCCTCGAACCCGCTCGATCATCTGCCGGTCCTGATCCGTCAGGGCTCGTTGGTACTCGACACTGGCTGCCAGACGCTTCGCCACCTGGCTTGCCACGCGATCGATCCGGCTCACAGCAGCGGCGTTGACAGCCTGCTCCCGATCGAATTCGAGGCGCTTGAGCTTGGCCAGGTTCTGGTCCCCGCTCATGAGCTGACGGTGGAGCGTCTGCACCTCATCCGCTTTGGGGTAAGCGAGAAAAGCGTCGTTCCGGGTCATCACCTCATTCGCCTCCGGGTGCGCTATCGCCTTCTCATGGTGCTCAGCGCGGTCATGCTCAGCGTTGCTGACGGCGCGAGCGAGCGGTTTGCGCTGGTTCTCCCACACCTGGTGCTTCGCCTTCGAAGCGAGGAAGCCTTGCCGGGGCTCCAGCGCATCGTGCTGCGCAAGGGCGGCACGAGCGGTGTCGACCTCTCGCTGCAGCCAGTCGGCCGTTGTCTGGTTATCCCGGTTCAGTTGTGCCAGGTTTATCGCCGCCACCCGATCGATCAGTGCGTTCGCCGCGGCGAATGCCACCGCCAGCTGCGCCCGATCGATCGCCGGCTGCCCAGGTTCCACCGACTCGGCTCGCACCACGACGGCGAGCTCCGCCAGCTCCTCAACCCCCTTGTCCGCCATTACCACCGGAGCCGTCGGCGTCGGTGGCGACACATCGACCAGCCCGTGCTCTCGGGCCAGATCCAGCGCCGACGCCTGACGATTCGTCCGTGAGAGCACGCCGGTGAACGAGCGGTGCTCGAACTCTTCATCCGGCAGGTACACATCGAGCCGATCCCGATGCCGGGACATCGCCACATAGCCCAGGTGCTTGTCCATCGTGCCCGACCCGAACACGAACGCCCGGTCGACTGTCATCCCCTGCGCCTTGTGAATCGTCGTGGCGTATCCGTACGCCAGATGCGGATAGCGCTTGTCATCGACCTCCACCATCTGACCGTCGTCAGTGCGCACGCGCGCAATGCTCCCTTGGAATTCGACGAGCTCACCGAGCATGCCGTTCTTCACCCCGAGCGACCGATCGTTCTTCGTGAACAACACCCGATCCCCCGCCGCGAACCGCTGCCGGAACTGATCTTCATCGACCAAGTGGCGCACACCGTCGTACTCGCCTCGCGTAAAACTCGCCTTGACCCCGTCATCGTTCTGAACGCGATGCACACCCCCCGACTCGCCCAGATACGTGCCATGCTCGCCGGCCGCGATCCCACGCTCGGCATCGTCAACGTCGAATCGAATCCGGTCGCCAACCTCCAGATCGATCGGCATCCCGAGAACATCTTCAGGGGCCACTCCGCGCCGCAGCGCCTGCTCGCTCTGCAGCTCACCGGCCGCGATTCTCTCTGCGCGAATCCGCTCGTTCAGCGCCTGCACATCCACGTTTCGATGCGCCAGGATTGACTTCGACGCCTCGGGGGCTGCCAGGTAGTCCGCCACGATCTGCTCGACACTCTGTTCATGACTGGCCTCATGAACGAACCCTGCTTCCCGGTAGGCAGTCACCGCACGCGCAGCCTCACCTCGGGCGAGATCCTTAGTTGCCTGACGCATCCAGTCTTCTCGCTGACGCCGGATCGTCGCGATCTCGGCAAAGCCATTCTGTTTGGCCAGATCGCGGAAAGGACACCCGGCCCGGATTGACTGCAGCTGCTCGCCATCGCCGACCTGGATCAGTTTCGCGCCGCCGAGCTCGACCCGATCGAGCACGTGCTTCATCGTGCGGTTGTCGACCATCCCGGCCTCGTCCATCACATACACATCCCCGCGCTCGATCGTCTCCCGACCGTTCTCCAGAGCCATCAGCCAAGAGGCGATGGTGCGCGATTCGATCCCCGCCGAATGGGAAAGCTCATCAGCCGCCTTACCGGCCAGGGCGAGACCCTGCACGCGGTGCCCCGCCCCCTGGTAAGCCGCGCGAACCGCATCGAGCATCGTGGATTTCCCGGCTCCGGCCAACCCAACGACAACACCTAATCGATCTGACCGGACCAAGTGTCTCGCCGCATCCCGTTGCTCGTCCGACAAAACGGGACGTGCCTCGATCGCTTGATCCACGACCGCCTCATCCAGCTCGAATCGAGAATCTTCCTCGCCCAATCGATCCCCGGACGCACGGATGGCAGACTCCAGATCCAGCACGGCCTGCGTCGTCAAGAACTCCTTCGTGGTCCCCTGCTGTTCCGAGCGAATACCGAGCAACGCCGGATGCGCATCAAGCTGGGTACGCAGCACCTGAAAGGCTTCTGCATCTGACACACGCGATGCCGCTTCCCGATACAGATCATGTCGCGTGAACAGGCTTTTGCGCCCGGCCACTCGGTCAATGATGATCGACGGGTTATCGAGGATCGCTCGCGTGCGAGCGTCCTTGATCACAGCGTTGATCGCCTCTAGATCGGTCTCGACACCCCGCTCCCCCATCGCCTTCGCAGGCCCTAGATGCACCTCGGCGGCGTAGTCCTGTCCATCGTGGTTATGCACCTGCGCATCGATCCCCCGTTTGACGAACCAGGCGTTCTGGAACGCGGCCCAACTATGTCGCAGCTGTGCCGCTTCATTCATCTTCTGCCCCCCGATGAACCTCCCGTTCAGGTCCCGCGCCTTGTCAGTAAACACCGACCCCTCCAGTCGGCGCGTGGTGGTCATCAGATGCGCATGCGGGTTGCCTTCGGAGTGATCGTGAATGGCCAGGTCCACGACCAGGCCTTTCGAGACAAACTCGGATTCGGCGAAGGCGCGGGCCATCGCGGTCTGATCTTCAGGCGACAGCTCTCGCGGTAGAGCCAGGATGTGGTCCTTCGCCAGCTGCGCCGAAGCGCGCCGGTTGTGCTGGTTCTCACGATCCTCGACGGAAGACCACAACGTGGTGCGATCAAGCAGAGCGACATCGGCACCGTCGGGTAGCAGGATTTGCGAGTGGCAAACCTCGTCGGCCCGGTGCGAGTAGTCGACCGTCAGGCCAATACGCTCGTCGAACAGCCGCTCGCCAGCGCGGTACGCAGCGGCCTTCACGGCCGAATGACCGGCCGAGCGGCTGAGAATGTTCGTACGGGCGAATTCGAGCGACATGCTCGGCATTCTGCTCTCATCGCGCAGCGATCGCAACATTGAGCGAAGCTCAATGTATATTGCGCATTTGCACCGACTGCGCTACGCTTATCTGACGCCAATGACCGGCGCCGTTTTCAACCTTCTCGCAAGCTCGAACCGGAGATCACGATGCCAAAATCCATCAAAAAACTGATCGACGAGGAGGAAGAGCGTCAGCGCTCTTTCGCCAAGAAGATCAAGGAAATGAAGGCTCGCGAGGCGAGCCGTCTGGCTAAGATCGCTGAAAACGTCAAACTCACCGATCACGCGATCAACGATGCCGAGCTACGCGCTGGGTTACAGCACGCCATCGATCTGTCGATCGAACGCGAACGGGCTGAGGCGTCTGCGGACACTCGACCGTCGTCCAGAAGTGAAGCAATTTCTCCGGAGGCAGAAGCTGAGCAAGCCGAAGTCGCCTGATGCAGACCACCGCCGAAACACGCCGCCTGATGCGGCTGAAACAGCGGCTGGCGCGCAGCGAGCTGCACGCCGCCCAGCTGCGTAAGCGCGATCGCGCTCGCGATGCGCATGAGAAGTTTCGCCTCGGAGCACTCACCGAGTTGCTCGGCTGGGATGAGTTCGAATTTGCTGAAACCGAGCGCCTCGTCGCTGCGGTGCACGAAGCGGCAAACGTGCCGGAGTCAGACGCTCGCGACAGTTGTCGAATCGCCGGCGCGAACTGGTTCGAAAGGCACAAGCGAACCGAATCTCTGGTCCCGCTCATCGGCACGAAGGTCGCACCCGACGAACGCCGAGCCAGGGCCCACCGTCTGATCACCATTGGCGGCCTGTTCGTCCACCATGCACTCGATGGCATCGATCGGGCGACCCTCTTCGGCGTCATGCTCAAGGTGGACAGGCAGAATACGCTGGCGCAAACGAACCACCGGTTGGAACTCTTCCAGTGACGAAGGCGGCCACAGCAACGCTACTGCCGGCATCATCGCCCAGAGGCGAGCGGGTTCCTCAAGATGTCATTGATGAGCTGCTCTCGCAGACGTCGTTGCTGGAGCTGGTCGGTGAAAGCACCCGTGTTCAACACCACGACGGTGTGCATCAAGCGCAGTGTCCGTTTCATGCCCATGGCGCCGATGAGTGGTCATTGCAGGTAGATCCGAGCGAACAGCGGTTCGTCTGCAGCGTGTGCAATTTTCGTGGGTCAGCCATCGGCTGGCTGATGTACCACGATGGCCTGGCGTTCCCCGAGGCTATCCTGTCGCTCTCGCAGCGTCTTGGCATCGATGTGCGTGCCTGGATTCCGGACGACGTATCCGAAGCTGTCTGTCAGGCAACACAGGCACTGCTGGCGGACGTCGATGCGTTTCATGCCGACCAGTTGCTCGGTTCGCCGGCGGCATCCTATCTGGAGAAGCGTGGCATCTCCTTGTCGACCGCACGTCACTTCGGGCTGGGCTACGCACCAGCGACATCCGACGGTCTCGACCAGGCGTTCCGGACCCAACGCCGCGAGCTATGGCATCGCGGTCTGTTGATCCGGCAGAACGACGGGGCCTTCCGGGCACGCTTTAGCGATCGATTGATGTTTCCTATTCGGAATAAACAGGGCCGGACCGTCGGCCATGGCGCGCGGACGTTGGGTGATGCTAGGCTGAAGTACCTCAACTCACCGTCGTCTGCCCTCTTCTCGAAGCGGCATCTGGTGTACGGCCTGCATGAAGCGCTGCGCTCGGCATCGACCGAGCCCTATCTGCTGGTCGAGGGCTACATGGACGTGCTCGCTCTCGCCGAGCACGGTTTTCCGACCGCGGTTGCAACGCTCGGCACCGCCGTGTCGGATCATCATGTGCGTACGATCTTCAGCCACACTGACCGGCTGGTGACCTGCTTCGATGCGGATGCGGCCGGCCGCAAGGCGGCGGTGAAGTTAGCCCGAATTGCCCTGCCGATTCTCGAGGATGCTCAGCAACTGCTCTTCACGCAGTTGCCAACCGGGGAGGATCCAGATTCCCTGCTTCGTGCCAGCGGCTGCCAGGCCATGAAGAAGATCTTGACGGACGCGGTGTCACTCGATGAATTCCTGCACAATCACCTCGGACACGCTCTTGATCTTGAGTCGATCGGAGGCAAGGCGGCGCTGGCAGCCAGGGCGCGGCCGTTGGCACAGACCATCCGTTCACCCGAGCTACGCCAACAAGTAATCGATCGGTTCGAGATGACGATCGGCATCCCTTGGTTCGACACATGATGCTGTGTTCAACGTGTGCCGATGGGTCGTGTTCCTTTTCGCCAGAGCGAGCGTGTCAGCATCACCCTGACGTGCTTCCCCGTCGCCCCTGCAGTGTGAGCCTCCGCGTGGGAGACCGGGTCACACGTCGGGTCAGAGATCGGTCTCGATGTACCCCAGACGCTGCAGAAGTCCATCCAGCACATCGAGAGAACCACCGTACCGAATGCGCAGCTCGCCAGACGCCAGGTCAATTTCGGCGGGGCTACCGATCAGCGCCGACAGCCGCCGCTCGAGGCGCCGGATGTCGATCGGCGGCGGCTGTCGCAGCTGATGCCGCACATGGCTCTCGCTCTTCCTGACCGACCACCGTTCGGTGATGATGCGTGTGGCCAGCTGAAGCTGTTCTTCAGCGGACGTGCGCAGCAGAACCTTGCCATGCCCGACCTTCAAGGCACCGATCCGGATCGCCTCCTGAACGATCTCCGGCAGCTGGAGCAGTCGTAGCGCATGAGCCACGTAGGACGCTGAACGCTCCTCACGAGCCGCCAGCGCCACAATCGCCCCGTGCTGACGCCTAGTCGCGCCAGCCGGCTCGATCTCGGCGTGGAAACGCTTTGCCTCGCTGATCGGATCGTCTTGGTGATCGTAAGACAGAATCCGTTGGACGTCTTCGTCCGACAGGTCGGTATGGATGGTGATGGGTACTTGGTGGTGCCCTGCTCGTTGAGCAGCGAACCAGGTCTCTGCGTTGGTGAGGATCTCGTAGCAACGAGGTCCTGACGGACGCACGCAGACCGGCACCAATGGACCGAACTCCCTGACCAGATCGATCAGTACCGAGGAGACCGCTAACGTGGGGCGCTGCGCAACCAGCTTACTCAGATGGAGCTGTTCGATACCAACCCACATAATCACTCAGCCCTCAAACATGACACGTGTCATGTTTGAGATCATGCACGCTTAATACTGCTCCGACAAGGAAGACATCAATATTTCCTATAATATCAGCTACTTGTATGATTATTCCTTAATATTTCATACTATCTGGTGCCGGAGTCGGCGCTGTAAAGCTTAAACAAGAAGCACCAGAACTCAGCAGCACAAGTGGCGTTATCACTTGTGGATATCTCCGAAGCCTGGAATGTCGCTTGCCTAGCTAGGGTCGAACTCTGTGCCGTTGGTGAGATCACCTTAATCATTCGTTTCCGACTGTCGGCTTTCCATAGCGATCCTGTGAGCTGCAAATGCCCTTCGTTTTTTTATTAGAAAAGCAGTTTGGGGCGTCGTCTACGCCAGAGACTATTTCTTAAGACTACAAACAGAGACTACAAAAAAGGACTACCATTTTGACTGATCTTTAAATACGTATATATATCAGTAGCCTAAGAGCAATATTGGCAAGATATGGATGAAAAAGTGCGGTGTTATGGATGAAAAAGTGCGACGCTTTGGATGAAAAAGTGCGGTGACTGGATAAGACAGTGCGGTGGGCTGGATGAAGTAGTGCGGTGACAGTGTCTGTGGTGGTAGCAGACAGGCTTAACGGCAAGGCCAACGCCTATCAAACCGGGTTCAGGATGAGTAAGTGCGGATATTCGGGGTTCGTTCAACCGGACAGTGTGTGAATTTACACACAGCTCATGGACGTGTGGTGAGAATATGGATCACTACCGAAAGCAATTGTCAGGGGTACGGAGCGCATGTCGTGGTCGATAATGGATTTACAGCGAATATCCTTAGGTGCAAGAAAGATGATCCGAGTGTGATCGGCAGGTAGGCAGACGATCGTTCGAATTATTTCGTTCAATACTTTCTCAGTTAGCCTCTCATTCTGTCCGCCTGTGGCGCTGAATCACTTTCAGGGACAGTCTCTTCAGGGCGTCTTGCAGTCGACCGACCGTCATCTATCCAGGGAAACCGCGACATTTATTACCAGCGTTTGCACTACCCTCTCTATCAAGAAGGTGTTGTGCGCAGCACTGACATGCGCCTAGTTCGTGTGTGCCGTTGAGAAGATCGTTATACTGATCTGTCCGAACTTATGGCAGTGGTCGCCCTACCCTTCCGTCTGAGAGGTATGCGTGAGTCGATGATTCCTCTACTCTAGCAGTCGCACGTCTGGCGCTCTATCGACGAGCGCAAGTGTGTATCAGGTCGGCGCGTCGATGATGAGTTCGCGACCGCACGGGATTCAATAGGCATCGCCATCAAACTACCAAGAGTCAGTCGCACTGAGCTGTTGCTACAAATTGCTTAAATGGCCTAAGTCGTTACTGCCATAATCATGGATCCTAGACTACGACCAGACCGTTATGATTGTGGGTAACGACTTGATAATCCTTTGTGTTATCTGGCTTTGCTCGGGCCTTGGCTAGACAGATACTGAGAGTGTGTAAATTTACACACTAACTTGATCGTCTTCCTCCCCTGCCAACAGAGTTACGGCGGGTCACACCCTACTCGGTGTTGGTGATGATCCACTGTGCTATCCCGAGCGTTCCGACGCGGATCAAAGCAAAGCGGCGCGGGCAGCGCTGGCAGGCTTGCCGGGTACTCGGCGCATAGCATCATGAGCACGTTGGCAACGCCGAATAGAGCGGCGAAGGTGGTGAGCGTCGGCACAACGCCAAGGAAACGTTCGGGGTCCAGCCTGCGCACGATCGCCAGCGCCGCGTGGATATTGGTGCGCAGCCGCGACAGGTAGCGAAGGGCACCGGGCAGTTCGATCTCGGTGCGTGTGGTGTGCGCGGCGCGGGTCAGTGAACGGGTGTGCTCGACGGTGAGCAGCCGGGCCTCGAGCTCGACGAGCGTGCCCGAACGACGGGCGGCCAGGCAGTCCGGCAGCGCACTGACGGTGCATCCCTTCTCAGGGCAGTACCAGCGAGCGACTCGACAGCCGGCCGGGGTGACGCGCTCGTAGGTTCCGTGACGACAGAACCCGCAGCCGCCTGTCGGGTGCCATGGACACGACGCCATTGTTGCTTGTGTCCACAGCTTGCCGGTAACGTAGTGCTCGCCAGTGAAGGAGGCGTCGTCAAACGAACCTGCATACCGGCCACCGCCCGTACGGGGGGCTACCCATGGCGGGCTACTTATCTCCTTGTATGGAAGAGTGGTGCGGCCAGTGTCGCCGATCGGGCGGCTCTTGCGCATCGACCGGTTGCATAAAAGGTGTCGCTTATGCCACTTTCTTCCGGTGTCCCAGTAATCCGATGTCGGTCTAGTCTGGAGCGTCCTGTGTGTGGATCGTGAAATGATGTGACCGCCTACACCTGGCTAGGAAGCTTCAGACCCTGAGAGTGTGTAAGGGAGTGTGTAAATTTACACAATGACGTGACTCTCTCTTTTCTAGTACCTGACCGGGCGTATCGCTTGTCGATAAGACACACCCAGTGAGCCGTAGAAATGTACGGAGATGTGCGGACAAAATCTCAACGTGTTGAAGGACTTCAGGTCAGAGCACTGGACAAACCTCAGCTCTTTGACTGGCCAGGCGTAGCAAGCTTTAATGAGTGAACTGAAGCAAGATGGGCGAGGGACGTTGATGTCGTGTGCGAGAGTGCGGGGGAGGGTGTAGAGAATAGGTCACACGCTAGCGCCATGATCACACTGGCAGCGAGTTAGGATGAAATAGTGCGGTCACATTGAACTATGGTGTCAGACGCTGTAATACAACGCTGCGTTTCAACAAAGCCAGCTGAGACGTACGCGCTAAGCAAACGACGTAAAGGGAAAAGTGACACCCAGCGCCGACGGCCGGAATCACAGTCTAATCGTTAACCTGTGCCTGATCTATCGGACAAAAGTGTGATCCAACGAAGGCCAAGATTTGAGTTGCTATCAGACCGGCCCTTCCTGATCAGTCGACAACTCCGACGTCCCAGGCTTACGTGCTTTGACGATAGTGATCATGAAAGGCGTGCTACGCCCGTTACCACGAAAGCTGAATGCACGTACCCAACCGCAGGTGACGAGCTCATCGCACGCTGCTGAAAAAAAACGTTTCATATGCTGTCTGCGACCGTCGTAGCCGATGATCGCCGCAAGCTTTCCTAGCTCTATCGTATAGCTGGTGCGCTGGCCGGAAAAGTAACGATGAATCGCCTTGCCAAGCGGTGAGAGCTGCTTACGGATCTTCCAGTCGATGTAGGTGTAGCTCTCGTTCAACCAGTGAGCGATGAGTGGGAGGAAGACAACATCAACAAGTCCATGTCGGTTATAGGTACGCCACTGAACCCGCAACAAATTAAAAGGTCCGCCAACCCGACTGCCATCTACTAGAATCCGATCGAGCTCGATACTGCACGCACCGAGGCGCTTGATGCTGGCCATGGTATTCCGAAAGTTCGTCCCGGAATCGGTCAGGTCAAGCTCGCCATTAACCTGTTGTATAGTGCATACCACACGGTGAACCTCGGTGGTATCGGAACGATCGGAGTAGATGTCCCGGACGTTGACAGGAAGGTGGGCATGACAACCCTTGAGACGACGGCTACGAAGACGCATCAGAGCCATTAACGTGTCTTCGTCCCTTGTGGTTAACGGTGGCCCGAGACGTCGTCCAGATCCAAACGGGGTTTCGAACGCCACGGCGTTGTCTAGATCCTGAATAGCCTGTTGAGCGCGTCGTTGACTGGGTCTGAAGATGGGAAGTCGAGTGAGAGGAGTAGGGAATTCATTCTGAGCGTTGAGTGCGATGGACTTGAAGGCACCTTCGGCACCAAAGTTCATGAGCTCACGCGACGCGGCTCTTAATCGTGCTTCAAGCGGTTGGCCCCGCTGGGCATGCAACCTGTCGGATGCAACGGAAGGAACGAGTGCAATGGCCGACGCGTCTGGTGGTGCCTGTTCCCCTTTTTTCCGCCTATCCTGCTCGCGCGCCACACCTTTGCGTTCCAACGCCCGCACTCGCTCAATGAGGTCATCTGCACTACGCTTGCCCGGTTTTCTAGCAAGTTCAGGATCGCTTGGCTTGTCTGACGGTGCATCAGAGCGCATGGTCTACCTCCTGAAAAGCACATCTAGTTTGCATTTCGTGGGAGTATGCACGCAAGTCTGCTTATTGGTCTACACTTTTCGAGCAACTGGAGTCTAATTGACCAACAAGTTGCCACTTTGACAGCAGGGGACTGTGATGACTGAGCTCAAACCAGCACGTGACCAAAGTATTTCCGGTGGGGTAACGCTGGAAGCTGTAGCAAGGATTGCGGAACAGAGTGATCGCATCATCGATCAGTTACAGAAGCTTGCCAAGGCGAATACGGACGAAGAACAGAACAAGACACGCTTGCCGAAGGGTTATACGATCTCGGAGGTAGCTCGCCGGCTCAACCGCACTACGGAGGGCATCCGGAAGGCAGAGAAGCAAGGCCGTCTCATTCCGCCTCCAATGAAGGACAACGGGCGACGCTCGGCATACACGCTGACGCAGATCAATGCCATGCGCGACTACTGGGAGTGCCGTCCCGGACGACAGGAGGGCGACAGTCCTGTCAGGTTCGCGTTTCAGAATTTCAAGGGCGGCGTCGGGAAGACCACCTTGAGCGCCCATTGTGCGCAGTATTTCGCACAGGAAGGCTATCGGGTGTTACTGATCGATTGTGACAGCCAAGGCTCTTCAACTATGACCTTCGGCTATCAACCCGATTCCGAAATCACTGCCGAATCGACATTGCTGCCCTTTCTCTCGCGCGAGGCTCAGGATCTTCGGTACGCGATTCGGTCAACCCATTGGGCAGGTCTGGATCTCATTCCGGCCAATCTCGAACTCTACTCCGCCGAATACTACTTGGCGGCGAACGGTCGAGACGGGGAGGGTGACTGGATTAGCTTACTGGACACCGGCATTGCTACCGTCGAGAGCGACTATGATCTAGTGATAGTCGATCCGCCGCCGGCTCTGGGCATGATCTCGCTGTGTGTGCTGCGTTCCGTGGATGGATTGATTGTGCCGACGCCGCCGGCCATGTACGACTTCCATTCGTCGGGTTCGTTCTTTCATATGCTTGAGGAAGTGCTGGAGTCGGTAGGTCAGTCGCTGGGGGAGCCGGTCGAGTTAGATTTCGTCAAGATCCTGGTGTCGAAGGCAATCGCCGGGCGTCAGGCGCATGATTTTGTGACAGAACTGATGGCCGAATCGTACGGCCATCACTTGCTTCAAAATCGCTTTCTCCAGTCAGCTGAAGTCGACAACGCCAGCAGTGAGTGGCGTACGGTCTACGATCTTGAAGGTCCAACTTCTTCGCGCCAGACCTATCTTCGTTGCCTGCAGAACCTCGATGCGATTTTTGGTGAGGTGCGCACACTGGTGGAAGCCGTCTGGCAGGGCAGGCGCAGTGAACGCACGTTGTCAAGCGGTGCACCGTCACGCCAACGCCCGTTAAAGCTTCAAGAGGCAGTATGACTGAGCTGCCGATAGGCACTCGAGGCTCTTAAGGAAGACCACCATGAGAAAGACTGGCAGCGATAGGTTCAGCGCGATGCGCGAGCAGGTGCTCACAGCCGAACCAGATCTAGTACAGGAGGAAACCGCTGAAGCGCCCCTCCCGACCCGACGTTCCGGCATATTAGCGGCGCGTCAGAGCGCGGTAGCGGATATCACGTCGGGGCGGATTCGGTCTGTCCGCGTGTTGATGCATCCACCGGGTAGAATTCGGGCGTGGTCAGGTCACAACCGAGACTACGATCGACTATCCGAAATTCGATGTGCTGACTTGATAGACAGCTTTCGGCGAGCATCGCAACAACTCCCAGTGATCGTTCGCGAAGTAGCCGGATCGCCTGATTTTGACTACGAATTCATCTGCGGTGCACGACGTCACTGGACGGCAACCTACCTTGAGCGGGATCTCATGGTCGAGGTTCGCTCCTTGTCGGACAAAGAAGCGTTCGAGTTGCAGGACATCGAGAATCGGGATCGTGAAGATGTTAGCGCTTACGAGCGAGCTAAGGACTACAAGCGTGCTTTGAGTGCCTATTACGGGGGTAACAAGAAGCGCATGGCCGAGGCGCTCAAGATCGATCGTCCCAACTTTTCCCGGTTTCTGACGCTCGCTGAACTTCCGGAAACTATCATTCAGGCACTGGCTGATGAGCGTGAATTACTGCCTCATCACGGCACCATCTATCATCAGCTGCTAGAGAACCGGGCAACGGCCGAACGTGTGAAAGAGTCGCTAAAAGCGTTAGGCGATAACAAGCTCTCTGGCAAGGCGCTTCTCGCACGGCTTCGTAGTTGTGCTGCAGACTCCGAAAGTGCCGGATCACCTAGTGCCGCGGACGTCGTGAAGCGAGGAGCATTGTCAGCTCGTCGGAATCGCTCAGGACGTTGTACCATCACCTTTGCGTTTCCGTCTTCTACTGCCACAGACGAATCCACCTTGAAAGCACTCCAAGCAGACTTTAATGCCGTGCTGTCGGATATGGCGAAAGGCGCGTCTGACGTCGTAAAGGGGGGGGAGCCCTGACGACGTGGTGGCAGCTCGATGCCGTGTGCCGGACGTTCATCCGCTGGCCTCCGATGATGCAGCCTGAACGTGATCCACCTTCTCCACTATTGCGTTGGCGGCGGCAGTCAGTGCGTAGTGCGCCAGCCGATCGTGCATTTGGGGCAACATCTGCGTGGCCTGGAAGCTCGTTTTGATGGCCTTTTCGAACAGGGGCTGCTCACAGCCGGCCGGCTGGAGTTGACGAGTCAGGTACTTGTCGAGTTTCTTCCGCTAAAGGCCTGCGAGGTGGAAGCGCATCACCGGCCGTACAGGAATTGTTACGTATGCCTTGCCCTAAGAGCATCATATTCGGGAGGTCCCTTACCAGATGTACCCGAAGGAGGCAAACAGGCCGCGCCGAGGCAGCTCGATGTCGAACGGGGACTGAGGACTGATGTTCTGCTCGAATGCTTGCTCATCCAGCAGGTTTTCAATTTTCAGCGACGCACGGGCGTTCGGCGAGAACTGGTAGCTGGTAGAGACATCCACCATGTCGTAGGTGTCCGGATCAGGGCGTGGATCATCAGGTTGACGAATGCGTCCACCGGTATAGGTATAGGAAGCCCCAAGGGTGAAGCGGTCAGTTTGGTATGAGGCGCGTATACCGCCCTTCAGTCGTGGGCTTACCCCGTAGAAAGGGCGTACATCGTTTGGATCGAAGTCAATGAGACCATCATCTTCTTGGTAGAGTCCGTGAACGGACCATTCCAGTTGATCACTGGCACGTACGGAATACTCAAGCTCAATACCTTCACCCGACCGATCTCCAACGTTGAAGGATTGAAGTGCACCGTTGGCAGAATTTAGCCGAAAGCTCAGAAGATCCCTGGTGTCATGGTGAAAGAGGTTGACCCGGAAAGTCGAGCCGGGTGTGGGCTGATACGCCGCTGCCAGATCGTAGCTAGTTACCTTCTCGGGTTTTGCTTCATCATTGGCCTGAAGCGCCGGCGGTGCGATCGTGACTGTTTCAAGGAAGGCCGGGAATCGAACTGCCTGACCGACCAATGCCTTGAGAGTAACGCGAGGGTCGACATTCCAGACGAGAGCGGCTCGTGGGCTGAACTGTGTATGGAAACCCTCCTGTGACTCCCCGCTTACGCCAGCACTGAATAGAAGCGATCGGGTGAGACGAATGTCGTCATTGATTCGCCCGGACACGATGTGTCTTGTCTCGCTATCCAATGGCGCTTGAACTGTAGGGTCCGGTGTAATCACACCGAGACTCGTAACCCCGTAATTTGCCTCACGAGACGTTACCTCGATGGCGGCTCGCTGCAGATTCAGCGCCTGGGTAATCGTGTGGTTTTTCAGCCCTGTGTAGACACCTGCGACACGGGCAGCAAGAAAAGTTTCCGTGTGTTCGATTGATGAGACGACACCTTCGGGAAAGAGCCCGCCAAAGGCGCCTTCGGGGTAGAACTGAACATCTTCGTTCGACCAGTCGCGTCGCTCGGCATTCAAGGCGGCCTCTACCGTCATTTCGTCAGACCGATAGAACGTTTGCTGCAGGCCGATGTTGACTGACGTCACATTCAGTTTACCCTGATCATCCAGTATAGGGAGCGACCCGACACCCAGCTCTTTGTCGTCTACTTGGTTGACATTGACGCTAAGCACGGTGTCATCGTTCGTTGCAGTGCCGTATGCCGAAAAGATTTTCTCGCCAAATCGCCCCCGACCCGGAGCCAGAGAAGCATCTGTCCCGAATTCCTGATCGAGAAGACTTTGGCCGTCCGTTTCAACATAGGGTTCAATTCCATTTGTTTGAACAGCCTCTACGCCATAGGCGACGCCCGTTTTGCCAATGTCACCGCCACCCACCAGTGAAAGCTCCTTGGTGCCACGGCTACCGCCCAGCACTACTACCTCGTTGTTGGGGACTTGCTTGCGAGTGACAATGTTCGCTACTCCGAGATAGGCTTCAATGCCGTAGAGCGAGCTTGACGGACCTCGGTATACTTCAATTTTCTCGATGAGTTCCATCGGAATCCTTCGTGAATCTACCTGGTCGGAGCTGTACTGGCTCGCACTAAGTGGTCGATTATTGACAAGAATCGGCATAACAAAAGCACCTGCGTAGCCTCTGACTGACAGAACTGGAACACCAAGACTAGACGAGGTGGTGATGTGTATCCCGGTGACATGGCTCAGCGCTTCACTCACTGATCGATAACCATAGCGTCTTATGTCTTCTGCGGTAATTACACTGGCTACGATAGGTGATATAGCGATTGGTGCATCCTTGCCGGCGACCAGTTCGACCGTCTCGGCATCTAGTAGGAATGCCCCGTCGGTACTGGCAACAGCTGTGGAGAGAGAGTCCATAGTTGCCCACAAGCACAGTAGACAGCACAGTGTTCGAGCAGACAGGTGGTCTCCATGGGTGATCAAACCAGGCGGCAGACGTTGGTTTGAGTCAAGGTGACGGTTATTTGACGAATCGAAGCCGGCGGTTTCCATAACTGATCGTGTACTCCCGATATCGTCCGTAAGTTGAGCGTCATACCGTTACTGTCTGGACTGCGGTGTGCAGAAGACTCTGCGCGTTCTGCCAGCTTCATGAACGAACGGGCTATTACTAACATAAGAAAGATAGAAATGTTAGATTTAGCTACCCATTTTTGACTAGCAGGTGTGAAAATGATGGTGTGCAGTTTACTTCAGGAAAGGAATAAGAGAAGGAAAGCAGAAATTATCGTTAAAAATTAGCATGTTGTGAGTGATTTTTTGAGTAGTAACCACCAATAGGTTTGCGATTTGAGGTTGTTCCACCAAAGGCGTGTGCGAGCAAACCTCCAACAGGGTCATTAGTGGGAAGAACCGGTATCGAAACGATGGCCATATCCGGCTGGATGCCTCAATTTTTGAGTCAAAGCCACCAACAATTGACGTCTGATCAACCTCCAGACCACCACGGAGAGTCAATTTTGAGCGAAATCCACCAGATTTTTGAGCGCCTACCACCACCGGTTGAGACAAAGCCACCAAACTTGAGACGTAGCCTAGATATTCAGTCAGGGTTCGATGCAGGTCGTCAACCGATTTTGAGCCCAAACCACCAAATTCGTCCGTTCTGGGCGGCTTGAAGTGATTGATTTGAGCTCAATCCACCAAAAGCACGCATCAGATGGCAGAGGGGATCTACAGTGGTGACGATGAAGATCGCGAAGTCTGCAGCGTACGCTGAGGAGCAGACATTCTCACAGTTGGAGTTTGATTTCTTCAGCGGACTTCCGATCAGTGACATAGCCGGTCGGGTCGAAGAGTTCGCTAAATTTACGTCGGTCAGCGATGACAGGGTCGGCGATGGACTGCCTCGTGATCCCGTAGGATCGTTGTCGCATCTGATCGACGGTTGGGAGAAGGTTCCGAAATATTGCATGACTGCGCGCGAACAATCGCGTCGCAGGACCGTTGACGGTAAACTAGAATCTGTGGTTAGAGAGTTCACCCTGGCTGGTCGCTGCTGCAAGATGATCATGCATCCAGCCAGGCTACTAGATGAAAAAACACAACAGACGATTGAATATTTCCCTACGCCGCACGATCAGGCGATCGAGCATATCCTGATCCGCCTGTTTGCCTCGCCGGATAAAGGGGAATTCTTTAGCTACGGTGACCAACAGAAAGCCATGCTCCGGCTGCGCTTGCGAGATATATGGCGAATATTGAAAGCCCACAATATGCAGAGAAACATCACCCAGATCAGGCACTCCATAAATGTGTTGGCTGGGACACGGATACAGCTGAGCACAAAGAGTGGCCTTTCTTACTCGGACACCATCATTGGATCAGTGACCTGTTCTTCGTCAACCGGACATACCATCGTCAGTTTTCCAGCCATCGTTTGTTGTGCGGTATGGTCAGTGAAATACACGCAGTTTTCTTTTTCTACCTACATGAGGCTCAAGAGTCCGCTCAGCAGATGGTTATTAGTATCGATGTCGCTGACCAGGAATCTTGGAACAGACAGGCCTTTCAAATTTTCGTTGGAAGATGTTAAGCAATCGGGACTGGTCGCAGCAAAACGTTCTTATGATCAGGCGAGAACGTGCGAGGTAGCGATCGAAGAACTTTTCACCGCTGGCGTCATCGATGCTTTTCAAAATTCGCGACAGACGTATGGAAAACAGACCTATCGCAATGATGGGAAAATGTGTGGTGCATGTTATCAGCTACAGCCAAGCGTGCAATTGGTGAAAAACGTTAAGGCAGCCAATTATCGGGAGCGTACAAAGCCGCGCTCCTTTTCGGCTTTGCCGAATGCGGTCATAGCAGATCTTGTTAAATAGAGTACATGTAGTTCATCGATTGGCAATAGGCGATGAGTTTATCGAGCCGATCAGGCATCCAGCGACACCGAAGGACCTTCAGCGTTTTCCTGCTGGCGAATATCTTTGCAACTTCCATTGTGCGAGCAGAACCGCTGATACTCTATCCGACGCTTGCTTCACCTTATGACCAAATCCCAAGTGTGATCGTAGAAGGCGTTCGTCAGGTCTATCCGGCGGCTGATGAAATTAATGTGGAAAAGCAGGATGAACTACCCCTGCACTCGATCGTATTGACTCGAAGCGTGTTTAACAAATTTGCTGGAGAAACGAACACCATCGGTCAGTCCGTCTTGGGCTTGGTGGAGCTACAGACTGATACGGAAATCTATTCCCTGGATATGCGTGTAGACCCGAGTGTGATGGTGAAAGAGACATTGCGACTTCAGCCGGAAATCGATCATTTTGTGTTTTTCGATTTCGATAGTCGAACCGAAAAAATGGTTGAAGAAGTAAGCTTTGCATATGAAGATCGCGTGGCGACCAGCTATCATAATGCATCCAGTAGTGTGAACGCACTTCGGGCAGTTGCCGCAGCCTTCAAGAAGAGCGGCGAGTCAACAGCATTTGTATTTCTGCCAGGCTTCATTGAGATTGATAGCACCCTGCTGCTTGACGCAATCGTCGACGGTGCGTGGGATCGTCAGATCGTCACAGTCGGCACTCGAGCCGGCTACGTTCGAGCCGGTCTGATGCTAGGTGTACTGCCGGATTTTGTGGGGTACGGCACTCAACTAGCAAAACTCCTACGCACGGCTGTAAAAGAAAAATTCGTCAATCCTATCCAGCCCATGCTTCAGGCAACGAAGACGGCTGTCAACACTCGTACCGCTTCAAACTCCGGCATCACCATTGCTCCAGAGTCATTGGAGTGGGATTTTTCCTATCCGGAGAAGTAGTGTGGTCGGACTGTCCATACGGAGATTGATCCTACTTACTGCTGTTAGTGTAGTCTTCACGAGTTTGGTTGTGTCCTACGTTGCTAGTACCGCATTCTTCGAGGCGCTTGTGGACGCAGATGCTCGCAGACAAGTCACTCAGTTGAGAGGTGATATCAATCGTAGTGTGGGTACCTTTATTGTGTATCACGAGACCGGTGTTGAGAATGCGCGTTCAACGAAGAATATGCGCGAATTGGGTGTGGCAGGTGTGCTCGATAGTACAGGAAAGCTTGTTTATGGCTCCTGGGCTGAGGCTGATCAGTGGGAAGCTTCGTCGAGCGATGCGGTGCTGAGTAGGCGCGATGACGGTATCTACGCGGTTGTACCCGTAACCCTGGCATCTTATGAGAGTCCGTTGGTGGACTACGAGAGACGGGTTTTCTCGAACCGCACAGATGTCATTCATCGAGAAACAGAGGCTCTTGGGACTGCATTAGTAAGACTTGTGATTCCGGCTAGCGCTGCGACAGATATCCGTAGGCGGCATCTTGTTATCAGCTCGATTCTGGTTTCAGGGGTACTGTTTGTGTTTGCAATACTGGTGTACCGCCAGATTGGTCGACCACTAGCGATCGTAAGAGACAGGATCGAGCACGGTGAGATAGAGCCATTAAGAAGGCTCGCTGAGAAAGAGTTTTCTCGCGTTCAAGAGATCGGTTCACTGATTGATGCGTATCTTGAGAGGTATGATCTTGCACAGGCGAATGTCAGTCGGCTGGAGGCAATGGTAGAGGAACGCACTGAGAAGCTCCATGGGATAGCGGCCAGAAACCGCGTATTGATGTTGCGCGCCACGCATGAAGTTGACAGAGAGCCGAAGCGTATCGCTGCTGAGATTCACGACGATCTGTGTTCGATCCAGGTTGCCCTGAAACGCAGGATGGAACAGTACCGTCGAAAGCTTCAGAGAAATCCGGGCGCGATCAGCGCTGCTGAAATCGATGACGCTCTAGCGACCTGGCTAGCGCTTACAGATGAGGTGGATACGGTTGCGAGGGCGATCATTGGACGTTATCGCAACGATACGATTCAATACCTGGGCATCGAGGCAGCCTTGAAGGACACAGTCAATCGAGAATGCGCCGAAAGCACTAGCATTAAGCGAATCGTGGTCATCAACCGCAGTCGTACACTGGAGAGCCTGAAGCAGTCGACTGAAAGAGAGATCATCGGTGTTGTGAAAGAGGCAGTGAGAAATGTCGTCAGGCACACTGTAGCTACGCGTGTCAGTGTGACAGTAGACGATATCGAGGAGATGCTTGTATTTCAAGTCAGTGACAATGGTGGCGGGTTCGACATTGCGAAACAAGGTGAATCCTTTGGACTAGACATTATGGAGGAAAGAGCAGCCTACCTTGGTGGTTCATTCGATGTGCAACGTAGTGGTGCTGGCACGCTCTTGATCTTCAAGGTGCCTTTCATCGGACAGACCCATGCAGCGTCAAGCATTAATGTGCTATTCGATCGCGCGTGACATGCCCGCGTCCAGAGCCATTTTTTTTATTGTTCTCCTGCTTGAACAATCGAGCTTCCGCAAGATGCGAGAGATCTTGTTCTGAGTTGACTGTGTTGATTTGGAGTTGATCGAGTCCCTGATTTCATCAGTGTCGTAGCCGTTGTAGATCATATCCACCATTGATAGTTCTTCATCGTCCAACGTCGTCAAGAGTGGATGTTGGTAGGCCGCGATCCTGTTTCGAACCGAGACGGATAGATGATCGGGAACGACCAGATGCCCTGCCGCCACGTCGACCATGTTCGCGACAAAGCTCTCGAGGTCGTGCTGATGCTTGGGTAAGAAGCAGCGAGCTCCTAATCGGTAAGCCGAGAGGATGGTCGTCTCGTGTTCGTACTGCGTCAGAACACTGATGCGAGTGCCCGGGTATCGCTTCATGGTTTGTTCCATAAGAGAGAAGCCTGAGAAGAGCACGGGCGTCTCCCCCCGCAATGGTATTGGAATTTTGGTGTCGAGCATCAGATCCATGACCACCACGTCGATGTGCGCACGCTCCCGTTCAAACACTTCCCAGTACTCGTCATCATCGTGGGCAAGGTATACCTGGTCGATCTCTTCGTAGTTCCGCGGGAGTGTCTGGTAGACGGAAGTGATCCGTGGTTGGTCGTCCACCATCAGCAAGCTGACTGGCATAGGATTACAAATCCGTAATAAAAAAAGGGTTAAATATGTTAAAAAATAACATTTGAGAGAGTAGGATGTTATAAAACGGCTGATCATCCATCGTCAGGTATGAGCATATCCCAGTATGAGTAGGTCGGCATTAGGTCGTGCGATCGCCTCGCCCTGCTGTCACCTTGAACGCAAGCCTCAAGATCGGCGATGGATAGAGAATGCTACTGGAAGGTCGTCGGGTTTATTGCCTTATCGTACTTGTCGCCCGTTCGCGCACTATGACTAACCCACTGCCACATCTTAGAAGTGGACGCGGAGTTGTCTTTCTGGCATTGCTCGTTGCGGCGAGCGTGTTCGTCGCTGCACACGTCGCCATGCTGCGTTTGTTGGATCTGATCGCGTTCAAGGGTCCGGCAGGTGCTGTCTGGTGGACCCCCGGCGACCTGCTGGCAGTGAGCCGGGTGGTCGTCGAGACGGACGGGAATGCCGTCCTGCAAGGCTGGATGATGGGTGTCGCGGCGGCGGCGGGGTTCGTCGCTTTGTGCGTGGGGCTGCTGGGCCTGGCGCTGCGCCCGGTGCCGACGCTCGATAGTCATGGCACGTCCCGGTGGGCGCGTCGTGAAGACATTGCCGAGACAGCCGGGCTGCTGGACAAGAAGACGGATGGGCGTGCCCTGATCGTCGGCGGCTGGCGTGCCCCGAACGCACCCGAACACGTTCCGGTGGAGTTTCTGACTCACACCGGGCCGGAATCTCTTCTGCTGTTTGCGCCGAGTCGGAGCGCCAAGACGGTCTCTTTCGTCGTCACGAACCTGGTGTCCTACGAATCGAGCGTGTTCGCGCTGGATATCAAGGGCGAGCTGTGGGAGCTGACGGCCGGGTATCGTCAGCGCGTGCTCAAGCAGAAGGTGATGTACCACGACCCGAGCCGGGAGGATGCCGACGGTGCTCGGTTCAATCCGCTCGAAGAGATCGATATTCGTCGCGAAACGGCCGTTCGAGAAATTCAGATGCTGATGCAGTACCTGATTCCCTCTGGCAACAAGCAGAAGGACGAGGGGTCGAACACGCAGCACTTTCAGGCATCGGCGCGCAGTCTGGCAGTCGGGGTGTTCCTCTACGAGATGGCCCGCGCCCACGAGGCAAAAGCAGGCGGCGGCACGACAACGATTGCCAATGTCCTGTCAGCGATCACACGACCGGATCGAGAGTTCGCGGTGTATCTCCAGGATCTCGTCGAATTCGATGGCGTGCAGAGCGACGTGGCGCGTGTGATCCGGGAGACGGCCACTGAGATGCTCAACAAGGATGAGAAGGAATTCTCCGGCGTGCTCTCGTCGTTGACGACACCCCTGTCCATCTTCCGCGATCCGATCCTGGCGCGGGCCACTTCGTGCAGCGACTTCCGGATCGAGGACCTGGTCGCGATGAAAGACCCGATCTCTCTGTATCTCATCATCCGACCCTCGGACCGCGACCGGCTCAACAACTACTTCGGCCTGCTTGTCAATCTGGTGTGTCGGAAGTTGACCGACCGGTTGCCGGCGCGTGGTGAGAAGCGCCACGAGCTATTGCTCATGTTCGACGAGTTCAGTTCGTTGCCCTCTTTGCCGGTGGTCCAGCAGTCGATGGACCAGATGCCGGGCTACGGCATCAAGGCGTGCATCGTGTTACAGGATCTGGAAACCCTCCAGGCGTTGTACGGCGAGCACGAAACGCTCTCGTCGAATTGCCGTATCCAGATCGCCTACACCCCGAGCAAACCCAAGACGGCAAAGCATCTCAGTGACGCCACCGGTGCAACGACGGTGGTGCAGGAAACTACCAGCGAGAGCCGCAAGCCGGCTGGGATCGTGCCCTCGTCGATCTCGGAAAACGAAGGCTACCATCAGCGACCGCTGATGACGCCGGACGAGGTGATGCGCCTGGGCACAGTCCAAGTCGATGAAGCGTACCGGATGATCAAGCCTGGCGAGGCGCTGATTTTCGCGCGCGGTTGTTACCCGATCCGAGGGGTGCAAACCCCGTACTTCATGGACCCAGAGCTTGCCAAGCGGGCGAGCTACGAGCCGCCGGCGATGAGCGATCGCGTCAGAGGCCCTGTGCTATCCAAGCCCCCGAGCGTGGCGGCAGGGTCGGTAAAACCTACAGAACCGGCCGGTGCAGTATGAGTAAGCTGATCCTGATCGGTCTGCTGAACATTGCGCTGGTCGCGGGCGCACTCTGGTGGGCCGGTCTGCGAATCAACATCACCAGCAGCTTCCCGCGCGGGCTGTACCGCAGTGTGGAGTCGTCGCTAGAGCGCGGCGATTTGGTCGAAACCTGTCTACCCGAGAAGGCCGCTGCGCTTGCCACCCGGCGCGGGTATTTGCTGCCGTACGGAGCTTGCGGTAATCACATGCCCGTGCTCAAGCGTGTGCTGGCGATCAAGGGGGACGTCATTGCAGTGTACGAGCACGTGGTGCTCAATGGCCGAGAGATCGACACCGCCCCGGTGCTCGATGCGGACCTTGGCGGTCGACCGCTGGTGGCCGCGCACGGTGTCACGCTGGGTCGCGATGAGGTGTGGCTGATCTCCGATGAGATCCCGAACAGCTTCGACTCAAGGTATTTCGGGCCGGTCAATAGGGGCGACATACGCTCGGTGATGAGGCCGGTATGGACGACGTGATGAAAGTCGCCACGTGCGCCGCTGCCGGGGCCGGTTTCGGATTCGGTCCGGAGAGCTGCCACATTGCTTGCACGGTGCCCTTCGTCGTCGCATCGGGGCAGGGACGTGTCTCGCTGGTGTGTGCGGGCCTCTACGCCTCGTTCGCAGCGCTTCCAGCGCTCTGGGCGACGTTCGACTACACCGCCTCGGTCTCGATGGCGCTACTGGCCTGGTCGGTGCCGAGCGTGATCGTGGGGGCCGGACTCGGCGCGGCCTTGGCCACCCCCCGAGCGTGGCGAGCGGTGGCGGTGATCGGGGTGCTCGTCGGTATCTCGGTACCGCCGTTGGCCGGCCTTACGTTAATCTCGCCGCTGTCAGTGGCCGGTCTGCTCTTCCCGGGCCTGGGCCTGTGGGGGCTATCGCTGTTCGTCGCTTTGCTGGCCGCTGTTTCCGTCTGTCGCCCGCTATCGCTGTTGACGCTCTCCATTGGCTATCTGATCGCCTCGGTGGCCTTGGCGGCGGCAGAGCCCGCCGTGAGCGCCAAGGATGGCGATACGCCCCGCATGGCAGGGGTGGACACCTGGCGCGGACAGGCGGATGCGAAGACATCTGCCCTGCTCGGCGGTGCCTGGCGGCTGGAGGAGCTCATGATCGCAGAGGCGCTCGACACACAGTCGGTGGTGTGGCCTGAAGGGGTCTACCAGGAATGGACGCCGCTCACCGGTGCCATGCTCGCCCTCGCCGAGCGCCGAATGATCGGCGGTACCCGCACCTACGTCGATGAGTCGAGCTACGTGAACACGTTGATCGACGGGGCTACCGGTGAGGTGCTGTACGCGCAGCGTTCGCCGGTGCCTCTGTCGTTCGGTGAGCACCACCAGGCAGTGGATGGACAGGACCTGATCGATGAAGACGCCGCGATTGCGGCACTGCTGTGTATCGAGATCGCCAACCCCTGGCGGGCGTTGACCACCTTTGCCACAGCTATCACCCCGGTGATCTGGGCGGCGAATCTGGGTTGGTCCACACACGCCGCCCTTGCGACCCGCATGCAGTACACGGCCCACCAGTGGAGCCGTCTGTTCGGTATCCCGGTGGTCACCGCCGTCAATCACCCGGAAGGTGCGTGATGCTTGACGTGTCGATGCTCTTGGGCTGCCTGTCGCTCGGCATGGAGCCAGCCTTGATGCTCGCCATCGTGGAGCAGGAATCATCGGGCAATCCAATCGCGATAAACGTGAACGAGTGGGAAGGCGAACCGGTGGTCCCGGTGTCGGCCGATGACGTGGTGGAGGCCGCTGGTCTGTTCGTCGATGCCGGTTACACGGTGGATGTCGGGCTTGCCGGAATCAATTCGGCGAACCTGGAGAGGTTCGGGGTGGCGTACGCAGAAGCCATCGATCCCTGTACCAGTCTTGCACTGGGGGAGACGATCTTCATGGAAAACCTCGAGACTGCCCGAGCGAAAGGGCACCAGGGTGATAAGGCGTTGCGTGCCGCGTTGAGTCTTTACAACACCGGCTCGATGACGCGAGGACTGGACAACGGTTACGTCGATAGCGTCTGGCAGCGCTACGTCAATGGCGACGCCTACCTGGCTCGCACCGGTTCGTCGCAGGTCGCGTGGTCACCGGTGAACGCCGGTAAGCCATCGATCGATCCGTCGGCAGACGCATCCTCGGGTACCGAATTGACCGAGGAATCGTCGCTTGTTCCCTGGCACTCACGAGCCGATCACACACCGATGAACGCCGTGGATGAACGCAGGGGCCAGAGAGATTAGAAAAGGTGAGGCATTCCGACACTCATTCATCCATGCCCCTTTGACAGTACAGAGGGTGATAAACCCGAGAGAGAGAAAGTCATGAAACTACCCTTCAGACACCTGTTGCTGGCTGGCCTATCCAGCGTTGTATTACTGGCGTTTGTAACGTCGGCCAGTGCTCGCGTGACGGGAATCGATGTGACAGGACGTTCGAATGTGGTTTTTGATATCAGTTTGAGCAGGGAGACAGTCGGCATCCGCCTCGAGAGCATGACAGGCGGTACGCAGTGCTTGCTATTGATTGACAAGATCACACCACAAGGTCCTGAACGTGCCCTGTTAGTCCGACAGTGCGATACAGAGATGACCTTCGACAGGCTAGACAGTCGCTACGGAGGAACCTACGGCTGGCGCGCGAGAATTTATGCAGGGGAATCGCGATACGGTCAATTTCAGCAACGTGGGTGGATCAGCTGGAAGACGCAGGACTGATTCTTCGCATGCTATCCGACCTACCTTCAAGGGCCATAGAGGAGCTCGAATGAACACCGAGACCCGAGAGCGCCCGCTGACGCTGGAGAAGGTGCCGGTCAGTGAGTACGACGCGCGCGTGGTGAAGAAGCTCGAACGCGAGCTCGGCTTCATGCTGGCGTTTCTCAACGAGGACAACGTTCAGGAGATTCTGGTCAACCCGAACGGGGCGGTGTTCGTCGATCGGGCCGGCGCGGATCGCGCGTTCGAAGGGTATGTGGCGGCCTCGAAGGTGGCCAGTCTGTTGGCGACGGTAGCCAGCAGTCTGAACACGACCATCAATCAACAGCGCCCCTATCTCGACGGGGTGCTGCTACTCGACGGCAGCCGGATCAGTGGCGAGATTCCGCCGACGGTCAGTGCCCCCTCCTTGCGCATTCGTCGACACGCCAAGCTCGTCGAGCCGCTGTCGTACTTCGTCGAGTCTGGAACGATGACGCAGGCGCAGCTCGACAGGATTCGAGAGGCGCTCACGGCGAAGAAGAACATCGTGGTGGTGGGCAGTACCGGTAGCGGCAAGACGTTTCTGGCGAATTCAATCCTGCGCGAACTAGCCACGCTGTGTCCGAACGACCGGGTGCTGACAATCGAGGACACCGCCGAGCTGCGATTGAGCTCGGTGGATTCGCTGGCCTGGGTCGTCTCCGAGGCGGTCAGCATGCAGCTGATGCTCAAGCGGGCGCTGCGGGCCACCCCGGATCGGATCGTGGTCGGTGAGGTCCGCTCCGGCGAGGCCTACCAGCTGCTGAAGATGTGGAACACCGGCCATAGCGGCGGTCTGTGCACGATCCACAGCGATAAGGGCGCCCTTGACGGACTGACGCGCCTGGAGCGCATGTGCGGTGAATCCCCCGAGGTCGTCGGGATGGGCCGCGGCTGGATACAGGAACTCGTCGGCGATGTGGTGCATCTGCTGATCAACATCACCAAGAGCAGGGAGGGGCGAACGATACCGAGACTTGTGGAGGTCTCGGGATTCGACGTCAAGAGTGAGGCGTATCGGACCACCGTGTTCGAGCGTGAGGAGCGGTAACCAATACAACCCGAAAGGAAAAACAGACTCATGAAACTCGAAAGATTGGCAGTGTTCGTATTGACCGGCCTGTACGGCGGTATGGCATTCGCGGCCACCAGTGGCGTCGCCGGCGGTGGCGCGTTGGAATGGGAGGCGCCGCTGCAGACAATCACCAACTCGTTTACCGGGCCGGTGGCATTTGCCGCCTCAACCATTGCGGTCGTCGTCTCGTTGGCGACCCTGGCCTTCGCCGACAACCTGTCCGGTGCGGGGCGACAGTTGGTGTATCTCGTGTTGATCATTGCCGCATTGATCGGCGTGGTTAATCTGCTGACGACCCTGTTCACGGCAGGCGCCGCGCTGACAGGCTCGCCCTCTGCGGTGCTCTGGATCGCCGCCGTTGTCGCCCTCGCCGCCAGCGCCACCGTCGCACACGCCGAGGTCCGCCTGGTGCGGGCGGTCAAAGCGCGATTCGCCCGATCGGCATTCGCAGGCTGATCACCTGGAAGCAGGCTGGGGCAAACGGTGCCCCGGCCCGCCTCGCTGAACACAACGCATCGGAAGTCCTAAAGTCATGATGAACGGACCCCAACCTCGTATCGCACCACTGAGGCGCTCGCTGTACCGCACGGCGACGATCCTGGGCGGCGAGCGCGCGCCCATGATGATGGTCATCGTCGCCAGCGTCCTGCTCACCCTGTCGGCGATGACCGTGTTCAGTTTCGTCGCCGGCGTGGTGATCTTCGTGTCCGGGGTGAGTGGGTTGCGCGCGGCGGCGAAACTGCACCCGAAGGCGACCAAAGTCTACCTGGAGTTCTTGAAGTACCGACGCTACTACCCGGCCCGGGCGCGCTTCGGACTGCCCATGCCGCACCGCCAGGTCTGTGAGCTGGGACGGAGGCCGGCGCTATGAATGCCGTCTCGCGATTCTTCTTCGCTAGCGACGAGCAAACGAGCTTTGTCGATCTGATGCAGTTCAGACGCTACCGATCGTTCGACGAAGGCATCGTCGAATGCAAGGGTGGCGAGCTGATGATGGGCTGGCGCTACACCGGTATCGACCATGAGTCCGCCAGCACGCGAGAGTTGGACTACTTAAGCTACCGTCTCAACGACTTGGTGAAGTCTTTCGGCAAGGGCTGGGCCATGTGGACCGAAGCGCTGAGGCTGGAGACGAAGGATTACCCGGATGAGGCCGATTCACACTTTCCCGATGAGGTGAGTCTGATGATCGACCGGGAGCGCCGAAAGGCGGTCCAGGAGCAGGATGCGCATTTCGAGACGGTTGCGTTCGTCGTGTTGATGTACAAGCCACCGCCGAAGCTGACGCAACGGTTCTTCGATGCGATGGTCGATCAGCCGAAGGGCGCCCAGATCAGTCTGGAGGAAAAGACGTTCCAGACGTTCAGGAAGGCGGGGAACGCGTTCGAAGGGGCGCTCGGCACAATCTTCCCGGTCATGCGTCTCCGGCCCTACACCGATGGGCAAGGGGCGACGTACTGCGACTTCTGCCAGCTATTGCATTATTGCGCGACCGGTATTATGCGCCGCGTGCGTGTCCCGCATCCCTCGATCTCGATCGACAAGCTGATCTGTGGACAGGACTTCTACCCCTCATTCTCCCCGCGGGTCGGCGATCATTACGTGGGGGTGGTCAGTATCGAAGGGGTCCAAAGCTACACCACGCCTGCGATGCTTGCCGCCCTCGACTCACGTCCACTGCGCTATCGCTGGTCGACCCGCTTCGTGTACATGGATCGCATCGATGCGGTGGAGTCGTTGTCGGCGTTTCGTCGCAAGTGGAAGCAGAAGGAGGTCGGCATCAAGGACCAGCTGATGCAGAACCCCAACCCGCGTGTGAATCTCGATGCGGCGCGCATGGTGGCCGATGCCGACGAGGCGTTCGCGGAAGTGTCATCGGGGGATGTCAACCAGGGGCTTTATACCAGCGTGTTCGTCATCTACTCGGAGAGCCTGGACGAGTTGGCCGATGCGACGAACTACTTCGGCAGGTTCTTGAGCGAGATGGGGTTCGGGGGACGCGTGGAGACCATGAACGCCACGAGTGCGTTCCTGGGTTCGATCCCCGGCAACGCGTTCACGAACGTGGACCGGATGCAGATATCGACGGCGAATCTGGCCGATCTGCTGCCCGTGGCCACCGCCTGGCCGGGCGAGGAGTTCGCGCCGTGTGACAAGTATCCGCCGTACTCGCCACCGCTCATCCAAGCCGAAACGCCGAACAGCACCCCGTTTCGGCTCAACCTGCATGTGAGCGATGTCGGGCATACCTTCATGGGCGGCGTCACCGGTTCCGGCAAATCCACCATTCTGTGTCTGATCATGATGCAGTTCTTGCGTTATCAGAATGCACAGGTGTTCGCGTTCGATATCGGCCTGTCGATGTTCGCCAGCGTCATGGGGGTGGGCGGCAGGCACTTCGAGCTCGGCACCGATCCGAGCGAGTCGGCGAACAGCGCACAGATGATGCCGTTGTCGGATATCGACAGCCAGTCGGGGCTGCTGTGGACCCTGGACTGGGTCGAGCAGCTGATCATCCTGCAAGGCGTCGAAATGACACCGGGGCGCCGCCGGGCGATTCATGAGGCGCTGCTGCTGCTGCGCGAGAGCCCGAGCCGGACGATCACCGAGTTCAAGACGAATCTGCAGGATGAAGGGCTTCGCGAGGCTCTGGAGTTCTACGTGGTCGGGGGACCTGCCGGGCACATTCTGGACGGGGATGTGGAGACGACCGAGTTCACGAACTTCAATGTGTTCGAGCTCGGTGAGCTCATGGAGTTGGGCGAGAAAGTCGTGCTGCCGACGCTCTTCTACCTGTTCCACCGGATCGAGCAATCGCTCGATGGGCGACCGACGCTGATACCGCTGGACGAATGCTGGTTCATGTTCGATCACCCGGTGTTTAAGGAGCGATTGCGCGAATGGCTCAAGACGCTGAGGAAGAAGAATGCCGCGGTGATCATGGCGACCCAATCGATCAGCGATGCGCTGCGCTCGGGGATTATCGACACGATCATGGACAGCACGGCGACCAAGATCCTGCTGCCCCATTCGAAGATCTCCGACGATCAGCACCGTCCGTTCTACGCCGACATCATGGGGCTCAACGAACGCGAGATCGACATGCTCGCGCGTGCAGTGCCCAAACGCCAGTACTACTACACCTCGGAGTCCGGCAAGCGCCTGTTCGAGTTGAATTTAAGACCAAAGACCCTCGCGTTCGTCGGCCGCTCGTCGGCGGAGGATGTGGCCACGCTGAAGGCGATGATCGCCGATCACCCCGATGACTGGAGGCCGAAATGGATCGATCACTGCGCCGCGTAGTGCTGGCCAACGGCTGCCTTCCGACGCTGCCGCGTCTGGGTCAGTTTCTCTTGGCCGTTGTACTGTGGATGTTGGCAGTGCCGCTCGCACAAGCCCAAGAGGCGTGCCTGGATGACAGCTTCAACTTCAGCAGCGGTAACGGCGGCCCCTCGGTATTGGGGGGTGAGAATGGCCTGAACGTGCAACAGACCCTGAGCGCCACCAGCTACGGCAGCAACCACGGCAACGGTCAGGTATCGGTGGCTCCTGCGAAGACCTACACACTCAACCAAACGATCACCTTTGAAGAGGGATTCAGTTGGGGTGGCGACAGCGAAGGCGGCAAGGTGGGTTTCGGCCTGTACGGCGGGACGGCACCTAGCGGCGGCGCGGTCAGTGCCGATGGCTGGAGCGCACGACTGATGTGGCGCGGCAATGGCGATGGCACGGCGAGCCTGGTGGTGTATTCCTACGCCTACGATCGCCCGGTCGTGCCGGGAAACTGGGGTGAGGACCTGATCCTGAAGCCTCACACGATCCCGGTCGGTCAACCGATGAACGTCACGATGGAGGTGACGGTGAACGACCCGGGTCAGTCCAACGGCTCGATCCGGGTCTGGATCGATGGGGAGTTGATGCTGGAGGAGGGCGGCATCATGTGGCAAAAGAACGGGACGCCGTCCGTCGATGAAATCCAGTACTCCACGTTCCACGGCGGTAACGATTCCTCGTTCTCACCACAAAATACCAGCCAGGTCAGTTTCTCCAATGTGTGCTGGACCCCCGGTGCCCTGACCGAGCTTCCCGAAGCCGCTTCGCCGGCCGAAGAGTCTGAACCGGTAGAGCCCATCGAGGCCGACATTCCGGCGACAACAGAAGAGCCCGAGGTCAGTGAGTCGCAAGCCACACCCGAAGAGGATGAGAACACCTACCCGGAAGCAGAAGAGCAGGACACGTATGACGCGCCGACGGCGGACGGGCTAGATAGTTCAGGGCCACTGAACACCGCAGCGATTGCGGTTCCTGCCGCACTGAGTACGCCGGGTCAGAATCCAAGTTTCGATGTAGCCGGTAGATGCAATCCGTTCCTGGGCGGTTGGGAATGTGATTTCAAGAAGGAGGATACGCATCTTTGGTGGAATCAACCGGCGATGAAGTTCATCACCGAAGAGAACACCGACACGTTGGTCAGTGATGCCTGGTCGGCGGTGCACCAGTATTACTCCACCACGAAAACGCTGGGCGACGATGCTATTCGTCCGAAAATCGCTGAAATGCGCAATAGCGTTGACAACGCGATCGCGTCGGCAACGGCGGACCTAGCAGTGACAGCAATCAACGACCCTCGAAGCCTCAAACCCACGTACGTCGATACCGTCTGCAACGCGTACTGGGGTCTGGTGGCCGACCGGACGTGCAAGAGCACGCCGAAGCTTGTGATGGACCTGGAACGCCTGTTCGAACTGGGCGAGGTTCGTACCGCCATCGCCGAGATCGAGTTGAACCCCAATCTGTATCTGGGTGAGGAATGGGGCGACATCGGACAGGACATCCAGGACATCAAAGCTCAGTTCAATCGGGCCGAGACGATCGGGCGGAACCTGACGCCCGAGGCGATCGGCACCGAGGTAGGCCGACGTTTCGAGGGGATGGCCGAGGTGTTGACCCAACCGAAAACGACGCAGGCCGAGTGGATCACCTCGCGCCGGGAGGTCTCGAAAACCCTGCATTCCACGGTGGCCGACACTCTGGCCAGTGCCAACGAGCGTGCGAATCAGGCCGCGGAGGATCGTAGCGAGTCGGACAGGCTGGCGCAGTTCAGCCGGAATTCTGTCGGGCGCATGCAGCAGGCGGAGCTGTCCAACATGAACAAGACTCAGTCGAATCAGCAGTGGCTGAAGATGCGGGAAATCCTGATCGAGCGAGGCCATCTGATCGGACTGGACATGGCGGCGCAGATGCAAGAGGACTCCGTGTATGAAGCGGAGGGCGAGCGTACACACGAACCTATACCGACTGCCGGCCCGGTAATCGGTAACGAAGTCGGAGCGAGATTGCCATGAAGATGACGACATCCCTTGCGCTAACGTCGTTGACGTTACTGCTATCAGCCTGCAATTGGTTCAGCGGTGGCGACGACGACTCGAGCAGCGGTCCAGTCGATGATGCGGTGGCGGGTTTCGGGGAGGCGTGTCAGAACGATTACTACCGGGAGCTTATTGGCACCTATCAAGGTGAAGCAATTTACGATATCAGCACTACTGTCCCATCGTCTTCGGAAATGTGCACTTGGACCATCAATGCCCGCGTTGAAGTAGATAGCGACACATTAGCTTGTCAACTAAGGATGGTAATCAGTTCCGAGCTTGAACAGAGCATTGTTCTGCCGGCAATAGATGAGAATGCCTACCAATGCATTGAAGAAAATAGTGTCCGGGGAATCGATGAGCCTAATCAGTCCTCTGATCCATCCTCGTTCGAGAACGTCCGTTTTCCTGTGGTGGCAGATTTTGATCACCAAATTACCGTGCCTAATTCTGGACCTTACTTCGGTGACGAAGCGGCTGATGTTCGCTACGTTTATCTTCTGGATAGCACCACAGCAGTAGCTGACATTATTCAATTTGATGGCAGCGGGGTGCTTCGATTCTTGAGTAGTGGGGGATCGAGTAGTCAAGTACTCAATGCGGTTTTAGAAAAGGAGTGAACTCATGAAACGACTAATTACAATTTTTCTTGTTTTCAGTTCCTGTGCTCAGGCTGGCGATATCGCCACGGAACGGACACAGGTTGTCACCGCAGCGCTACTTCAGTACATCACGCAGGTCAACACCGAGATAGAGAAGTTCACGAAGGAGATTGAGAACTTTGAGAGCAAGGCGGCTCTCCGTCTTGAACCAGAAAGCTTACAAGAAATTGATGCCTTAGATAACGTCTTCGCGATCTATCGGGACATCGAAGCCATGATCCAGCAGGGCAACGCGCTGGCGCACACCGCTGCCAACACCGAACAGTGGTTCACCGAACAGTACGACGACTACGACGGCTTCTACGATGCTCTTGCGCAACGTGGCTCCATTGATCGTGAACCGGTCCAGGACCGGCTCAATCAATGGAACAACACACACCGCTCGACCATCATGAATACGATGAAGGCGCACGGTGTGCAGGCCGATATGCTCCAAACTTCCGAGCAGCGGCTGTCCTTGTTGCAAGACAAGTCCCGAACAGCGGAAGGGCGAATGCAGGCGATGCAGGTGGGCCAGGAGCTGGCCACCGAAGAGATCAAACAACTGCACGGCCTGAAAGAGATCCTGATGGAGCAGAGCAATCTGCATTCGAGCTACTTTGCCTACTCGGCCGCCACGAAGGCCGACCAGGAGGCTCATTCGGAATACTTTCACGAGGATGTGATGCCGACGATCATCGGCAACGAAGTGGGCGCGAAGCTGCCATGAGACGCGAAGTGGTCTATGCCCTGGTCCTGGCCACCGTCGGTCTCGGCTGCCTGGTGTATGTCGGCGAGGCGGGCGCTCAGATGGCCGAGGACAATCAGATGCTCGGGCCGCTGGACCTGTTCGAGGGTCGTATGACGCAGGTCCGGCAGAACATCGCCGGGGTTCTGACAGGCACGTTCTGGACGCTGGCGACCATCGAGTTCACGTTCGCGATGGTGATGGTCGCCCTGCATGAGGGCGGTATGGAAGGGTTCGTCCGTGAGATCGTGCTGCGCATCCTGTTCATCGGCTTCTTCTGGACGCTGCTGCTCAACGGGGCCGACTGGATGGACGCGATTGTCGGGACATTCACCCGGCTGGGCTCGGTGGCCAGTGGCAGCCTGGGGCCGGGGGATCTGACGCCTGACGGGATACTGGACGTGGCGGTCCGGTTGATCATCGATGCATCGACCAATCTCAGTGTTTTCAATCTGAAAGACAGCATCGCCTTGCTGTTCGCCGCCGGTATCGTCTTCATCGCGCTGCTCCTGATTGCTGCCAACCTGGCGTTGGTGCTGCTGGAGCTCTACATCGTCGGCTATGGCGGCATCGTGCTGTTGGCCCTGGGGGGCAGTCGCTGGACGAAGGATTATGCGATCAAGTACTTACAGTTTTCGTTCGCCATCGGCATGCGCCTGTTCATCTTTTTCCTGATAGCCGGGATCGGTGTGGCGGAGATCACGGATCGGATCACCGGCGACTTCGATCCGGATCGCATCGAGCAGTGGTGGGCACTGGCAGGCTTCTCAGTGGTGTTGTGCTTCGTGGCCGGCAAGGCCCCCGATGCCATCAACGGGTTGCTCAACGGCGTGTCGACCCAAGCGGCGGTGAACGTGGCCACGGCAGCGCGAACGATCGGCACGACAGCGGCGGCAGCATCGAGCGTGGGGGCCAGCGCGATCGGTAGCGCATCGGCAGGGTTCGCCGCCGCGCGGCTCGGTAGCCAACAGGCGGGCAGTACGTCGCTGAACACGGTGGCGAATCTAACGAAATCCGGCATCGCCGAGGCGAAAGCGGGTTTGTCCGGGACCAGCACCTCGCAGTCCGCCTTTCCCGGCAAGGGAACGGTAGGCGGACGGATGGCGGCGAGCATGGACGAGCAGAGGACGGCCGGCTCCTCCACGCCGAGCGGTGAGAGCACACCGCCTGCCGCCTCGGCATCGACAGGCGGAGCCGGGACCGGCTCATCTGACAGCAACACGAGGAATTCCTGATGGCGAGCAATGCGCTGGACCTATCAAAACCGTCTGATCACGAGGAGCCGGTAGGCGCCGACTACCGATCACTCGAATTTGCGTGGAGCGATCAGGATCAAAAGAAAGAGAACCGTATCCGTTCGCTGATCGGTGTCACCGCAGTGCAGACCACGGTCATCGTGCTGCTGGTGGTGTCAGTGTTGTACCTGACGTTGTTTCGCGCGCCCAAGCCGTATGTGTTGCATAAGGACAAGGACGGTGCTGTCACCTTCGGTGGATACCTGGAAGACGACTTGACGGTGGATGACGAGATGATCCCGAGTCAGATCATGCAGTTTGTGGAGCATTGGCGGACGGTCACACCGGACAACACGCAGCAAAAACGCAATGTGTCACGGTTGTATTGCATGGTCACCGACCGGGCACCGGCACGTGCGCGGCTGAACGAGTACTTCCGGGAGTCGACGAACGATCCGTTCGAGCGCAACAAGACGTTCTCGGTGACCACCGAGGTCCGGCAGATCTCGAAGCTCTCCGGGGGAACGTGGCAGGCGGAATGGTACGAGACTACCCGAGCCCATGATGGGCGCGTGGAAGGTACGCGCGAGACGTGGCGGGCCACGATGTTCGTGGAAAAGGGCGAGGAGCAGCCGGACTGCCTGGAAGGCAATCCACTGGGGCTGTATGTACAGCAACTCAACTGGACACAAGCGCGATGAACAAACTGATGATGTCGTGGGTGGTTTTCGCACTCCTGCAGCCGTGTTCCGGCCAGGCGGCGGATGAATCGGACAAGGCACTGGATCTGGCCAAGAGCTGGCAGTCGGGGGATTCGACGGTGGTGCGATCTCCGGAAGGTCGCATTCTGTTCGCCTACGGTCAGTCGCAGCCGACGGTGGTGTGCGCTATCTTCCAGCTGTGCGATCTGCGGCTGGAGCCCGGCGAGGTGGTGCAGACGGTCAACGTCGGTGATACCCAGCGCTGGGATGTCATCCAGGCCCGTGCCGGAGAGGGGGAGTTGACCGAGGATCACGTGGTGATCAAGCCGTTGGCACCGGATATTCGCACGACGTTGTTCGTGGGCACCGATCGGCGCTCCTACCTGATCGAGTTGGTCGGCACCGATAGCGACACGATGGGCCAGGTCGGGTTTCTCTACGGGATGAGCCGGTCGGCTCGTGCGGCGTTCGATCGCCAGTCGCCGAACGGGTCGAGCGACATCGAGGTGATGGCGCCACCGCCTGAACCGGTGGAGACAACGATCCCCGAGGCCCCCGAACCGGTGGGCCGCGAGATCGCGGCAGACAACCTGAGCTTCGATTATCTGATCGAAGGGGACCGGGTGGATTGGAAGCCGATACGGGTGTTCGATGACGGTCGTCAGACCTTTATCGATTTCGATACGAAGAGTGTCAGCGGCGGCGCCCTGCCGGTGCTGCTGATCAATGACACCGACACGCGCGATGCCATGGTCAACTACCGCTACGACACGCGCGGTCGGATGATCGTCGATGGCCTGTTCGACAGCGGCACGCTGATGCTGGGCAAGGGCGGTGATGCGCTGAAGGTGGAGCTGACGCGCATCGACAACCGTCGAGCGGAGCAAAGCTGGTGAGTGCGTCGTCACGCTCGGGGGGCGGTGTGGCGAGTGGTCCACGCTTCAACAAGAAGCCGGCGCTGATCGCCGTCGCGTTTATCGGACTGTTTCTCGTCGGCATGATGTACGCCGCTTACCAGCGCTCGAACCAGCAGCTACCCGATGAGGAGACGGGCACCGTCTTCGACATGGGGACCAGCGGTGAAGCCATCGATTTCCTGGAAGACAAGCCCGACGGGCTGGTGGGCGTCAATCGCAACGACATCGGTGAGCCAAAGACACCGAAACCGGAAGGCGATGACTACCAGGACAAGCTCTCGACGTGGCTGCAGGAACGCGAGTTCAGCCAACTGCAGCAGCAGAGCGAGGTGCGGGATCGGATGGAGGCGAAGCAGCTCGAAGAGTATGAGAGCGCGATGCGATCGAGCTCGAAGGTCGAGACCATCGAGCCGCGAGAGAAGGAAGAGGCGCCGGTACCGGACGTCACCTTCCCGGCCGCGCAGCGCGGGCCTGAGGGTGGGTACGTGGACCCGGCCGCGGCGCAGCTCGCCGCCAACGGCCAGACGGGGAGCGCGTCCGGCGCACCGACGCCGGACCAGATGGCCGCGTTGATGCAGCAGTTCGGAGGCGGTGGAGGTGGAAGTGAGAGCGAACGAGAGCGCGATTCGACCAACACCGACGGTGTTCAACAAGGTCAGCAGTTCGTGGGCCAGCAAGCGCCCGAACAGAATGAGTTTGTACTCGAAGAGCGTGCACAGGCCCCGCGAAGCCCCTACGAGCTGAAGACCGGCGCGATCATCTCCGGGGCGATGATCTCGGCGGCGAACAGTGATCTTCCTGGGGACATGCTTGCACAGGTTACCAAAGACGTGTACGACTCGGCCTCGGGCCGCTTCGTCGTGATCCCGCAGGGCACCAAGCTGTTCGGCCGCTATGACGCCTACACCGCGTTGGGTCAGGAGCGGTTGCTGATCGTCTGGAACCGACTGGTCTTTCCCGATGGGGAGACGCTCGATATCGGCGGGATGCAGGGCTACGACTCGCGCGGTCTGGCAGGGTTCAAGGACCGGGTGAACACGCATTTTTTGCGCACGCTGGGCAATGCGCTGTTGATCAGTGTCGTCAATGCCTCGGGCGAGGCGCTGATTGACAGCGTGAGCGGCGACGACGAGAGCGAATCGACTTTCAATATCGCCTTGGCACAGGATTTTGCAGACACGACCACCAACGCTTTCAACGAGTACCTGCAGAACCGGCTGCGCATCAAGCCCACGCTTGAGATTCGCTCGGGCTACCAGTTCAACATCATTGTGTCGAAGGATATCGACTTCGACGGCCCGTACGAGCGGGGCTTCGACGCCTATCGCTCGGCGCAATAACCCGACTTGAGGAAACCCGACATGCGACACTCAACCCGTGCGATCGCGCTGGCGATCCCCATGATCGTCTCACTGACCGGCTGCGCCGGTACGCCGTCACGCGACGATGTCGTCGAGGCGGACCAGGCAACACTGGTTGCCGAGGACTTCGTGAGCGCACTGGCGCAACTCCGGGGCTTCTCACCGCGAAACACCACCCTGCAGATGCGCCCGGTGTCCAGCGAATTCGGCAACCAACTCGCCAGCGAACTGCGACGGGCGGGATTCGGCATGCAGAGGGTGCCGGAAGATGACACCGGTCCGCTGCTCGTGACTTACGAGGCGGAAGGCTTCGAGAGCGAGGACGCTCACAGTGTCGGCTACCGCGTGCGGGTCGGTTCAGTGGAGCTCGGTCGGGCGTACGAGATCCGAGGCGGTCGTGTGTTCCCGATGACGGCGCTTTCGGTGCGTGGTACGCGCATCAGTGAGGAACCGCTCGATGACACGATATTCGATCGCAACGTGGCCTCGGAGGCAGATGCCAAGAAGCAGCGCGACGCGGTGCTCGACGGCCCGGCGTCACGACGAACCCAAGACGGCAAAGCAACCGGCCAGTCGATTCTTGACGATGAGACGCTGCCAGATACCGGCTGGCAGGAAGTGCCCGCCAGTGCATCGGGTTCGGGCACCGGCGGGAAAGAGCGCTCGAAGACCCCGGTGCCCACGGACAAGTCGTCACTGGATGACGGCTTCCAGGCGCGGAACCTGGCGGATGTACTCGCAATCGGCGGCGAGCGGTTTGCACCGCTGGCAGGCCAGGCGATCGCCGAGCAGGTGATTCTGACGTTCGATGATGACTCGACACGCTTGTCGGCGTCGAACCAGCAAGCGCTGCTGGCCCTGACCAAGGACTTCGATCCTCAGCAGGACCTGATCTCGGTGATCGGTTGCAGTCATGGCCCGACCGGGGCGCCGGGTAGAAACCGGGCACTGGCGATCGGACGGGCGGATCGAGTGCGGGTCGAGCTGATTGCCCAAGGGGTCAATGCACACAAAGTGCTCGACGAGGGCTGTTTCAGTGCGCAGGCGAAACCCGGCATGCCGGGTCGAGCCGTCGTCGTGTCCGTGCACCGCCGAACGACGGCGTAATGCGGAGCGCATCGTACAGGGTCAACGGGGGAGGGGATGATGGCACGCTATATCGAAGAGCGCATCCAGCGCACGAGCGGTGAACAGATCGTCTACCTGACGCATCTGAGTCTGACCAGTTTCCTGCCGCAGTACGTCGCCGCCGGTGCCTGTTTCATCGCGGCATTGGGCACCCTGTTCATGCTGCCGCCCGAGGGTCCGACGGCGCAGTACACGCTGTTCATCGCGTTGGTACCGGCGGCGATCGGTCTGATCATTATCATCAAGGTGACCCTGACGTTCTACACCACCGAGATCGGCTTGACCGATCACCGGGTGATGATGAAGACGGGGTTCGTGGCCCGCTCGACACCGGAGATGAAGCTGGAGAAGATCGAAATGCAACAACTGGAACAAGGCGCGGCTGGGCGCCTGTTCGGCTACGGCACGTTGCATGTCAGAGGGGCCGGGGATGAGAACATGATCATTCGGAACGTGGTCGATCCGGTGATGCTCACCGATCAGATCACCGATGCGATAGATCGGCGGCAAGAGGCGATTCGCCAGCACACGCGGCGAGCCGACAGCCGCGCAGAAACTGAACTCGCCTGAGACATGAAACACTCGGCACTCTATGGTGTGCCGAGCGTGGTTCGGGTGCTCCTGTGCCTGTTCGCAGCGTTCATGAGCGTCGGTGGCTTCTGGTTGTTGAGCGGTGCTCTCGGTCTGGTCTTCGCCGCATTGGCACTGGCGGTTCGAGCCTGCCTGAGGCCTGCGACGTTGATTCGTCTGACCTGTGTAATCAGGCGCCGGCAAGCGGTGACGACAGATGATCGCGATCTGGCGATCGCTCAGGGGGCGCTCCAGCGTCTGTGCGAGCGCGCCGGCTGTGCGATACCGACGCTTGCGCTCGTGACGGGTAATGATCTTAACGCGTTCGCGGTTGCGGGGTTTCGGGGTAACGCCATCATCATCACGCAAGGTTTTCTGGCCAGTTCCATTGACGAATGTTCAGCGGTTCTGGCTCACGAGCTGGGGCACTTGGCCCGGCATGATGCGCTGCTGTTCTCGCTGTTGCTGATCGGACCGTTGAGCCTGCTCACCGGCGCTCTGGGTCTTGCGCTTGGTGACCCCACGGTGACCGGACGGGTGGCCGGGTTGGGTGATCTGGTCGTGTTCATCCCGAACCTGCTGCTCGTCATCGCCTCGCTCACCTTGCTGCTGGCACTTACGCTGCGACCTCGTCTGGAATGGGCGGCGGATGCCGCTGCGGTGACTCTGCTAGGAGAACACCAGCCGCTGATCACAGCGCTCGAACACCGGACTCTCCAAACAGCCGACGCTCATGGACGTGCGCAACTGGTCGAGCGGCTCAGACGACTGCAAGCGCAGGTTCCACGATAGCCTGTCGCGTCTACCCGCCTTGCAGTCACCTCATAACCGCAACTTCCCACTGAGCACATCAGCCGCCGCGATCCGCGCCTTCTTGAGCGTGCGTGTGTAGGCTCTCGCGTGGTAATGATCTTTCACGAACAACAGGTAGCTGCCGCGAGCGTCTTTCACAATGGTGAACCGACCGCACACACTGCGCCGCTTGTTACTGGATTCCATCCGCCAGATCAGTGTGTGGTTCATGCCGCTGTCTCGGCGTCGTACTCGACCCACACGGTGAAATCCATACCGCCATCAACGAAATGGATCGGCGCGATGCCGTCCAGGACCTGGTCCTGCCACTCCATAGCCCTGGCGCTCTGGTCGCTGTTGAGCCCGCCTCCGTAACAGTCGAGGGCCAGCCTTGCCAGGTTGGTTTCCGAGAGTCTGAAGGTCGTGTTCTGGTGGTGGTTGGTCAGCTTGATCAACATGGTGTATCGCCTGCTCTGGTCGGTTAATCGGGTCGAAGGTCATGCGTTTGCATGGCCTCTGGCCGTCGCCGAGACCGGGGAGGCAGAGCGCACGGGGAGGGGGATCACCCGTCTCTGCACAAGCGAAGCGCGGCAAGAGTGGGGAAACCCCTTGCGCGACGCCAGGGGCGGATGCCCCTTAGCGAATCCACATCAGGGATACATTATCGCGGCCAGGACGGCCGCTCTGCTATCGTCGAGGCGCCTGATCCGAGACCGACTGTCGTCGTCAGCTGAATTCTCACGATGTGGACCGGTGAGTACGAGCTTTTCGTGCGAACGTTGTCGCTCTTTTGTGTCATCGGTCAGACAGCTGCGATCCTGTCGCATTCATACCGGTATCGATTCCCAAGGGCTTGCGCGCGGGGAATCCAGGCGGTTTCCGGTGTCGTGAGGGTGCGTAAGAGAGACACCGATTGAGGTGTAAACTTCCGGTGCCTAGCGTGACAGGAGAGGTCTACTTGCGTAACCTGCTTGTTATTGGGTCACGCAAGTAGATGCGGTTGTAGCCTGCCGAGGCTCGACGAATAGGCCCAACTAGTCGGCTGAAACGTCCTCATCACCGGCAATGAGCCGCGCCACACCAAGCAGGACTGATCGCGCGCATACCCGTCACGTACCGTCGTTCGTGAGCGGCTCACGAGCGCTTGCGCATCGGCCACTGAACCACGGCGAATCGCGGCCACGATCTCGGTGACCCAATCCTCGTACCACATGAAATTCATATCGATCTGCTGATCGCGTTCGTCTGTTGGCTCCGTGACTTCTCTATCGCCATATCGTATCTGCCAGAGCACGGCCAGGCCGCCACGAATCCATTGCTGCCGCTGGACACGGCAAGCCCGTCCCTTGGCCTCATGTTTGATTAGCGTGCGACACGCACGAATAAAGGCCCTTTCGGTGCAGTCGGTACCGCCGGCGACTGACTCGATGCGCATGTACTGTGAATGAGTCATGTCTGTCACCCACACTCGCTTTCGAGGGCATCGAGCCGAGCCTTTCGCTCATACGCCCAGCGCGTTGCTAGCATCAGGCCTTCGGCCAACGAATCCGCTTCGTGAAGTTCCCGGGCGATACAGCGATCCTCCGTATACTGAAGCGCTACACAGTACCGTGTCGTGCTGCCCGACAGGACAATGACCAAGTTGGCAAGCTCTGTTGTCCACGAGTCGGGATCGGCATCGAATCGACTCCAGCTCAGGGCACGGCTGTCGGCGATGCCGGCATCAACTTGCAGTTCGATAAGATCCTGTAATTTCGTTTTCATCACTGCCTCCAGTAGTCATATAAGCCCGGTTGGGGCGGTAGTCGCAGCACAGCTGCTGCTGCCGCCCGTAGGGGCCAATGAAGGCAGGAAGGGGAGTGCGCAGGCCCCGAGTCCAAGACTCGCAGCGCGAGTGAAGCGAGTGACCGATCGCCGGCGAGCCCGAAGGGGGAAAGGGCTTGCGCAACGGGGGAGACCACGCGGTTTCCTGGAGTCGGTGCCAGCCGGCGACTGCCGCGAGCGTGCGTGAGGTGGACTGGAGGCTGCCGCAGGCGTCCCGAAGGGATGAGCGGTTAGCGAAACCGGCAATGGAGAGACGACGGTGTTGGCGCGCAGCGCATACCGGCACGCCTGGCGTAAGATGTCCGAACCACAAGCCTGGCAACACAACACGATGAATACCTGGCAAGTTCCGCCAATGACGACGTGCAGCGATCAGTGAACGCATAAAAAAGGGCAGGTACCTATGAGGTACCTGCCCGATGGGGGCAATCAGAAGGGGACGTCTTCTGCCTCTTCGTCTTTCGCCTTGGGCGGGAAGCCGACCAGCTTGCCGGTGATCGGCACGGCTTCCAGGATGATGTTCAGACCGTCGCCCTTGGCGTGGTACCAGGCGACGCCGACCTGAGTCAGTCGCTTGTTCTCACCGTCTTGTGAGATGAAGATGTTCAGGTCTGGTTTTCTGCCGTTGCTCATGATGTCGTCTCTCTCTCGTTGCTGTGTATCGGTTGTGAGTCGAAGCTCGCGACCCGATCGCAACAGGATTGAGTTCACACGGGGCCAGACTGCGGCAGCGAAGGAGCGGGCAGGAGCGCAGCGACAACACGGGAGCGGCTCGGCCGCACGTAGCTTGGGTCTTGCCCGTGTGAACGCCTGTTGCAGGGTTCAAGCGTTGTGTAGATCACACCCGACCCACAACGGCGAGTCGCCGCCGACAGCGTGCCAACGGGCCGCTACTACCCGATCGTCCGTCACCGCCGACAGGCGAGAACTGACCCGACCCTGCGGTCACGCGTCGTCTATGATCCGCCGAGGGTGGACTGAGCATTCTCCTGGAGGCCATGGGCCGATAACCCGCGCGGTCCGCGCGTTATCCATCGGCGTGGCACAGGCACCGCCACGATCATGATGGCTCGTCGGTACTGAGCGATACCCGTCTGCTGGTGAGCAGCAGCAACCGCCAGGTGGCGTAAGGAATCGGTCGTGCCCCGGCCTCATCAGCCGGCAGCATCCACCGTCTGACGGTGCTGACATTGACGCGCGTGCGCTCTGCAACGCTTTGCTGCGTCCATCCTGCATGCGCGAAGAGCGAGCGCACGGCTTGGTGCGATGGCGCTTCGTATCGTGCATCGCGTCCGTCTCTGAAGCAATTCAGCGAACGCAACTGGCGTTCGGATAGATGATGCTGAGCGCTGTAGGCGCGATAGACAGCGTGCGGTTCACTCATGAGAGACTCCAGGGAGGGATGGTGACTGTATAAAATACTACCGCGCAATATGCGCGGTAGTCAATGCTGCAAGCGGCGCTAGGGATGGCGCCGCTTGCGCCGACGAAACAAGGGCCATCCGTGGCCGTGCGTGATCTACAGCAACCCGCGTTCTGCCAGTGATGTCTGCACACCCTGCCCAATGATCAGGTGATCGAGCACGCGCACGTCGATCAGCGCCAGTGCCTCGGTCAGGCGACGTGTCAGACGCACGTCGGTGTCGGAGGGTTCTGCCACGCCTGAGGGGTGGTTATGCGCGAAGATGACAGCGGCGGCATTACTCAACAAGCAACGCTTGACGACCTCACGCGGGTAGACGGCTGCCGAGTCGAGGGTGCCGCGGAACAGTTCGCGGTACTCGATGACCCGGTGCCGGTTGTCGAGGAACAACGCGGAGAACACCTCATGCGGCAACCCCGTCAAATGCAGTGACAAGTAGTGACGAACATCGGCCGGAGAGGCGAGTACGTTACCTTCGCACAAGGTAGCAAACACATGCCGACGGCTGATCTCCAGCGCTCCTTGTAGCCGGGCAAAGCGGGCAGGGCTCAATCCCTCCACCGTGCTGATGTCGGCAAGATCCGCGCTCATCAGGTTGGTCAGGCTGCCGAAGTGCGCGAGCACTTGACGAGCAAGATCGACCGTCGATGATCCAGTTCTGCCGCTTTGCAGGAACAAGGCCAGCAACTCGGCATCGCTGAGCGCGCCGGGGCCGAGTCGAAGGAGGCGATCCTGTGGGGACTGGGTTGTGTTTTTCACGTAGATGAATCCTTATCGGTAATGGTCGCCCGGTTGGGGCGGTAGTCGCAGCACAGCTGCTGCTGCCGCCCGATAGGGCTCCGACAGGGCAGGATGGGGAGTGCGCAGGCCCCGAGACCAAGATCGCAGCGCGAGCGGAAGCGAGTGACCGATCGCCGGCGAGCCCGAAGGGGACAGGGCTTGCGCACGGGGGAAACCACGCGGTTTCCTGGAGTCGGTGCCAGCCGGCGACTGCCATGAAAGTGCGTGAGGTGGACTTGGGGCTGCCGCAGGCGTCCCGAAGGGATGAGCGGTTAGCGAAACCGGCAATGGAGAGACGACGGTGTCGGCGCGCAGCGCACACCGGCACGCCTGTTGAGGTGTTAGCTTATGGCGGCTACGAGATACTGCCTCGCGGCTTCCTTTCAACCCCGATCGTCTCTATCCAATCGCGCATGTCGTGCAGGCCGTATGCCTTCATGGGATTGCGACCTTGTTCAATGACCTCGACCCGGACGAACAGCCTGACGCGGCGAACAGAACCGGTATCCAGTAGGCAATCTTTGCAGAAACCGCTTCTGATTGTCGCGCATGATTGTATAACTGTTTTTTATTTCAGTCTAGCGCTTGGTGCAAGCGCGGCTTTGTCAACGTGTGAGGATGAGGTCGTTCACCAACGGTTGGGTGTCGCTACGCGATCAGCTCGCGAATCAACCGGTCTCCCAGCGCTTTGGGTTGATACCGGTTCACTGACCCGTTCCCGCCTGCATTGAACTTAGGCGTGCGTGAAATAAGTCCTTTGTCGATCAGACAGGCCAACCGCGAACGTAAAGTCTGTTTCTGATGATCGACCAGGGGTAATAGATCCGTGGTGGAAACCAACGGCTGACCGACAATGTGGTGCAACACCTGCAGATGACCTACATTAATCGGCGCCTCGCGCCGCTCGATGGGCAGATCGCAGGCACTATCAAGAGCACGTTTCAGGCGATCATGACACTCTGCACCGCCGAGCAACCGGTACAATGTTCGCCCTTGTGTGGAAGCGCGATAACCTCCTGCTTCGTGGTGGTGAGCTTTCGCCAAGGGAAGGATTAGTGTTTTGCGCTCGAGATAAGCCAGTCGCTTGTCGATCGTCGGTTGATCGTGAACGTCCAGCGCACAGAGGTCGAATCGTGTCGGGTTCCAATCCTGTGCAATGACACTCAGCATACGTAGCTGCCCGACATTGATCGGTGCCTCTCTGGCGACGCGTGGTAGCGCAAGTGCCAGGGACCAGGCTTCACCGAGACGCTGATGCCCTGCTGGTAGTGTCGGCAGGGTTGTTTCTGGAGGTCGCGAGTGTTTCATAGTGCGAGGTTCGGGCAGTCATCAACGGATGCAAACCTATCTTGTCATTTGATGCCGTCTTACTGAGTTAGAAGATGTCACTATGCATGCACCACCATGGTGATAGTCTATCGGCAATCTAGCGCAAGGGAGTATGTGTTAAGTCGAGTAATTTGGCTACTACGCCTGTGATGCGCACTATCGCCTGGGCCTGGACATCTGGTGAATTCTGACCGCATAGAATACACCTGCTGCAACGGTGGCTGCGGTCATCGCTGTCGTCTCATACGGCCCATTGCGAGTGATGAAGAACACTGCAACGCCTACTAGCAGAATGACGTTGTGTGGCCACTTGCCCATCAGGCTCGGTGGCGCTGGAGTCTGTCCGCGTTGTAGTTCAGCCCGAGTAATCAACGTGATTCCTGCCAAGCAAATCACGATGAAGAAAATCATCAACATAATCACCTAGACCTGCATGCCATTCGTACATTTGTCGATCGATTCTGGTTACTCATCGGAGTTGACTCGGTGTATCGGAAATGATCATGCCCGGGCCGGATCCAGCATGAACGGATCGAGCACAACGAGGGGTATATGTTCGGTCAGATCAGTTGTTGTTCACGCCTATTCAGCTGAACAAGCTGCGGTCTATGAGCGTTGCTTCGCATACTAGTCAGGCTGCCCGTGATACACGAAGATCTAGCACAAGACCAGCACTGGAGGCGAGCTCGGCCAGAGCATCAAGACTGAAACGGTCGATCTTGCCTCGGAGTAGATCGTTTAGTCGGGGCTGCGTCACGCCGAGCCGCTCCGCGGCTCTGATCTGCGTCAGCTCCCAAGATCGAATTTCTTGTTCAAGCGCGATCAGAATCGACGATCGCAGCCGCATGTTTGCCGCCAACTCGGGTGTGTCTTCAAGCGCATCCCAAACGCTACCGAAGGTCTGTGCTTCGGGCTTTTCGCGGTTTTTCATCGATCTTCTCGTTGTAGATATCAGGTCAGTGCACGTAGACGCTCGATAGCAATACTCAGGTCGCGTTTCTCGGTCCGCTGCGTCTTCTTTCGAAAAGCATGGAGTACAACAACCAAATCGCCAATGTTTGTGACGTAGAGAATGCGAAACGCACCATGGTCTTCACGTATCCGGATCTCACGCACACCAGGTCCAACCGTCTTCATCGGCCTCCAATCACTTGGTTCCAGCCCTAGTTGCACCTTATGCAGTTCGACACCGGCGGACTTGCGCGCTTCCAGCGGAAAAGCTCGCAAGCGATCGAGTGCATCGCCGAGGAATACAATCCTGTTCACACGGAAGATTATACCAGAACCAGTATAATTTTCAACATAGGATTGATCGACATTCGACTGGCTCGACCCCCAATGGCTTCCTAGCAGCGCTCCGGTTCTCAGATGCTTCAGAATCTTTCTAAGCTTGGTGTCGCGCTGAGCAGGGGCCCTTATGTTCGGTTGGACAAAGAAGTCCACCAGCGGGCTGTCGCATGCTCCGCCTTCTCGCAAAATTCCCTCATGCCTGGTGCTGCCTCTCCCCCGCGCTACTCGACCAGTTAGATATTACACAGCACGCGAACATAATGAATGCGATCTTCAATTCCAGTGATGTCGAACGTAAGAGTTTTCGTCCTCCCCTTCGTCAGCTTTAAGAAGACGGCTAGTTTCTCATGTCCTAGCAGCTCACGAATGGCACTGACCGCAGTTTCGCCGTTCGATTGTAGAAAAACGCCGCTATCATGTTTGGTCTCCATATCCCATTTGCCTTTCGCCCCATCATCTATCGAATAGACAACCGCCCCGTTGTTTGTAGACAGGTTCTCTCCAATAACTCGAATTGAGATCTGTGGCTCCTTGAACTGACATTGGAACGTCATATCCCGAAGCGGGCCCGACTCATAGTCTTCCGCTTCTACGGATGCGTCGAATACAAATCCCATATTACCGACCTCCATAGGCTCTTCGAGCATCGACCATTTACCTTCTTCAATTACACCTTCTACCGCAATTGCGATGCTAGGCGCCAATAGCGACAGAGACAATCCCAAGAATAGCATTACTTTCATTTATGATTAGGCTCTTATGTCTAGGGTTAACCCTACAGGGGTAGTTGACCTGTGGTTACTGTTCTCCACTATCGATTCTACCTCCGGTGGTTGAGGGCTATGATTGACGAATACGGGGGTTGTGTTGAGCAGCTACACACTGCCGATGAACACTATCCTACGCTCAGCACTTGAACTCGTCAACTGCCTGTGACACAATTAGCCTCATCATGCAGAAGACTAATGACATTAAGCTGGTTCGGATCTACGTGGGTACCATTCCGTACCTGCCAGCCGACGAACAGATCAGGCGTTGCACAGAAGCAGCCGAGGCGCTTGGCTTGCCTGCGAATTGCATCAGGAGCAACGGCCCTGGAGAATGGGATGAGTACGTCAAGGCGCTGCGTAAAGACGAGGTGGCTATGGTTGCCCGTTTGGTGGCGTTGGACGAGCGTCCTCTGCCGTCAAGCCAGAGTGCTGGCGATGAGTTCTCGGAGCGCGTGTCTGATCTGGAAGTGGCAAGCCTGTTCGTGATGGACGTGGAAGCCGGGCTGCGATCAACGGACAAGCGCAAGTGGCGCGAGCATCGGCGGGCGACGCGCCGCAAGATCACACGCGGACGGAACTTGAAGAAGTCGAAGGCGCAGAGCATGGCGCGAGCGAGGCACAAGGCCCACCCTGGCATCGTTGCGCACTGGCTTTCACTGGAGGGCACGCCGATCTATAAGCGCGTGGCGCAGCACTGGAGAGATCCGCAGATCCCGAATGCGGAGATTGCCATCGCTACAGCACCGGAGGAAGCCGCAGAGCTGCGCACGTCTTCGCCGAAGACATGGGAGAGATGCTTCGGTGGTCGGCGCGGGACTACGAAACCATCAAACACATAGGAGATGACCTATGAGACTGCCTCTTCGCATACCTTTGCTCATCTGCGTGGTGATCAGTGGATACCTCGCTGACGGTGCACGAGGTGCGAGTGCAACGTTCGACGAATACTTCGAAGGTCTCGGAGATGTCGACGGTGTTTCCGGTTTCTGGCGCGAGGCTGATCAGCCGGACACCTATCTTCACGTTCAAAAAGATGGAAACTTTACCATTTACCGACGCAACGGACTGCTACCCGATGACGTCGTCACATCCGGCAAGGATTGCTATGTAAATGGAGGTTCTACCCTGTTATCCAGACAGGAGTCTGATCGCTTCATGTTTCCCCAAAATTTCGGAGGCACGAAATACAGATACATCGACCTCATCGTAGGCGATGACCCGGATATGATGGACGTCGTTTGGGAGCGCCCTTTTTTTGGCGACACCAGCGTACGGTACGAGCGGGAGCGTGGGCTGATAGTAAAGGAATTGTCGCTCTGCGGTTGACCCATCGAAAATGGGTTTGTGGGCAATGCTCGACATGCCCGATGATGAAGCGTTGCGCTGTTGAACTTGCACAAATACTACCTCTTTTACCCAACGGTGCTCGACAGTGGATGTGTCGCAACCAACAACACTAAGGAGAATCTAGTGAACGCACGAGACCCTCTGCCGATGTTCCGAGCAATCGCGTCGAACGGCGAGCACGCCACGCTCTTTAAGCTGCACGTACAGTGGGTAGAGGCCGCGCGTCAACGGCGACTCGCATCCATTGGGCCAACCACCGAGCAACTTGCGGGGCTAAGTGCTGAGTTCACGAGGCAGACAAGACTGCGGATCGGCACCGAAGACGTTGCCGAGATCCTCGCCTTCTTTCCAGACCTCGCCAGCTACCTGGCCGAAGAGATCGATGCCGAAGGAATCGACTCAAGGGAGGTGGGCGAAACCGTTCGCGAGATCACCGGCCGTTACTTCCTCGGCTGCCGCCTGCCGACCGAGACAGATCAAATCGACCTTCCCGAGTGGGAGGCGGCGATCTCCCAGTCTGGGGCATCGCTCGGTTTCTCACCGAGCGATGAACGGTAGGAAGCGATCTCCAACCACTGAACATGAAGGAGAGTAATCATGGTCATCGTTTTTAACGCTCCACAGCTATATCGAGAAATTTCATGAGTCCTGAGGTAGTTAGTGGACTATTCATACTAGGCGGCGCCTTAATTGGATTTGCACTTAAAGCTTGGCATGACTCAAGGACAAAAGACCGAAAGACGATTACTATTGTATGTGGGCGTCCAATTCGCCTACTTGAGGTTGATTCTGAGGTTTCTAGTACGTTAAAAATATCAGTTTCAGATAGAACTATCACATCGTTGTATGCATTTGACGTTACTGTGATAAACACTGGAAACATGACAGTTAATAATCTTGAAGTGCCGGTTTCTGTAACGACCGAAGGGTTTATTATTACAGTTGGAACAAGGGTATCAACCTCAGGCGTTGTAGGTGAAGGGTACTCAGAGCAGTTGACTAGCGACAAGTCCTATCGGTTTACGATTGGGTATCTCAATCCAGGTGACGAGCTGACGATGCGCTCACTGGTTTCGGAGATGCCTATGATGATACATCCTGAATTCAGGCAGCCTGAGGTGAGTGTCAAAATTAGAACCGACTTTATTTCGAACGAGCCGCTGGACGTTCTTTCACACACAATATTAGATTCGCTATCGTCCACTCTCTACGCAGACGCTCTATTATGGCTTGGCTCAGCGCAATACAGGCATTGGCGAAAGAACAGGAACTATGAATAGGTTTGTAGCGCACGAAACTACATCCGAATCAAGACACAGATGAGCGGATAAATGTTCAGCAATCAAGGCAGGAACTACTCGCGAAAGCCGTTGCGCTACCCGGGTCCGGTGACGACGAGCCGTCGCATCACCGATCGAACTCACTGCGCGAGAACAGTGGTTTCGCGCTGCTGGACGGGGGTGGACGCAGAGCTGAGCAACATCCAAGCGCTTGCTCAGATACTGAGGAGGCAGCTGACGAATGTGGTTGAGAAGTTAATGGTCGACAACCTGGCCGAAATGCACCGGCCGGGTATCCGGGTCGTAGGATTCGCATTGATCGATGCCTTCCCTGCGAGTAACGTGATCAACGCAACACAAAGGAGTGGAAGAAATTCCGTTCCTCGTGAGAAGAGAATCAACAAGATAATGAGCCCCAGGGAAAAATGGCCCACGGCCCAAATTTATAAAATCACCTATCCAACAGGAAAAATATATATTGGTAGCCAGCCTTATTTAAGCTATCGGTACTTCGGGACTCCGAATCGTGATCTTATCAACGAAGACTTTTTGAATCTTCCAGAGGCAGTGCGTAAGGACTATACGTGCCGCAAAGAAATTCTGTGGGAGAAGAAGCACTGTTCAGATAACGAAATGCTTGCAATGGAACGCGAGCTGATACTGCTTCATCAATCCAACAATCCAGAAATCGGGTACAACCGTGTGCCTAAGTTCGCTTACAGTACGACATAGAGGAGAAGAAACAGTGAAATGGCGAGTAATAGGCGAGCGCGTGCCGGAAGAAGGCATTTTGCCTGAGCCGACATTCGAGCGGTTTGATGAGACTATTGAAATCCGCGATCAGACATGGCGAACGCAACTATATGCAAGGGCGCTGATTGAGGAGAAGTTTCAGTGCCACGCATTTATTGAGATTCTGATGCCATCGATACTGAACACATATGCAGAGAACCGCGATGACGGTAACCACTGACACAAAATAATGGAGTAAATCAGACCAACCATGATTACCAACCAAAGTGATGATGAAGAACCGATGACTTACGCGGAGGTATTGCAGCAATCACGAGAGAACGTCAAGCTGTATACAGATCCGTCTATGGCTGACTACATAAAGAAGAAGCATTTCGACAAGAATGCATCTATTTACTATATGGAGCCAGACGATCTGGAGCACATCATCGAAGAACGCCCTGACGGCAGCATCATTCGTAGGCCTATCGACAGGTCCGCGCGTAATCAGACGTGAAGGTTCTATCGGTGTTCGCCGGTCCAAACGGATCAGGCAAAACGACATTGCAGGAGAGGTACCAGGGCAGGGCGCCAGGGATGACCATCAACGCTGATGACCTTGCGGTAAAGCTTGGAGGAGAAGTAGCGGGCGCAAGGGAAGCCATCAAATGCCAGCGTGAACAGATGCATGAGAATCGATCGTTCTCTATCGAAACAACCCTATCCGGTAACAGTCCCTTGCAACTCATGAAATCTGCTAAGAAGCAGGGGTACAAGGTGATGCTCTACTATGTGTGTACAGCCTCCGTTGAGCTGAATATTGACCGTATTGCGTCACGTGTGGTCACTGGTGGACATCACGTGCCAAAGGACGATGTAGAACGTCGCTATCGACGATCGTTGGAGAATCTTGACGCAGCCGCACGCATGGCGGATGTTGTGCATATGTTCGACAACTCCGAAAAGAGCTATCGCCATGTGCTCAGTATTCATCTTAACCGCACAAGGCTTGCACGCTCAAAACGACCAGTGCCGGCTTGGGTGCCAACGCGAATCACTGAGCGTGCCTTGGAAAAAACACATGGCGGCCTAGATCTATAGTTGTAGTTACTGTTCTATTCATACAGGAGACTCAGAACATGAGCTCAGATGCACTCAGCGCAGTGATCTCGATCTCGGCGATGGTGATCTCGGCCCTCGCCATGCTGGAAAGCAACAGGACTGTACAACGGAATCGCTTGATGTTAGATCGATTGAAACCGAGCTTGTACGCCAGCCAGATAGTATCGGTTGTAGGTCGCCGCCGTTGGTTTGGACTATTCGATGCGCACCCCCGTGCGGATGGCTATGACATCACTAAAGATCGCATTCGAAACCGACGAACGATTGCTGATGGGGTCATCGTCTGCTTCGCCAAATCGATGCGTGTCGTGGTCGTTAAACACAAGGATGGTACCGAGGCTGTGTACTGGTCCACCGAGGTTAAGACGCGGGGTCGCAGTCCTTACACTCTCATCTAACGTTACATAGGGGAGTGAGAGTGTGTTTCGGCCGATAGGGGTAATAGGTCGGGGTTCGATTCCCTTAGCGTTTGTTGGCTCTGTAGTCCTTCTATTAGTTTTGTTGCGTTTCGCTAGTCATAAGCTGATCCTATCGGTCGGTGACTACAACATCGAGGAGGCGTCTATGAAGAAAACATCAACTGTCCGAATTTTTGCTGGTTCTGTACTGGAAACAGTCTGGACTGCAGGAGTCGCCAGCATGGTTGGACACCTATCGACCAAAGTACATGTCTCTTGATGAGCCAACGCCGTCGTTACAGATCCTTTCGAAGATAGAGTAGTGAGCAAAAAGTAGTACCCTGAGGTTCTTGCAGATTCATTACAGGACCCATTCAAGGGGAGCAAGCACATGCGTGTAATAGTGAAGACAGGCACTCGTCGTGAAGATCTCGATCACGAGATCAAGCCGGGAATGAAGCCACCGAGCCAAGGGCAGATCATACTGACTCGGACAGATGGCCGAGATCGATACCTCAAGGTTACACGGGTCGAACACCAAAACGATCGCAGCGCCACCCCGTTCTCGCCATGCTGTCTGGTCCAGACACAAGAAGTGAACCGGCCACTCCGTAAAGCAGCTACCGCGATCGTTGTCGCAGTCTGGATTCCCATTTGTGGACTGTTGGTCGCACAGGCTACGATAAGTGGCTCTTCAATGTCGTCAGAGCAGATCGTCAACCTCCTGATCGCGGGCGGAGCTCTGGTCGTTTCGAATTTTCTGGCGGACAAGATACCGCGCTGGTATCACGGCCTGGTGTTGAATCGGGCGCGAGCTATCGTGATGAGCAAGAGACGGAGGTCGCACTATGTCATCGGCCAATCTCGACGGGACTATCAATGGTGGGAGGACGATCCTGCTACACACGGTATTACCGGACTTGGTCCGGTCGTGTGTAACCGGGCATTCAATGGCGTTGTTGACGTAAGCCTGCCGTGAGATATGACTTTCTAGCGCGCACGATGCAGCCCTCACCTGTTGACTCAGAGAGACGACAAGAGCGGCTGGGCTGATTTTTCCTGAGCAGTCCGGTGGTCGCCGGACGGTGCCAACCTTACCCGGTGTCGTGTAGGTCGGAACGCAATGGATTGTCGCCGAAGTGCTCCTTCCACAGCCGTGGCGTCAGCTCGGACACCCGACTCGCCGGATGTGTACTGACTCGCTGCAGTACGTCGACCAGATAGACATACGGGTTGACGTCGTGTAGCCGGCAGGTGGCGATCAGGCTCTGGATGATGCCCACGTGTTCAGCACCAAGCTCTGTCCAACAAAAAAGCCACGAGCGGCGACCCATCGGAATACGACGCAAGCCGCGCTCGACATGGTTGGTATCGAGCGCCACATCGGGCTCGGCCAGGAACACGCGAAGTTCATGCTCGCGACTCCCCAGGTAGTTCAGCGCCAGCCTGAACGGATCGCTTGGCAGCAAATCCTCTCGGGTGTTCTGCCAGCGATGCCACGCAAAGAGCTCATCAACGATCGGCTTGGCATGATCGAGCCGATGCCCACGTAGAGCCTCATCCGCCAGCGCCTGTTGCCGCGCAAGTGATTCCACCTGGTAGAGCCGCCCGATGATATCCAGGCACTGATCGACCGCCTGCTCTTCGCCATCACGCGCCTCGACAAACTGCCGTCGTGTGTGAACCCAACATTGAGCGAGCGTGACTCGCTCATTGCCCTTGACCCAGGCGGCATAGGCTGCGTACCCGTCAGCGAGCAGCGTGCCGGCGAAGTGCACACCGAGCAGTTGCTCGATGACCTGCATGCCGCGGCTGATCGCGAACGCAAAACAGATCTCGTCCCGATCGCCGTACATCGGCCAGAAGTAGCCTTGCTGCATCCTGCCCGGGCGCTTCTTGCTCGGCCCGGCCTTGATGGGCGTCTCGTCCATCGCCAGCACGCTGCTCTCCAGTACCGAGACCAGCTGCGCGGCCACGATCGGGCGCAGCAGCTCGATGGCGCGCCGCGTGATGTTCGTCAACGTCGTGCGCGACACCATGATGCCGGCATGACCCAGGCGTTGGTACTGGCGGTGCAAGGGCAGGTGGTATTCGAACTTGTCCACCAGCATGCCGGCAATGAACGACACATCGGCCACACTCCTGTCGAGCACCCCGTCGGGGGCGGGTGCCTGGTGGATCACACCAGACTCACGTAGCTTGATCACCGGGCGCTCGTAACAGATCACCACCGAACTGGCCGGGCGTTGTGCGAGCCGATAGGTTTTCTTGACGCCGATGGTCTCGTAGTCGCCTTTTTCGAGTCCTTCGATTCCCTCCGGCGCCAGATGAATCGTCTTGATCGGCACCGAGGCATCGAAGCGCAAACCGCCGTCGGTGACACAATCCTCGGGACGCACCTTCGGACCCTGGGTGCGGGTGTAGGTGATCTTCTCCTGTGGCAGCGTTTCCGGTTCGGGAAGCTCGCCAAGCACACCGCTGCCAAAGCAGAGCTGGTTGGGGTTGTCGATGAATCGCCGCTCGCTCTTCTCGCCGAAGAGCTGGCGTTTGAACCAGTCCAGCTGATGCTCGCTCAGCTTCAGCTTCTGGTCGAGCTCGGCGACCGATTCGAGCAGCTGCTCGCGCGATTGATCGCGGTAGTCGGTGGAGGATGTCGTTGAGCCAGACATGCTTGTATTATAGATCAAGCCGCAACAGCATTGGGCAGCGTGAAGCGCTTGTAACGTCGTG
>CBDCAW010000013.1:0-5397 GCA_965214025.1 Granulosicoccaceae bacterium
CTCCTTGACATGGGTTGATCATGCGCTGACGACCCAGGCAAAATGACCTGAGGTCGCCACGGGATGACGACCCGGTTAGATTGCACCGTCCTGTGCTTGAGTTCGCCTGAATGGTATTAAGTACAAACGATGACGCCGAAATGACAAGGTTTATCGAGCTTTAAGCAGCACGCACCGACCACCCTGTAGAAAGCTTCGCTGGGGTGGCGCTTGCAATCTTTTTCGAACAATACCGCCAGATATCGTACGGCCTGTGGTTATTTGTCGAGGATGGTTTCGAAGCCACCGAAGATCATGCGCTCGCCGTCGAACGGCATCGGATTATTCTCCGTGTCCATCCGCGGATCGTCCATGATCTTTTGCCAGCCGATATCTCGCACCTCACGCGAAGGCCAGACAACCCATGAAAACACCACGGTTTCCGTAGCCTCGCATTTGACCGCCATCGGCAAGGACGTCACCTCACCGTCTTCCACATCGTCACCCCAGTTCTCCACTATTCTGAGCACACCGTGCTCCTTGAAAATGGTTGCCGCTTCTTCAGCGTGCTCGATGTACTTCTTCTTGTTGGCAGTCGGAACCGCTGCGACGAACCCATCGATATAAGCCACGATATTCTCTCCTCACTGATCGAAGTTTTGATCGAAATACTGCCGTTCACAGGATCGGGCTCAGGGTGCATGAACCCATTGCCGATCTGGCACTCAAAAGATAATACATGCGCCATCGTGCACGATACGTCACGGCTGGCCGTACGTGATCCAGGACGTTGTCGGTCCATGCCGGTCGCACCATCGCAGCGCTGCGAAAATCCTACGAAATACAGCTAAAATTACCCTATCGGATAGAGCCATACACTACAAGCCGGCGTAATCTCGGCTTACCGCACCGTTCTCGGTTCGTCGAAGAAACCATCCGGCTCAGTGCCGCCACATCGCGCTTTATAGTGCAGGGGTCAGCAAGTTGAACTCACTTACGCAAGCTATCGGGCTGACGTTGGCGGGGGTAGCCATCGCCACCTCCGCCGCAGCGTCACCTCAGGTCGATGGGATGACTATCTCCTGGCCGAACGATGGCTGGTATCAGGTACTCGATGCGAACGACTACAGTCAGATCTGCAACGGTGGGGCTTCATGCGAAGTCGACGCCGGTCGTTACATCGTCATCAACCACACCACCGGGCAACGCTTCGAGAATGTCGTGGTACGCGGCGAAACAGATTCGCGCGATGGTATCCAGGTTATCGGCAACACTATTTCCTGGGCAGACGACGGTTGGTACCAGGTACAGCGCGCCGACGACTATTCCGCCGTGTGCAATGGTGGTAGTTCCTGTGAAGTGGACAATGGCGTCTTTACTGTCATCAATCACACGACTGGCACGCGCTACCCGGGAATACTGGTCGACGGAAGTCGGCCGGTGAAACCACCTTCCGGGCCAGCACCCGGGCCAGATGTAGCGGGGCCGGATGCCAACGGCATCACTGTCAGCGGCAACACCATCTCCTGGCCGGACAATGGCTGGTATCAGGTGCAGAGCGCGGAAACCTACGAATCACTGTGCGAAGGCGGTACCTCCTGTGACGTACTGCCCGGCGTCTACTTCGTCATCAACCTGACCACGGGCGAGCGTTTCGAAGGCTATGTGGTGGAGGATGTAGCGACCAATCCGGGCACTGACCCGGTGCCGACCCCTTCAGCCACGCTGCTGCCGGCGCCGGTCGGCGCGGCACTCGATGATGCGGCGCCCTACCTCGTGCAATCACTGGCCGGTTATCAACTGGAACAAGCCAACGTCTACCTCACGCGATTGGGTGCGCAAATCGAAGCCTCGGCCCTTGGCCAAAGCACACTGGAACCTGGCAGCACGATGTTCTACGTTCGCGGGGCGAACGTGAGCGCGCCGGTCGAGCGTGTAGAGCTGGCGTGTCAGGGTGGCGGCTCGATGATTCAGGAGAACGCACTGCTCGAAACCAGGGATTCCGAATACTCACAGGATAATACCCTGAGGCAATGGGTTTTCAGTGACTGCAGGTTCAACACGCAGGCCGACGGCCTGTCGGCGGGTGATTACACGCTCGATGGCGTCATGTCGAACAGCTCCGCGCAGGTATCGGCGAGCCGTTCCAGCAACGACGGATCCCGGATCAGCTACGAGAACTTCATGATGATGGCACCGAACGATACGAGCCTGCAGATCGACGCCAGCGTCGACATCAACAACTTCGATTCCGTCGATTCCAATGCCTCGCGGAAAGTCGTCATCGAGCGATACACGCAGATCAATGACGGCGCCATACTCCGCGACATTCGCGATGGGAATTTCGACCTCAACACATTTACCGAAGAGTTACGCGGTATTCAGAACTTCGCCGCTACAGCGAACGGGCGCATTCTCGGCACGGTAACGCAGGGCATGGACATCACCATCAGCACCGTCGATCCGTTTGCTCGCCAGACCGTCGTCCAGGCTCTCGATCGCGAGGGCATACCCTTCAAGGGACAGTTGCAGCTGAGTTCGACCGACGGCTCTGAAATGACGGTCCTGGCCAATCCGGCGATTGGCCCCGACCAATCGTTCCTGCTCGATTACACCCTGCTGACCAACGTAGGCGATACGCGAACCGGCACCTCGTTGCCGGCACCGGATCTGCCTTTGAGCGCCCCTGGCACCCCGCTTTACTAGGGGGCCTTCTTCTATCTGGACTTCCGCCAGGCCGTCGGGGTGACGCCGGTCTCGCGCTTGAACATCTTCCCGAAGGCCACATCGGACTCATAGCCCACCCGGGTAGCTATTTCAGCCAGCGACAAGGTGGATTCGGCCAGCAGCATGCGCGCACGGTCCACGCGCAGTGCGGTGAGGTAGACGAACATCGGCTGACCGACCCGTTCGCGAAAGCGTACCGCGAACGCGGCACGTGACAAGCCGATCTGCCGCGCGAGTGCTTCCAGGGTCCAGGGACTCTCCGGGTTCGCGTGCAGCGCCTGCAACGCCGCGGCTATGGGCGGGTCGGCCAATGCCCGAAGCAGTGTGCCCTGACCGTAATGCCCGAAGTCCATGCGGATCAACTCGACCACCAGTACCTCGGTCAGCCGGTTGACGCTCAGCGTGGCGCCCGGGGCGCTGGAGAGGTACTCCGTACCGAGCTGGTCCAGCACACCCGCAAGCCAGGCGCGCTCGATCAGCTGTTCGCGACGCAACAGGGCAAACCTTGGAAACAGGGAGGCAGACGGACCCGTGGCCCCGAGTTCGAAGCGGCAATAGCCGCACAGTAGCAGCGTGCCGGTGTCTTCGTCATCCCCGGGCGGGGCATCCGGTAGCTCGCTGTCGAGCACATGCTCGACACCGGGTCCGAGAAACACCAGATCCCCTGTACCGAGATACACATGGCGCTCGCCGACCGTGACCCGGCAGGCACCGTGGCGAACCTGATGAAAGCTCGCGGCGTCCGAGTCCCAGAACACCATGGACCATGGCGCCACGAGGCGCTCGCAGTGATAGACCGTTCCGCTCGCACGCAGGGTATGCAGCACATCGCTGAGTACGTCTGGTCGGGCATCGTCATCCATGCATCGCGAACCTTATCGATATCTGGACGATCGATACATCAATCATGGACCTTCTGACATGGATAGGACGGCAGCGCATGTCAATAATTACCACTTCGGCCTCTCTCACCTCGAGAACTTCACCATGCCTGTTCCCAGTACAATCACGTCCCGACTTTTCATTGCCCTGGGCCTCGCCGCAAGTTTCCTGCTGAGCCCCTTCGCCGCCGCCGCACCCACCGTCGGTGAGAAGCAGGTCTTCGTCGAAAAACAGTATGACATCCAAGGCGATTGGTCGATCATGGAGGTGGACGGAACGACACTCATCCGTTTCAGCGACGACTTCAAGACGGAGGGTGGACCCGACCTGAAGGTCTTCCTGTCTCCCACGACCATCGACGAGGCAAGCGGCGAGAACGCCACCGACGGCTCGGTGCTGCTCGGCAACCTGGTGTCGACCGAGGGCACTCAAGACTACGCACTGCCCGCAGGGCTAAGCCTCGCCGACTTCCGGAGCGTGGTGGTGCACTGCGAAAGGTTCAGCGTGCTGTGGGGTGGAGGCGCGCTCTAGGCGTGTCACCTACTCTGTCGAACAGGGCGTTGCGGCACGCACTTTACAAGGGATAGTCATACGATGTACGAGCTCACACCGTCACTGCCCTTGATCGACTGGCTACGCCTGTTACTGGTCTACGTCCACTTCTTGTCCTGTGTGGTCGCGCTGGCGCTGGTGGCGGACGGAGACCGGCAGGTGCTGTCGGGCACTTTCACGATCGGATCACTGCGTCGCACGGCACACCGCACCACTGTCACGCTGATGGTACTGTGGATCACCGGACTCACGTTGGTGTACTTCGATACCGGCATGGATCCGGCCGTGCTGGCGGCCCAGCCGAAGCTTCTGCTCAAGATCCTGGTCGTGACGCTGCTCACGCTGAACGGCGTACTGCTGCACTTCTTCTCGTTTCCGATCGTCGCTCGGGGTGGCCGACCCTCGCTGTTGCAGGCACTGCTGCTTGCCGTCACCGGTGCGCTGAGTACCAGCCACTGGCTGCTGGCGGCCTTCGTGGGTGTCTCACGGCCTCTCGCCGAGTACCCGCTCGATATTCTGCTGAGTGGGTATGCGATCTATTGCGCGGCAACGCTCTGCGCGGCCGTTGCCAGTGTGCCCGAGTTGCGGCAGCGGTTCTCCGAGAACCAGGCGCCATTGCAGGCACCCGACGCCGAGCTGGTCGCCCAACCGCGTTACGACAAGCCTGATACTTTTTTGCTGCCAACGGAGGATGCCATCATTCCCGATCGGCGCATCGAGCAAACTCGGGTCCCACGACATCGACCCATCGATCACAAGAGTCGAGGCGGGCAATCGTTGCGACCCGTGGTCGTCCAGAGCCTGCAGGGACGGAGAGTCACCTTCGAGATGACCGGCCAGGCACGCGACAGCGTCGTCGAGCTGAAGACCCGGCTAAGGGCTCGGTAGTCGACCGGTCGCGTTGCACCCGCGTTGCACCCGCGTTGCACCACTGAGGTGGGCAGTATCCACCCGGTAAGTACTTTTCAAGCGTCGAAGGCGTCACCATCATAAGGTCATACCCTTGCAGAGCCTTGTCTCATGTCGCGCGCCATGCCCGGTCTACACCACGTCACCGCGATCTCCGGCTCACCGCAGGAGAACGTCGATTTCTACACTGCCTGTCTGCATCAGCGTCTGATCAAGAAGACGGTCAACTTCGACGATCCCGGCACCTACCACCTCTACTACGGTAACCACGAAGCCACCCCTGGAACCGTGCTGACGTTCTTCCCGTTCGTCGATGCCGGCCCTGGCAGGGTGGGGCCAGGAACGGCA
>CBDCAW010000014.1:0-11842 GCA_965214025.1 Granulosicoccaceae bacterium
TCTGAACGACCTGGACCTCAGCGTCGGCCAGGTCAGGGTAACCGGCAAGGGCGACAAGTCGCGCGATCTGCCGGTGGGTACGGCGGCGGTGACGGTGATCAACCGGTGGCTGAGTTGCCGACGCATGCTACCGGGTGCGGACTCCCGGGCGGTGTTCCTCAGTTCGCGCGGTAGGCGCATCGCACCGCGCACAGTACAGATGCGGCTGAAGAAACTGGCGGCCATGCAGGGGCTGGATCGTGAATGCCACCCACACATGTTGCGCCATTCCTTCGCCAGCCACATGCTTGAAAGCAGCGGAGATCTGCGGGCGGTTCAGGAGCTGCTGGGCCACGCCGACATCGGCACGACCCAGATCTACACCCATCTGGATTTCCAGCATCTCGCCGATGTCTACGACCGTGCACATCCGCGCGCGAAGAGTACCGAGCCTGCCGAAGACTGAGATTGCCGCGCGGGTCGCGTAACGGGGCGGCAGCGCAAGCTGCGAAGGACGGCGCCGGGTCAGGGATCGACGACGGTGAATTGAGAGAACAGGCCGTTGTTCTGCAGGCAGACCTGCAGGCGTACCATGCGCGTCTTCTCGCCGATCGACAGCTGCAGCACTTCGCCTTGACGAAACTCGTGATACACCGGAAGTATCAGGGTCTGCAAAACCTTGCCCTCCAGCTTGCACGTCATGATGAATGATTCCTGCGAGACCGGTAACGGTTGCTTCGAGACTCCGCCGAATGCCGACGCAGTCGATGCCGGGTTCGACAGCCCCTCGGGCCGGATCACATTGACCGGTAGCAGGCTGCTGCCGAGAAACTCCACACCGATGCGCAGTGTTCCCGGGCTTGATTCACGCAGCCAGCGAATCACACCGAGACTGACCTTGACCCGACCGTTACTGCTGGCGGTAATCGGGCGATCAACGTCGTGAAGGTTCACCAGCTCGCCGACCTGGACCCGACCCACACCGCAGGTGAGCGAGACGAGTTCGCAGCCCAGTTCGCTTTCGTTCGTCAGCGTCCACACATCGACTTGCGCCGCCGGCGCCGCGCCGCCTTGCACGGCCACGCTGCCTCCCGATCCACCGGCGGTTGCAAGCCCCAGGCACACGGCCCGAAAACCGATCTGCACGTCCTGCTGGCGGTGAACCGGACGCCGGGGGATACGCCGTGCGTTGTCGCGTAGCAGCGCACTTCTCAGACGCAAGAGCGACGTTCGCTGAAGGTGTTCTGTTTCCGGGACCGGTAAGCTGCTGGTTTTCAGCCGTTCCAGATGCTGGTTGATATGCTCGATCAACGGAGCGATATCGACGTGGCGAGCACTTTCGCTGCCGGTGGCCAGCACGCGGGCACACGGCGCCGGCGGAGCGTCGTGTTCGAGATCCAAACCGAAATCGGTGATGGCGTGCGGTGACGGGGTGGGCATGGCGTGCAACTGCACCCGATGCGCGCTTTCGACAAGAAATGCAAGCATGGCAGGCAGTTGAGCCACCCTGAGGGTGTGTAGATCGGCCAGGCTGATCAGCAGGAGGTAGCGATAGAGCAACGCCGCCAGATCGGTTGCCTCATCGCCTGAGCCGATGAGCGACAGGTGGATGAAGCGGTTGCAGACAGATGGGGTTCGAGCCGCTGATACCAGCGATGTGCATTCAGGAGTATTCCGACGGGCAAGGGTCGGAACGCAATTGACGGCCGCTTCGGCCTGATCGACCAGCAGGGAAAGGCTCCGTTCGATATCATTGAGATGAGTGGCAGCATCGGAATGGCTGCCCTCGCAGGGCTCCTGCAACAGCTCCAGCGCGCGAATCTGCTCGGACTGCAGGTTTTGCAGCAGCCGGGCGCTGGCACGCGTATCTACCGACCAGGGCAGGGCTGCCTGGCAGCGTTCGCTCAGCGATTCACAGACCGACGAGAGCACCGGCAGGAAGCTGTCGACCAGGGAGCGCCGCTCGCTGATCGTCATCTGCTTGCGGTTGCTGTGCAGCAGCCCACGGTAGAGAGCCAGTGCATCGTTACCTGATGGCGTTCCCTGTTCGCCCTTGAGCGTGCGGCGAACACCCTTGCGAACATCATCCATGGTAGCCGGCACCGGTCGGGTAACAGCCGAGGCGGTCGGAGTCTGAATCGTGGTCATCCCCGGAGGCTATCACAGCGAAAGCGCTGTGCCATGGGTACCGTGGGGCGCAGCGATGGTGCTGGCCACGCTTGTGGCACCCGTCACACTGGAAGATTGGCATGGTGCACGATCCCTGTGAGATTTCGTCGATTTCCCGCGGACCTGCATTGTTCGAACATGGCTGAATCTTAATCCCGGAGAATGTCGAAGTCGACTACCGCAGGGCGCTCGGCTGTCTGCAGGAGCTGTCAGCCGATAAGCGATCGCAGGCGTTGCTCAACGATCGTATAGCCCCCACGCTGTATATTGCGGTCATGCAGGTATGCGTCCGCGCTTCGCTTTCATCGAGGAGGTTCCACTCTTGGAACAGTACAGAGGAACCACGATCTGCTCGGTGCGCCGCGGCGACCAGGTCGTGATCGGGGGAGATGGCCAGGTCAGCCTGGGCAACACCATCATGAAGGGCAATGCCCGCAAGGTGCGGCGCCTCTATCGCGATCAGGTGATCGCAGGCTTCGCCGGTGGTACCGCGGATGCCTTCACGCTGTTCGAGCGATTCGAGGCAAAGCTCGAGGCTCATGGCGGGCAGCTGGCGCGCGCCGCCGTGGAGCTTGCCAAGGACTGGCGTACCGATCGGATGCTGCGTCGCCTGGAAGCTCTGCTGGCGGTGGCCGATGCGCGCGATTCCCTGGTCATCACAGGCAATGGTGATGTGATCGAACCCGAGCATGGCATCATCGCCATCGGCTCCGGTGGCGACTTCGCTCGCTCCGCGGCGCGCGCGCTGCTCGAACATACCGAGCTCGATGCCGAATCCATCGTACGCCATAGCCTGGAAACCGCCGCCGATATCTGCATCTACACCAACGGCAACCTCACCATCGAAACCCTGAAGACCAACGCCTGAACCATGTCCCAGATGACCCCCCGTGAAATCGTGCAGGAGCTCGACAAGCACATCGTCGGGCAGCATAACGCCAAGCGCGCCGTGGCGATCGCCCTGCGCAACCGCTGGCGCCGCATGCAGGTACCCGAAGCCCTGCGCAACGAGATCACACCGAAGAACATCCTGATGATCGGCCCCACCGGTGTCGGCAAGACAGAGATCGCACGGCGGCTCGCGAAACTCGCCCAGGCGCCGTTCATCAAGGTCGAGGCCACCAAGTTCACGGAAGTCGGCTATGTGGGTCGTGATGTGGAATCGATCATCCGGGATCTGGCCGATGTGGCGCTGAAGGAGACGCGCGAACGGGAGACGCACCGGGTGCGCAACCGCGCCGAGGATGCTGCGGAGGAACGTATTCTCGATGTGTTGCTGCCGCCGGCTCGCGGTAATTCGGGGGGGCAGGCGTCCGGCAGCTCCATGGTCATGGAAACCGAGGAAGGCAGTACGCGGCAGAAGTTTCGCAAGAAGCTGCGCGAAGGCCAGCTCGACGACAAGCAGATAGAAATCGAAGTGAACGCTTCGCCCGCCGGCGTCGAGATCATGGCGCCGCCGGGCATGGAGGAGATGTCGCAACAGCTGCAGGGGCTGTTTGCCAACCTTGGCACCGGCAGCCGCAGCAAACCGCGCAAGATGCCGGTGAAGGAGGCGATGAAGCTGCTGATCGATGAAGAGGCCTTCAAGCTGGTGAACGATGAAGACTTGAAGACGCAGGCGCTGCAGAACATCGAGCAGAACGGTATCGTGTTTCTCGACGAGATCGATAAGGTCGCACGGGGCTCGGACCGGGTACAGGGGGGCGATGTATCGCGGGAAGGGGTGCAGCGCGATCTGCTGCCGCTGGTCGAAGGGTGTACGGTGTCGACCAAGTTCGGCATGGTGAAGACCGATCACATCCTGTTCATCGCCTCGGGAGCGTTCCACTTGTCCAAGCCTTCGGACCTGATACCCGAACTGCAAGGCAGGCTACCGATCCGCGTGGAACTCACGGCGTTGAACACACAGGATTTCGTCCGCATCCTCACCGAACCCGACGCCTCGCTCACCGATCAGTCGGTAGCCTTGCTTTCCACGGAAAACGTCCAGCTCAGCTTCACCGATGATGGTATTTCACGTATCGCCGAAGTGGCGTGGCAGGTGAACGAGAGCACCGAGAACATCGGTGCCCGGCGCCTGCACACGGTCATGGAACGGTTGTTGGAGACCGCCTCGTTCGAAGCCGCTGACCAGAGCGGCACATCGGTGGTGGTGGATGCGGACTATGTAAACAGCAATCTCGGCGATCTGGTGCAGGATGTGGATCTGAGCCGGTATATTCTGTAGCCCCCGCGCAGCCTTCGGGGCCTTCGCGTTCCCGCGGGAACGCAGCGGCCTGTCGTATCGAGGGTTGTACCATTCACTCAGGAACTCACCGCAGCCCCGACCGTCATCGCTTCACCGCGGGGATGTATCGAGCCTTCGTGTCGAGCGCTGAACGACTCACTCAGGAAATCACCATGCCACGCCCCACGGATATCAAGCTGCATCAGAAGAGCCGGGTGCTGGAACTTGCCTTCGACGACGGTTACGCCTGCAATCTGACCTGCGAATACCTTCGTGTGCATTCACCGTCGGCCGAAGTCCAGGGCCACGGGCCTGGCCAGGAAGTGTTGCAGGTGGGAAAGGAGAAGGTCGGCATCGATCAGATCAGCCCGACCGGCAACTACGCGATCAAGCTGCATTTCGACGATGGCCACGACACCGGTCTCTACACCTGGGATTACCTGTATTCGCTGGGGCAGCACTACGAGCAGAACTGGCAAAAGTATCTCGATCGGCTGGCGGCGGCCGGCCATGTTCGCCCCGGTGGTTAGTGGTCCCCCCGGTGGTAATAGCGATTGCAGCAGCGCGGTCGGCCGGTTTGAGTTATCGAGCGTATAGAACACCATGAAAGAAGCACAGACGGATTTCGGCTACCAGCTGGTCGATCGCGATGCCAAGGTCGGGTTGGTCGGTGAGGTGTTCGACTCGGTGGCGGCCAAGTACGACGTGATGAACGACTTGATGTCGTTCGGCGTGCACCGCCTGTGGAAACGCTACACCATCGAGCAATCCGCCACGCGCCCGGGCCATCGGGTGCTCGACATCGCAGGCGGTACCGGCGACCTGGCGAAGCAGTTCGCCACGCGTGTCGGCAGCAAGGGCCAAGTGATACTGGCCGATATCAATGCCGCCATGCTGAACGTGGGGCGTGATCGTCTGATCGACGACGGTGTGGTGGGCAACGTGGATTACTGCCAGGCCAATGCTGAAACCCTGCCGTTCGAGAGCAACTCCTTTGATTGCGTGAGCATTGCCTTCGGCCTGCGCAATGTCACCGACAAGTCGGCGGCGCTCGAGTCGATGCTGCGGGTGCTGCGCCCCGGTGGGCGGCTGCTGATACTCGAATTTTCAAAACCGGTATTGCCGCTGCTCAGCCGCGCTTACGATGCGTATTCGTTCAGCGCACTGCCGATGATGGGCAAGCTGGTGGCCAACGATGCCGACAGTTATCGCTATCTGGCGGAATCCATCCGCATGCATCCTGATCAGGCGGCGCTTGCCGACATGATGCGTGCCGTAGGTTTCGAAGACGTGAGTCATCACAATTTCACCGGTGGCATCGTGGCCTTGCATAAGGGATTCAAATACTGATGGAATTGCCGCTGCCCGCAACCTTGCTGCTGCAGCAGGGAATCGACCTGCTTCTCAGGCTGGATCCGTCGACTCGGGAAGCGTTGGTGCAGCTGGACGGCAAGGTGATTCGCTTTGACGTGACGTCACCGGACGTCGAACTGACGCTGTCGATCACCGATGATGCCGTCCGCATCCTGCGTCATTTCGATGGCGATGTGGATCTCGAGCTGAAGGGCACGCTGGGCGCCCTGTTATCGCTGCGTGACGGCAACGAGGCTCTGTTCAAAGGTGATGTGAAGCTCAGCGGAGACCTGGAAGTGGCTCAGGCACTTGCCGGAATCATCGCCGGCATCGATGTCGACGCGGAGGAATGGCTGTCGAAGATCACCGGCGATCTCGTCGCGCATCGCATGGGCAATGCCGCACGTGATTTCTCCACCTGGTTGAACCGTACGGCAACGGGGTTTCGCGAGAACACCAGCGATTACCTGCAGGACGAAGTGCAGGTGGTGGCGCAGGCGTCGGAGGTGGAAGCCTTCAGCGACGATGTAGCCGGGTTGCGATCGGACGTTGACCGGCTCGCAGCACGTATCGCATTGCTCGAGAAGAAGGCCGGCTCCGAATGATTCAGCGCCTCGGGCGTCTGCTTACCATCGAGCGGGTGTTCGTCAAGTACGGCTTCGATGATCTCTTCTTTCATGCCACCCCGCCGATTCTGGCGCCGCTTCGCCTTGTGTTCCTGCTCTCGCCGACTCGCTGGTTGCACCGGCGCGAACGCTCGCTACCGCGCGGCGAGCGGATATGCCTGGCGCTCGAAGAGCTCGGGCCGGTGTTCGTCAAGCTCGGGCAGATGCTCTCTACCCGACGCGATCTTCTACCCGATGACATCGGTGATCAGCTTGCCAAGCTGCAGGATAGCGTGCGGCCCTTCGATAGCGAGATCGCCCGCGAGCGGATAGAGGCGGCACTGGGTGACACGGTCGACAACCTGTTCGCCCGTTTCGACCACCAACCGCTGGCGTCTGCATCGGTTGCCCAGGTGCACGGTGCCGAGCTGCCCGGTGGACGTCAGGTGGTGGTCAAGGTGTTGCGCCCCGCGATCCACGAGGTGATTCGCAGCGATATCTCGTTGATGCATCTGCTGGCGGGTATCGTCGACATGGCGATGCCGAGTGCGAAGCGGCTGAAGCCACGCGAGGTGGTGGAGGAGTACGACGCGACCCTGCAGGGAGAGATCGACCTCATCCGTGAGGCGGCCAACGCCACGGTGATACGCAAGAACTTCGAAGATTCCGACAAGCTGTACATTCCCGAGGTGCACTGGGAGCTGACCCGCAGCGATGTGATGGTCATGGAGCGCATCGACGGCATTCCGATTCGGGATATCGCCGCGATGAGAGCCATCGACATGGACATGAAGAAGCTGGCCGAACACGGCGTGGAGATTTTCTTCACGCAGGTGTTTACGGACAACTTCTTCCATGCCGACATGCATCCGGGCAACATCTTCGTGTCGAAGACGAAGCCGCACCACCCGCAATACATAGCCGTTGATTTCGGTATCGTCGGGTCTCTCACCGACGAAGACCTGCGCTACATCGGCGAGAACCTGCTGGCATTCTTTCAGCGCGATTACCGGCGTGTTGCCCAGCTGCATGTGGATTCAGGCTGGGTACCGCGTGATACCAGGGTGACCGAGCTGGAGTTTGCCATCCGGGCGGTGTGCGAGCCGATCTTCGACAAGCCGCTGGCCGAGATTTCATTCGGCAACGTACTGGTGCAGTTGTTCCATGTGGCGCGACGCTTCGAGATGGAGGTGCAACCCCAGCTCGTGCTGCTGCAGAAGACTCTGCTGAACATCGAAGGCCTGGGCCGTCAGTTGTACCCGGAGCTGGACCTGTGGGCCACGGGCAAACCTTTCCTGCAACGCTGGGTATTGACCCGGAATAACCCCAAGGCACTCGCCAAACGCTTCCTCGAACAGGCACCCTCTCTATTGAAGGCGATTCCGGAGATGCCCATGCTGATTCACGATCTCGTTCAGTTGCAGAGCAGTGTGGCTCGTCAGCAGTTACAGGTACCGGTGAACGACAAGGTGGACACCGGCAACGGTAGCCTGCGGCTTGTGATCGCCGGCGCGGCGGTGCTGATCAGTGCGGCCCTCGTCGGTGGTGGTTTCGTGGTCGCCACGGGCAGCGCACCCTTCTGGCCATGGCTGATGGGAGGTACCGGGCTCGTGGTTCTGGTCCGTGGCGTGTGGCGTTGAAGCTGGTGACGAGGAACGGCGAGCCGGTCGGTGCGAACGGCAAGGCGGTGAAGGCGCCGACTATCCTGCCAGAGGTCGATACCACTCAGGCGCAGGTTCCTGATATCGCGCGGGCAGACGAGGATCTGCAGCAAGTAGAGCCGGCGCCGCTGTGGGACGAAGGCATATCCACCTACCTGCTCGGTGAGTACGAACGGCGGCAAGCACCATTGAACCTCGACGATCTGTGTTCCTTCACGGTGGAGCAGGCCATCCGGATCAGCGATATCCTCGAAACCCTGTTTCTGCTGGCGATCTACGGGGAATGGACGTTCACCCGGCCCGACGGCCGGGTGCAGAAGATCGACTCGCAGATGCTCGATGCCCTGTACGAACGCGGGCGGCTGGCGCACGATGAGCTGGACGACTACCGCGGGGAGTGGCGACCCGTGAGGCCCTGATTGCAGAGGGCCCGATTGTAGAGAGGTTGTCGGTTGGCTCCATGTTTGCAGGACAGTGCAGACGTGACTTCGGCAACTGCGACGCGACATGCAACACATCGAACCGGCCCCGTTATGGGACGAAGGCATTTCAAGCTTCTTGTACGGTGAGTACGAAAAGCGTCAGCAACCGCTGACGATCGATGACCTGCAATCGTTCACCATCGAGCAGGCCGTTCGCATCGGGGACATTCTCGAAACCCTGTTCCTGATGGCTATCTACGGGGAATGGCAGTACACCGATGCCGCCGGTGTCGAGCAGAAGCTCGATGAAAAGGCACTGGACGAGCTCTACGCCCGTGGCCGCCTGTCGCGTGATGATTTGGCGGCGTTCAGCGGGGTGTGGCAGCCGAAGTCGTAACCCCTAACCCGGTAGCCCATCGAAGAAGTCCACCTCACCGGTTTCCAGCGAATACTCGGACCCCACCACCAGCAAACCCTGGGTCGCGATCAGCTCCTCCAGAATCGCCGAACCGTGACGCAGGTGATCGCAGGAGGCGCGAATGTTGGCCCGGATCGCCTGTGCGACCAGGCGCTCCTGATCATCGCCCAACCCGGCATCGATCAGCGGCTGCACCGACGGACGAATGCGGTTGACGATGGAATTCAGATTCTTTGACCGGCTTTCGGAAGGGTTGCGCAGCTGCTCCACGGTGGCGTGGATAGCGCCACACTGCGAGTGGCCCATGACCACGACCAGCTTCGTCTCGAACCGCTCCGCTGCGAATTCCACGCTGCCGACCAGTGAAGGTGCCACGATGTTACCGGCCACCCTGATCACGAACAGATCGCCCATGCCCTGATCGAACACGATCTCTGCGGGTGCGCGGGAGTCAGAACAGCCCAGGATGATCGCGACCGGCTCCTGCTTCTCTACCAGGTTCCCGCGCCGCGTCTGACTGGCGAGCACATCGAGATCACGTACGTTGGAAACGAAACGCTGATTGCCGTCGCGCAGGCGCTGAAGGGCTTCGGTGGCGTTGTATCGGGGCAAGTGCAACCTCTCGGTGCGAACGGACGGGCCGGTAGTATCTGCGTTTTCAACAGGGCGTACCAGCTGTTTGCGTATGGGCGGGCGATCAGGATTCGCGTTCTTCCAGCGCGGCATGCCAGCGGTTGCGACGGTACGCGAACCCCTTCACATTCCTCAAGCCTTGCCGTGCCGCTCAGACAGGTTGTGGGTAACTCGCTTTCAGCTCGCCTCCGGTTTGGGTAGCACACGTACGAACAGGGCCACCGCCAGGAACGCCAGCGAGTTGTAGATGATGGTGTGGCTCATCGCATTCATGAACAACGACGTATCGGCGATTTTCAAGCCGCCGTCCCCGCCGCCATTGCCGCCGGAGCGCAGCAGCGAGAAGAAGATCTGACCCATGATCGCCACACCGAAGGCACCCCCCACCTGCTGAAAAGACTGCAGGGTGCCCGAGGCCGAACCGGCATCCGCCGACTTCACCGTGGCGAGCACCGTCTGGAACAATGGGGCGATGGCGAACCCGAGGCCCAGGCCCGCCAGCAGCAAGGATGGCGCCATGATCGTCTGGTGAAGTTCATCACCCACACCGAGCACCAGATGCCGTAGCGTGATCATGCCGACACACAGGCACAGGGCGCCGGCGGTGATGCGACGATGCGGCCAGCGCGAACCCAGCCGAGTCGAGATCAGCGAGGCGACGAGAACACCGATGGAGAACGGCACGGTGGTCAAGCCCGATTGCAGCGCGGTGAGCCCGTATCCATTCTGCAGGTATTGGGCGAACACGAAGAAGAAGCCTGGAATGCCGGAGAAAAGGATCGCCACCATGACGATACCGGTCAGAAACAGCCGATTGCTCATCAATTCAACCGGTAGAAGCTGTGACTTCGACCTGCGCCGCCGGTGACGTTGCCAGAGCACGAAGAACACCGCCGACGGCAGCGAAGCGACCATCAGCACGAAACACCAGACAGGCCAGCCGAGTTCACGCCCTTCCACCAGCGGAAAGAGGATCAGCAGAAGCGTGACCGCGCCGAGCACGACACCCACCGCATCGATGCGCAGACCCTTCGCACCGGGCAAGGACGGAATGAACCTCAGGGCAGCGAAAATCGCCAGGGCACCCACAGGAATGTTGACCAGGAAGATGGGCCGCCAACCGAGATCGAAAAGATCCAGGTGAATCAGCACACCCCCGAGTAGCGGCCCTGCCACCGTGGCCATCCCCGCGGCCAGGCCGAACAACGAAAACACGAAGCCCCGCTCCTCCTTCGCGAAGATGGCCGGCACGATGGCCAGCGTCTGCGGAATCATGATGCCACCACCGATACCCTGCAGCACTCGCGCAGCGATCAGCCAACCCATGTCGGTCGCCAAGCCACACAGCGTGGACGCGACCGTGAAGACGCACACCCCGATGATGAACATGCGCCGCCGGCCGACGATGTCCCCCAGGCGCCCCGCCGGCAGCAGGCAAAGCGCGAATACCAGGATGTACGCCGCCACGACCCACTCGATTTCACTTTCGGACGCCTGCAGGGAAGACTGCAAGGTAGGTAGAGCCACATTGACCACCGTGACGTCGATCAGGTTCATGAAGCTCGCCATGAGCAGTGTCGCGAGGGCTACCCAGCGGGCGGGGTGGGGGGCTTGGTCTACTTCGTGGTCGTTGGTGTTTGCAGGATCGGTACTAGGTAGGGTCGGCATGGGGTGGTGCGAAAGCTCGATGGTTTGCGGTGGCGATGTCTATACGAGTCGGGGCATCGGTACATGGTGTAGGCGGAATGGCAGGGTGCCAGTGGGGAGTAATGTGCTGAAAGGGTTCTGGTGCACTTACAGGCGATGGCCTATTGAGCCTGCACAGGTCCGGTTGATCGAGTACTTGTCCGCACCGGAGAAGGTGCGCGCGGTACCAGCAGCATAGTGCCGTTCTTGTCGATGCTTGGCGAGAGCCTTTTCAGCTAGTTAAGACACCACGAGAAAGGTTTTCGCTTGTCTATTGGGCAGCAACGGCGGAGATGGTATAGAGTGCCGAATACCTGCGATAACGACTAATCAAAATATAGAATTGGGCCTAGTCATTCGTATCCAATACGGCCTACTCCAGCGAATACTTGTTGAACTAAACCGCTACCGCGGTAGCTTTTGTCGCAAGGGTCAAGCTTGAAACTTTACTAAGCCCCCTCTTTGGATCTTAACTGTCCGTGGGCCACTGTCGGCCTGATGCGAGGAGTTGATCCATGTCCCCCCTTCGACAACGATTACTCGATGCCACACGACAACGTGGTTTCAGCGATAGGACGTTCGATAGCTACGCCCGCGCGGTGAGTCAATTGCAGCGCTACTGCCAGCGCTCGCCTGACAGGCTCACCTCTGCGGATCTGCAGCCCTTCTTCAACCCCTGGTGAAGGAGC
>CBDCAW010000015.1:0-28164 GCA_965214025.1 Granulosicoccaceae bacterium
TCGAGCCGCTGGCGCGTATCGCGTCCTGGGCCACGGTGGGTGTCGATCCGCAGATCATGGGTTCCGGGCCGATTCCGGCAAGCCGGGCGGCGCTCGAGAAGGCGGGCTGGTCGGCCGACGATCTCGATCTGGTGGAAGCCAATGAGGCATTCGCTGCCCAAGCCTGTGCAGTCAACAGTGATCTGGGCTGGAATACCGACAAGGTCAACGTCAATGGTGGTGCGATTGCCATCGGGCACCCCATTGGCGCCTCTGGTGCACGTATTCTCGTCACGTTGCTGCATGAGATGCAGCGCCGTGATGCGAAGAAGGGCCTGGCTACCCTGTGCATCGGTGGTGGCATGGGTATTGCCATGTGCGTCGAACGCGGCTAGTTTTTCGCATACGCAACCGCCGCCACCACTGGCGGGGTATTCAGGCGCCTTGCCCTGCGCCCCTGGCCGGGCGCCCCTGGCCGGGCGCCCCCCAGCCGTCCTGTTCGGGGGCGCCCCCAGAAGATCGTCCGGGAGTGGACGAATCTACTGCGGACGCGGTATTCAAGCGAACTTTTCGCATCGATCCGGGCCGACGAAACCACTGTCGACTTTGATCGACGCGAATGGCCAAGTCGAGTTCTCACGTCCTCGCCATGATCGCTGTCCTTGCACAGTCGTTCGGTTCCTGTCCAAAGCCTCTTCTGAGCATCTGCGTGCACATCGCGGTTACCGCGCCGTACCCCCCCCCCCCCCCCCCCCCCCCAGTTATGCGCTGCATTAGATGATCTGGAACAAACAGTGATTTAGCTCTAAGTTCTCTCCGAACGCGTGATTTTGCTACCTATTCAGCACGTATTTTGCCTGTAGGTCTTGAGACCGGTTATTGCAGTGCATACACTTATTGCACTGCAAGATCGTCAACGCCTCGGTGCTGGCGTCACCGTTTAAAGTGAAGCAAAAGGAGAACGATGCTGATGAGCAACAGAGTGTCATTGATCACCGGCGGTACCGGTGCGATCGGGACCGCCATATGTCGCCGATTCCATGGCGATGGTTATACCGTGGTGGCGAACTGTCACCCTGCCGACCAGGCGCGTAGCGAGATGGTTATCGCCGCGTTGGCGGAGGAGGGCGTGGAGGTGCATCTGATGGCGTTCGACGTTACTGACTATGCCGCCTGTAGTGAGGCCATCGCGATGATCGAATCGTCCATAGGTGGCATCGAAGTGTTGGTGAATGCCGCAGGTATCACTCGGGATGCACGTCTCGTCAAGCAGACGCCGGAAACCTGGAACGCCGTGCTGAGCACGAATCTCGACGGTGTGTTCAATGTCTCGCAACCTTGCGTCACACCCATGGCGGCTCGCAAGTTCGGCAGGGTCATCAACATCTCGTCGGTGAACGGCCAGCGCGGGCAGTTCGGGCAAACCAACTATTCCGCCGCCAAGGCTGGCATGACGGGCTTCACCAAGGCGCTGGCCCGCGAGGTGGCGCGTGATGGCATCACGGTGAACTCGGTGTCGCCCGGGTACGTGGATTCGCCGATGATCCAGGCAGTGCCTGAAAAGGTGCGCGAGAAGATCATCGGCGAAATTCCAGTCGGCCGGTTTGCCGATCCGGCAGAGATCGCCCGCACCGTTGCGTTTCTGGCGCACGCGGACAGCGGCTACATCACCGGTACCGACGTCTCGGTGAATGGCGGTTACCACATAGGCTGACGGAAATTTTCCGGGTATTTTCGCTTTTCTTGTTGCAATGCAAAATATCATCCGTATATAATGCACTGCAACAAGACGTTGACTACACACCTAACTACGAGGGCACTACCATGAATGCATCGCAGCAATCATATAACGACCGATTCAACCAGATCACCGACATGCAGGCGAAAGGCCTCGAGCCGCTGCGTATCTTTGGTGGTCTGGCAGCTGAAGCCCTGGAGCACATGACTCGCAAGAACTACGAAGTCATGGGCGATTTCGTCGAATTCACTGTCTCGCAGGCAAAACTGCCGATCAGTGGCGGGGAACGCCAACGATGTCCTATCTTCACAGATGGCTGAAACCAGTGCCTTCGGCAAACTGATGAACAGCCGTTTCACCGAATACGCAGAGCTCGCAACCACTTTTTCCGAGCGAACCCGCAAGGCCGGAGAGGAAGCGTCAGCTTCTGCTCGCAAGGTGGTTGACGAGGCATCCGCCACGTTGTCGCAAAACGCTCGCGAAGCGGTTGACGAAAGGGCAACTTCGAAGAAGAAGGCCTAAGTTTCACCCAGGCTTGTCATCGGGCAGCTGTCGGCTCACGTGGCTTACACTGCTTCCGCGTTCGCAGGAGTATTGGGCATGAATTCGTTCAGCGAGCGGTATCAGGAGCTTGCGCGGCTTCAGTGCCGGAGCACGACTCCATCTCGGCCGTTCGGTAGCGTGGCGTTCGGTACTTCCAAGCTGCTATCGTGCGGAAGAATCATCAAGCTTCGAAACCGTGGTTTATGATGCAGGCTCCAGCAGTGCAACGCGAAGCATTGTACCCGTCACGAAGGGAAGTCCGGCTCAGGACTTCCCTTTCGTCGTTCTGACGATGTTCCACCGACCTCTAGCGGTAACTCAGAGTGAAGACCAGACGCCAAATCAAGAAGTACGCCAACCGTCGCCTGTACGACACCGTCGACAGCAAGCATGTCACTCTGGCGGACATCCGCACGCTTGTCGTTTCCGGTGAAGACATCAGAGTTACCGACGATACGACGGGCGAAGATATAACCCGCCCTCTGCTTCTGCAGATCATCGTGGACCAGGAGCATGCCGGCAAGCCGATGCTGAGCGAGGTGTTGCTTTCCCAACTCATCCGCTTCTACGGCAATCCCATGCAGGAAATGATGTCGGACTACCTGCAGAAGAGCGTCGATACCTTTGTCGGTCAGCAGCAGAGCGTGCAGGATCAGATGCGTACCATGATGTCGAACACGCCTCTTGCCACGATGCGTGAGCTGATGAAGCAGAACGTATCCACCTGGGAGAACATGATGAGCGTGCATGCTGAAGGCAACGAAGCTTCAGGCACGGAACAGTCCGATGACGTCCCGGCGGTCGGTGAGCACGACGCTGACAGCGGCACGGGCACCTCGGGCCCGGATCGCGCAGCAGCATCCGCCACGGGTGGCCGATCGAAAAAAAGTAAAGTCTCGAAGCACGATTGACCCCATCCGCATCGCACAGGACATTCAATGAGCGACAGCAACAATTCCTTCACAGACCAGTTCGAAGAAGTGAACAAGAAGTTCACGCAGGCCTTCGAACAGAATCGCTCGATGATCAACGATCTGTTCAATCAGAGCCACCATGCCGCGGCGGCTCAGCAGTTCGATCCCATGAACATCGGCAGTGCGTTCGGTAACGCCGGCTCGCAGCTCAGCACTGACCCGCAAAAGCTCATGCAGACCAACTACGACCTGTGGAAGGAGCACATGGCGCTGTGGCAGAGCATGGCGGCCACCTACGCGAAACCCGCTGATGAAGAACCTGCGGAGCGCTCGACGGATCGGCGTTTTCGCCATGAAGACTGGAGCAAGAATCCGATCTTCGACTACATCCGCCAGGCTTACCTGATCACCTCCCGCTGGATGGTGGAGACGATGTCCAACATCGAGGGCCTGGACGAGCAGGATCACGCCAAGGTCGTCTTCCATACGCGGCTGCTGGCCGATGCCTTCTCGCCCAGTAACTTCCTGATGACCAACCCGGAAGTATTACGCACGATGATGGACACCGGGGGCCAGAGCATACTCAAGGGCATGCAGAACCTGCAGCGCGACCTCGATCCGAAGTCGGGCAAGCTGAGCATCATGATGACCGATCCGGACGCCTTCCGCCTGGGTACGGACATCGCCACAACGCCCGGCAAAGTGGTGTTCCAGAACGAGATCGCACAGCTCATCCAGTACGCACCCACCACCGACAAGGTATACAAGCGCCCACTGGTGATCGTGCCGCCGTGGATCAACAAGTTCTACATTCTCGATCTGCAGAAGCAGAACTCGTTCATCGCCTGGGCGGTCGCTCAGGGCTACACGGTGTTCGTCATCTCGTGGGTGAATCCGGATTCCACCCTGGGCGACAAGACCTTCGAGGACTACATGCAGGAAGGCATTCTCGACATGCTCGATGCGGTGGAGCAGGCCGGTGGCGAGAAGGAAGTTTCGATGATCGGCTACTGTATTGGGGGTACGCTCCTCAGCGCCACGTTGGCCTACATGGCGGAGAAGAAGGATAATCGCGTGAAGGCAGCGACATTTTTCGCCTCGCAGGCCGATTTCTCGGAAGCCGGTGACCTGAAAATCTTCACAGACGATCAGCAGGTGGACAATCTCGAGCGCAAGATGAGCGAGAAGGGCTACCTGGAAGGTAGCGCCATGGCCGGTACCTTCAACATGCTGCGGGCCAACGATCTCATCTGGTCGTTTTATGTCGACAACTACCTGCTGGGCAAGGCTCCCTTGAAGTTCGACCTGCTCTACTGGAACGCGGATTCCACGCGCATGCCCAGGGAAACGCACCTGTTCTACCTGCGTGAATGCTACATCAAGAACAACCTGGCGAAGCCCGGTGGCATCGTGCTGAAGGGTGTACCCATCGATCTGGGCAAGGTGAAGACACCGATCTACCTGCAGGCAGCGCGCGAGGATCACATCGCGCCCTACCCGTCAGTTTTCAAGTCGACCAGCCTGTACGGTGGGCCGGTGAAATTCATGCTGGCAGGTTCGGGCCACATCGCCGGTGTCATCAATCCGCCGTCGGCGAACAAATACAATTACTGGACGAACGACGACCAGCCGCGCGATCTGGACACCTGGCTCGATGGGGCGGAGGAACATCCGGGCTCATGGTGGGGCGATTGGGATAACTGGCTGAAGAAGCATTCGGGCACCAAGGTCAACGCGCGCCAGCCGGGAGACGGTGCGCTGAGCATCATCGAGGATGCCCCGGGCACCTTCGTTACCGTCAAGAGCTGATTGCCTCCGACAGTGATGCGCTGGCAGGTCTTACCCCTGAGATCTGCCGGTGCGGAGGCACGAGCTGGCTGTAGTCGCGCCGATTGGCTGACAGAATTGCTCCCGTCGCCTGCTGGCATTACCATGCAGTGACAAATCCAGGCAAGGGGAGTAGAGCGCCCATGAGCGACAGTGCGCAGTTACTGGTCGTCGATGACCACCCGCTGTTCCGTGAAGCGCTGATCACGGCCGTCGGTCTCGCATACCCTTCATCACGATGCACGGAGGCCTGTTCACTCGAAGAAGCCATTGCCCTGCTGGAGTGCGAAGCCAATTTTGATATCGCTTTGCTCGATCTCGACCTGCCCGGTGTCAGTGGCTTCGATGGTCTGCTGAAGTTGCGTTCGCAGTACCCGCGGCTACCGGTGCTGGTGGTGTCGGGGTTGGAAAACGAGCAGATCATCGATGAAGCCATCGCCTATGGGGCGGCCGGTTTCCTGCCCAAGTCGCTCGGTCGCGAGGTCCTGGCAACCGCTATTCAGGCGGTGCTCGATGGCGAAGTCTATGTGCCTGCCGGTCAGCCGGGCGAGGTGAAACCGTCAGGTGGATCGGCGTCCGGCGAACTCGTGTCTCGGTTGGGCAGCCTGACGCCGCAGCAGCTACGGGTACTGTTCATGCTCAAGAAGGGTCTGCTCAACAAGCAGATCGCCTACGAGCTGGACGTCGGTGCCACGACGGTGAAGAAGCATGTGTCTGAAATTCTGCGCAAGTTGCAGGTGCACAGCCGTACCCAGGCCGTCATCGAAGCTTCGAAACTGGACCGCGACGAGCTGTTCGACATGGAGAAGCGCTTCATTCAGGAACACTGATGAGCGCTGCGGTATCCCGAGTCGCGGTTCGAGGGCTACGACGCCTTGCGGTGCAGGTGCATCATGATGAGCCACATGGCACTTCGGTGCCCGGCACCCGATTCTTTAGCAGATGAGCGATCAGGGCGCGTAGTTGCGCAGGCTTCACCGGCTTCGACATCAGCTCGATGCCCGCATCGGCCGAGATCGTCTCGAGCGTGGGTGAGGCATCGGCCGTGATCAACACCGCCGGTACATGCCGTCCCAACCGCTTGCGCACCTGCATGATCGTGTCGGTGCCCAGATCGCTGGCGTCGAGTTGCTGGTCGGCGAGAATCACATCCGGTTGCCAACGGCTCACCCCCACCGCGCCCAATGCTTCGCGTCGCGAACTGGCCAGGCGATTGGTGCAACCCCATTGTGTCAACAGATTGTCCATCGCCTGCAGGATCACCAGATCGTTCTCGATCAACAGGATGCGTGAACCACGCAGGGTTCCGCGAAGCGTGCTGCGAAAACCGTGACGGGTGGGCACGCTCTGAGAGGGATCGACGATCGCGCCGTGCTCGTGCGCCGGACGGGTGGCGACCGACATGCCGAGCTGGAAGCAGGAACCGCGCGTCGTCGTGGAGTTCAGTGATATCTCGTGCCCGAGTGCGCTGATCATGCGCTGCACGATCGCAAGGCCGAGGCCGAGGCCGGCGGCCGGCGCGGGATGCACCTCGGATGCCACGGCGTGGCCGCGATGAAACTCGAGAAAGATGTCGTCGAATTCTTCACGCGCTATGCCACGACCGGTATCGGCGACCCGGATGCGTACGCTGTCACCGCAACAGCCGGCCGCGATGAGGACGCCACCGCTGTCGGTGTAGCGAATCGCATTGGCGATGATGTTCTGCAGGATGCGGCGCAGCATCGTCGGGTCTGACTGAACGTGCAGCGACGTGCGCCGCACCCGCAACTCCAGGTTCTTCTGACGCGCCATCGGTTCGAAGTCCGATGCCAGAGAGTCGAGCAGGCTGTTCAGGCACACCGGCTGAATATCGGGCTTGACGTCGCCGGCGTCCAGGCGCGACATGTAGAGCAACGTACGCAACAGGGTATCCATAGTGTCGAGGGAGCGCTCCACCTGATGGCACAGGCGCCTGCCTTCGACCGTGGTCTGCACGGTGTCCAGTGAACTCATCAGCAGCAGTGCAGCGTTCAGAGGTTGCAGTACATCGTGACTGGCCGCCGCCAGAAAGCGTGTCTTGGAGCGGTTGGCCTGTTCCGCCTGTTCCATCGCGTTCTTCAGTTCCTGGTTCGATGTTTCGAGGCTGTCCAGCGTGGCGGAGAGTTCCTGGGTACGCTGGCGCACCTGGCTTTCGAGGTGGGTGGCGGTCTGGAACAGTGAGAATGCGTTGCCCCGGCGATCCATGGAGCGTTCCACCTGCTCCATCAAGGCATCGTTGATCTTGCGCAGCTTGAGCACTTCGCTCTTGAGCTCGGCGTGCGATTCGGCTGGATCCGAAGCCTGGCGTGCCACCCCGACTCGCACGCGGCGCGAGGGCCGCTGATCGGTGAGCTTGTCGACATCGTCAGCGGTGTTGTCCAGTCGCTTCATGAGCGTTGCTTTACAGGGCTCGATTCATGGGGAACCGATTCCCTGGGGGGCGTACCGATGGCGACACCTGTAAAGGTCTGGTTCAGGTGCATCGCGTGAAACTGTTCACCGTAGGTATTGCAGCCGATGAAGTGCTTCTCGCGATAGAGTTCGCTGATACGTGCAACGCTGCCGCGGTGAGTGGCGTCGAGCCGGCGATGGATGCAATCGAATCCGAACAGCAGATCCAGTGAGCCGAGTGATTGCTCGATACGTTCGATGGCGCGCCGGGTGGCGTCGAGCATGCCTTCGGCGCGGGCCAGGGTCAATATCAGGCCGTTGTCGACCGCGCAGAAGAAGGTCAGCGACAGATCGTCGTTGACGCACTGGATGGAGCGGCAATAATGTTCGCCGTTGATACGCACCACCATGGGGTTGGAGGCGAAACAAGCGATGCTCAGATCTTCGAGTGCCACCCCCAGCGTGTGCGCATACGCGATGGCGGCCGGTTCGCCGTTGATCTCCAGCACGCGACGCCTGTTGATATCCGAATCGGTGACGACCAGCTTGCGCGTCGTGGGCACGAAGTTGTTGTCGGTGAACAGCTGGCATGGCAGGCCACACTTGATCAGCGTGAGCACCGCTGCATCCTGATGATGGTGGCCGTTGCAGATCTGGGTGGTGACTTCCAGCTGCAGGTCGTCACCGGCCGACCCGCCGATCAGGGGGATGCCGTTCAGCCCTTGGTCGAGTGCCGAGGCAACGGCTTCTTCGGCGTAGCTCAGGCCATCGATCAGGCTGATCGCGAACAACGTTTCGCCGGCTGCCACCGGGCCGGTACGAGCCATGAAAGTCTCGCGAAACTCAGCCGCACGGTGCGCGATCGAATGCATGCTCTGCGAACGGATGGACTCGATTGCACACGTCGATACCGTGAACCAGCGGGCGGGTAGCAGCACGGCCAGAATGCCCTGATCCTGCATGCCGTCGGGGGATATCTCGCCGCTGGTGGAACAACCGCAGAACGCAAGACGGGGCAACCGGGCTCGCAGCGCATGGGCCAGGGAGTCGGCGCGGTAGCGACGGGAAGAATAGAAGAGAAAGCAGAACGGATTGCCGTCGGCGGCATGAACGCTCAGTTCCCGGCAGAACTGGTCCACCGTGCAATCGGTGCTCCACAGCACGATGACACCGTTGTGATACCCGTGATGGCCTATCGTCGCCTTCGCTCTCGATCGCACACAGTCGGTAAATGTTGACGAATCCACCGATTCAGAATACCGGATTTCAGGCGCTGGCGAGAGTGCAACTGATATGCTCGACGGCATGGAACACGATGACACAGCTCGCGAGGCGTCGGTCGTTGCCGACGCCCCCGAGCCCCGGCGCCCTGCCGAGCTGCTCGAAGGTCCCGGTGCGGCAATGTTCGAGTCGTTCAACGCGATGCAGGCCACTCGGCAGCGCCATTTCGATCTGCTCGAAGCCATCGAGACCAAGAAGAAGAAATACAACATCGACGCCACCCGCCGCGACACCGCGTTGCTGGCGCATCTGCTGGCCGACCACGACCTGCAGGTGCAGCGTTTCTCAGCCGCCGGAGCCCGCGCTCAAGGCGCTCGATGCCGACGCACACCGGCGGCTGCTCATGTATATCGGCGTGGTCAACCACGCACTTGACCCGGTATCCGAAGGGTCACGTCACACTCATTAAGTCATTCTCATCCATGGCATCACGCACCTACCTGACCGGCATCACCACCAGTGGCACGCCGCATCTGGGCAATTTTGTCGGCGCGATTCGCCCGGCCATCGAGGCCAGTCGCGATCGGCAGGCTGCAAGCTTCTTCTTCCTGGCCGATTACCACGCGTTGATCAAGGGGCACGATCCGCAACGGCTGCGCCGATCGCGCCGCGAGATCGCAGCAGCGTGGCTTGCGCTCGGCCTCGATCCGGAGCACGTCCATTTCTATCGCCAGTCCGACATTCCGCAGATAATGGAACTGACCTGGATACTGACGTGCCAGTGTGCCAAGGGCCTGATGAATCGGGCACACGCCTACAAGGCGGTGGTGCAGGAGAACCAGAACCAGGGTTCGGTCACAGGGGCTTCGGCGGTCGGTGATCGAGCGGCTGGCAAGGCTTCTGCCACCGATACGATCGACCCGGATCGTGGCATTACGATGGGGCTGTTCAATTACCCGATCCTGATGGCGGCCGATATCCTGATGTTCGGTGCCACCCATGTGCCGGTGGGGCGTGACCAGATCCAGCATATCGAAATGGCACGTGATATCGCGCAGCGTTTCAACCACCACTACGGCGAACACCTGGTATTGCCCGAAGCCGTCGTCGGCGATGAGACGGCGATTCTCACCGGTCTCGACGGGCGCAAGATGAGCAAGAGCTACGACAACACCATTCCGCTGTTCGACAGCTCGAAGAAGCTGCGCAAGTCGATCATGAAGATCGTCACCAATTCGCAGGAGCCCGGCGATCCGAAGGAGCCTGAGGGTAATTCCGTGTTCGAGATCCATGCCGCCTTCGCGACACCTGAGCAACGTGCCGAGATGCGCGAGGCCTTTGCCGCAGGCATCGGATGGGGGGATGCCAAGCAGCAATTGTTCGAACGTGTCGACGAGGTGCTCGGCGAGCCGCGCGAACGCTACGATGAGCTCATGGCCCACCCCGAGCGGATCGAAGAGATTCTGCAGCTCGGTGGCCACAAGGCTCGCCGGCGGGCGAGCGCATTGCTCGAGCGCCTGCGCGATGCCATCGGTATAGCCGAATCGACCGGGACAAGCACATGAACCCGGTTCTGGTCAACGTCTGGCGTGGTAACGCGATCGAGAGCCGTCATCGCGGAGCCGTGGCCGTCGTCGAATCTTCCGGGCGGCGGGTGATGTCGCTCGGTGATGTACAGCGGCCGGTGTTTGCGCGCTCCGCGATCAAGTTCCTGCAGGCCATCCCGTTCGTCGAATCCGGTGCCGTGGAACACTACGGCCTCGATGATCGGCATATCGCACTGGCCTGCGCCTCGCACAACGGCGAAACGGTGCACGAAAGCCTGGTCACCGACTGGCTCGCGCGCATCGATTGCAGTCACGACGATCTGGAGTGCGGTGCGGAACTGCCGTTGCACAAGGCCACGCAGTTCGAACTGATGCAAGCTGGGCGCGGACCGGAACGAACCCACCACAACTGCTCCGGCAAGCACGTGGGCATGTTGACCACCTGTCGCCATCTGGGTGAGAAGACGCGCAACTATCGCCTGTACAACCACCAGGCGCAGCGTCGCTGGTTCAGCGTGCTCGAGTCCATGAGCAATACCCGGGTCACACAGCTGCCCTGGGGCTACGACGGCTGCGGCATTCCGGCGCTGGCCATGCCACTGCAGCGGGTTGCCCTGGCGATGGCGCGCTTCGGCGATGGTGCCAATGCAAGCCCGACGCGAGCCAGGGCGCTGGAGAGAATCCGTGCGGCGATCAGTGCCGAGCCCTATCTCGTAGCGGGCAAGGAGCGGCTGTGCACGGCGCTCATGGAGCAACAGGCGCCAGGCCTGCTGGTGAAGGTCGGTGCTCAGGGCGTCTACACAGCGGTGGCGCCGGAGCAGGGTCTGGGCATCGCGTTGAAGATGGACGATGGCGCCGACATGGCAGCCCGCGTTGCCCTGGGTGCGGTGTTGCAGGGCGCCGGCATGCTCGACCGGGCGGGAGCGTCGGTGCTGGAGGAATACCTGGCCCCGTCGATGACCAATTCTCGAGGGGAAGTCATCGGTCGTGCCGAACCCTCGTCCGAGTGGCCCTGACGTCTGGCGGTGTACGAGTGATGCCGACGCCTCCCGCCTGCTACTCGCACTGAGCTGCGGTCACGACGATCGTATCGACGATGTCCTGCGGTTCGCAGCCGCGGCTCAGGTCGTTCAACGGATGTAGCAGGCCCTGGGTGATGGGCCCGATGGCGCGGGCGCCGCCGAAGCGCTCCAACAGCTTGTAGCCGATGTTGCCGGCGTCAAGATTGGGAAAGATCAGTATATTGCAGGGTTGTTGCGTGGCCATCGCCGCAGCCTTGCGCGCCAGGATCGCCGGTACGACTGCAGCGTCCAGCTGCACCTCACCGATGATTCGCCATTGTGGTGCCTGCTGGCGTGCCATGGCTGTTGCACGCACCACCTTGCCGGTCGTGCGGTGGCGAGCGCTTCCCGCGGTCGAATACGACAACATCGCGATCTGCGGTTCCAGGTCGAGCAGGCGCTCGGCACTGTGGCCCGTGGCTATCGCGATGGCTGCCAGAGCCTCTGCATCCGGGTCGGCCGTCAGCGCGCAGTCGGCCAGCAGCATCACATCGCTCACAGGGTGCCGCTCGTGCATCAGCATGATGAAGAAGCTGGATACCGCTGGGCTGTCGGGGTGGTTGCCGATGTAGCGCAAGGCGGTGCGCATGACGAGGGAGCTGATCGACTGCGCGCCGGCAACGCAGCCATCCGCGTCACCTTCGCGGATCATCAGGGCCGCGAAATTCAAGGGTTGGTCGATCTCGCGAGAGGCGCGAGCATCCGTCAGTGGGGTCGGGGCACGCAGTGCCAGCAGGCGTCGGCGGTAACGTTCACGTTGCATGGACGTGGCGGGGTCGATCACTTCAAGCCCGGGCCAGTCGAGTGACAGGGCCCGGGCGCAAGCCGTGATCCGTGCTTCGTCGCCCAGCAGCACCGGTACGGCGAGCCCGGCGTGATGCACTGTGATGGCAGCCCGGATCACACGCTCATCGAGCCCTTCCGGTAGCACGATACGTCTCGGTCGGCCACGGGCTCGGGTGATGAGGTTGTCGAATGCACTCACCCGGTGCCTGTCAGCATCTGGAACCACTGGATTCCGCTCCTCTTACCCGGGCTGACGAACCTTCAATCTCGACTGCACCTGCGGACCAGGTGATGACAGGCCGGAGATGCACGTCATTGGTTTCGGTTACGCCTGCTCGTTATACTACTATCGTGACCGGCGATCCCGTCGGATCGGGCGGATCTTTCAACGCCTCATCACGTCACTGTCCATGATGTCCGGCTGGTCCTCCCACACTCTCTCTTGCTATCTTGTGCGACTCGAAAGACCCGGGTGTGACAAACACTGACATCAGGCTTTCCCGCATGAATCTGACACGTCCATGATGAACCCGCTGTGGAGTTCCCTGGTCAATGACCTGACACCCTATGTTCCCGGTGAGCAGCGTGCCGGTGCGGGAATCGTCAAGCTGAACACGAACGAGAATCCCTACCCGCCGTCCCCGGCGGTTCTTCAGGCCATGCATGCGGTTGAAGCGGATGCCTTGAGGCGCTACCCCGATCCGCAGTGCATGGCGTTGCGGGAGGCTCTGGCCGCTCATCATGGCCTGCATCGTGATCAGGTCTTCATCGGCAACGGTTCGGATGAAATCCTGGCGTTGGCCTTCATGGCATTCTTCACGGGGAAACGTCCGCTGGGCTATCCGCGCATCAGCTACAGTTTCTATCCGGTCTACTGCCGTCTATTCGGCATCGAAGCGCGTGAGATGCCGCTGCGAGCGGACTTCTCGATGGACCTGGCCGTGTTCGACGATGCCTGCGGTGGCGTGGTGTTCGCCAATCCCAACGCACCGACCGGCATCGCACTGGAACGCACGGCGATCGACGACCTGCTGGAACGTTACTCGGCAGGTGTGGTGCTGGTGGACGAGGCCTACGCCGATTTCGGCGCGGAGTCCGCCATCGCATCGATCGGGCGATTTCCGAACCTGTTGGTGAGCCATAGTTTCTCGAAGGGGCGATCGCTTGCCGGCATGCGCATCGGCGCAGCCTTCGGTGACGTCGGGCTGATCGAAGCACTGCACCGCGTCAAGGATTCGTTCAATTCCTACCCGGTTGACGTTCTCGCACAACAGGCCGCGCTGGCCTCGGTGGCGGACGATGCCGGCTATCGCGCTGCGCTTGCGCGAGTCATCGCCACACGCGACCGAACGGCGTCGGCATTGATCGACCGAGGTTTTCAGGTGCTGCCATCCCTGGCGAATTTTCTGTTCGTCTCACCACCGGATACCCGGGCTCGCGATCTCTTCCGTTACCTCGACGAAGCCGGCATTCTCGTGCGGCACTGGGCTACCGCGGAAATCGATCGTTGGCTGCGCATCTCCATCGGTACCGATGCGGACATGCGGGCGCTGCTACTGGCGATCGATCGGTATCTGGTGTGATGCTGTCGGCTACGGTGCAAGCCGGCCGGAGAACCTGTCGCTGCAAGTGTTGCCTGGCGGCGGCGATGTTGGGGTTGCTGGAACTGTGCCTGGTGGTCAGCGACGTGCAAGCGCAAGGCCAGGAGGTCGGAACGGTGCGGCAGCCGGCAGCCGAGCGGCAGAAGGCCGGCAGAAGTGCACGGCAGCCGAGCCGTTCCTCGCTTGCCCGGGCGGTGAACGTGATAACCGGTGTACCTGATATGGTTGACGGCGCGCAGGCGCAGGCGACCAACCAGCTGAACCGCTTCGTGTATCAGCTAGACGATTTCTTCGGTGCGGGAATCGCCGTCGAAGACGAGCACCAGAGCTATGGTCGCATTCGCCTCGACTCGGATCGGCAGGTAGGAGAGCAGCATGAGTTCGACGGTACGGTGAAGCTGCGCGTGGTATTGCCACGCTCGGAGCAGCGATTTCGCCTGCTGCTCAGCTCGGAAGACGATGACGACTCGCTCGCGAACACAACTGCCGCCGGCGGAGAGGTCGATGCCGAAAAGCAGCAGAACGTATCCCTTGCGCTCCGGTTCATTCGTACCGCCAAAGAGAATGGCAGCCTCAATTTCGACCTCGGAGCCCGCATGCGCGATGGTGATCCGCAAGTGTTCTTTCGCACCAACGGTTCCATCAAGGGTGATCTGTCGGCAGGCTGGTCGGGCAGGTTGGTCGACAACCTGTATTATTATTCCAAGTCCGGGTATGAGAACAAGATCTCGCTTGATCTCAGACGTTCGATCTACGGCAACGAAACGTTGTTCTTCAACAGCTACACCGGGTTCGAGTGGGAGCAAGGTAGAACAGGTGCCCGTATCGGGGCGACGCTGGGGCTGTATTCGAACATCAGCGACCGCATGTTCATCGCGCTCGAAGCCTTGGCAGGCTACTCCACATCGCTCAGCGAGGGGGAATCTGACCGCTTCTCCGGTAGCGAGCTTCGCGTGCGATTCCGCCATAATGTCTGGCGCCCATGGTTTTTCTATGAAATCTGGCCTGCTGTGGGTTGGCCGTCGAGTAATGAATATGAGCGAGCCTGGGGCACGCTGTTCCGCGTTGAAATCGAAGTGGGTGACTGAAGACTCGACTCGTGCGAGCGCCGCCGTGGTGGCGTCGCGTGTGGTGGCGTGGTGAGAGTCGTCTGCATCAGTGATACCCACGGCGATCACCGGAACCTTCAGTTGCCACCGGGCGACGTTCTGATCCATGCCGGTGACATCACGGCGCACGGTTCCCGCGACGATCTGATCGACTTCCTGGACTGGTTCTCACAGCAAGACTACAGGTATCGTGTGTTCATCGCGGGCAATCACGATACGTTCCTGGAAGCCGAACCGGCCGAGACCGCGCAGCTGGCTGCTGACGCAGGGGTCACCTATCTCGATGATTCAGGCGTGGTGGCCGACGGGGTGAAAATTTGGGGCTCCCCGATAACGCCACGGTTTCACGACTGGGCGTTCATGCGTGACCCCGGCCCGGACATCGAGCGTCACTGGGCAGCGATTCCGGTGGATACGGATGTGTTGATCACTCATGGCCCACCCATTGGCGTACTGGACCTGGTGGAGCGATCACCTACCGAAAGCGAGCATACGGGGTGTGACGCGCTGAGCGCACGCTTACTCGAAGTTCGGCCGAGCTTCCACGTGTTCGGCCACATACACGAAGGCTATGGCAGCCTCAGGCTCGATGATGTGCAGTATTTGAACGTCAGCACGATGAACAAGTACTACCGTATCACCAACGATCCCGTCTGCCTGGATATCCAACCAGACGGCTAGTGGTCCAACCACCCGTACTACCGACATCACCGACGACCCCGTCTGTCGACCTCGCCAGACGGGGCGACCGGGTACACTGACAGTGGTTCTCCCGACTACTGAAGACGGGTTCCGACCCCCGTTATCGTATTGCGGAAGGATCGCCGGCGAGCCCTCACTCCAGCCCCATGTCCTTACGCTCGGCCTCGGCCCGTTCATTGATCACTTCTATCATCTGCGGGTAGCCACCGGCCTCTTGGGCGCCGGTACGGTACTTGCCGTTGACCACGACCGAAGGCACACCGCTGATACCGGCATTGCGCGCCAGTTGCATAGCTCGGCGCATGCGGGTTTCGACGGCAAAAGACTTCATGGTGCCGAGGAACTTGTCGCGGTCCATACCGTGTTCGGCGGCCAGATCGGCAATGTCTTCCGGGTCGCGCATGGCCTTGCGCTCTTCATGGATCGCCTCGAACATCGCTGCCGTGAACTCATCTTCATGATTCAGAAGCTGACCCGCATAGAAAGCCCGTGAATGGTTTTCCCAGGCGGGGTTCAAGGGTGGCGCTTCGCGGACAAACTCGACATAGTCGGGCTTGTCGTTCTTGGCCCAGCCCTCGATGATCGGTTCGAAGCGATAGCAATGCGGGCAGCCAAGCCAGAAGAATTCGACGACTTCCACCTTGTCGCCGCTGCTGGTGTTCACTGGCGGATCGATGGGCTCGTAGCCTGCGGCCAGGGCAGGTGCGGCACCGACGATACTGCCGAACAGGAGGGCAGCGGACAGTGCCGCCGCGCTGGTGAACTGATGCACTACAGCTCTCATGGATGAGCTCCGGGTGAAATAGGATGACTGTGTGAACGATTGCAGAAGGATCGACCGTGGCCTGACGAGTTGGTTCATCGGGCGGGTTCTTCCTGGCGAGCGAAGTGCGCTACGCTCAGTGAAGGCCTGCGATGTAGTTTGCCACGGCACCGATTTCCTTGTCGGTCAGGCGATGTGCCAGGCCGCGCATCATCCGATTCGGGTCGTTGTTGCGCTCGCCGGACCGAAAGTACTTGAGCTGAGCCACCGTGTACTCCTTGTTCTGCCCGCCCAACACCGGGTAGACCGCGGCGAGATTGCCTTTGCCCGCCGGGCCATGGCAACCGGTGCAGGACGGGACGCCTGCCGACGTGATGCCACCGCGGTAAATGTTTTCGCCGAGTTCCAGGTCCTTCTCTTCGGCAACACCCTCGATGTTCGGCTTCTCCGAATAGTAGGCGGCAAGGTTCAGGATGTCGTCGTCACTGAGGCCCATGGCGATCGGGTACATCAGCTGATTCACGCGGTCTTTCTCGCGGTAGTTGGTGAGCTGCTTGGCGATGTATGACGCATGCTGCCCGCCGATGTTGGGGTAGGTCGGCTGCAGCCCCTTGCCGTCGGCTCCGTGGCACCCAGCGCATACGGCAGCTTTCGCAGCGCCCGCTTCGGCATCACCCTGCGCCAGTGCGGCACCGGACATCCACGCCAGCGAGGCTATTGCAGCAAGAATCAGCGTTTTCATTCATTCTCCGACAGGTCGAACCCGGTACGAACCATCAAGCGGATGGCCCCTGCACGCGGGGTGAGGCAGGCCGGGGGGCTGACAGACCAATGACTGACAGACCCTGTAGCGGCCAGATTTTTCAATCTCCCTACACTTACGGGGGAAGTGCGCCTGGAGATCGGGACGAGTCTAACTCAGTAGCCCGCCAGACAGCCATTTTTGGTGCCAACAAGCATCTTGGCGACAATGAACCGGATTATGTAAATGAAGAAGGTTGAAGAAATCCCGACGGCCCCCTCTGAACTCACGATGGTCATGTGCGAGCGACACCCATGAGTGCGGTCTACTTCTCGACCCGCTTCGCATCCAGTGCCAGCGACCCGTCGCAATGCCCAGAATCGGTCGCGGAAGTGGCCTTCGCCGGGCGCTCGAATGCCGGCAAATCCAGTGCGATCAACACCCTCACTCGCAACGGCAAGCTGGCTCGCACCAGTCGCACACCGGGGCGTACCCAGCTGATCAATCATTTCGTGCTGCCCGATGAAGAGCGCTATCTCGTCGACTTGCCGGGTTACGGCTATGCGGCGGTCAGCAAGGCTCGCCAGAAAGCCTGGCAGGTGGCTCTCACCAGGTATCTCACCACACGCTCGAGCTTGAAGGGGTTGGTCGTGGTCATGGACATCCGTCACCCGCTGACCGATGCCGACTGGATACTGATAGACATACAGCAGCAGAGCCCGGCGGCGTTGCACGTGCTGCTGACCAAGGCCGACAAGCTCTCACGCAGTCAACGGCGTACCACCGTGAATCAGGTACGCGACCAGCTCGCCGACGCAGGCGTCGAGGCCAGCCTGCAGGACTTTTCATCGTTGAAGAACGAAGGCGTCAAGGATGTGCACGCGGTACTCGACGCGTGGTTGTTCGATCGGGAACTCGATATTCGATGAGCACTGCGATGGCGTGTTCATTGCACCGACTGCATGTTCGTCGAAGGTCGATCAAGTCGACCTGTCACCCAGGATCCGAGGATAACGCCCGATGGCTCGCAGCTCCTTACCGCCTGCAGTGAGCGTTGCGCAGGTCGGCATGCCGTCAAGCGAGCCGCGTCGGGAAGCGCTCAAGGTCGGCGTACGCTCCCTGATCAACACGTCGACGCTGGGTGCGGCGGCCGTGGGCGCGGCACCGTTCATGTTCTCGCGCCGCGCCGCCGGCGCTGCGTTTCTGAACGATCCGGGCGATGCCTCGTCGGTGACGCTGGGTTTCAACTTCGCGCAATCCGGTACGCACGTCGAGGAGGGTGCCGATCAGTTGCGAGCCGGTCGGCTGGCCGTCAGGCATCTGAACGGCGAAGGCGACGGGGGCATGCTGGCGACGCTGCGCCCCAGCGCCTTAAGCGGTCAGGGAATACTCGGCAAGAAGGTCGCGTACGTCATCGGCGATACCCAGACCGGGCCGGATGCCGCGTTGAAATCTACCCGGCGCATGCTCGACAAGCAGGGTGTGATCATGGTCACGGGCGGGTCCACGTCAGCCGAGGCACTTGCCATGCAGCAGTTGTGTCAGGAGGCGGGTGCGATCTTCATGGCGGGGGTCGCCCACGGCAATGGCCTGACCGGCCGCGACCGATGTGCCAACGGCTTCCGCCATTTCCTCAATGCTCACCTGTCCGCCGCAGCGCTGATACCGGTACTGGCGGCGCGCCATGGCCATCAGCGTACGGTGTATCACCTGACGGCGGACAACGCCTGGGGCGAGGAGCTGGAAGCATCCATGCAGGTCATGATCGATCAAACGGGCTGGCGAACGGCGGGCAGGCTGGTGACCCCGACCGGCTCCGATGACCTTGGCAGCTACCTGGAGCCCTTGATGCGCTCGGGGGCCGATACCCTGATGGTGAATCACTATGACGACGATATCGTCGTTGCACTCAAGGCGATCGCCGAAGCCGGGTTGCGTGAGCGGAAGATCAATGGGGGTGAGCTCGTCGTTGCGATACCGCTGTACTCACGGCACATCGCCAGGGCGGCGGGCAATGCCCATGCGGGCGTCTACGGCACGGCGAACTGGCACTGGTCGCTGACCGATGCGGGCAGTCAGGCCTTCGTCGCCTCCTTCGGTGCAGAGCATGGGTTCCCGCCCACACAGGCCGCGCATGCCTGTTACGTGCAGACGTTGCTGTACGCCGATGCCTGCGAACGCGCCGGCACCTTCGAGCCTTGCCAGGTCGTGGCCGCGCTCGAGGGTCACCGCTTCGACGGGCTCGGTAACGGCCCGACGCAGTACCGGGCCGAAGATCATCAGTGCTTCAAGGAAGTACTGGTGGTACGCGGCCGCCGGGGTCAGGCCAGAACCGACGACCCGTTGGACATCGTCGAGGTCATACCGCGCTCACGTACCGACTATCCAGTGGATCATCGGTTGTTCGCCGGCAGCGCCTTCGCGCAATGCAACAACGGAGCGTGAACTGCCAGCGGCCCTTCCACACGATGACATCGCCGACCCCGTCCTGATCATGTGAGAGAACCACTAACGTCCCATCCGCCCCATGCCGAACTTCGGTGGGTCGTCTTCGGCCTCGTCGGGCTCGGGTTCCTCAGCCTCGGGTTCCAGCGAAAGCTCCAGCGTCAACGGCGCCGACGCCTGCACGGGAGGCTCCGCATGCTCGGCGGGTAGCGGTGTTGTTGCGCCGTCGGCAGGACCCTTGGAGCCTGAGCCATTCGTGGCCGGGTTGGCGGCCAGCTGTGCCGCCATCAACTGATGGACGTCGGCGTGCGTATCGTTGGCAGCCGCACCGCGTGATGCCTGCGAACCGGGTTCGTTCGCCGCCTGTGACTGCGACGAGCCGTCGGTCGGGCCGGCCTCACCGGTATCTGTGGCTGCGTGGTCCGAACCTGCCGCCTGCTGGCCGCGCAGCATCAGTTCGGCGGCGTCCGGCTCGTCCCGGTTGCCCTTGCCCGATAGCTTCAGGCGCAACCGCAGGTTGTTCGCCGAATCGGCATTCTTGATCGCTTCCGCCTCAGTGATACGCCCGGCCTGAACCAGATCGAACAGAGCGCTGTCGAAGGTCTTCATGCCCATGTTCTCCGACTTGCCCATGACCTCCTTGATGTCGGAAAGCTGACCTTTCATGATCATCTGCTTGACTGTATGCGAGCCGAGCAGGATTTCGATCGCCGCACAGCGCTTGCCGTCCACGGTCGGTACCAGCCGCTGTGAGACGAAGGCGCGAATATTGTTGCCGATGTCGTGCAGCAACTGCGCACGACGCTCCTCGGGGAAGAAGTTTATGATGCGATCGAGTGCCTGGTTTGCATTGTTGGCATGCAAGGTGGAGATCGCCAGGTGGCCGGTTTCAGCGAAGGCCAGCGCGTGCTCCATGGTTTCCCGGTCACGGATCTCACCGATCAGGATCACATCGGGCGCCTGGCGCAGTGTGTTCTTCAAAGCCGCGTGGAAGCTCATGGTGTCCACCCCCACCTCGCGCTGGTTGACGATGCATTTCTTGTGCGGGTGCACGTATTCCACTGGGTCCTCGATAGTGATGATGTGACCCCCTCGGTCATTGTTGCGGTGGTCGATCAGTGCCGCCAGCGAGGTGGACTTGCCCGAACCCGTACCGCCGACGAACAGTACCAGGCCGTTCTTTGCCGTGATCACATCCTTCAGTATCGGTGGCAGCCCGAGATCGTCGAAGCGGGGAATGTCGGTCTGGATGTTGCGCGCCACCAGCGACACTTCGTTGCGCTGCTGGAAGATGTTCAGGCGAAACCTGCCGATGTCGTCGAGCGTTACCGCCAGGTTCATCTCCAGCTCGCGCTCGAACTCATCACGTTGGTCTTCACTCATCATTTCCCGAGCGATGGCCGCGATTTCACCACGCTTGTAGGCGCGCTGACCCAATGGCGTCAGTTCTCCGGAGAACTTGGCACTCGGCGGTGCACCGACGGCAAGGTACAGGTCCGAGCCGTCCCCCTCGACAAGTTGCTTGAGCAATGCATGAAATTCGGTCAGCAAGGGTCGTTACCTCGAGTGTCTCTGTGTTGCCTGATTCGCAGTAGTGCATCAGGCTTGTATTTCAAGATTGCACCGGCCTCTGCTTCGGCCTGCACGTCACTGCGAGTGCCAGTAGACGCGCCTGAGTTTCTGCTCGAACAGCGAGACCACTCGGTTGTCGACCAGCACGGTTGCCGAGCTCGTGCCGGGTGTGAACGCCACCACCGGCGAGCTGGCGATGCCGCGGCCCGCGACAATTTCGTGGCGTGTGAAACTCTTCTGGTCATCCGTCGAGGGGTTGGCCAGCAGGGGGCGGCCATCCTCCAGACCCATGCGATAGAATCGCCTGAGCGGTTCGAACCCACACGAGCTTCCACCCGGTGCGACGTTCGACTCGAAGGTCGTTGCCAGCAGCTGGCCTTCGAAGGTCACCAGTTGTGTAATGGCCTTCTCACCGCTGGCGAGCATGACCCTCCAGCCACGTTTCTCGGCGAGGCTGGCGGCCGCACGCGAGGCCTTCGCAGTGTCGTCGGAGGCGATGTCGTTGTCGGTGGCGTCGTAAAGGTCGCTGAACTGGATCAGGCTTGCATTCGCCGGCGTGCCCTTGGCAGTATCCGTGTCACGCAACATGTAGAAGGCGTTCCGAGTTTCCGGCAGCAATGGTTGCGTACGATCACCCGAACCCAGCGTGATGCTCAGAAAATCACCGGCCGGCCCCCGGTTGAATGCCACGTTGGGGGGGTAGAAAAAAGGCTGATGACTGCCGTTGTCCAGATCGGCGATGCGGCTGACCCGGAAGCTCGATTCTTCGTTCACGTCGTCGAAGTCGACGCGCCACACCTGCCCCCCGGTATCGCCGACGTACAGGCGATCTGCCAGACCGTCGGAGTCGCTGTCTATCGGGGTCAGGTCGGAGGGAATGGCGTACTGCATGGCCGCGTCGGGGGAATCGCTGGTGCCCCACAATTTCTGGCCGTCGCGGTCGACCAGGTAGATCGCATTTCCCCGGGAGGCCTTGCGCCTCGTGGTGCCATCGAGCGTGCGTGCGTCATAACCGCCACCGAAGGCGAGAACCCGCTTGCTGCCGGTGCCGCTCTTCACGGTAATCAGAGAGGCGCGCGACCAGGTCTGTGCCAGATCCGGAAAATCGGTGCTGCCACCGGCGATGCGCCACATGTACTTCGGCCTTTCAGGGTTGGTGACATCGATCGCGTAATAGCTGCTGCCACCGCGGCGCATACCCAGGATCAGCATCACCTTGTCTTGACCGTTGACCTTGCCGTCGCGGTTCGCATCGTCATGCCAGCGCGTGATGGCACCATCGAGGCCGTAGATATGACCGCCTCGCGTCAGGTTGCTGCCGGGCGTTACCTCCCTGCGAATCTCCGGCAGGTTGGGTAGCAGTTCAGCCGGCATGAACGCGAACAACTCTTCGCCGCCGCCATGATCGTTGAACGTACCGCTGGCCGGCCGCGTGGCGTCGAACGCGTGCAGGAACCCTTGATTGGTCATCGTGTACATCACCTGCCGTGTGGTCGCACCGGCCTGGTTGCCGGCGCCGGCGGTGACTTCGTATTCCACGCGTACCGGCTTGCTGTGCAGGGGGGCGCCCATCGGTGACGTCGCCAGCCAGCCGAGCAGGGCATCTCGGTCGGCGGAGCCTTCAGGCAGGCCGAACACGGGCGCTCTGAGCGCATTGTTCGTGGCCACCAGCCGGTTGGCATCTCGGTTCAGTCGCGCCCCACCTGATGGTATATCGGTACCGAGAAAGGTATAGAGATTACGATTGCCGCCAGAGGTCACGAATTCGTTGGCGCCGCCCCTGGCCACCTGGTCGCCATCCGGGGACGACGACCAGAAGCTCTGCATGCCGGTGGCGAAGAAGGCAGCCTGCTCGCTCGATGGCGGCGCGGATTCATCGCCGCCGGTGTCGGCAGCGGGTACCTGGATCAGCGCCGGGTTCTCATTGGTATCGTACAGCCCTTCGGGCTTGACGAAGAAACCTTTGAGGTTGCCGGCCCAGCTGCGCCTGATGGAAGGCGAGAACAGGTTCAGATAGGCACGGTCGTCATTCGAGAAGGTCGCCCGGTTCACATCCACCGAAAGCTCCGAGAAATTCTCGCTTCCCTCGGTAATCTCGTCCAGCACCCCGGTGATGGCTGTTTCCAGTTCTGCCTGATTGGCCGCATTGATGAACTTGCCATTCGGCCGGTTGTTGGCATCGGTGCCGGACGACGCGGCAAGCTTCCTCAGGTAGTTCTGCCCGGGCCCGGCAACGGAGAAGCCGATGGTATAGGTCGTCACCCGGGTATCAGGCCTGCCTGCCGCCATCGGCTCGTCGACACCCGCGAGTTTGCTCACGATCTCGGGGCCACAATTGCCGAATGTGCTTGATCCGAGGGCCCTGTTGAAAATGCTGCTGCTCAGGTCTTCACAACCGTCGGCACTGCCACCAAGAGCTTCCTGCAGTGCCGGGCCATTCTTGCGCACGGTCGGCTGGCCATCCGAAATCAGGATGATGTAGTTTGACTGACACATCTGCGTGACCGGTGCCTTGTAGGTCGCGCCACGCCACTGGTCGGGGTGCCGGTAGGTGCAATTATTGTATCGGCCGTCGCCCAGATTCGCCGGCCGGCTGACCGTACTCGCTCTCGCATCGATGGCTTCACAGTCCAGTGTGGTCCTGCCCGCGCAATAATTCACACCACCGCCGGGTGAGTAGTCAGAGCAATAGCCGATCTGATCCGGCACCCCGGCATTCACGCGATAGGCATCGCTCGGTGTGTAGCTTGCCGGCAGGGCAGCGTTGGCGACGCCTCCGCCATAGCCGTCGCGCGTGCCGTTCCACCGGTCGGGCCGGTGCAGGTCGGGCTGGTTCGTGGCTCGATCATCATGCGCAACGCGACCGCCCTTGAAGTAGAGAGCGGCATCGACCAGCGCATTCACCGTGGCCGTACCACCGCCCGCATTCATGCGCTCCAACTGCATCTCGATGATGTCGCGTGAGGTAAGGTTGCGTGCCTCCGGTATGGCCGGGTCGATGTCGTGGGCATTCGCGTTCAGGTCGCTGATGGGCCAGCGAACGCCGCCGGCATTCCCGTTGAACAGAGAACCCAGGCCGGCATTGATCTTGTCCTGGTTCTCATCCAGCAGGGCGTTGACCGCGCTCTTGAGAGTGGCGATTTTGCTCGTCTCGCCAGGTTGCACCAGTCCGCCTCCGATACCGTTCAGCATGCTGCCCGAGTAGTCGAGCACGAACAGCACGTTAGGTTTCTGCTGATTCGCGAGCTGGTTGGCGAATACCGAGGTATCGTCGGCAGCGGCTGGTACAGAGGTGCCGAGCAAACCTGTGGCAAGGCCGGTGAGCAGGCACACCAGTGCTCGGCTGGGCGACGAAGAGGTAGACTCTGATTTCATGGCAACCTGGCATTCATCTGAACGACACTGGCGTACTCGCGCGCGCGCAAGCACAACGACTCTGCATGCGCGTGCTGCACCGACGTGCGGGGCTTGTACCAAAGCAGCGGCAGATGTCGGCGCGGACTTGAATGCGGAGCACGGCGCGAACAGGTGCCTGTCTCGTAGGTCCTCGGCCGGCGCGTTTTCAGACTCAGAAGCGGCTATCGGACAATCGATGTCAGGTCATGGCTTTGGGCCCTTCGCATGAGAGGCCTGCCCGCCCGCATGAATCACTGGTTCTTCAAGCCGGTGGATGCCAGCTCACTGGCGGTGTTCCGAATCATCTTCGGTGCCTTGCTGCTGTTCGAGAGCGTCAACTACGGCATCTTCCTGTGTCTCGACTGCATGTACCGGGACACCTCGCTGCTGTTCAAGTATCACCACTTCGAATGGGCGGTGCTGCCGCCGGGCAACGGCCTGGAGCTGATGTTCCTGGGTATGGGGATCAGTGCGTTCTGCGTGATGGTCGGCCTGTTCTATCGGGTCGCCATCGTCGTCTACACACTGTTGTTCACCTGGCACTTCCTGCTCGATCAGGCGCTGTACCTGAACCATTTCTACCTGGTCATCATCTACTGCGTAATCCTGATCTTCGTACCGGCCCACCGTCACCTGTCGCTCGATGCGAAGCGCAACCCGGCATGGGCCAGTGCGGTGGTGCCGAACTGGGGGCGCTGGTGGCTGGGCGTGCAGACCGAAATCGTCTTGCTCTACGCAGGCTTCGTGAAGCTCAACGCCGACTGGTTGAACCTGGAACCGATGCGCCTGTGGATGAACTGGCAGAGTGCCGATGCAGCGCCGTTCTTCCAGTGGCTCACACAGGATTGGGGCATCGCGCTGGCAAGTTACGGGGTCATCGTGCTGCACCTGATCGGAGCGCCGTTGCTGCTGTGGCGCCGCACGCGCCTGCCGGTGTTCGTGCTGTACTGCTGCTTCCACCTGATCAACGCGTTCGTGTTCAATATCGGCATCTTTCCGTTCATGACCATCGGCGCAACACTGATGCTGTTCGATGCCGACTGGCCTCGGCAGTTCGTGCGCTGGCTGAATGCTCGGTCATGGGTGCGGCGGGTATCGAGCGATGGGCAAGGGCTTGCAGCGAGCCGGCTGCCCAGCGGCCTGCTACGCGTTGCGGACCCCCCGGATGCGGGGAAGCACTGGCCGGCATTGAACCTGGCGGCGGGCTGGAAACCGTTGATCGTGATCGGGATCTGCGTCTGGTTGAGCGCTCAGGTACTGGTGCCGCTGCGCCATTTCATCGCGCCGGGAAACGTGGCCTGGAACGAGGACGGGCACCGTTTCAGCTGGCGCATGAAGCTCAGATCCAAGCAAGCCACGACCACCTTCGCGGTGCTGCGCGATGACGGCAAGCGCTGGCAGGTGAATCCGGCGCAGTTCCTCAACACCAAGCAAGTGCGCAAGATGTCCTGCATTCCGGATCTCATCTGGCAGTTCGCCCAGTTCCTCGATACCACCTACAGCGAGAACGGTCGCTACAAGATCGCTGTCCATGCCGATGTCATGTGTTCCCTGAACACTCGCGAACCTGCACCCCTCGTCGACCGGCTGGTTGATCTGACGACGGTGAAACGATCGGACCCGGGGGTCACGCAGTGGACGTACCCGCTGACGAAATCGTTACCGAACCCGTTTTTCTAGGTTGGTCATTTCGCACGGTTCGTCTTGCCCTTGACCCAGGCGAGAACGGCCAATGGGTGTGCGAGGGCACCAGCGGGGATCGGGCCGAGCTGATGCTTCTTGATCATGCATATACGTATGTCTGCGCACGTCTGAAGCGTGGTTTGGCGTATCAGTGCACTACACGTCGTAGCTGCTGCTGGAAACGCCGCTCTTGCTGCCGATCCAGTCGGTGTGGTGATGACCTTCGGTGCCATCCTTGCGTTCATAGGTGTGTGCACCGAAGTAGTCGCGCTGCGCCTGCAGCAGGTTGGCCGGCAGGTTCGCACGTCGATAGCCGTCGTAGAACGTCAGTGCCGAGGCCATGGCGGGCATGGGCAGACCTTGCACCATCGCGGCGCCGAGCACACGGCGCCAGTCGGCCTGTGCTGTGTGAATGTGATCCTTGAAGTAGTCGTCGAACAGGAGGTTGGCGAGGTCCGGGTCGGAATCGTAGGCGCTCTTGATATCACCGAGGAACGCGGAACGAATGATGCAGCCGCCGCGCCACATCTGTGCGATCGCACCGTAGTCGAGCGACCAGTTGTATTCCTCTGCGGCAGCCTGCATGAGCATGTAGCCCTGTGTATAGGAGATGATCTTGGAGGCAAACAGGGCACTGCCGAGAGATTCCGTCCAGCCATCGCCGGTGAGGCTCCCCGTATCGGGACCTTCCAAGACGCCCGAGGCCTTGACTCGCTCTTCCTTCAACGCCGACAGGCAGCGGGCGAACACCGCCTCGCCGATGAGTGTCAGCGGTATGCCGAGCTGCAGCGCATTGATACCCGTCCACTTGCCGGTGCCTTTCTGGCCCGCCTTGTCGAGGATGGTGTCGAGCACATAGCCATCGTTTTCCTTGAAGGCGAGGATATCCGCGGTGATCTCGATCAGGTAGCTGTCGAGCTCACCCTTGTTCCAGTCGGCGAACACCTTCTGCATCTCGTCATTCGACAGGCCCAGCAGCTCTTTCATGAAGTCGTAGGCTTCGCAGATCAACTGCATGTCGCCGTACTCGATGCCGTTGTGCACCATCTTCACGAAGTGACCGGCACCGCCGTCACCCACCCAGCCACAACACGGCTCACCGCCAGCGGTCTTCGCGGCGATAGCCTCGAAAAGCGGCTGGATCAGTGGCCAGGCGTCTGCGTGGCCCCCGGGCATCAGCGAGGGGCCATGACGCGCCCCCCTCCTCGCCTCCCGACACACCGGCACCGACGAACAGCAGGCCGCGCTCGGCAAGCTCCGTTGCCCGCCGTTCCGAGTCGGCATAGTTCGAGTTGCCGCCATCGATGATCACATCGCCCTCGTCGAGCAGAGGCGCGAGTTGTTCGATCACTTTGTCGACTGCGGTGCCCGCCTGCACCATCAGCATCACCCGACGCGGCTTGACGAGAGAGTCCACCAGCGCCTCCAACGTTTCCACACCCTGTATCAGGGTGTCTTTCGCGGCACCCGCCAGAAAATTCCGAGTCTTGGAAGTGGAGCGGTTGTAGGCCGCTACCCGATAGCCGTTATCGTTCATGTTCAGGATCAGGTTCTGACCCATGACGGCCAGGCCGACGACGGCGATGTCACACGATTCACTCATGCTGCTGCTCCTTGGAGATGATGGCGGGAGGGCGCGGCCTTGCCCCCGAAATGTGCTTTCAGGTTGTCGATGACCGGCTGACCCGACGCATGGCGGGTCTCGACGGCGGTGCTGGCGACGTGGGCTTGTAACACGACCGCAAGCTCATCTATTCAGGAGCCTGTGGTCCGGCTGAACGCTGGATGTGCCTGCAGGGCTTCGGCGGCGTTCTGGCTGATCTGGTGGGGCGAGTCGATGATGCTCACGGTGATCACGTTGGGTTCGCCGCGCGGATCTTCCAGGGTGTCGAACTGGCTCTGCAAGAGTTTCTCGGGAAAGAAGTGGCCCGCACGCAGATGCATGCGCCTGGCGATCAGCTCGAAGCTGCCTTCCAGATATACGTAGAACACGGTGCCTGCGCCGTTCAGCACGTCGCGGTAGCGACGCTTGAGAGCCGAGCAGGAAATCACAGTGGTGGCATGTGCGCTCGCCTGATCGGCGGCGTAGTCGCGAACCGCTTGCAGCCACGGCTGGCGGTCGG
>CBDCAW010000016.1:0-56543 GCA_965214025.1 Granulosicoccaceae bacterium
TTCGCTACCCGACATCGACACCTCCGAGATCGCACCGTTCACGGCGCAATACAGCGTTGGCAACAACCTGATCAACGCTGGCAGCGCCATCCTGTCACTGAAGGATGAAGACGGCTTGTGGCTTTACAGCCTGCGTACCCGACCTGAAGGCGTGTTCAAGCTGACCGGCAAGGGGCGCATTCAGGAAACGGCAGTCTTGGAGCTGACGAAGGGCGATGAGACCCCGGGCATTCGACCGCTGCGCTACAGCTACCGGCAGGACGACGAGAAGAAGCGCAGCGTGGATGCCAGGTTCAACTGGTCCAGCGATACGCTCACCTGGAGCGGGCGTGATGAATCGGGCCAGGAGTCGACGGCCGACGTCCCCATCTTCGATCGCCTGTCGGTCACATTGCTGGCGATGAACGCCCTGCGTGGCAAGGGTTTCGAGAAGATCGTGTTTCAGGTCTTCGACAACGGCGAGGTGAAGACAGTGCAGTTCGTCAACGAAGGCAAGGAAACCGTAGACACCGATCAGGGCAAGGTGGAGAGCATTCGCGTGCGCAGCGAAAACGTCGATAGCGGCCGGCGGCAGACGTTGACCTGGTTTGCCCCTTCGCTCGACTACGTACCGGTGAAGATCGAACAGCTCAAGCGCGGCGACCTGGTCGCCAGGCTCACACTGACAGGCCTGAAGAACCGGGTAACCGTGATCAAGGCGAAGTAGCGGCGCGGTACGGACGCGGGTGCAGCGCCGGGGCGGGGCGCCGGAGCACTGCTCAGAACTGCTTCTCGAACACCGCACGCAAGCGATAATCCGGCTCGTCGGGATCATTCACCTGCAACGCCTCGAGATCCATCGGTACCTGCACCTGAGCCGAGAACGTGAAACCCGGGCGTTGCCAGAACAGGCTAGGGTTCAGGTACCAGTCAGTTCTCAGCGACTCATCGTCTTCCTCGAGTTCGCTCATGTCGAAACTGCCCTGTACGCTCAGCAACCACAGAGGTGAGGCCGGCGATGACCCGATCCAGCCGAGGCGCCGGCCAGTGGTGAAATCAAGCGACAGCACATCGGCCTGTTCGGGCCCGGACTGTTCGTCGGAGAACTGCTCGATGTTGACATCCAGACCGCCGTACCACAGACGCCCGAGACGGCCGTAGGACAGGCCGAGCAAGCTCGAACTGACATACACGGTGCCATCGATGGCAGCATCCTCATGCTCGATCTTCAGACCGGCCGAATAGGCGAAGCCATGATGCAGGTCCGGCAGCGATTCGCTGAGGCGAAACGGTACCGAATAGCCGGAGTTCACCGCCAGTTCGGGGTAACCCAGGGCAGCCAGCCCATAGGTTCCGGCGCGCGAAAAATCGGGCAACCCCGGGCGCAGGGAGAACGAAAACTCGGTTCGCCTCTCGGCCACCGGGAAGCGCTCGTCCAGCCGCGACTCCACACGCGAAAAGCTGATCGGGTCGTACAGGTCGGTATCGAACTGGAACGTCGCCGCGGCAGACGAGAACGAATCGCTGGCGGGCAGGTTCCCGCCCGCCAGCGCACCCGCCGGGCAGCCGGCCGCCAGCGCAATGAACATCGACAGGCCGGCAGATGGCGCTGACCGGACGGCGGCAAACAGACGCGACGAGATGTTCGCGGACCCATCATACCGTTCCGGCCGTGACGCCTTGGACGGTATGATGGCGCTGCCGGGGTTCGTCACCCGCCCCGGGCACGGCACGGGTAGCCCGCTCGGCTTTGGCCACTTCATTGAACGATTGCCCGTTTCGACCATTGCCCCGATGCCCACTCCCCACCGTCTTCTCAAGGGTACCTGTGGCAGGATTAGAGCGCGAATGTCGCAAAAATACAACGAAAACCTGGACAGAAGCATGAGTTTCACTTCGGACCTCCCTGACGAAGAGCTGCCACCGAGCAAGAGTCAGCTCAAGCGAGAGGCCGATGCGATACGGAATCTGGGCGTCGAGCTTGCGGCGCTGAGCGTTGGCGAACGGGCTCGCATCGATCTGCCGGAGGATGTCCGCGATGCGGTCGACCTGTTGAACCGTACGAAGCAGCGCAGCGCCCGTAAGCGCCAGATCGGTTTCCTGGCGAAAAAGCTGCGCAAGATCGATGTCGCGCCAATCGAGACGGCATTGGAACAGAAGCGCCAGGACGCACGTTCGCAATCACGCCAGCATCACCTGGTGGAACGCTGGCGCGATCGACTGATCGGGCTCGACGAAGCACTCCCCGCGCCCGATGCACTGACCGAGCTGCTCGAGCGATACCCCGGCGCTGACCGGCAACAGATCCGTCAGTTGCAGCGCAGGGCCCTTGAAGAGCAAGTCTCCGGCAAGCCGCCACGAGCCACGCGACAATTGTTCCAGACGCTGCGTGCACTCATTCTCGAAGCACCCGATGCCGAAAGCTAGCCGCTCGAATTCGTCTACGTCAACAGGCTCGATGCCACGGCTCTGCAGGCTTCTGTTGCTGAGCCTGTGGGTGTCTGCCAGTGCCTGTACACCAGGCTCGCACTCAACGGCTGCGTCGTGGAGCGAGACGACTGCACGCAATTCGGTCCTCCACCGCACACCCCCGCGGCGAGCTGGCGTCATCGGCAACACCAGGCTGAACGAGATCAGCGGCATGGCCGCCTCACAGCGTGACCCCGCCGTGCTGTGGGCACTCAACGACGGCGGCAATCCTGCCACGTTGTATGCACTGTCGCGCAGCGGTGCGACGCTGCGAGAGTTCCCGATACGAGCCCGTAACCGCGACTGGGAAGACCTGGCCTCGGTACGCTGGCACGGTGAAGCCTGGTTGCTGATCGCTGATATCGGCGACAATCGGGCACGCCACGAGCATTCCTTCATTCACCTGCTGAGAGAGCCGTCGCTGAGCTCACCGGGGAAAACGCTCGAACCTGCCCTCACGGTGCGCTTCACCTACTCAGATGGCCCGCAGGATGCCGAGAGCTTCGCGGTCACCGACGATGCGATGCTGATTCTCACCAAGCCATCCGCCCGTGCCGACGGTCGCCAACGCAGTTCCATTCATGTCCTGCCGAAGCCTTCGGCCGAGCTTTTGCTGAGGAATTCGCTCGGCGCATCGAACGCACGTGTTGTCAATCTCGGTACACGCCGCTCCGGCACGTTCGCGCTGCCATCGATGAACCTGGAAGCGAAGTTCATAGCCGCGGTGTCCGGAGTGGATGTCCGCCAGCCCACTGCCTTGGATATCAACGACGGGGATGCCTGCGTACTCTCCTACCGAACGATCCGGTGCTTTCGCAGGCAACCGGGGCAAGACTGGGAAGACGCATTGAGTTCCCCGGCTGAACGGGCAACGACCCATTCGTTGCGCCAGTCAGAGGCACTCGCCCTGATGGACGACGGCAGGGTCTGGTTCACCACCGAATCGGTCAGCCCGCCGTTGTGGGTCTGGCGGCTCGCTACTCGCCACCCGACGGAGCGCCGAAGCCCACCCCCGTGAAGATCGGATCGTCCCAGGTGCCCTCGAGGCGGTATTCAAGCAGGCCCAGGCGGTCGAAGTCTATGCCGATGGCCTTGAGAAAACCGCCGGCGATCAGCGCTCCGATACCGCCGCTGGCACCGGCCGAGATCAGACCGATCACGGGTAATGCAGCACTGACCCTTGGTAGTATGGTCACTCTCTGGTTGTAGGTCTCGTCGACGATGCTGGCACTACCGGCAACATCGATCACACCCACCGGTCCGTTGAACTGCAGCAGATCAGTCTGGGCAACGCCACGATTCAGTCGGATGTCACCGCTGAGCGTTTCGAAGTCCAGGCCATCGCGCACGATATCCTTGAAGTCGAGATTGATCCGACGTGGCAGTGCCTGCAGTGCGAACAGACCGATCATGCGGGCGGCCCCGGGATTCACGCCCAGAATGCGCCCGGCTGCAAGGTCCACCGATACATCGCCCGCCAGCGATTCGAGCTCTGGCAGGTAGACCGGGCTCTGCCAGCTCAACTGCGCTTCGATACTTCCCTGGCCCTCATCGAGCGCACCGGCATAGCCCAGGCGGGTCAGATCCTTGCCCAGGTCGTCACTGACCAACACCAGGTCGAGACCACTGACGTGGTTCAGCGCCGCATCGCCGTTCTGCGTCGTACCGGCATTCGCAACGACCTTGAGGCTCGACGCCACACCCGAGGGCAGTGCCGCCGCCGGCGCACCGGTGAAGGCTTCGGATACCCGCCAGTAGCCCTTGCCGGTCAACTGCGTGTTTCGATAGGCGAAGCCGATACCGTCGATGGCCAGGCCGTCTGCAACCGGCGATGTTCGCAGGGAAACATCCTGCAGATCGAGCTGTTCCCAATGGAAATTCGCCACGCGGGCCTCGATCGCCGGCAGCAGGCGCGGATCTAGCCCATCGGAACCGGCCTCCACGGTACCCCCTGCATCGGCATCACCCGCCAGCGCCTCGAAGAAGCGCATGTCGGCGAAAGCAACTCGTGACTGCAGGATCAGGTCGCGCCGCCAGTACTCACGTGGATACTCGATACTCGCGCGCAGGGCTTCGTTGTCGATGGCGGCATGCAGGTACGCCGCATCGCTGTGAGCGCTCAGTTGCGCCTGGCCCATCGGGGTGTTGCCCGCCAGCAGTGAGTCCACCTGAAGATCCACCGTGATCGGCAAGATCGGCACCGGCTCACCGCCTTCGGGCAGATCATCGATCAGGGTGGCGATGCTCTCCACCCAGCCATCGAATCCGAACTCGGCAGCGTTTCCGCTCACCTGAATACCCTCCGCCATGGCCGGCGGGTCCGTGCCTCTGCCCTGCACGACATCGCCTGCAGCGGGCGCCTCGCCGACGTGCGCCGCCAGCGACTGCAAGCCACCGCTGCCGTTTGCCACGAGAATCCGCATCTGCAACTCATCCGCGAGATCCATGTTCCACAGGATGGCGTCATCACCTTCACGCAGCGCGGCAGTCAGAGAGAAATCCGTGCCGACCCCGCTGGACTTCCCCAGCGGTGCAGGCAGATCGAGCCGGGTGCCCACCAGATCGCTGTTCATCTCGAGGTGCACGCCGTCGCGTCGAGCCACAGCGGGAACATTCGGTGCTTGCAACGTGATCGTCCACGTCGATGAACCGTCGATGAAGCTGGTCAGAGGGAGTTCGTACCGCTCGATGACGGACCTGGCATCCAGCACGCCGGTCGCACTCAACACCGTGGCCCGTGCTTCACCCTCGCCTTCCGTGCGGCCACTGATCCGCATCGGTTGATCGAGAAAACGTGTCTTCAGGTTGGTCAGGTGCACACCGTGCGTATCGAAACTCACCGCACCGTGAGAATCGGCGAGCTCGATGTCGGCCCGCTCGAACCGTACCGTGTTGCCCGCCAGGAACAGCGCTCCGTCGATCGAGAGTTCCGGTGGCTCATCGGCAGCATTCGGTGCGCTCTCCGGTGTACCTTGCGGATCCCCTGCCGGTGCGCCCGCGGCCGGGGTGAACAGCGGCACTTTCACGGCGATATCCATTTCGGCATCACCGGTACCGCGTACGTCAGACATGGCCGGGCGCAGCCAGCGGGCCAACGGGCCGTCGTTGGCGAAGTCGACCAGCGACTGCAGCTCACCGTTGCCGGTGCCGCTCACTGCAAGCGTGGCCTTGCGCAGATCGTCGATGCCGACCTCTGCGCGACTCACACGCAGGCTACCGATGCGGCCGCGCTCGACGGTGCCGAGCAGCGATGTGCCGTCGAACTCGACACGGCCATCGATCGTCGTGGCCGCCGGCCAGTCGGACAGGAATGCCAGCTCGCCCTGCCGTACATCGAAACCCACCTTGAACACACCTTCACCTGCATCGAACGGAAAGTCTGCGAGACGACCGAACATGAGCAGTTCGCCGTTGCTTGCCTGCCCCCCCTTCAAGGCCCGCTCGAGCCAGTTGACGGCCGCTCGCGGCAGTAGCCCGACCGGCAGGTAGTCTGCGCTCTGCTCCATTCCCGCGAGGCTGAACCGTGTCTGCAGATCGATATGCGGGGAATCGCCGGCGTGCGCCGTGAGTTCCAGGCGACTGCGACTTTCAAGGCCGCGATCGTTCAGCACCACGTCGCCCTGCAACCACAGAGTATCCGGGCGTGAGAAATCTACCGACAACGCTGCGATCAGGACATCCGGCGTCAGTGGCAGATCGAACATGTCGTGGCTGAGCTGGGCACCGCGTCCGCGCACCGTGATGTCACCGGCGTTCCGTTCGATGGCTACAGCGCCTTCCAGCCCGTCGAACGCCGGAGCGCTGCCGAAGGCGCCGGCGCTCAATCCCTGAATTTGACCGCTGAGGCTGAGCGATGGCTGTTCACCTTCGAACTGAATGCTGGCCTGCCAGCCCTGCAGCAGCCCTTCCGGACGGGCCTCGGACAACCAGGTCTGCATTTTCCCCGGCGCCAGTGCCGCCAGGCCTGCCACATCCGCCACCGCCAGCGCCTCGCCCTCGGCATCGAGCTGCCAGCGAGCATCATCACCGCCGCGCCGCTCGAGCGCGAGGTGGTCGATGATGGATTGCTGCTCGCGCGATTCGATGGTCAGCTCGTCGGCGTTGAACTGCCAGCCGTGGTCGGTCCGCTGGAAATCAAGCTTCGTGCCCACCCGTTGCGGCAACCGGGCGAGCCCCGCCCCGTCGCTCAGATCGCTGACGTCCAGATGCCCGCGCAGACTCTGCAAGCCGTCGTTCTCCCAGCGCCCCCAGAGCTCGGCGTCGACCGCGGCATCGAGCCTGCCGAACAGTTTCGCCGCCGCTGGTTGGCGTGCCATGTAGGGCGCGACCAGCGTGTGCCAGTCATGTAGTTCCATGGCATCGAGATCGAACAACACATTGGCGCCGAAGCCATCGGGCGAGCGTTGCCCGTCGGCACCGATCGGACCTTCCATATCCACATCGACAGAAAGGCGGCTTTGCGGCGTGTAGGGAAAATGCAGATCCGCTCGCAAGCGCAGGCCATTGGCTTGCAGAGCCGCGTGAATGTCTACCGGATCGATATGAACCCGTGTGCCGGCACTGGCGTCGGTCAGGGTGACGCGGGTATCCAACAGGGCCAGCCGAGCGCTGCCGAGCATGCGCTTCAATCGGCTGACAGCCGGAGATGACAACACCGCACCGAGGGAATCGTCAGATGCCGCCGGGTTGGACGGTATCGACGCCGGCGCCAGCCCGCGAAGCCGCGGTGACTGACCGGGTGCATGGTCGATCACCAGGTCGACCCCGAGCAGCGTGAGCTCGTTGACGCGGGGTACCTGTGCCCACAGTGATGCGAGAAAGTCGATGTCGATCAGTACTTCCTCGATGGCCAATGGTCCCGAGGCTCTCCCGATGACCACCTCCCTCGCGCGTAAGCGAGGGCCGGCGCCCTGCCAGCCCAGGCTGAGCTGCCCGATGCTCACCGGGGTGCGCAACTGGCTGATCAACAGATTCTCGAGCTTGGCCTTCTGCCCTTCGAGCAAGGGCAGGCCGACCCGTGCGAGCAGCACGACAAGACCCAGGCAGACGGTCAGTACACTGGCCAACCGCCAGACGGCCAGCCCGGTTCGACGCGCCGCACGATAACCGCCCGGCCGCCACGCGCGAACGACCTCACTGGAGAACGACATCAAATTGCTCGCGCGAGTAGCACTGCTCGGGCTGCAGGCGTAACGGCACGCCCACGAACGCCTCGAGTTCTGCCAGATCGTCCGAACGTTCCTCCGAAAACCATTCCACCATCTCGGCTGCGGCCAGTACCGTCACTGACTCGATATCGAATTGCCTCACCTGCCTGATGATCTCGCGCGTGATCTCGAAGCAGACTGTCTCGAACGTTTTCAGCATGCCCCGCCCGTGGCATACCGAGCATTCGCTGCACAACACCTGCTCGAGACTCTCGCGGGTACGCTTGCGCGTCATTTCCACCAGGCCCAACGCAGAGACATCACTGACCTGAGACTTCACCGGATCGCGCTCCAACGCCTTCTCCAGCGCACGCAACACTTGCCGGCGATGCTCCGCGACAGACATGTCGATGAAGTCGATGATGATGATGCCGCCCAGATTGCGCAGACGCAGCTGGCGCGCTATCGATTGAGCTGCCTCTAGGTTAGTCTTGAATATGGTTTCTTCAAGGTTACGCTTGCCGACGAATGCGCCAGTGTTCACGTCCACGGTCGTCATCGACTCGGTCTGGTCGAAGATCAGGTAACCCCCGGATTTAAGATGCACTTTACGATCCAGCGCGCGCTCGATCTCGTCTTCCACACCGTGCAGGTCGAAAATCGGGCGCTCGCCCGGGTAGTGCTCGATGCGATCCTTCAGTTCAGGTACGTATTCCTCGCAGAATTGTGTGCTCGAATGAAAAGTTTCCCGCGAATCGATCCGAATGCGTTCGATGGCTGCATGCTTTATATCGCGAAGCATGCGCTGCACCAGCGGCAGGTCATGGAAGATGACGTCGCCGGGAGATGCGCTTCGGCAGCGCGCCTGCACACCCTGCCAGGCACGCGCCAGATACGCCATGTCCGCCACCAGCGCATCGCGTGGCACACCTTCGGCGGCGGTACGCACGATGAAGCCGACCGCAGGTTCGGTGCGCAGTTCATCGACCAGAGCTCGCAGCCGCTCACGCTCCTCGTCGACCTCGATCTTGGTGGAGATGCCGATGGGGCCATCGAAAGGCGTCATCACGAGGTAACGTGAGGGCAGCGTGAGGCTGGCAGCCACGCGCGCGCCCTTGCTACCCAACGGATCCTTCATGACCTGAACCGCCACCTTCTGACGCTCGCGCAACAGCCGTGCAATCGGCTGCATGATGCGCTCGCCATGCTCATCCACCCGGCTTGCGCCGACCAGATCCGACACATGCAGGAAAGCGGCCCGCTCGAGCCCGATATCGATGAATGCCGCTTCCATGCCCGGTAGCACCCGTTTGACTTCACCCTGGAAGATAGTGCCGACGAGGCCGAGCTTCTGCGCTCGCTCGATCCAGATCTCACTGAGCATGCCATTCTCGACGGTCGCCACGCGGGTTTCCTGAGGCGTCACGTTGATCAGCAGTTCTTCGGTCATTGGCAAGTCATATTGGGGTGGCCGGGCATTCAACCTCACTGGCAATGGCTGTCACGCACGATGGTAGGGATGGTTGGCAAGCAACGAATGAGCACGATAGAGTTGCTCCGCCAGCACGACTCTCACCAGCGGGTGCGGCAGGGTCAACGGCGAGAGACTCCAGAGCTGATTCGCTCGCTGGTGCACGCTGTGGTGCAGGCCCTCCGGCCCACCGATACCGAACACCAGCGGCTTGCCGAGACCCTGCCAACGTTCGAGCTGGCCACCCAGGGCCTGCGAACTCCAGGCCGAGCCATGCTCATCGAGCGCCACGAAGTGGGCTTTCTCCGGCACGGCTGCCAGCAGCGTTTCGGCCTCGCGCTCCATGGCGGTTTCCCGAGCCGTCTCGTTCGATGCGTTGATCTCACGCAGCCGGAAACCCCAGTGCTTCGGAAAGCGACGGGTGTAGGTATCCATGCCATCCTTCACCCAGCCCGGCATGCGGCGCCCGATGGCGATCAGTGTGACCTGCATCAGTGGTCCTCCCGCGTGACGACGGCGGGTTCAGCCGTCATCGCCACGTGGGAGGGCCATACCCGGTTCAGGGCTCGTGGCCGTCCGTGCGACACATACGCTTGCACCGGGCGCCGGAATCAACCCGAATGCACGGCACCGATGGGTTGGTCGGCGTTGTCCGGGCCGACTGACCAAAGCTTCTCCAGCGCATAGAAATCACGCTTTTCACGCGTCATCACGTGCACGATCACGTCGCCCAGATCGACCAGAGTCCAGTCACTGCCGGTCTTGCTACCCTCGATACCCAACGGCGCATGGCCCGCGTTCTTGGAACGCACCCTCACCTCTTCTGCCAGAGCGCCGACATGGCGCTGCGATGTACCGGTGGCCACCAGCATGGCATCGGCGATGCTGGACTTGTCTCTGATATCGAGTACCACGATATCCAGGCCCTTCAACGATTCCAGCGCCTCTGTCGCCAGTGCCGTGACCTGCTCACTGTTCATGCTCAGCTTGATGTTCTCCGCGGCTATGCAGCCGATTGACGGTAAAGCCCGTGCTTCACAATATACTCCGTGACCTGGTCCGGCAGCAAAAAACGAATATCCTGATCCTCGGACACACACCGACGTATCTCAGTCGCCGATATGGACAGTTGTGTGACCTCGAAGCGCTGAATCACCCCGGTCGAATGGTCTTCGATACGTTCGCCGCATGCCGAGCGCTGAGTGGCGATCAGTTGCTCGGCGAACGACGAGAGGCTGGCACCGGGCCGATCCATGATGCCCAGGTTGGCCAGTTCAAGGATGCGTTCCCAGCCACCCCAGGTATCAAAACGGGCGAATGCATCCACTCCCATGAAGAAGATCAGACAGGCCTCGGGGTGTTCTTCGCGCCATTCGGTGAGCGTGTCGACGCTCCAGGAAGGCCTGTCGCGGAACGCCTCGCGCGTGTCGATCGCCAATGTATCGATGCCCGCCAGCGCCAGCTCCAGCATCGCGATGCGATCATCGGTGGATGCGCGCGGCTGACCACGGTGCACCGGCCGATGGTTCGGCAGCAGGTGCAGGGCATCGAGCCGGAAGTGCTCCGCGATCTCGATGGCCGGACGCAGATGGCCGTAATGCACCGGATCGAAGGTGCCGCCGAACAGGCCGATACGCGCTCTACGAGCGCTGGGGCCAATACGCGCTCTACGAGCGCTGGGGCCAATACGCGCTCCACGAGCGCTGGGGCCGATACGCGCTCCACGATCGCTGGGGCCGATGCGCGGTTCACCACTGCTGGGGCCGATGCGCGGCTTGTTCAAACGCGTACGGTGCCGTTGCCGGTAACGACGTATTTTTCCGTGGTCAGGCCCAGCACCCCGACCGGACCGCGCACGTGCAGGCGGTTGGTACTGATGCCGATCTCCGCACCGAGCCCGTACTCGGCACCGTCGGCGAAGCAGGTGGCGGCATTGACCAGCACCGAGCTTGAATCCACCCGCCGGACAAAGCTCTTCGAGGCAACGATATCACGGGTGACAATCGCGTCGGTATGGCCCGATCCGTAGCGAGCGATGTGCTCGATGGCGCTCTCCAGGTCAGCGACGATGCGTATCGACAGCACCGGCCCCAGGTATTCGGTGGCCCAATCCTCCTCGGTGGCTTCGTTCATCGAGCCGACCAGTGCGCAAGCTTGCGGGCAACCGCGCAGCTCGACGTCCTGTGAGCCGAAAGCCTCTGCCAGACGGGGCAGCAGCTGGGCCGCCTCTGCCTGATGCACCAGCAGGGTTTCCATCGAGCCGCAGATGCCGTAGCGATAGGTCTTCGAGTTCACCGCGACCGCCAGCGCCATGTCGAGGTCGGCGCCCTGGTGCACATACACATGGCAGATGCCATCAAGGTGCTTGATCACAGGTACGCGCGCCTCAGCGCTGATGCGTGAAACCAGCCCCTTGCCACCCCGTGGAATGATCACGTCGATGTGCTGCTCCAACGCCAGCAAGGCACCGACGGCGGCGCGATCCGTGGTGCCTACCAGCTGCACCGCGTTGGCTGGCAGACCCGCCTCGGCCAGGCCACCGGCGATGCAGGCCGCGATTGCCTGATTGGATCGGAAGCTTTCGGAGCCGCCGCGCAGGATAACGCTGTTGCCCGCTTTCAGACACAGGGCAGCCGCATCGACAGTGACGTTCGGGCGGGATTCGTAGATCACGCCGATCACCCCCAGCGGCACTCGCATGCGGGCGATCTCCAGACCTGAAGGGCGACGTTCGGTGGCCGAGAGCGTGCCGATCGGATCGGCCTGTGCCGCGACGTCCCGCAGCCCTTGGATCATCGAGCCGACGCGGGCGTCCGTCAGTTCGAGCCGGTCGAGTAGCGCCGCGTCGATGCCACGTTCGCGGGCCGCGGTCACATCGGTGGCGTTCGCCTCGAGAATCGCACTACGTGCCGTTTCGATGGCGGCCGCGATCGCCAACAGGCCCGCGTTCTTTACGGCCGTGTCGGCTTCGGCCAGTGAGCGCGAGGCGGCACGCGCACCTCGGCCCAGGGCTTCGACATGGGCCTGCGGGTCGGCGATCGAAGCCGGCGATGTGGCCGATGCGCGCGTTTCGGGGTGATGCGTGTGCAGGGCGGCGGAGCGGATCTGGTTCATGAGCGATTCGCCGCGAGGGCGCAGGGTTGCTATAGGCTGAAGAATAAGTAGTTTAGTGGGTAGTGTACTGGATCGGTCGTGCCGGGCACTGGCCGGTCGAGATCAAACAACGTAGAGAAACCCATGCAGCTCGTAGATTCCCATTGCCACCTGAATTTCCCGGATTTCGAGAACCGTATCCCCGAAATCCTGCAGAATGCCGCGGACCACGACGTGCAGCGGCTGCTGTGCATTTCCACCAGCTGGGAAAACCAGCCGGCAGTGCTCGCGCTGGCGGCCAGGCACCCGCAGATCCTGGCGTCGATCGGAGTTCATCCGACCACCGAGGGGGGTTACGAGCCCGACACGGGCGAACTGCTCGCCGCCGCCGCGCAGCCGCACGTGGTCGCGATCGGTGAAACCGGGCTCGATTACTTCCGCAGCGAAGGCGACCTCACCTGGCAACACGAGCGCTTTCATCGGCATATCGACGCCGCCCGCCAGTGCGGCAAACCGCTCATCATCCATACCCGGGCTGCTGCTGAAGACACCATGAACACCTTGCGTGATCGCCAGGCACGCGATGCCGGCGGGGTCATGCATTGCTTTGCCGAAGACTGGGCCGTGGCGAAGGCGGCGCTCGATATCGGCTTCTACATCTCGTTCTCGGGCATCGTGACGTTCAAGAGTGCGAAGGCAGTGCAAGACGCCGCGAAACAGGTGCCTCTGGATCGCCTGCTGGTGGAAACCGACGCCCCCTATCTCGCACCTGTACCCCATCGCGGCAAGACCAACGAGCCGGCCTTCGTCCGGCACACCGCCGAGTTCCTCGCCGACCTGCGCGGCGAGTCGCTCGATTCGATCGCCGAGGCCACCACCGCCAACTTCGAGCGACTGTTCATCCAATGAAGAAGACCGTCTGGAGGGTCACACGACCATGAATGAAGAAGATCATCCGGAGGGTCACACGCCCATGAATGAAGATGATCGTCTGGAGGATGACGCGCCCGTGAATGAAGATGATCGTCTTGCGGGTCGCTCGCCCTTGTCCGCCGATGGCCGATCACGCCGACTGGCATGCCGATACTTGACGGGCGCCGCGATGGCTGCATGCGGCGCTGCCCACGGACAGGTGAACGGACAGTTGAACGGTCGGGCAAACGTTGGGGCGAACGGCCAGACGAACGGCGAGACAAAGGGCCAGACAGACGGTCTGGCGTCGGTATCGAGCGCCGACCTGCCGCTGCGTCAGCTCGGCACCAGCACCGCAAAGGTACCGGCCATCGGCATGGGTACCTGGCTTACCTTCGATGTCGACTCTGACGATTCTGCGCGCCACTCGCGGGTACAGGTGATGAAGGCGTTTCTGGCAGCCGGTGGCGGCATGCTCGATTCATCACCGATGTACGGGCATGCCGAAGAGCTCATCGGCCATAGCCTGGACGTACTGGACCACGACGGGCGCACCCTGTACGCCGCGAGCAAGATCTGGACGCCGCTGGCACTGCTGGCAGGCTCGCAGATGAAGAATACCGAGTACCTCTGGGGCGTACAGCCGATGGACCTCATGTACGTGCACAATCTGCTCAACGTCGATGCTCACCTGCCGAAGCTGCGCGACTGGCAGAGCGAGGGGCGGATCAGGCAGATCGGGCTGACCACGTCTCACGGCAGGCGTCATGACGAACTGGTCTCGCTGCTTCGCACAGAGCCCGTCGATGTGGTTCAGCTGACCTACAACATGCGTGATCGGGAGGCCGAGAAGGTGTTGCTGCCGCTGGCGACCGATCGAGGTGTCGGGGTTGTCATAAATCGGCCTCTGCAAGGCGGTGCCCTGCCGGACGACTTCGCCGGCAGGCCGTTGCCGTCGTTGGCTCGCGAGCTCGGCTGTACGAGCTGGGCACAGTATCAGTTGCTGTGGGTGATTTCGCACCCTGATGTGACCTGCGCGATTCCCGCCACCTCGCGCGTCGATCATCTGAGAGAAAATGTTGCGGTATCGAGCCTGCCCATGCCCGATGCCGGCACCCGCAGGGCCATGTTGGACAGCCTGTGAAAACCACCGCCGGAGTGGTCGTGATCGGCAGATAGCCGAGGCAGCCAACGAACGCCCGCGAAGACAAGACCGAAGCCTGGCGGTCATCGACGACCCGGGACGGTGTGCTTGTGCACGATGGCCAGCTCTCCCGCGAAGTCTGCGAAGGTGAATACCTGAAATAGGCAGACTATAACCGCACGGCCCAAGACGAGACACTAAGGTTCTCCGGCAACCTCAGTCTGGAATTCGGATTTTCTTCGGCACTAACGACATGGACCTGAGTATCGTCGGTAGCACACCAGGCTTTTCGATCACCGGAGCCAACGTCAATTACGCGGGCCCGGACGGCACGGCCTCCGGCAGCTTCAGCGTATCGGCAGACTAGACCGACAATACAACTGAAGGTCGTTCCGCCTCATGCACCCGGCTGTACCTCCAGTACGGAACCACCGGAGCTGGTCGGCAGACCTGTCTGTATCTGATTGCGAAGCACGCCACCACCCAGGTTGCCTGCATTCGGAAAGACGTAGAAAGCGGCACGATTCTGTGGGGTAGTCATTACATTCACGGCACGGGGGCTTTGCGTCGCACCGTTCACATCGGGCAGGGAGATCCTGACGTATCCCCTGACTTCGAAGTTGCGTTCCACCGGAAAGTTGTCACCGGGTATCGGCGCGACCTGCGGAATCACGACCAGTAGCGCCGTCGCCTGAGCTGCAACACGAATATTGAGCCCACCCGGGCGGTAAGTGGTGTTTGAGCCACCCACCAGCTCAAGCTGAGCGAAGACATTGTCATCGCTGGGAGCACCCGGGTTATCGAGAATCGCGATGGTGTTGAAATCAAGCTTGCGATTGGCCAAACCGCTACTCGGTGGTATGGCAACGAATTCGATATCGTACAGGAAGTCCTTTTCCTCAAGATTCGTGAGTTCGAGAAAGTAGCCCTGCAGCACGGTTTCGACTTCGATGCCGATCACCGGTGCCTGATCCTTGAAAAGCAGTTCGAATTGGGAGATCAGGGTAGCCATTGTCTTGTCGCCTCTGCATGCTGGAATGTAGGGTCGACTCTAGCGGGTCAGTGTGAGCAGCGGCAACGAGCCAAACAGCTAGGGCTTGTCATCAAGAAATTCGATGATGCCGGAGAAGTCTTTCGCGTCACCGCCGGCCTCGGCGAATGCTTGATAGAGTTTGAGAGCGTGCTGCCCGAGCGGTGTACCCTGCTTCGTGGACTTGGCCGCCATCTGTGCCAACGACAGATCCTTGAGCATCATGCGAGCGGTGAAACCGGGCGCGTAATTCCGGTTCGCGGGGGAATCAGGCCCTACGTCAGGCACCGGGCAGTAGTGGTTCACTGACCAGCAGGATCCCGTTGCGTTCGAGACGACGTCGAACAACGTCTGAGCGTCCAGACCCAGCTTCTTCCCCAGCAGGAACGCCTCGCAGGTACCGATCATCGACGTGGCGAGCAACATGTTGTTGCATACTTTCGCGGCCTGACCCGACGTTGCGTCGCCACACAGGATGACACGGGTGGCCATCGCCTCGAGCCGCGGCTTCGCAGCGGCGAGACATGCCTCGTGCCCTCCCACCATCATCGTCAGCGAGCCCGCTGCGGCGCCGGCAACACCACCGGACACCGGCGCATCCAGAAATTGCAAGCCGAGCCCCTCGGCCTTGCAGTGAGCCTGATGCGCGTGCTCGATCGCGATCGTCGAGCAGTCGACGATCAGCGTGCCCGCAGCAGCGGACTTGCCGATCGCGTCGAGAACCTCGAGCACGGTCGGTCCGTCGGGCAGCATGGTGATGATCAGATCGACACCGTTGATCGCCTGTTCGATGGAATCGAGTCGTTCCACCGCGGCTGTACCGGAACCGGTGTCGTCCGGGGCAGAGGCCGCACTGTCAAAGCCATTGACGGGAAAACCGGCGCTGACAAGGTTGCCTGCCATCGGCAGCCCCATGTTCCCCAGCCCGACGAAAGCTGTCCTGTTCATCCAAACACCCCCTCTGTTTCGATCATGCCCACTCGTATGGTCATCCTAACCGGGAAAGCCCGAGGGTTCGCACGATGACGAGCTATTGAAGCAGGGTACCTGGGTCGGTGAGGATCATTCCACGCGGTTGGCCCGCAGCAGCCAGTAGCTCAGCTCGCTCCGTGACAGCCAGAGCAGCTGATCATCGAACGCCGTTGCATCAGCGCGTGAGTAGCCGGTGACTGCGAAGACGGTGTCGTTGTCCTGGTTCTCGCCCTGGATGCCGGTAGCGGAAGTATCGGCGCCCGATGACCAGATCACGGCCACGATCTGGCTGGCGCGCAGTGCTCTGATCGGGCAGCTACCTGTTGCCGGCTCATTGCACAGGGATAGGTCGGCCTGCAGGTTGGACAGGCCCACGGCCGCCAGCTCTCCCGGCGACGTCCAGTCCGGTGCGGCAACGCGGCCCGACCCGGTATCGCTGTACAGACTTACGGCGTAACGCAGGCGGTTTCCCCAGGCATCCAGGGGAAGCCCCATCGCATCCATCGGCACCGACAACCCCAGGGCCTGGTTGGGCAGGAAACCGGAGCCAGTTCGGCACGGTTCACCCGCATCCCGAGCAGCGGCTATGCCCGGGCTCGACGGGTTTGCTCCCGTGCCCAAACCAACCGGGCACGGCAACACCCCGGCGGCGATGAAGTGTCCGATCAGGGCCTCGCGTGCGGCATCCAGACTGCGCTGTGTGGCGCGCTCGCGCGACCTCTCGATAGCCAGGCTCAGTGGTTCCAGTGCTGCACTGGTCAACAAGCCGACCACGATCAGCACGATCGACAGCTCCACCAAGCTGAAACCCGCCATGCGAACTGGCCCCATTCGGCGGGGTATCGTTGACGGAAAGTCCATCAGTCGACTTGCCGCTACGATACTCACGAGCCCGGCTGCTCCATCGGTACCAGCTCGATATGAACGGGCGGTTCGCCTGGCTCGGAACGGCCGACCCTGAACCGACAGGCCTCCAGTGCGAGTGTTTCGCACGCAGGTGTAACCGTGAGTTGTACGTGCGCAGGCCATCCATTGCGCATGTACCAGTGAGCCTCCAAAGGCACCTCCTCCATCAGAGCCCCGGACAGATCGACCATATCCGTGCCTGCGGCTTCATCTGACTGCAGTACTTTCGGGCCTCGACTCACCGCCGCACGCGGTGTTACCGGTACGGTCGAAGGGTCGGAATTGCAATATAGCGAATCATCGATCAGCCAGAGCAAGCGACTGTTATCGCCACACGGCTGCGCGTAAGGCCGGCACGTTGACGCTGCGGTGTTGGCCTCGCATCGCGTGAGCGCCGCAGTGGTATACCGCTCCCGCAACCATAGCGCAACCCGGCGCACCATGGCCTGCCGAAGACTGTCCATGCCGATCGTCGTCAGACGAGCATCATCAGGCGGTACCCCGGCAGCTGAAAGGATGGCTGCGACATCGATACCTGCACCTGCACCTGCACCTGCACCTGCACCTGCACCTGCACTCGCACTCGCACTCGCACTCGCACTCGCACCTGCACCTGCACCTGCATCTGCATCTGCATCCGCATCGTCGGCAGCAAAGCGGGAATCCAAGCTTTCGAGACGCCGAAGTCGACCCGACACGCCATCGCCCGGATCAATGATGACTGCCACGATGTCGTCGACGCCATTGACCTGAAGCGTGCCGCGGCTGGCCGGGTTCACCACCCGATTCACCGGGTTGTTGATGAAACCGCTGGAGACCACGTACCACAACCGCTGATCGGGCTCGGAATGGAAGTTGTATCGGTGGCCGGGCAGGCTGATGTGGCGCGGCAATCGACCGCTGGCCGCGCTTGTTCCGCCGCATGGCGGATTGGGTCCGTCCCTGCGCCAGTCTTTCTCGGCGTCCGTATCCGTATCGGGACAGGGCAGGTGCCCTGGCCCGGCACCTCGCGGGCCGTACAGATCGATATAGGATACGGCATACGCCAGCAGAGCTTCGCGCGACCTGCCGAGCACTCGCGCACGGTCTTCTGCCATGTCGAGCATGCTCGCGCTCTGCACCACTGTCACGAGCGCCAGGCCGCCACTGCCGATCAGCACGACCAGAATCAGCAAGGCAGCGGCACCGTGCTGGGAATCTCTGCTGGTCGAGAGCCTCACGGTCGCACTCCACGTTCGAGACTCTGCCCGAGCGACAATACCGCTGAATCACCAGTCTCGAACCGCAGCTCGATCTGCCCGGTAGCCGCATCGCGGCTGATCGATCGGATCTCATGGGCACCGGGCTGCCACGGTACGCCATTGATCAGGAAGGTCTGACCCTGGCTACTGCTCAGCATGCCGGTGTAGCCGATCCGCCTGAGCGGTGGTAGATTCCGCGGGCGGCCGTGGGCAAGTGCAGTCTTGCCCGACGGGCCGGCACCCTGGTCTTGCGCCAGCCTGGAACTTGCCTCGTCAGAGTCACTGCCGGATTTGTCCTCTGCATCTTCGACCACCCGCCCGACCTGCGGAGACGACCCGACCGGAGACTTGCCATCGATGGCCAGGCGCTCGGCAGCACTGAAGAACAGACGCGACTCGCCGAGCGCATCCGGCGACGTCGCCTGCACTGCCGGCGACCCGATCATCACCAGCACGAAAGGAAGCAGCGCTCTGCTGGCGTCGATCGATCTGAGCACCGCCAGCAAGCGCGTGCGCAGCGCGCGGCTTGCACCGATCGATCGACTTCGCACCAGACTTGTCGGTCGCCTTCCTCTCATGGCCTGACCTTCTGATCATCGGGTAAGGAGGGTTCCTCCCAGTGATAGATGTCGTACAGGCAACGGGCACGAATGCCGCGCTCTACCTTCATGCGCTGAAGTGAACAGCCCCGCACCTCGGCCGGATAGCTGTCTATCGCGTTTGCCAAGTGCTCGAAGACTGCAAGCAGATGCCCGGCATGAGGCACTACGCCATCGAGAGTCAGACGCAAGGTGGTCACTCCCTCAATGCTCGATTCGCTACCCGCCAGAGATACCACTTCGTTGCCCTGCCCCACTTGCAGACCCGGCCGTGACGCCTGCTCGATCGATACGTCATCGATGCTCAGCCCCGCGAGCTCGGTAGCGCGTTCGAGGGACTCGAGCAGGGTCAGTCGAAGCTCGTCAAGTGTGCGTGTACCCGACTGACGAGCCTCCGACCCGACTGCATCCGCCTGCCATTGCTGCAGGCGCCGCACCCGTTTGTGCCATTGCTGCTCCTCTATCCGAACCTTGCGAAGTGCATCTGGTGAGTGAGAACCCACCAACGGCAGCATCAGCCTTGCAGTGACCACGAGCGCAATGGTAATGAACAAGCCCGGCACCAGCCAGCCAGGCAAGCGCAGCAGGCGCATCATGGGGATGGCCTCGTCTCGCTCGGGTGAAACAGCAGATGAAGAGTGAACTGCGCTGTTGCCGCAGCCTCGGGCTGAGCCGCTCGCGGCAACTGTCTGCGCCCGCCGGCATAGTCATCGATCGGAGAACGATCGATCCGCACCGCACTGTTGCCCGGCAGCGCTTCGAGCGTCGTCACGAAGGCTGCCAGCTGATCGCGCTGCTCACGTAGAGGCATGGCAGCGTCCAGATACCCGCTCAGGTGAACCTGCAAACTGTCTCTCGTCTCTGTCTCTATCGGCACGCTTTCACGCCAGTGACCCGCTCGGTCGAATGCGGCTGGTACCATTTCGCGCTCGACCGACGGAGTGCCGATGCCGGCTGATACCTGTGGCTGCAAGCTCCATTCGAGCGAATCGATGACGATCGGCTCGTGAGCGGTTATCGCGCTTGCCAGTGTGCCCAGCCAGTGACGAGGCTGCCACGCCATCGCCGATGCGAAGGCCTGCCGACGCAACAGGGAACGCTCTGCCGCCACCGGCGACCCATGCAACAGGCCAGCCTGTTCCCGCAGGCCGTCGATCTGCGTCCTCAGCTGCCGAGCCCTCTCCAGACCGGCCACCTCCGCCTGCCATCGGTCGAAAGCCTCTGTACCGGTCAGCCACAGAGCGATACTCAGCACGAACCCGCCTGCCATACACAGGCCCAGTCGCCGGACGGCCTTCAGTACTGCTCGCCACGGATCGAGCAAGCGGTCGAACGACACCGTTGCCTGCGACTGAGTCTCCCTGTTCTGAGTCAGTCTGCCGAGCGAGCGCTGCGATGGGTCTTGCCTGACCGAATCGCGAGACTGTGTACCGAGCGGGCGCTGCGACATCGGTTCGAACCCGCTCTGCTCAGGTTCGAAGTACGCCAGACCAGCCGACAGCACGGATCTACCCGGATCGGTCAACGAGGCCACCCACTGCGCCAGCGGCAGGGTCAGCGCCTGCCCGGTCGGGGAATCTAGCGACGTCTGCCCGGCACAGCGAACGGCACCGGTCAGGCGCTGTTGCGCATCGATCGAAAGGCCCAGCGTATGGAGCACTAGCCCTTGCGTATCCACCCCGTTTGCCAGAAGGTGGTCGACCGTGTCCTCGACGGCGGGCAGCACGGCTGCTTCATCACGCGTCGGCACCAGGCGAGCAAGGCACAGTTGTCCGGACAGGAACAACAGGTGCCGGCAAGCGCGTGAATCGTGCAGCACGTACAGATAGGCGCCTCTCGCTCGATCAAACGGCGCACCGCTGCGCCGGGCCAGCAAATCGCTCATCGATCTGATCGAGGTGAACATCACCCCCCTCAGGCCCGATAACCATGCCTGTAGTTCAGGTTGCGGCAGGATCTGCGTGATGCTGATCGCATCCCGCCCCGAAGGCAGTCGAACGAGCCTGGCGCTGGCATCCGGGTTTTCGTGACAGATTCTGTGGCGCACGGCGCGGCAGTCGAGCCGGTTGGCCAGCCAGGAGGAACCCTGCACGAGTGTGCGCATCTCCACTTCCTGGAAACCGGAATCGAGCACCAGCTCCACCTGCGCCCCAGACGACGGCAGATACGGGCACCGGCTTTGCGACTGCCCGTCGGCGTCCGGTGTACCAGGAGCCTCTTCGAACGGTTGCGACCACTGACCGTCCTCCTCCCTGAACCAACAGGCGCGCGTACCCAGGACGATCAGCAGCAACTTCATCCGAGGTTACCGCTGATGGCTATCAGGTCGTAGATCGGCACTATCACCGCTGCGACCACCCAGAGCAGCAGCAGACCGACGATACACAGTACGGCGGAAGGCAGCAGTGCCTCTACCCGATCGAGCGTATGTCGTGCGCCGAGCTGTAGCTGCTCGCCAGCCCGCGAAAGCGCCTGCGGCAGTGCGCCGGCAGATTCTCCGGCGGCCACCAGTCGCGCAAGTGTCGATGGCAAAGACCCTTGCCGTGCCATGGCCTCGGCAAGCGAGTCGCCGTCGAGCACGTGCGCCCGTAAACGGGCGAGCTCGCGCCGTAACCACTGATTGGAGACCTGTGCCTCGCTGATCGCCAAACTCTCGAGCAGGCTGACACCACTGGTCAGAAGCAACGCGGCGGTTTCCGCGTAACGCGCGAGCAGAAGCTGCTGAACCAGCCGCCCGGGCGTGCCGAAGCGCAGCAACATCGCGTGGCTACACAGTCGCGCTGACGTACTGACCCGCAACAGGCCTGCGATCGCCAGTGCCACCATCACGACGCCAAGCAGTATCGCGACACCGTGCTGAACCGCCAGTTCCGAGGCAAACGCCACCGAACGGGTCAACACACCTGGCGTCTCGCCGCTGGCCAGCAGGAAGCCGATCAATCGGGGAACCACATACCCGAACAGCCAGAAGACCACGGCAATCAGCAGCACGGCAGCCACCGTGGGGTAGACCATGAGGTTCGCGATACGCCGCGACAGATCATGCTGCCAGCGCAGGCTCTGCTCCAGTCGCGCAAGGCAGGCGGGCAGCTTACCGCTGGCCTCTCCTGCCTTGATACAGGCCAGGCACCGCTCTCTGACCGAAGGCTGGTATCGAGCCAGAGCACCGGACAGGGAATCGCCATTGATCACCTGTTCGCGCACATCCGCAAGCAGGCGACGCCACGCGGCTCGTGTTTCCAGCTGCACCAGTTCATCGAGTGCGTCCGCCATCGGTACGCCTGCACCCAACAGGTGCGACAGATGAAAGCTCAACGTCGCCAGTACGAGCGCATCGTGCTTCGGAGGCCGCTGCGAAAGCGTGCCACGGCCTTGCCATTGCCAACGTCGGTGACGCAGCAATCTCAGGCCGACACCCGCCAGCTCGCGTTCCAGTGAGTCCACGGATTGAGCCTGCGAGGAACCCTGGTGCAGGTGCCCGGCGGCATCTACTGCCCGGTAATGGATCAGTGCCATGGATCGACTCCCTTGCCGAAGACGCGATCCTGTTCATCGATGCTGGTGACCCCGTCGCTCACCAGCGATGCCGCCGCCTCGACCAACGTGATCAGCCCGTCGGCCTTCGCCTGAGCCCACAACGCCTGTGCCTTCATACCCTCGCTCATGCGTAAGCGTAGCGCAGGGGTGACCTCCAGCACTTCGACACAAGCCTGGCGACCGTAGTAGCCACTGCCGTGACAGAAGTGACAGCCTGGTGCCGGCAGTTCGCTGCACCGATGGCAAAGCCGCCGTAACAGGCGCTGAGAGATGACGGCCGAGAGGGTGCCTGCCTGCAACGCAACTCCAGCCCCCAGTTCCTGAAGACGGTGGAGCGCGCTCACGGTATCTTCTGCATGCACGCTCGTCAGCACCTGATGGCCGCTCATCGCTGCACGAAATGCCATGGCACAACTTTCCACGTCACGCACCTCACCGATGAGCAGCACGTCCGGATCTTGCCGCAGCAGGTTGCGCACACCGTTGGCGAAATCCAGCTTGCGCGCCGCGTTCACCGATGCCTGCCGTACCCTGAGCATCGGGTGCTCCACCGGTTCTTCCAGCGTCATGACGTTCAGCGCCTCGCAATCACGCTCGCCAAGCAGCGCCTGCAGCGTCGTCGACTTGCCACTGCCGGTGGGGCCTGCCACCACGATCAGCCCGTGAGGCCGATGCGCGATGCGCAGCAGCTGCTCAAGCTGCGACGATGGCAGTGCCAGGTCCGCCAGGCGACGGCCGGCCCGCCGGCGATCCAGCACGCGAAGCACGATGTTCTCGCCGGTACGTAACGGGAAACTGGACGCACGGAAGTCGACGCGCTGCCCATGAATGCGCTTGCTGAACTGGCCATCCTGGGGCGAGCGCGTTTCGGTGATATCCATGTCGCACAAGACCTTGACCCGCACCACCATCGCTGACCAGAATCGATGATGCAGGCAGCGTACGGATGTCAGAACCCCGTCGATGCGATAGCGAATGCGTACATACCCTTCTTCCGGGTTGAGATGTATGTCAGACGCTCGCCGGCTGACAGCATCGTGCAGGATGGCATCGATCAGCCGTACGATCGGCAACTGATAGCTATCCGTGGTAGCCAACGCCTCGACCAGCCGTGTTTCGACCAGCTCGTCGAGGATGGCATCGAGATCAAGCTTGACCCCGTAGCATCGATCCAGCGCCGCAGCTATCTCGTCAGGAGCGGCGAGCACGAACTGCAAGCCGATACCGTCCACCTGGAGCAGCCGCTGTAGCTTGTCACGCAGCGGCAGATCGTCCATGCCCGACAGCGCCAGGGTCAGCACACGCTCGCGCGCATCGAAGCACAGCGGCAACACGTGAAAACGCCGGGCGAGCGGTTCGCCCAGCATGCCCACCGCGGCCGCATCGGGCACGAAGTCGCCGCTGTCGATCCGTACCTGTTCGACGCCGACCCGCAACGCCTGCAGGGTTTCGGCGTCGACGAACCCGTAGTCCACCAGCAGAGTCTCTATCGGCTGCCCGCTCAGGCGATGTTCGGTCTGTACCACCACACGTTCATCACGCGGCAAGGCCCCGCTGGATTGCAGGCGCTCCAGCAGCTCATCGCCCGTCACGTTCTCGCCTATCACGACACTGGCCTCGTGACTGCGGGCAATACGGTCGGCCGCAGCACGATCAGCAGCTCCGTCTGGCTGCGCCGACGCCGTTGGCTTGAGAACAGGTGACGCACGATCGGCAACGAACCGATGCCCGGCAGGCGCTCTTCGGTGTTGTCCACCGACTCCTGCATCAGACCACCGATGATGGCCATGTCGCCGCTGGCTACCCGCAGCATCGACTCCATCTCGCGTACCTGAATCTCCGGCACACTGTTGCGTACGTTGGCGGCTGCCAGCTCCGGGTTCGGATCATCGACGAAACCGAGGATGCGCGACAGTGTGGGCCGCACGTTGAGCATGACATCGCCTTCACGGCCGATGAACGGTGTGACGTTCATGACAAGGCCCACCGGCACCGTGTGTATCTCGGTTTCGGTGATGATCTCGTCGGTATCCTCGGTACGCTGACGCTCCACGTTGACGGTGAAGTACACCCGATTGTCGACCACCTTCAGGACCGACGACTGATTGTTCAGCGCGATGATGCGCGGGCGCGACAGGATGCGCACGTCCCCGAACTGCTCCAGCAGGTTCAAAGTGACGCCGATATCACCGAGCCGATTTTTCTGCACGAGGCTGATCAACCCGCCTGGCGTGGCCAGTCGGCTGGCCGTATCGGCATTCACCAGCGGCGACCCGGTAAGCCGCTGCACGGCGCTGAGCCCGCCATTGCCCTCGGCCAGAACGCGCCAGTCGACACCAGTTTCATGATTCTTGGACAGCGTGACTTCCACCACCGTGGCCTCGATCAGTACCTGACGCTGCACGCTGTCGTTGAGCTTCGCCAGATACGCATCCACACGGCGATGCACCGGCACACCGGCATGCAAGGTGATCAGACCCGCGTCGCGGTTGATACTGAAGCCCGGCGTGGCATTCGTGCCCGAATCACCACCCGCCGGGTGCGACCCACTATCGGCGATCAGCTGAAGCAGATCGGTATCCAGCGACGCCCAGAACCGATGCTCGGCCCGGTTCTCCACAAGCGTCTGCGAGTTGTTGGCACCGCTCGAGTGGGTACCGCTACTGTCGGCGTTGATCGTGCCGACCTGGGTGGCGAGCCCTACGCTGCTGTGCGTGGAGCGATCGATGTTCAGGTATTCGACGTTGTAGCTCGCGGTGTACGGACGCCCGTCGTGCACCACCAGCTTGCCGGCCTGCGGCGCCCAGCGAAACGGTGACTGGGCGGCCAGCTGATCGAGTACGAGAGCCAGTGGCTGCAGCGTCGTGCTGAGCGTGACGGTACCCGGCAAAGGATCACGCAAAGAAAGGGTCACCCCTGCATCGTCCGCAAGCGCGAACAGCAGCGACTCCAACGGCGCCTTGACCGCTTCGACGCTGACAGGGCGGATCAGCCAGGCATCGTCTTTCGATGAGTTCGGGGAAGCGATCCCATCGGGGGCATCGACACCTTCGGCTACTGCCGGAACGGGCGTATCGCGTGAGTCCGCGGATGTATCGGTACCAGGCCGGTCAGCACTTCGGGCACCGTGTTCACCGGAAGCATCGACGAGGTGCTCATGGACCAGGCGCCGGACCTCGGCGGCCGAAGGTTCCTCGAAGGGCCGAGCCTCCACACCCAGACCATGACAGCCGAGCAACGGCAGACAGGCGATCGGCCACACGAGAGAGAGGTACAGATGCGCCGTGATGGCGTCTGGCAGGTACTTGCACATGACAATTCCTTTTGTCATTGCTGAGCGCCATCATTGGCGATTCAGAACGGGCAATTCGACAGCTCAACCGGCCACATCCTTGTGGCCGGTGGACAGCGATGGCCGTTCTAGACGAACGTCACCATCGCGCCGATGGATACTACAACACAGAAACCGACCAAGGCAATCACGAAGCGGCGGTGGCGGCTCGTGAAGCGAGTGGGTTCACATTCTTCCGCACTCGCGGGTAGCCCCGCCATCAGCAGATGGGACATCGAGAGCCGGTCTGCATCCTCGAGCCCCGCGAGCGTGAACGCGTTGCGCGCCAGGGTGTTGATCGCTCGAAACACACCCTCGGATCGATCGGCGATGAAGTAGGCCATCTCACGGGTGAACATGTCACGACGGTTGTAGTCGTAGAGCAACATGTGATGCCCGGCGTACTCATGGATCTCGGCCAGCGTCAGACGTCGTAGCCAGTAATGATTTTCGGGATGGTTCACGGCATTGTGCGCGCCGATCGCGCGGGCGGCATCGGCATCGACGCTCTGCAGCAGTACCACATGCATCGCAGGGCCTTCTGCCCGCCGTACGGCAGCCAGTGCATGCAACAGGCGCTGGGTGGCCGGGCAGACGCGGGATTGCGAGTCGACGATGAAGATGAATGGCTTGCCAGCAGGCGGCGGGGCCTGCAAGGCTTGCTCGATACGCTGCGTGGCGACCTCGATCGACCCGGCATCGGCCCCTTCCGCCGCTTGCGTGGAGGTGATCAGATCGGCATCCTGCGGGCACAGCTCGATCAGCAGATGCCTCAGTATGAGTGCCTGCGACACCATCGGGTGATCGTAGCGCAAGAGGTTGTAGCGTTGTTGCAGCCGATCGGCAAGTACCAGGCTGAGCATGGTCTTGCCACTGCCACGCTCGCCGTGCACCGTGACCAGCCGATCGTCCACCCGCAAGGAACGGATGATGGTGTCGAGGATGGGGCCGCGATCTCCACCCCCGTAGAACATGTGGATGTTACTGGCATTGTGAAACGGCCCCTGTGACGAGGCATAGTATTGCCGCTTCTCTCTGGTACCGCGAACTGGGTTGAAACTCATAGGCATATCCACCTGCCGAAGGGGCCGACAGACTCCGCCAGCTGTAAGCAAAGCCGAGAATGCCATATCTGGCGCAAACAGTCTTTAGTGCCTACCGATCGAGCACGCGAATAGTGTGCCAATGTGAACGGTGGCAAACCCTGAGTTCAGGAGATACGGACGATGTTTCATATCATTCTGCATCAGCCCGAGATCCCTCCGAACACCGGCAACGTGATCCGCCTGTGCGCCAACGCAGGCTGCCAGCTGCACTTGATAGAACCGCTGGGTTTTTCCATTGACACCAAGGCCTTGCGACGCGCCGGGCTGGACTACCGTGACGCGATGGTGCTCACTTCTCACGCGTGCCTCGAAGACTGCTACGAATCACTGGACATTCCGGCCTCCCGCCGGTTGATCGCCCTGTCGACTCGCGGAACCAGGGCACACACGGACGTGACTTTTCGATCCGGCGATGCCTTGCTGTTCGGCTCGGAAAGCCGTGGCCTCCCGCCTGGCGTGCGAGAGGATCGTCGGGTAAGCGCCTGCGTGCGGTTACCGATGATGCCGGGCAGCCGCAGCCTCAACCTGTCGAACTCCGTGGCGATCGTGGCCTACGAGGCCTGGCGCCAGCAGAAGTTCAGAGGCTCTGCAGACTGATTCAGGAAGATGGATGCAGGCATCGACCTGCCCGCGCCATTCGCTGGACCAATCCCTCTGGGTGGTTCTCCCACATGACGATGATGCTAAGCCGGTCGTCGTCAGCATGCGGGAGGGATCACCGGCGGCACTACTGAGCCGTCTCGGGTGCGGGGGCGTTCTGCACGGCCTTTGCCTGATGCTGAGCGTAGAGCAGGTCGAAATTCACCGGGTCGAGCAGTAGCTGCGGGAAACCACCCTTCTGCACCAGGGAGGCCACCGCCTCGCGAGCGAACGGGAACAGCAGGTTCGGGCAGAAACTACCGAGCATCGGCCCCATCTGGGCGGTACTCACATTCCTGATCAGAAACAGCCCGGCTTGCTTGACCTCGGCCAGGTAAGCCGTCTTGTCGTCCAGCTTGACCGTGACGGTCACGGTAAGAACGGCCTCGTAGTGATCATTCTCCAGCCGTGTGCTCTCCGTGTTGAGATGCAACGAGACAATCGGCTTCCAGTTGGTGCTGCCGACGAAGATGGCCGGTGCCTGTGGCGATTCGTACGACACATCCTTCAGATAGACCCGTTGGATCTTGAACTGCGGTGCGTCGGCGCTCGCCTCACCGGCGACGGGTGCCGCCTCGGATCCGGTGTCGGGGGTCGCAGGTGCCGTCTTGTTCGGGGATTCTTCGTTGTCAGCCATGATTTGTCGGAAGTCAGTGCCTGAAGTTCAGGCGTTGAACGGAAGGCGCCACCGGCACCGTGCTTGACCGAAACCTTAGTAACCGCTTCATGTCGGCCAGCGAAGGCGGCGCTCAGGTGTCGGCGTAGAGCTCGTCGAGCCTACCGTCGGAATCGAGGTCTGCCAGATCATCGAAGCCGCCCACGTGGGTATCCCCGATGAAGATCTGCGGCACCGTGTGCCTGCCGCTCAGCTCTTCCATCCGCGCACGGATATCCGGCTTGCCATCGACCACGATGCTATCGAAGGCCCAGCCCTTGCCGTCGAGCAGGCGGCGGGCGGCGCGGCAGTAACCGCACCGGTTGGATTCGTACAGTGTGATCGATTTTGCCAAGGGAATTTCCAGTCGACTAGCGCTTGACGGTCGGCAAGCTCGCTTTTTCCCAGGCCGCCAACCCACCGGCCAGGCTGTGTAGCTGGGTGAACCCGTTCTTGCGCAGCTTGGTTGCGGCTCGGGAAGTGCGCATGCCGTTGTCGCAATACAGCACCAACGGCTTCTCCTTGAGCTTGTCGATCTCGTGAATGCGCTCGTCGAGCTTGTTCAGCGGCAGGTTCCGCGCACTTTGCACGTGCCCTGCCTTGTACTCGGATTCGTCGCGCACATCGACGAAAGTGACCTCGCCATCGTTGAGCATGCGTGTGGCGACGAAGGGCGTGAGCGATTTCAGGCCGCCGGCAAGGCGCGTGTATTCGGTGAACACCAGCATGCCGAGTGTGACGAAAAAACCCACGAACAGCAGGGTGTGATTACCGAAGAATTCTACGATCTGGTCCATGATGACAGGCCTTAGTCTGACCCGTGCACGGGCGGTATCCGGGTCGGGTGCGTACCGGGTATGCGATAGTACCCAAATGCACGACACTTCGGTCATCTTCTCGCTGTTTCTGATCTTCAGTGGCGCAGCCGTCATCTCCACTGCGGCGCTGTACGCACGTCAGGCACTGCTGATCGCCTATATCGTGCTCGGTGTCTTGCTCGGCCCCTGGGCGTTCGATGTCATCGCCGAACCGGCGCTGATCGCGGACATCGCAAATGCCGGCATACTCTTTCTGCTGTTTTTGCTGGGGCTGAACCTGGAGCCACGCGATTTGCAAAAACTGTTCCGTGAGGCGATCACGGTCACCGCCGCCAGCTCATTCGCCTTCGGGTTGCTCGGTTTCGTCACCGGTCTGCTGTTCGGTTTCCAACCGGTGGATTCCCTGCTCATCGGTGCGGGCATGATGTTCTCGAGCACGATCATCGCCCTGAAGTTGCTACCCACCAGCGCACTGCATCATCAACGCATGGGAGAACTCATCGTCAGCATCCTGCTGTTGCAAGACATGCTGGCCATTCTCGTGCTGCTCGCCGTGCAAGGCCTGGGCAACGAGGAAAGCCTGCTGTCGGAAACGTTGATCCTGCTGCTCGGCCTGCCGGCATTGGCACTGGCCGCCTGGTACGTAGCCACCCGGCTACTGGTGATTCTCTTCCGCCGCTTCGACCAGATACCCGAATATCTGTTTCTGCTGGCCATCGGCTGGTGCCTCGGAATTGCCGAGCTGGCCACGCGCATCGGCCTGTCGCACGAGGTCGGCGCGTTCATCGCCGGAGTCACGTTGGCCACCAGCCCGATGGCCAGATTCATCGCCGAAAGCTTGAAACCGTTACGCGACTTCTTTCTGGTGCTGTTCTTCTTCGCGCTCGGCGCGGCATTCGATATCGGCGGGCTGACCGACATATGGCTTCCCGCTCTTGTATTGGCACTGATGGCGGTCGCGGTAAAGCCCTGGGTGTTCAAGATTCTGTTGCGTCGTGAACAGGAGAAGGCACCGATGGCTGCGGAAACCGGGGTTCGTCTGGGTCAGGTCAGCGAATTCTCGTTGCTGATCGTGATCGTCGCGACCGAGGTGTCACTGATGTCGGACCGAGCCGCGTTGCTGATGCAGAGCGCGACGATCATCAGTTTCGTTGCCAGTTCGTTCTGGATAGTACGCCGCTACCCGACGCCGATCTCGGTAGACAAGACCTTGCGCCGGGACTGACTCGGGAACCGTTCAGGAACCCTTCTTCGAGATCAGATACTGAATCGCAACGGAGATCTCGTCTTCCGACAGCTGAGAACCACCCTTGGCAGGCATTGCCGCCTTGCCATTGTTCACGGAAGTCGTCAAAGCGGCGAGGCCGGATTCCGCTCGCGGCGCCCAGGCTTTCTTGTCACCCAGTTTCGGCGCATTCGCCAAGCCTGCCACGTGGCAGCCGGCACAGACTCCGTCTACCGCGGTCTTGACGTTATCGCTCATGCCTTCCGGCGCCTTGCCCGATCCGATCATGGCAACCAGGTCTACATCGCCATCGGCCTGCTTCGCAGTGGCCTCCTCACCTTTCCCGGCTTCGTCAGCTGCCGCCATGTCGCCGCCATCATCTTCGGCGGCACCGGCCGACTTGTCATCACCCTCTGCGGCGGCCGGCTCTTCGACTTCGAACCCCGCCAGGTACTGGACGGCGAGCTTGATCTCTTCATCGGAATAACTGCTGCCACCACGCGCAGGCATCGCACCCTTGCCGTTGATCACGCTGGCCACCAATGCATCGAGCCCGGCTTCGCGACGCTCTTCCCAGGCGGCCGCGTCGTCAGTCTTCGGAGCACCCGCCACACCGGCGGCATGACAGGAGGCACAGGCACCTTCCACCAACTCATCACCCGTTTTCGCCGATGCCACCTGCTCACCGCCTGCCGGCGCAGCACCCGCCTGCTGTGAGGCCGGTAGATCGTCGGCGGATGTCCGCACCCTGCCGACCGGCTCGATACGCTGCACCAGGGCGTTGCGCATGATGGCACTGGATTCATCGGAACTGGCCACACCGAGCAACCGCGCCATCAACACGCAGAACAGCGCGAACATGACCAGGGCAACCATGACCATCACCATGACCTTGACCATGCCCTTATCGGCGATGGAGGTCGTGCCCATGCTGCTCTGGTCAGCGACAGGAGTTGAGCTCATTGACTAAGACTCCAAGGCGCCTGGCGCCGGATGTTGAACGAACGAGACATACGCAGTGTCATTTTCTATCTCTGATTGTATCAGCGCACCGAGTGCTGCCGAGCATGTTGCGCAGAACGGCGTCACGCCTGATGAAGTGGTGCCACAGCGCAGCAAGCACGTGGATGGCCACCAGCCCCGCCAGCAGCCATTTGCCGAAGGCGTGCACTTCGCCCGTTAGCGGCAACTGCGCATAGTAATTCAATAGTCCTGAAGCCACCATCAAACCCACCATGACGTACAACAGGATGTGATGTATCCAAGCCAGCGTGCCAAGATGCGGCGGCCACGTGGCCCGCTGCGGCTCGCCGTCACCCCGCCTGCGCAACGACCAACGCCAGAGCATCAACGCGCCGATGGAACAGCCTGCCAGGGTATGCCAGGTCGTGACCAGAAAACCGACGGCGTCTATCGCGTCGGTAGCGGCCAGACGGTCCATGGCCTCACGCATCGGACTCTGGAGCAGGAACTGACCAGCAACCAGCAAGGCTACTGCCCAGTGCAATCGTCGTTGCAGGGCGCTGTACTTTCTCACGGTCTATACGACGCTCGCAGCCATTTGGAATCATTCGATACGGCGCCGGAGAGGCGTACACTTTGTCTTCTCATCCGTTTGCAAGCCTCATGAGTGATTCACTGCCCGACCCCATACGCCAGGCTGCCATCCTGATCAGCCCGGCGCATGCCGACGACCTGGAGCGACGTCTCAAGCGAGACATCATCGATAGCATCGGCCGTATCAAGCCAGCCGTGGTGGTTGATGTGGATTTCGAAGCCGATGTCATGAGCGGCAGGCTCTTCACTGCTCTGCCAGCACCCTTGCAGGGCATCGCGATTGCCCGTACCGAGGGAGCGTTGGCCTTCTACAACCGCGTTGGCTGGAATCCGCTTTTCCTGCACGCACCGTTGCACCGTTGCATCGTCGACGAGGCTCACCTTGAAACGCTGGCACGGCGCTACCACGCCAGGCACCTGCACGACCTGGCCTACGTACACCCGAAACATTTCGAAAAACTGCTCGGCAAGTCCGCCGCTGCCAGGCTGTGGGAAGAGCTCAAGCGCTTCGCGCTCATCGACCGGGCCGACAGCAATTGAACATTTCCGGCCACGGGTTCGCTCGGGCCGGCCCTGCCCTGAGCGGTGGTGAACGACCGGCTGAAGACAGTCATGATCGACGGGGCCAGAAATGAATTGTGGATCCTGTCTCATGCTCTGGAACGCAATCTACTATCGGCACGGAAAAAAACTGCCTGTTCATGGTTATGTCACGCATTTTGTTTTAGATTGGTAACCGTCCGAAGACGCACCGCCCGAAACGGAGCCACCACCATGCAACAGCCACTGGACTACCCGTTAGACGACCTCCCCGATGAGCCGACCCGCACGGGCTCTCCTTCAGATCCATCGAAAAATGAGAGCGCCAGGGAAGACAGCGACGCGATGACCTACGCCGCACTGCTGGATCGCTATGCATCGCAAAAGCCGATCACCGACGAGATGATCCATCATGCCTGCTACCGGATGGACGCTGCACAGCAGTTTCCGTTCACAGGCGGCGATGAAGGTTCGGCTCTATCGATCAGGAAGCTGTTCCGCATCGGCGTTTGATACCTACTTACGTCTCGATCACCCCTGAAAGCCGGTTGCACGGTTCGAGCTTGCGCACGCAACATGCCTGCCCCTGACTGACACGTCGATGTCGTCCCTCGTGACTCGGTGGCGCTTCCTGCTGACAAGTTACGAGTTCCGCGTCATCGTCACGAGGATAAACCACCAGGGGATAAACCACTGGTCCAGCAATGGGCGCCAGTCTGTGAGATATTGCGCGCCATCATGAAGAAACCCGACCGCGAGCAATTCTCCTGGGCACTGTACGACTGGGCGAATTCCGCGTTCGCCACCACGGTGATAGCAGGTTTCTTCCCGATCTTCTTCAAGCAATACTGGAGTGGTGGCACCGAAGCCACCGTCAGCACCTTCTGGTTGGGCCTCGGCAACTCGCTGGCCAGCCTGATAATCGTGCTGGTCGCACCGCTGCTGGGTGCGATGGCCGACGCCAGCCAGCTGCACAAGCGCCTGCTCGCGATTGCCGCCTTCGGTGGGATGCTGGCCACCGCCTGCCTGTTTCTCGTCTCGGAAGGTCTGTGGCCGGTCGCAATCACGGTATACGTGCTCGCGATCCTCGGGTTCTCCGGCGCCAATGTGTTCTACGACGCACTGCTGCCTCAAGTTGCCAAGCCCGAGGCGCGCCACCGCGTGTCGGCACTAGGCTACTCGCTAGGCTACCTCGGCGGTGGGGTGTTGTTCGCCATCAACGTTGCCATGACCCTCAAACCGGGCTGGTTCGGCCTGGCAGATGCCGCCGAAGCGGTTCGCTGGTCGTTCCTCAGCGTGGCGGTGTGGTGGTTCGTGTTCACTTTGCCCCTGTTGTTCATGGTGCCCGGATCGACCGCCGCCGTCAGGCCCCCGCTGAGCGTATCGCACTCCTTTCAGGCTTTGTGGAAGACGGTGAAGAACCTGCGCGGTAATCGCAACCTGTGGATCTTCCTGGTGGCGTACTGGCTTTACATCGATGGTGTGGCCACTATCATCCGCATGGCAGTCGACTATGGTCTCTCGATCGGGCTACCGTCGGAGAGCCTCATCACCGCGTTGCTCATCGCGCAATTCGTCGGCTTTCCAGCGACCCTGGTGTTCGGCCGTATCGGCGAACGATTCGGTGCGAAGCGTGGCCTCTGGATCGGTCTTTGGACCTACACCATCGCGACCTGTCTGGCGGCCTTCATGACGAGTGCCCTGCACTTCTATCTGCTGGCCGCCGTACTCGGGCTGGTACAGGGCGGCGTGCAGTCGCTCAGCCGTTCACTGTTCAGCCACCTGATTCCAGCAGACAGAAGCGGCGAGTATTTCGGCTTTCTCAACATGCTCGGCAAGGCCGCGGCGGTGCTCGGGCCGGTGCTGGTGGGTACCACCGCAGCGCTGAGCGGTAACTCGCGGGTCGGCTTGCTGTCGATCCTGCTGCTGTTCGGCCTCGGCATGTGGTTCCTGCGCAAGGTGGAAGAACCGGCATCCTGATGCGTACGGCGTCAGGGGTACGGCTGGCCGTGGGGGTCGTGTGTCTGCTGGCAGCGTACGCGATGCTGTATCCCGGCCTTACCCTGCCGATGCTCAGTGTCTCCGGCACCGTCGAGAAGTCGGCGCTGGTCGAGCTGGGCAAGGAGCTGTTGCTCACCAGTGGGGAGGTGCCGTCCTTTCTGATGGGTATGGCCGAGCGGTTCGTCAATTCGATCGAGGTCGACGGGCGCGTGCTGGTGTTCGACAAGACACGCAGCATCCTGCAGACCTCGCGTGAGCTGTATGCCAACGACCACCGACCGGTGGCCGTGCTGATCGTGCTGTTCAGTGTCGTGGTGCCAGCACTGAAAGCAGTGATCCTGTTGCTGGCAACACTGCCGCTGTACATGAAGGCTCGCATCACGCTGTTGCGCATCGCCACCGCGTCGAGCAAGTGGTCGATGGCCGACGTGTTCGTGATCGCGGTGTTCGTCGCATACCTGGGCGCCAACGGTCTGCAGGAAAGTCGCGGCCTGGTGGATTTCGAGTCGCAGTTAGGCACCGGATTCAACTACTTCACGGCGTATTGCCTGCTGTCGATTCTTGGCACGCAGCTGATCGGCTCGGCACTGAGCGCGCATTGGGCATCCCGACCAAGCGATATCCCGTCGGCAGCCGAGCCCGCTTGATGCTCGCATTGGCCGTTGGCAGAACCCGGGCTGGCAGCCGTGCCGGAAACCCTTCATGTCTGAATAACCCTTAATCGAGCCCTAATGACTTCACCGCTTCGAGCCGGCTGGCAGACCCATAGCATCGACACCGTGTACGAAAATCCGTGGATCGAGGTCACGCATCGACGGGTGACCGCACCTACAGGCACACCCGGCATCTACGGCTTGGTGCATTTCAAGCAACTGGCGGTGGCCGCGGTGCCCCTCGACAGCGAAGGCTACACCTGGCTGGTCGGTCAGCAGCGCTACACCATCGATCAGTATTCCTGGGAAGTGCCCGAAGGCGGCGGTGCGATCGGGGAAGATACACTGGAGGCCGCCAGACGCGAGCTGCTGGAGGAAACCGGCATCGTGGCCGCGCGCTGGACACCACTGCTGGAGCTGCACACCTCCAATTCCGTGACCGACGAGAAGGCCGTGGCGTATCTGGCGCAAGGTCTGAGTTTCGAAAGGCCCGAGCCCGACGCCACGGAGCAGCTCGAGGTACGACGGGTGAAGCTGGACACAGCGGTAGAGATGGTACTGGACGGCCGCATTACCGACGGCTTCGCGATGGCCTGCCTGATGAAACTGCAGCTGCAGCTCGATCGCGGCGCGCTGAGCCTGTGATCGTGGAGCGACAGTTCGATCGTGGCATCGCCAGACCGGCCATGGTTCACCGGGGCCGCTAGCATGGCCTGGTGGATCATAGGGTCGGTCATGGCATGGCTGAGCCTGCTTGCACCGCCACTGACTCTGGCTTCGTGGCTGGCCGGATTCACACTCTGGCCGTGGCTGCTGGCAAGCCTTGTCGCTGCTCCGCCGACCTACCGCATGGTGCTCGCGGCACTACGGCACGGGGGGCCACGTACCCGTTACCTGTCGGTACAAGCCTTCGGCCTCGGCTGCCTGTTGATGCCACTGCTGCTGCCGGGTGCCCTTCTGCAGCTGATCGTATCGCCTTTCTCCAGCGGGCTGATCGTGCTCTTGCTCTGGACCCTGATCACGGTTCATGCGAACCGGCAAGCCCACGTCGTGCACGACGCCAACTTGACCGTGAACGTGCCACGCTTGCAAACCAAGGTTCGCGTGGTGCAGATCAGTGACGTACACGTGGGTTCGCGCAGCGCCACCTTCCTGGCGAAGGTGGTGGCACAGGTACAGAGCCATGCACCGGATATCGTGGTCGTTACCGGCGACCTGCTCGATACGAGCAGCGTCGGACGCGAGGAGCTTGCACCACTGGCCAGGCTGACCTGTCCCGTGTTGATGTGCATCGGCAACCATGAGTGCCACGTACCGCTGGCACCTGCCATCGAGGCCATCGAATCGGCCGGGGTCAAGGTGCTGCGCGATGCTGCGCTGGACCTGCAAGGCATCCGCTTCGTGGGCATGGATGACGCCGAGCGGCCTGACACACTGGCCGAGCGCCTCGCGCGAACGGATACCGGTGATGCCGCCTACCGCATCCTGCTCTATCATCGGCCTGATGGTTGGGCAGCGGCTCGTGAGCATGGCATCGACCTGATGCTGGCCGGCCACACGCACGCCGGTCAGATCTGGCCCTTCGGGCTGATGGTGAAGCGACGATACCCGCACATGGTGGGGCGGTTCGATGACGGGCCACACACCCTCTACGTATCGCCCGGCACCGGCACCTGGGGGCCAGCGTTGCGATTAGGCACACGCTGCGAGATGACTGTGATCGATCTTCGACCTGACACGGTGAACTCGCGAATGGAAGGTCGCGATTAAATAGCCAGGACGAATTCGTGAAAACGGTCTATACCTCAGTAAGGATAAGTGTGCACTGCAACGCTCGAAGCCATTCTGCAGGTTCCAGCGCTTCGCAGTGCACCAGACCTGATACACGTCTTCAAAGAGAAGCTCGAAAATGTACCTGAAGAATTCACGAAACACGCTCCGGTACGCCATGCTGGGCGTCGTGCTGGCACTCGGCGCTGGCTGTGCATCCACACCGACCTCGGAAAGCACCGGGGAGTATGTCGACAACACCGTGCTGACCGGCAAGGTCAAGACTGCTCTGGCCAGGGAAAATTTCGGCGATCTCATCGCGATCAAGGTGAAATCGTACAAGGGAACCGTACAGCTCTCAGGCTTCGTCGACAGCGAAGACATGGTGACTCAGGCTGGCGCCATCACCGCAGCGGTCGCCGGTGTGGAAAGCGTGGAGAACAGCTTGCAGGTCAAGCCGGCCTCTTAGGAGACGCTCAGGTCGCCCCGAGCACGTCGTCCAGACCCGCCAGCAACTGCTCCATGTCTTCCTCATCCGTGAAATAGCCGGGCGAGAGGCGTACGGTACCGCCACTATCGACGGTTCCGGCATCGACATGAACCAGAGGCGCACATTGCAAGCCTGCGCGTGCACAGACGTGATGATCCGCATCAAGCCGATCGGCAACCTCCGATGTCGACATGCCATCGACCTGAAAGCTCAGCGTAGCGACTCTCGCAGGCGTTCGCGCTTCACCGATCAGCCGCACGTTCGAGAATGACTTCAGTCGCGACTCGATTCGTTCCAGATGCCGCAACTCCACGTCATGGATGTGATCGATTGCCAGCCGGCACAGCGCGGCGTGGTCGTCATCCGCCAGTTCCGCACCTCCGGGCTGACGCCGGCCAAGCTCCCCGAACCATCGCTGTGCAGCATGCAAGCCTGCAATACCGGGCAGCGAAACGGTGCCCGCCTCGAGGCGGTAGGGGTAGTCATCGGGCTGGAAGGTAGCCAACGAATCCACACCGGTGCCACCGAAGCGCTGCGGCCGTATATCCAACCCCTCCGCCACGATCAGGCCACCTATGCCCATCGGGCCGAACAGGCCCTTGTGGCCGGGGAAGGCCAGCGCCGCGATATTCAGTTCATGCATGTCGATGGGCAGCACACCGGCGGTCTGTGCGGCATCCACCACCAGCGGGATGCCCCGCCGATCGGCCATGGCCGCGATCTTCGACAGCGCCTGGACGGCACCGGTGACGTTGGATGCATGGTTGACGACGAGCAGGCGCGTTTTCGGCCCGACGGCGGCTCCGAGAGCCTCAGGATCGATGTAGCCGTCGGGGGCTGGAGCCACCCTCGTGACAGCTATCTGACCATCACGCTCCAGGTGGCTGGCCGTGCGCAGCACCGCATTGTGCTCGAGGCGTGTGGTGACCAGATGATCCCCGGGGCTCAGTAGCCCGCCCAGTGCCAGGTTGAGAGCGTCGGTGCCGTTCTGCGTGAAGACCACCCGCGCCCAATCACCACGATGGCCGAAGAACCGCGCCAGCTGCCGACGGGTGTCGACCACCATCTGCTCGGCTTCAACCGCCAGGGCGTGACCACTGCGCCCCGGATTCACGCCATGCGAGCGGAAGAACCTGTCCATGAACGCATACACCGGTTCAGGCTTCGGCCAGGTGGTGGCAGCGTTGTCGAAATAGGCGTTCTCTTTCATTCGACGCGCGTCAGCTTCCTGCACAGGGCATCAACGCGACCCACCGCGTCTGCTTGGCTTGTCGAAGTGGAAGACACCGTAGTCGCCCGGGTCGGAGGTATCATCGAGGTCGGTCAGATCGCCCAGGGTGGGATCATCCAGGGTACGGTCACCCGGCGTGCGGCTGCCACGACGGGTGACGTGTTGCTCACCTGCCGGCGTCACCGCAGGCTGTTCAGCCCCTCGATGTTGCAGGTCACTCGATGCCTCTTCCAGCCAGGATTCGTGATCCGCCATTTCGTCGCGCAGGCTCTGCGCGAGTTCCAATTCGTGACGGGTGGTGTCGTCTTCCGACAGCGGAAAGCTGGCTATCAGCTCATCGCTCAAGCCGGGGAGGGTGGACGCGCGCATGCCATCCGATGATGACGTGCCGTAATCGACCGGGTCGAACCCGTCGTCATCGCCCAGACTGGCCCGCAGGCGCAAGCGCTCGCCGGCCTCGTCGATCTCATCCCGTATCGACGAGAGCGAAGAGATATCCAGCGTGACATCTTCGTCGAACGGATAGTCGGCACCGAAATCGTCGCCCATGGTGGCCGAGCCCAGGTCGATATCCGGCGCGGAGTACAGGTCGAAAGCGGCGAACTGGCGCATCAGATCCTCCTCGTAAGCTAAACGGGCGCCATCGTCGAGATGCTGCACCAGCGTGGCAGCGATACCGGTTGCCGTGATCGGCCAGGCCGATGGCTGTGCCTCCGGTGAATGCACCCCGATATCGACCACGTCATTGGAAGCCTCGTCTCGCACCCGGGAGGCCTGCCCCGGATCCTCTGCATTCGCGAGCTGCACTGTATTCTGGCGCAACATGCTGATGGGCAGAGCGATGAACAAGATCCAGTAGAGCTCCCGATTGACCAGAAACCGCGCTTCGGAGAAGTTACTTACGAGATACGCCACGACAAAGGCGAGCACGAACAACACACCGACCTGCCGCCGTTGCGACTGGCAGTGGAAGATCTCGATCAGCTGCTGCGCCACCATCAGCAACGCAATGCACGACAGCGGCAGGCCGATTTCCGACGCGACCTGCAGGAAGCCGTTGTGCGCGTGATACACCACCCAGGTGAAATCGGTCAGCGCTTGCTGAATGTAGAGGGTTTCGTCGGTTGGAAACCAGATGGTGCCGTAGCCATAACCTGCCAGAGGCCGTTCCATGATCAACGACCAGGTCTGCCGCCAGACCTCGGCCCTGCCGGTGAGATCGTCGCTGCGACCGACGATGCTCGCCGTATCGATATTGCTGATGCCCAGCGAGAGCAGCCCGATGAACAATGCGGCCAGCACCACCATGCGCACGAAGCCGAGCTTGAATCGCATTGCGATGTAGAGATAGAAAGACAAGGAACCGCCTATCAGCAATGCGAGCACCGACGTGGCCGACTGACTCATGGCCAACATGCCCAGGCTCAGCACGGCCATGCCGAGGCACATGGCACGCTCGGAGAAGGTGTGCAGGGTATCGATCAGTGACAGGTACAGCAGCACACCGACGGCGGCCCAGAACCCCAGTATGTTCTTGGAATTGAATACGCCGCGCCATACCTCGGCACCTTCGTAAGTGATGATGCCCACTTCGGGAAACGAGGTGGCCGCGAGCACGCTCGCGAGCAGCAGCGCCGCCAGCACGACGGCCAGCAGACGCATGACCGTCAGCAACGGCAGCATGAAACCGATGTAGATCGCCAGAATGGAACACCCGAGGAGATGGATCACGCGCTCGGCGGAAACGAGGTACGAGATCGACCAGGCGATCGACAGGGCAGTACCGAGCAGCAGCAGCACCAGCAGGATTCGGTAGCGCACCAGCCAGGAAACCCAGTTGACACCCTGATCGATCATGAGCGCCATGAAGGCGACGATATAGAGCAGTATCCACAGACCACTCACACCTACGATGTAGGTGGGTACGTACACGCTGACGAGCGTGTGCACCACGCTGGAGCCGAGCAGGATCGTAAACGTACACACCGCGCAGGCGAGCACCGAACTGCGTGACGTCGTACCTGACTGCACATAGGTGGCGACGCGCACGGTCAGTCTGCGCCTGGCATGGGCAATACGATGTACACGGGCACGCAGGAGCGGCAAGCGCTCTGCCAGGAAGACGACAAGCGGGCCATCGTTCGGCCGGGTGCGGAAAAATCAGACATCACTGCATGATAAGCGAAGCACTGACCGGCGGTGCAGAATGAGTGTGGCATGTTCAGACGAGTGTCTCGCTTCGCCGGTACTGTAACGCTGCCGCAACATGTGCATGCTCGACCCGCGCCGTCCCAGGGGGAGGCCGCAAACGGGTTCCCGGCTGGCCGGTCGCGGGAACCGATCCCGGTTCTGCGGCGTAAGCGGCGGCTCGCTATCCGGCGGCGAGGTGTTCAACGAGGCATATGGCGCCGCGGCGGCAAACGCCGTGCCCGAGCTACTCGCCTGCGGACAACCGCTCGGCCGCCTTGACCATGTTCCGTCTGATCCGATCGCGCACCATGGTCACGGTGAGTCGACTTCCGAGCAGACACACCAGCGACAGCCAGCCGATGGATCCCCCTCCCCCGCCACCCGTGCTCGAAACCTGATTCGCGTCGGCGTCGACAGGGCTATCGCCCATCGAGATCGGCGTGCCCGGTGCGTCCGTGCCATCGTTGTGCGTCGGACCGATGCCCTCGGGGACGAACGCCGGATCGCTGGTGACGACAATCTTGTCGACGGCGAGGCCATCCTCTCGCATCCACATGTTCAACGCGTGCACGCCCGCCGACGGCACATCGAGTGTGGCTACCGCACCGCCCCCCATGCCGCGCGACCAGTGCCAGGCGACTGTCGGAAAGCCTTCCAGCTCACCGCCCTCCGGTACGAGTGCCCCGTTCAGCCCGACGTACAGGCTGTCGCCACGACCTTCACCCTCCTTGTCGCCGCCCCACCCGCGGACCCATACGTAGTGCGTGCCGGGTCGGTCGAAGCGCACGAAGTAGCTCATCATCGGCGCGTCGGCCCCGCTCTCACTCAGGGCGCCGTAATCGGGCGTCGTGATCATCGAGGCATCGTTGCTTGCGCCTTCACGATTCGTGTGTCGCCACCGGTGCGTGGTCGATTCGGTCGTCAGGTCGGGGTACTCGGCCTCTAGAGAGACGAGACTCTCGCCTTCGGCCAGAGCTGTCGGCTCGGGCGCTTCGGGTACCACCGGCGCGTCCGGCGTCTCCGCCGCGGGCGCCTCCATCTCGGCTGTCTCGGGTTCGGGCGTCCCGGGCTTCGATGGCCCGGTCAACGACGAGGGCAGGAAGCGGACCTTCGCCGTCGGGTTCGACGTGTTCGGCGCGCCGCCCGAGGCGACCATCAAGCCTCCGTCGACGATGCGCGCGATCGGTGCGAGTAACGGCTCCGGCAACGTCGCGACCTGCTTCCACTCGTCCTCGCCGGGAAGGTAGCGCAGGACCTTGTCACCACTCGACTGACCGCCGACCAGGTAGATGTGGCCCTCGTACACGAAGGTGGAAGGCTCGGCGTGCGACTGCACCGAAGGAAGATCCGACAACCGGACCCAATCGTTCGCCACCGGATCGAAGCGGTGCACCTGCGCAACGTTGCCGCGCGGTTGGCCGGGGCAGCCGTCGTGGCCGTTCTGACCACCGATCGCGTAGACAAGGCCGCCGGCCGTCACCGTCGAGAAATGGTTGCGCGGCAGCGGCATCGCGGCTACGCCGGTGATGTCCTGCCAACCCGCGGACGGCAGATCGAGGTCGAACACGACGTGGCGGTCGACGTCGCAGCGTGCCAGCGGGTCGAGCCCTCCGAACCAGTGGATGCGGTTGTTCACGAGGGCCGCGCCGCCACCGGCGCCCGGCACCGGGAGCTTCGGCCCCTTCCGAAACTCCCCGCTATCGAGATCGTAGATCCACACCGCGTCGGTCACCTTCCCGGGGTGCGAACCGATCCGGCCGCCGATCAGCCAGACGTCCTTGCCGACGCGCACGATGCCGTTGTGCGTCATCGCCGTACCCTGGGCGACGGATGTCGTCGCGACGACGCCCCAGGTACGCGTCGCCGCATCGAAGCGCTCGACCGAAGGTTCGATCCTGATATTCTTCGCGAAGCCATTGAAGGCGTAGAGGTCGTCGCGGTACTGGACGACCGTCATCTCCGAGCGCGGCTCGTTCATCGACGGCAGTTCTTCCCAGCTCCGTGCGAACGGCATGCCGGACGAGCCGAACGCGGCCCCCAGCGACGGTTCCACAGTCGCGCCGTCGCCACCACCGCCCTCGTACGCGAGGAACGTGAGCAGGCCCGCCGCTGGAATCGCGAGCCACCAGATCGATCGAATTCTCATCGGTACGTCCACAGCCGTCGGGCACCGCCCACCGCTGCCGCCGTCAACTCGCTATCGGCGGGCGCTCTTCGCTATTCAGCACCGTTGGGTGGGAAACGCGATCGCCATCACTGCGCTCGCCCCCGAGGGTTCGACATCGACCAGCTCGAACACCAAGCGTCGAGCGGTACCCCGGCCATGCCCGTGAGCCCCGTGCCGGTGCTGCCGCAACGAAGGTCCGTATGCCCCGTCCCGCTCGCGGGACGGGATGCTAGCCTTCGCCCGCCCAGCGATCGCGCTCCTGCTTCGAATCCCGAATGATCAGTCGGCAAACGAAATCGAACATCAGCGTCAGCGCTTCGAACAGGGTGAGACCGTTCTTCATGACTTGATCGTCGGAGGCGATCCTTGCGTCCAGAGGCGCATCGAGGCCGAGGTAGAGCTGAGTCGGCCCGAGCATGCCGGCGCGGTGGCGGATGCGGCCCCGAACACGACTCTCCAGCGCCTCGGCACGCGACAACGGTGCCACGCCGATGAGGCGCAGATCACCCTTGGCCACCGCGAGCAACATCGGTAGACGTCGCAGCAACGACACCCCCATCGTCAGCGAGTAGGCATCGAACTCGCGCGTCTCCTCGCCGTGGACACCCTCGAGGTTGCTCAGCAGGCGCCTGGTCACGAACGGCCGCTCGCCGAGTCCGATCGCGTGTACCACGGCCGGTAGCATCAGCGGTGTGGCGAGGATCAGCAGCAGCATGCCCGCGAGTCGGTGCACCGGCGCCGAGAAGTATTCGCTGAACAGGCCCGAGCCACGCTCGAACAGCAGCCAGCGATCCGAGAGTCTCAGCACCACACCCGTGTCGATCCTGATCAGCGTGTTGCCGGCCACGATGGCGTTGCGGATTTCCAGGTGCTCGCCGACCACGGTCTCGGAGAGCACGATGGAGTTCTCGATGCGCGTCATCCGGCCGACGCGTACACCGTGCTCGAGTACCACGGTGCCATCGAGCCGGCAGCTCGGATGAACCCGGCAGTGATTGCCGACGAAGCTTGTACCGGTACGCAGGCTTCGGGGGTGCACACGCGTCATGTAGCCGTGCCGCAACCCCACGGCCTGTTGTCGTCCTCGCAGCGTCAGATGTTTGTGCTCGTCACGCGAGACGGCCAGAACTGCTTGGTGGTAGGCGCGGGCCGAGTCCAGCTTCAGCACCTCGCCCGACGAGATGTCGACGGTTCGTGGCGGCTCTGCGTCCTCGGGTGCAGGCAACCAGCAGAGTCCGCTCGTCGCGCAGATCAGGCCGCGCGAGCTCGAGCCGGCTTCTGCCTGCAACGCGGCCAGGGCATCGGCCAGCGAGAAGTCGCGCAGCCGGTCCGCGCTGACCACGAGCAGACCCTTACGGCTGAGCCATCGATGGCGAGAGATCGCCACACCGAGCGACTCGTCCACCCGCATCGGCACCACGCTGGCCTTCACACCCCAGCGCTCGCCGCCGGCGACGAGGCGAAACGCGCCGTCCGCCTCCTCGGGCACCGCTACCGTCACCTTGTCCAGGTCCAGCACGGCGATCGCCTCGAGCGTGCGCTCGAGCAGCGAGCGGCCAGCGATCGGCAGGGAGGCCAGCGTGACGCCTCGCTGCAGCTCCGCCAGCTCGCCGACCGGATGGTTGGCCTTCAGGAGCACGTTGATCATCAGTAGGCTCCCCTGCCCAGGAACACTGCCGGGACGGTGCGCAGCAGGATGCGCAAGTCGTTGCCGATGCTGTGACGTTCGATGTAGTCGACGTCGAGCTCCACCTGCCGCTCGAACGGGATTTCGGAACGGCCCGACACCTGCCACAGGCAGGTGATTCCCGGTTTGATCTCGAGTCGCCGTCGATCGTCGATGCTGTAGCTCGCGACCTCGGCGGGCACCGGCGGTCGTGGCCCGACCAGCGCCATGTCACCCTTGAGGACGTTCCAGAACTGCGGGAGCTCGTCGACGGAGTAGCGCCGGATGAACCTGCCGACCCGCGTCACCCGCGGATCGGCCTTCATCTTGAACAGCACGCCGCCCTCCATCTCGTTGTCCGAGGCGAGTTCAGCCTTGCGGGTCTCCGCATCGGTCGACATCGAGCGAAACTTGTACATGTTGAACAACACTCCCCACTTGCCCACGCGCTGCTGGGCGAAGAAGATCGGACCGCGTGAATCCAGGCGGATCGCGAGCATCGTCAGCAGCAGAAACGGCGTGAGCATCAGCAACGCGGTGCCCGAGACGAGCACGTCGAGCGCGCGTCGTGCCGCGTGCGCCAGCCACTGCAGAACGAAGTAGCCGATGTGGTTCAGGTGGTATCGCACGGCGTTCAGAGGTCCGGCGAGCACTGTCGGCGAGTAGCGATCGAGCACACGCCCGCCTGACTCCTGACCGCGCTGACGCATCACGCGCCAGACGAACAAGGGGTTACCGATGATGTACCGCCTCCACATGCGCGCAGGCTCCTGCAGTAACCGCCAGGTCCATTCCAGGCCGAGTTCGCGTAGCCAACTTGGCGAGCGGCTGATGCGCCCGGAGTAGAAATCGAACAGACCACCGACACCGATCATGACCGGCAGGGACAGCGTCCGGTGGTGAGTTTCGATCCAGAGCTCCTGTCGCGGCGCACCGAAGGCCACCAGCAGGATGTCGGCACCCGAGGCTTCGATAGTCTCGAGCAACGCAGGCTCCTCCTCCGACGAGAAGAATCCATGGTGCGTACCCACGATGCGCAGATCCGGGTGACGGGCGCGCATGGTCTCGGCGGTACGCTCGGCGATCCCCTCACCCGCGCCGAGAAGGAACAGGGACTGACCCGACCGTGCGCACACGTGGCATAGCAACGGAAACAGGTCGGTGCCGTTGACGTTGGCCCGGACGTGCACGCCGAGCAGCTTCCCGGCGAACTGCAGGCCGCTGCCGTCGGCGAACACGGCGTCCATGGAATTCAACGCAGCGCGATAAGGCTTCAGTCCGTGCGCCTTGTTGAGGCAATCGGGGTTGACGAAGGCGAGGCGCGTCCGAACGCGCTCGCGAACGGACCGTTCGATCAGTTCGAGAGCGCTTTCCACAGTGTGGTTGTCGATGCGCACGCCGAGGATTCGAAAGGTGTCGGGCCGCCGTTCGCCATGGCGCGGCGCCAGGATCCGCGCCACCGCGAAACGCGCCAGTATCGTGATCGACTTGATCAGGGAAACCTCGACGAGCGTGCTCTCGTCGGTACGGACGTAATCGATTCCGCTCGCGCGCCGAACGGCCCGTCGCGATACCAGACCGGGCAGCGGAGCGGCGTCTTCGGTGGCCGGTAGCGAACCGGGCGGTGGTCCGACCCAGGCCAGGTGCCCGGCTGCCACGTCGAACAGCACCGCCAGGTCGCGACCTCGTTGCAGTCCGGCGAAACGTCGCGGAAACATCCGGATGTCCTCGCCGGAGGTTCCCTCGAGATAGTCGAAATAACGGCCGTAGAGACGCTTGGCCAGGCGCGCACGCCAGAAGATTGCCGGACCAAGCACCAGGATCAGGAGCCGCGCCGACAGCCGGTCGAACAGCGCTCGCGGCGTGGTGGGCAAGCCGCGGCGAACAGGTGCGTTCATGCGCGTGCCCCCTTCTTCGCGAGAAGACCCTTCTCGTCGACTCCGAGCGCGTCGTCGCCGAGCGTCGCTCGGACCAGCGCGCGCTGCAAGAGGCTCAGTCGTCCCTTGGACGCGCGCCTGAAGCCTTCGGGCTCCTCGACATCACCACCATCCCGCTTCGCGAATTCCCCGTAGCAGCGAAGCTCCGCCGGGCTCGCGATCATCCGCTCGAGGGTCGCCGGGTCCGCGTCGAGCTCGAGAAAGCCGAGCAGTGCCTCAAGCACCCACGCCGGCGAACGCTTGAGTTCCTCGTAGTGCACGACGTGGAGGCGACGAGGATCCGCCAGTGCGAGATCGGCCGCCGCCTTGCCACTGAAGTAGCGGTACAACCGTACGGCGCGCAGGATCGAACCGGGTGCCCAGTGGCGCCCCCACCCGGCCCCGGCACTGAGCATCGATTCGACGACATCCGCCGGTCGGCGAAGGATCAGCACGATGCGGGCATCGGGCACGACTCGCTGGATGTCGAGAAGATGACGGACGTGATCGGGCGTCTTCTCAAGGAAGTAACGTCCTTTCCCGTATTCCGGCGCCTTCGCCAGCACCTCGCGAACCTGGCGGTGAAGCATGTCCAGAAATTCCGCCTCGCGCTGGTAGGCCGGCAGACCGATGCCGCCACGGCCGTCCTCGAATCCGAGCAGGTGGTCCCAGGCTTGAAGCTGAGAGCCGAGAAAATGGTTGAACAGATGGGATTCCTGAGCGGTTCCGATATCGGGATGCGCGCCGAGCAGCCGCTGCAACCAGGTCGTGCCGCTACGCGGCATGCCGAGAAGGAAGACGAGTTGCGGCCGGGCGGTCATGTGGCCCCCTGTTCGCGTAGCGCGATTCGCGCACGCTGCGACCGGCTGATCAGGGAGAGGCCCCAGGGCTCGAGCCGGGCGTACAGAGGAGCGGGCACGACCAGCAGCAAGAGCGCCGCGAGTGCGGTCACGGCGCTGCGACCGGGTTCCCGCAGCAGCATGGACGGTGCCGTCGCGATGGCACGCAGGACCAGCGAGGAGGCGAGCGATCCGTTGCGCTGGCGTACCGCCTGTCTGGCGAGATAGCGCAGCTGATAGGCGAACGCGAGACGGCCGACGCGAGCGTGGGCCTGCGGCGCGAATTCCCGGACCTTGGTCATGACCGCCTGCCACGAGGCGAGCTGCCTGGGTATGTCGGCCGACAAGCTCGCGGGGTTCAGACGATAGTGGGTCAACGGTGCCGACAGTCCCTCGAAGTGCCACCGTGTGGTTGCCGCGATGCGTATCCAGCACTCGATGTCTTCCGACTGGCGGAACTGGTCGTCGAAGTAGTGCGCCTCGGTGACCCCGAAGCGATCGTCGTGAACGGCGATCTCCTCGAGCACCCGGAGACGGATGACCGGCGCGGACCCGTTGCCCACCGGGTTTCGGCACATCAGGTGGTCCAGGTCGATGCCGGTCAGACGCGGCATCTGGTAGGTGCTCAGAAAGCGACCGTGTTCATCGATGAACGTCGAGCGAGAGAAGCTCACGCCGACATCCGGTGACGATTGCAGGTGCGCGACGTGCTCGCGCAACTTGTGTTCGTCCCAGCGATCGTCCGAGTCGAGCAGCGCGACGTATTCTCCCCGCGCGAGGCGGATGCCCGTGTTCCTGGCCCCGGCCAGTCCCCGGTTCCGCTCGTGCGAGACGATGCGGATGCGCCGGTCGTCGAAGCCCCGGCATATCTCGAGGCTTCGGTCGGTGGCGCAGTCGTCCACGATGACCAGCTCGAAGTCGTCGAACGACTGACTCAGCACCGAGCGGATCGCGTCGGCGACGAATCGCTGCACGTTGTAGATGGGCATGACGACGCTCACGAGCGGCGTACGGGTCGCGCGGTCCTGGTGGGTCATGGGAGGCTCCTCGGGTTCTCGGTCTTCTCGTCAGGGCGGTCGGTGCCCTGTCGAGACAGCACCGGTGCGATGTTGAAGTGCAGGTACAGCGGCAGGTTGATCACGTTGACCAACAGCACCGCCGAGGCGACGCCGACCACGCCCCACGGCAGACCAGCCACCACCGCAAGCGTGAATCCGATCGAATACAGTCCGTTCCAACGCAGATCGCGCGCGGCCAGGCCGCGTGCTCGCAGGTACTGGGCGCAGGACTCGATGATCGCCATCGGAATGCCGCAGAGAGCGATCAGCACAAGCACGGGAAGCGCGCCGTCGGTGACCCACCGATCGCCGAAGACGATCGGCACGTAGAGGCTCGCGAAGCCGGTCTGCAGTGCCACCCAGCAGGTCACGATGCCGAGGGTCAATGCACCACCCTCGAGAAAGCGTCGATTCATGCCGGCGGGTTCGCCTCGGCACAGCGACGGCAACAGGGCGGAGTTCAGCGCCGTCAGCAATCCGCGCGTTATCCCCAGTCCGGCGTTGAACGCGAAGAAGTAGAGGCCCAGGGCCTCGACTCCGAGCGCCAGTCCGACCAGGAGGTAGTCGATGTTGTGACGCAGCGTGTTCAGCAGCTCCACCCCGACGACACCGCCACCGAATCGGGCGAGATCACCCGCCCCCTCGAGTGAGAAACCGCTCGGTCGCCACGGCGATGCCCTGCGATGCACCCGAATCCACAAGGGCACCACAAGCAACTTCGGCAGGATCAGAGACCAGAGTCCGAACCCGCAGAGCGCGAGGGCGATGCTCAGGGTCGCGTCGCAGACCGCTTGACGCACCTCGGCATCGGCCACGCTCTTCATGTCGCCGCGCCTCAGGGTGAGACCCTGGTGCACCGCGCCGAGAGGTAGCAACAGGTAGGTGAGCGCCAGCACCATGATCGGTGCCGCAACCTCCGGCGACCGATACAGCAGGGCAATCGGTATGGCCGCCAGTGCCTGCGCGACGAACAGACCGATGCCGATCGACCAATTGAGCGTCCAGGCGGCACGGCAGGACGCACTCAGCTGGTCCTGCTCGCATCGAACCAGCGCGGGAGAGGTCGCGAAGCGGGCGATGACCAGCGCCATCTCGTGCGTGGCCATTGCGATCGCGACCACACCGAAGTGTTCCGGTGCCAGCAGTCGTGCTACCGCCAGCGTTGTGCCCAGGCGAGCGAGACGAGACAGGATCTGTGCGGAGAACAGCACGCCCGCCCCACGCACGAAGGCGCTACCGCCGACGAGCCGACCGAATCGCCGGCGTCCGGAATGGACTGGCCCCTGCAGGCCTTGATCAAACGTGCTTTGCAAGTTGTTGACGCTCGTTCCGTTGCCGCGGGGCGACGGCGCGCTGGACAGCCTCTGCCACCCTGATGACGAGCTCTAGCGGCCGTCCTCGAAAACCGGTGAAGCCTCGCTCCGGGCCTCCGGTCAAGTTTCTCGATCGAATGCCGACAGAACGATGTCAAAGGGCGACACGAGTCCCGTGTCGAGAGACACCGGGCACCGGGAAGCCGTGCACACCACCGAACGGGGCGCGAGGACACCATGGTCGAGCTGGAACATCGGACCCTCGACGGCGTCGACCTGATCAGCTTGGGCGGGCGCCTCGAGGCATGCGACAGCAACGACGTGGCAGCTCGCATGGTCTCGTTGCTCGAGCGCGGCACAGGCCTGCTGCACGTCGAGCTTTCGAGACTCGAATTTCTCGAATCGAGCGGACTTTCGGTACTCGTCTCGCTGTTGCGACGAGCCCGGCGAAACGAGGGCGACGTCGTCCTCTACAATGTGAACGAACAGCTGCAGGCGTTGTTCGAGCTCACGCGGTTGCACGAGATCTTCGAGATGCGCCACTCCGACGACTATCGCCGACTCCTCGCAGGCGACTGAGTCGTCCGCGGTGAGACGCTCAGCAGATGCCGTCCCTCCCCCGACCGTGCGACTTCCCGTGTCTCGTCGTCGCAACACGTTCGCTTTGGCCGGTTTGGTCCTGTCGCTCGTCAGCTGTCGAGCGATGGACACGCACGACGTCGACCTGACGCCGTTCGAGAACGAGGAAACCGCGTTCTACGCGCCGACGAAGCACGGAGAGATCCGTCGCCGCGGACACGTCCAGGCCTGGGCGTCCGGCATCCTGCGTGGCAAGTGCGTGAGCGAACCACGACACGCGGACACGGCCACGTTCGCCGTCGATCTGATTCACTTCGAGACCGACGCCCTGTTCGAAACCGACGTGTCGACGCTCAGCGGCAGCGGCGTCCAGCGACTCGATGCCCTGCTGGAGCGCATCGCGCGCTACGGCGATGTGCACAGCGTATCGCTCGCAGGTCATGCCGACCGACGCGGATCCCTGCGCTACAACGAGGCACTGGGCGCCCGGCGAGCCGGGTCGGTGCGCGACTACCTCGAACTCAGACTCGATCACAGCATTCCCATCAAGAGCCATACGCTCGGCGAGCGACGCCCGCGCGGCCCGGAACTCGCCGAGAACCGGCGCGTCGAGGTGCGCGTGCTGGCACGCGGGCGGCGCGACCGCGTACGCGACGTATCGCTGTGCAGTGCACCGAAGCGAGTGGCGCTCGGCTCGGCAAGCTCCGGCGCCGCACCGGCCGCGAATCTGACCCCGCTGGCACCCTTCGATGGCCAGCCCCTGCTGTCGAGCGGCGATCGGCTGCGTCTGACCGTGTTCGTCGACGACAGCTTCGACGGGCTCTACGAGATCGGTGCCGACGGGCGGCTCGATCTCCCCCTGCTCGGTGCGATCGGCGCCGCCGGCCTGCGGACCGACAAGCTCGAGGAGGAGATCACCCGACGTCTCGTCGATGCCGGTCTACTGCGGGCTCACCATTCACGTCTCGATCTGTCGGTGGTGCAATATGCGCCGGTCAACGTGTTCGTCAACGGAGCCGTCTTTGCGCCGGGTCGCCGCACGATCAACGCCACCCAGACCGAGACGCGTAGCTTCAAGCAGACACAGCGCGGGGGTGATTCGGCCAGCGAGCGGTCCCTCGCCAACGCCCTGGTCGCAGCCGGCGGCATTCGGCCGGATGCCGATCTGCGACGCATCAAGGTCCGACGCGGGGGCAGCGAGCGCATCGTCGACCTTAGTGGTGTGATCACGGGCGAGCCGTCCGTGGATCTACCGCTGGTGGACGGCGACGTCGTCGAGGTGCCACTGTCGGGCGCGTTCGACGATCGGCTGGTACGTCCTTCGCAGATCACGCCACCCGGTGTTCGCCTGTTCATCTCGAACCTGACCATACCGGCGGATTCCAATTCCCAATCGGCGGTGAACTCCGATGCCTCCAGCATGCCGTACGGCACACGCTTCCTGCACGCCGCGCTGTCTGGCAACTGTGTCGGCGGAACCCAGTACACCAACGCGGCTCGTCGCGCCGTTCTGGTAAGCACAAACCCCGTCACGATGCGCACCGAGGTCATCGAGCGCAGCATTCAGCAGCTGGTCAGCGATCCCGACCGGGACGACATCAATCCGTTGCTGATGCCCAACGACGGTGTCGCCTGCTACGACTCGGAGGTGACCAACCTGCGCGACGTGGCACGCTCGGTGAGCGACGTCCTGTCCCCGTTCGCCATCCTCAAGTCGCTTCTGAGCTACTGAGAGGCATGAGCGAGGCGCAACGATTCCGCAAGGGCCGGATCGGCTCCATGGTGCGGGCTCGATACCTGCGGTACGGCGTGCTGCTGATAGCCGGCGTGCTGGTGGTCTGGGTACCGACGATCACCTACGTCCTGTACGCGCCGGCCGTCTACCGCAGTAGCTGGAGCATCCTGATTCCCGGAGCCGGGGTGGGCTCCTCGCTAAATCTCGACAGCGTCGGGCAGGCGAGCACGTCGGTCGCCTCCCCGTACGCCAGCCAGTCGGTCGACCCGAAAGTCAACTACAAGGCGATCGCCACCAGCAGCACGGTTCTCGGCGCCGCGGCGCGCCGCATCGGCACCGATCGCAACGGATTCGGAAAACCGAGGATCAAGCTCGTGGACCAGACCTCGATCATGCAGGTCGTGCTCGAGAGCGATACAGCGGAAGGCGCCTACGCACGCTCGAGCGCGCTGCACGAGAGCCTGGAGGCCGAGCTCGACCGACTTCGCGCGGACGAGCGCGAACAGGTGCAGAGTGGCAACCTCGAGCAGCTCGATTCCTATCGCGATCAGGTCGCCGACGCCCAGCAGCGCCTGCTCGAATTCCAGGCGGACTCGCGCACCGTTTCCTCTGAGCAGCTCGGCACACGGCTCCAGACCATCCAGCGGCTGAGTCAGCGCCGAGACGAGCTGAACCTGCAGATCGCCTCGGAGGAGGGGCGACGCGACGCGTTGAGGCAGACGGTCGGCGTGGATGCCGTTCTGTCCTCCCACATCATCACGTTGCAACAGGACAAGCTGCTGCGCGACCTGCTTGCCAGCTACTCCGATCTCAGTGCCGACCACACCGTCGAGGCGGCCGTGCTCGGAAGGAGAAACCCGAAGGTCGCCGCCGCCGCCTCACGTGTCGCCGCCGCTCGCGAAGCGATAGACCGACGCGCCGAGAATCTGCTCGGGTTCTCCGACACCGCGCTGGTGGATCGCTTTCTCCCGGCACACGACGACGGCGCCAACGCGGTACACAACGACCTGATCGGGCTCGAAGTGTCGCTGGCCTCCGCGCGCAGCGAAATCGAGGCGCTCGACACGCTCCTGGCCGACATGAAGGACCGCGTCGCCGACGAGGCGGTCGTGTCCGCCAGGCTCAAGGAGCTCGATCGCGGTTACCGCGTCGCCGAGACGATCTTCCTCTCGGCGCTGGCCAAGCTCGATCTCGGCAAGTCCGACATCTACGCCTCGTACCCGATGACGCAGATTCTGGTCGAACCCGAACTGCCCACCGAGCCCGAGAAGCTCGGACGCCTGTTCGCCGTGCTCGGCGCCGTGGTCGGGTCGGGGTTTCTCGTACTGTCCCTGGGAATCCTGTGGAAACGCGACGCATTGCTCCGGAAACTCCGGAAGAAAGGATAGTCTGGTACGCGATGACCTGGACCTGGGGCTTCTACCTCCTCGGGGCGCTGTACATCGTGGCACCGGTGGTCGCCTGGATCCTCTTCACCCTGGGTCTCAGGAGCCTCGTGCTCGAGCTGATCAACGGCGGCTCGGCCCGACGTTTCGGGCTGTCCTGGTCGGTGGGCGTTTGGTTCGTAGGCATGTTCTTCATGCTCGTCGCCCTGATCGTCGGTCACATCGACCACGGCATCGGGCTCGGCGGGATCATCAAGTCGATCGTCGGCTGGGCCAAGGGCTGGGCGCTGCTCGCCATTTTTCCGTTCATCGGTTGCCTTGCCGCCGTGCGCGCGGAGCTGGTGGTTCGCGCCGGCTGTATCGTCGGCTTTCACACCGTCTGCGCCGTGCCGCTGTTCGTGCTGGCCTGGGCGGCGGGGCTTCCGCAAGTGCTCTACATCTCGCCGCTGAAGGCGGTCGGCGGGCCGGGTCCCGAGTTCTTCATGGTCAGTCTCTACGAGATCGACCCGGGTTCGGGCACGCCTCGCTGGCGCATGTTCACCCCGTGGGCGCCGGCGCTCGGATTCGTCGCGAACGTCTACTTCCTGTTCGCGCTGAACGAGCCGGAAACCAAGTGGCGCGTCGCCGGCATCGTCGGTTGCGTGTTCATGGTCCTGATGTCGCAGTCGCGGCTGGCAATCGTCGCGATGGCGTCGGTGTCGTTCGTCACCTGGGGCATCGCCAACATCTCACGTCCCGCCCTGCTCTACGCCTGCGGTGTCGGCTGTGCCTTCGTCGGCCTGATCGCCTCCCCCCTGCTGCAGCTCCTAGACGCGGTGGCCACCGGGTTCAGGGAAGCCCGCGCGGACTCGTCACGGGTGCGTGCGGCGCTCGGCCGCATCGCCGTCGAGCGCTGGCGTTCCGAGGCACCCGTCTGGGGCCACGGCGTCCTCGAACGTGGCCCGCACCTGGTGGAGTACATGCCGATCGGCTCCCACCACAGCTGGTTCGGGCTGCTCTTCGTAAAGGGAATTGTCGGATTTCTCGCGCTCGCGATACCGATGGCGGCGAGCTTCGCCGAGCTGGCGCTCAAGTCCGGCAGCTCGCGAGAGGCGCGCCTGGGCCTTGCGATGGTCCTGACGCTGTTCCTGTACACCTTCGGCGAGAATCTTGAGGTTCTGGCCTATCTGATCTGGCCGGGGCTGCTGTTCATCGGGGCCGGTGCGCGTAGCCGAGAGGCCATCGGTGCTCGTGCCGGGTCGACCGATGACCCGGTCGCCACGGCTCGGCACGAGGGCAAGCCCATCGACGACGGGTGAGCTCGCGGCCGGCACGCACGGGTGTACCGAGTCGATCTTGGACATCACTGCAGGATCAAGTGAAGCACTGACCGGCTGCGCAGAATGCGTGTGGCATATTCAGACAAGTGTCTCGCTTCGCCGGTACGATAGCGCTTCCGCAAGATGCGCACGCTCGACCCGTGCCGCCCCATCCAGATCCGCGATGGTACGGGCGACGCGTTGCAGGCGGTGCATCGAGCGCACCGACAGGCACAGCCGCTGCGCCGCATCCTCCAGCAAGGCACACTCTGCCTTGCCGGATCGACACACGGCAGGCAGCGAGCCGATCGGCAACACGGCGTTCGTCACACCCTGCCGCGCGATCTGTCTTTCGCGTGCAAGCCTGACGCGATCGCGCACGTATTCAGTGGGCTCGCCACTGCCGGGCTGACGCCGGTCGGTAGCTGCCAGGCGCGCCATGAACAGGTGCAGATCGATCCGGTCCAGCAATGGCCCGGACACGCGGGCGCGATAGCGCAGCACCTGGTCAGGTGTGCAGCGACATGCGTGATCAGGGTCTCCATGGTAGCCGCAAGGGCACGGATTCATCGCTGCGATGAGCTGGAAACGGGCCGGGAATTCCGCCTGCCGGGCAGCCCGCGAAACCGCGATGGCACCCGACTCCAATGGCTCTCGCAACACGTCGAGCACGGCACGCGAGAATTCCGGCAGCTCGTCGAGGAACAGTACGCCGTGATGGGCCAGCGAGATTTCCCCTGGCATGGGCCGTGAGCCCCCACCCACCAGTGCCACGCCGGAGGCGGTGTGATGAGGTGCTCTGAACGGCCGCACACCCCACTGGGCTTCATCGAAGCCCTGGAAGGTGATCGAGCGCACCGAGGCGCTCTGCATGGCCTCCTCCTCGGTCATGCCGGGCAACAGGCCCGGCAGGCGGCTGGCGAGCATCGACTTGCCGGTGCCGGGCGGCCCTGTCATCAGTAGATTGTGGCCACCGGCCGCCGCGATTTCCAGGGCACGGCGGGCCTGATGCTGGCCGATGACATCGCGCATGTCAGCCCCCCGGATATGCTCGGCGGTGCTTTTCCCGGTAGTGGAGTCGACGCGCGGAATACGCACCAGGCGCGAGCGATCGCGCAGGGCTTCGACCGTGCACATCAGGGATTCCGTGCCATAGGCCACGCTCTGGCGGGCGCGGGCCGCCTCGGCGGCGTTGCTCGCCGGCAGCAGCAGCGCCCGATTACCGTTGGCCAGAAACAGAGCCGTCGGCAGCACCCCGGTGACGGGCCGCACTTCGCCCGTCAGGCCGAGCTCACCGATGATCACCAGACCATGGGCAGCATCCGGCGGTAGTTGCCCTGTGGCGATCAGCAGCGCGATGGCGATCGGCAGGTCGAAGCGCCCGCCCTGCTTCGGCAAATCCGCCGGTGCCAGGTTCACGATGACCCGTACCTGAGGGAAACTCAGGCCCACATGCTCGATGGCGGCACGCACACGATCCTTGCTCTCGCGCACCGCTGACTGCGGCAGCCCGACGATGGACATGGCGGGCAAGCCCCCGCCGGTATGCACTTCCACGATCACCGGCAGCGCTGACAGCCCGGCCAGCGTGCACGACTCGACAGTCGCATGTGACATCTGAAACATCCTTGTTTCGGCTTCTGTCCGAGCAGTCTATCTCAGCTCGTGCTCGTGCCTACCGATGGCCGGTGATGCGTGGTTCGCAGTTCTGTCGATTCGTGGTGGATTGTCGGATGGCGGGCGCCTCAATCAGCATTCACTCCGGCGATCGCTTGGGCAGATAAGACTTCAGATTGCTGGCGAGCATCCTGTCGAGCAGCCAGTCGGGCATGAACCTGACGAGACGGACGATCACCGCGGTGCTGCGCCCGACCGTGTAAC
>CBDCAW010000017.1:0-10911 GCA_965214025.1 Granulosicoccaceae bacterium
GGGCTTGAGCCGGGCTGTTGACGTGGTCGCCGATGCCACCGGCGTGCCGCGTGTGGTCGAAGGGCTTCTCGACTACGTGGCGAACGGTGGCAGTGTGCTGCTGTTCGGTGTGTGTCCGCCCGACAGCACCGTCAGCTTTTCCCCGTTCGACATCTTTCGCAGACAAATCCGCATCGCCGGTGCCCACTCGCTCAATCACAACATTCCCGAAGCCCTCGCGGTGCTGAGTCGTTCGGGCGAGACGATGAGCAAGGTCATTTCGCACGAACTCGCGCTTCCGGAGATCGCGCCGTTTCTGAACAAGGGAGGAAGTGCCGGCTCGATGAAGGTACAGTACCGGGCGAACTGATCGCGAGGCGCATCGATGACAGGTGCGCAAGGCCGCAGATGGTAAACACGACCTTTCTGGAATCCTTCATCTGGGTAGCCCGCACCAAAAGCTTCACGCAAGCGGCGGTGCACCTCAATTCTAGCCAGGCAACCGTGTCAGCGCGCATAGCGTCGCTCGAAGCGGATCTCGGCGTGAAGCTGTTCCTGCGGGACCGGCAAGCGCTGCGGCTGACGGCCAAGGGTCTGCGTGCATTGCCGCTGGCCGAAGCGGTACTTGCTGCTTCGACCCGGTTTCGAAACGAGGTGGCCGGTCCGATCGGCGAGACGGGCACCTTGCGTATCGGCATCACGGACGTCATCTCGAGCACCTGGCTCGTCGACCTGCTGAAGGCCTGCGCGAAGCGGTTTCCGCAGATCAGCATCGTGATCACGGCGCGGATCAGTCCGGTACTGATCGATGCTCTGGAAGAGGACAGGATCGACCTGGCGATCATCGTCGGGTCCTTGTCGAATGACCGATACGTCAGTTCCGAGTTGTGCACCTACGCGTGGCGATGGGTGGCCGCCCCGTCGCTGGAGCTGGCGGGCAGGTACGCCAATCCGCGCGAGCTCGCCCGACATCCGGTGATCGCCTTCCCCGACGGCACCGAACCGCGGGCAGCGGTCGAGCGACTGTTCCAGGGAATCTCTGACGAAAGCGGTGTCGTCTACTACACCGCTACGTCCATCGCGACCGCCGCGCAGTTGGCGAAAGAAGGGCTTGGCGTGGCGCTGATTCCGCCGATCGCGGCCCTGCAGGAGCTGGAACGCGGAGAGCTGGTGGTCATAGACTCCGAGCAGCCGGTCACCCCCATGCGGATCCATGCGCTGTATTCGAGCGGGCCGAGGACGATGGTGCATGGTGTGGTGTCGGAACTGGCCCGGGAGGTGGCCTTGCAGTATTGCCTTGCCGCCAATCCCGAGTGGGCCTGGGCCAAGCACGGGGCGTCCCGTACGCCGTCCTGAAATCGTACACCGAACCACCCTCCGCCTGGCCGTGACGCTCGGGGTACAAACTATTCTTGTGCCCTGTCCGAAATCTTCTAGTTGGACCTGACCGATCGCTGCACCTAGCCTGTGGGAACAGCCCGCATCGAGGAGGTCGCAGTCTTGAGAATTTCGCTCGTTCAGATGAACGCCAGTCCCGACAAGTCCGCCAACATCGCGGCGGTGGGGAAACTCGTTGCCGAAGCCGCGGCGGATCATCCCGACCTGGTGGTACTGCCTGAATATTGGGCATTCTTCTCCAACGACCGAGACGATCTGCACGGCAGCGCCGACACTTTCCCCGACGGGCCGGCCTATTGCGCGTTGCAGGAGATGGCCAGGAAGCACAGGGTGACCCTGCACGGCGGCAGCATCGCCGAACGTCGTGATGGAGCCGTACACAACACTACGGTCGTCTTCGACCCGAACGGGACGGAGATCGCCTGCTACCGAAAGATGCACCTCTATGATGTGGATCTGCCCGACGGTACGCAGGCTCGCGAGAGCGACATCATCGCGCGCGGCACGGACGTTGTGACCTACGAGTGCGCGGGCAAGACCGTCGGGTGTTCCATCTGCTACGACCTTCGCTTCCCGGAGCTGTTCCGCGCCCTGCGTGACAAGGGGGCCGATGTCATCGTGTTGCCCGCGGCCTTCATGCTGGGCACCGGCAAGGATCACTGGGAAGTGTTGTCCCGCGCCCGGGCCATCGAGACCCAGACTCATTTTGTCGCCGTCGGCCAGATTGGCAAGCACCTCGACGGGCTCGTGTCGACCTACGGTCACTCGATGGTCGTCGACCCCTGGGGCCACGTCGTTGCGCAGGTGGGCGATCACGTCGGAACCACCACGGTCAGGATCGACGATGCCTACAAGGAACAGGTCCGCGCCGGCCTGCCCGTCCACCGCCACCACGTGATGTGAGGCCTGCACCATGTTCACACTGAATCCCATGCCGGAGCAGGTTTCCGCGGAGCTGATCGAGAAGTTACAGCAAGTCGAGACCGCGACCGCCGGGCACTTTCTCCACAGCCAGTTCGCCAGCAACGACATCGGCGCGGTGCTCCCCGAAGAGCGCGTGGCGGGGACCGCCGTGACGCTGCGCATCCCGGGGGCGGATTCGACGCTCCTGCATCATGTGCTCAGCCACGTCCGGCCGGGCGACTTTCTGGTGATCGATCGCTGCGGCGACCGGAAGCACGCGTGCTGGGGCGGTGTCGTGACCAACGCAGCCAAGATCGCCGGCGTCGTGGGTGGCGTGATCGATGGCCCGGCGACGGATTTCAACGAAGTCAGACGCAACAAGATGCCGATCTGGTGCACCGGCCCCGCGCCGATCACCACTAAGATGCTGGGAATCGAAGGCGCGCTGAACGTGCCCGTCTCGATCGGTGGCACCTCGGTCATGCCGGGCGATGCGGTTCTGGCGGACGAGAGCGGCGTGTTGTTCCTGAAGCCCGATCAGGTCGCAGCCGTCGCGGATCGGGCCATCGGCATGCAGGAGCAGGAGATCGCCGTCATCAAGAGGCTGAACAACGGCGAGTTCCTCGCCGACATGTCCGGGGCGACCAAGATGGTGCTGGCAAGTACCGCGTGATGCCCTGCGCGCCTCGATCAGGGTCGATCCGTAATTTGACTGGAGAATCCGATGAGATACAAAGCAACGACTCCGAGAACGTTCACGCTGGCATCGACAGTCGCATTGTCGCTTCTGTGTGGCGCCTTCGCGATGAAGGCCGGCGCCGCGACCTGGCGCATGGCCCACAAGATGCCGGTGGAATCCATCGAGGGGCAGATGTTCCAGGCTCTCGCCGAGCGGATCGGAGAGCGCACCGACGGCGACATCACCGTCCAGGTCTACCCGAGCGAACAGCTCGGCTCGGATGACGCGGTGCTCGAGCAACTTCAGCTGGGCACGATTCAGCTCTACCCTGAAGGCAGCACCTACCTTCAGAAATGGGTGCCCGACATCGGCTTCACCGCTGCCCCCTTCCTGTTCGACGACCTGGAGCACTGGGGCCGGTTCATGCGCAGCGATCTGGCGATGGGCTGGATGGAGCAGATCGAGCAGGAGGCGGGCCTGGTCGTCATCGGAGACCAAAGCAAGATGGTGCGCGGGCCCTACCGGGTGATGGTGTCGTCTCGCCCGGTCGAGGGTCTGGGCGATGTCGAAGACCTTGCGCTGCGAATGCACCCCGATGAACTGGCCGCAAACGCGTGGCGACATCTGGGTGCGGAAGTACGCACCCTGGCGTGGACCGAAGTCTACGAGTCGATCGATCGTGGCATCGTCGACGGTGTGAACAGTCCGATCTCGCTGGTGGAGCCCATGCGGTTCTACGAGGTGGCCCCCTACATCACCCGCCATGACGAGCTGCCGCAGGGCATCGCGATCATCGCCAGTGCCGCCGCGTGGAACGCGCTGGACGAGGAAACCCAGGGAGAGATCGTCGCAGCCTACGACGAGGTGGGGGCGGCGGAATTCGCGCCGCGCACGGCAGAACTGGCCCGGGAATCCGTCGAGCGGATGGAGGAGGAGGGCGTCACCTACACGGAACTCGACACCGCGGAGTTCGTCGTCAGCATGCTGGAATTCTACGAGGGCCTCGAAGAAGACGGCGCGATTCCCGCCGGGTTCCTCGAAACCGTAGAAGCGACCCGCAACGCGGAATGATCAAGATAATCGATCGCGCTCTCGACGAGATCGCGCGCGCGTTCCTGATCACCGCCAACATGCTCTTGCTGAGCATGTTGGCGATCAACGTCATCAACATTCTGTCCCGTGTCGTCCGGGACGAGGCGTTCGTCTGGGTCTTTCCGTGGACGGGCGTGTTGTTCACCTGGACGGTCTTCATCGGGATCTATGTCGTCTACCGTCGTGGCCAGGACGTCAGCCTCGACATCGTGACGCGCCGGTTCCCGAAACGCGTCGCACAGGCCGTGGACATCGTCGTGACGGCAATCATCCTGGTGTTGATCGGCATCGTCCTCTATCAGGCACCGACCCTCGTTCCACGTCAGGTCGGACGGATCGATTTCGTGGGCATCCAGCGCTACTGGCTTTCGATCCCGCTATTCGTATCCTTCGCACTGGTGGCGATTCATTTCGTGCTGCGTATCGTCAAGCTGATCGCGACGGATCCGTCGGCCGGCGTCATGCCCGACCCCGCGCAAGAAGAAGGAGGACTGCGCGAATGATCGCTCTTGCTCTGTTCGCTGTCTTCGTCGTACTGGTTCTGCTACGCATGCCGATCACGATGGCCATCGGCGTTGCCGTGGTCATGGCGCTTGCCGTGGGAGGCTATTCCGACACCCTCTGGATCGTTCCGATGAAGGTTCTGGAAAGCGGATCCAGCGTTTCGCTGCTCGCCATTCCGTTCTTCATTCTTGCCGGCAACCTGATGAACGCGATCGGCATATCAGAGCGGATCTTCAACCTTGCCAATGCGCTGGTCGGCCATTTCCGCGCCGGTCTTGCCCAGGTCAATGTGGTGGCCTCCGTGATGCTGGCAGGCGGCACCGGTGCCGCCGTCGCCGATATCGCGGGCCTCGGTGCGGTTGAAATCCGCGCCATGCGCAAGCGCGGATATACCGCGTCGTTCGCATCGGCGATTACGGTGGTGTCCGCGATCGTGGCGCCGTTCATTCCGCCGTCGGTTCCGCTGGTCATCTACGCGTTCCTGTCCAATACATCGGTCGAACGCATGTTCCTCGCCGGCATCTTGCCCGGGTTTCTGGTGGCCGGGTCACTGATGATCTTCAACCGCTTTCTGTCCACCCGCAGGGACTTTCCGCAACAGCGGAAGGCGGACCTTCGCGAGACGGGCCGGCATGTCCGCTCCGGCCTTCTGGCGCTCGTCGCACCGGGCATCATCATGGTCGGTATCCTGAGCGGCGCGACCACGGCATCGGAGGCGGGCGCGCTCGCCTCGGCGTACATCCTCCTGCTCGGCGCAGTGTTTCGGACGCTGACATGGAAAGCGCTGATGGGAGCCCTCACCGAAACCGTCCTGCTGACTTCGCTGATCATGCTGATCGTCGGGTTCGCCGCCGGCATGGGGTGGCTTCTGGCTATCGAGCAGGTGCCGCAGAACCTCGCACGCTCCCTGCCCGAACTGATCAGCTCGCCACACGTCTTCTTCCTGGTGGTCATGGTGACCGTGCTGTTGCTGGGATGCTTCATCGACGGAATCACGATCAAGCTGTTGCTGGTGCCGATCTTCCTGCCGCTGGTCGATTCCTACATGATCGACAGGGTGCACTTCGGCATCGTTCTGGAAATGGCCCTTATCCTGGGTATCGCGACGCCACCTCTCGGGATCGGGTTGTTCGTCGCGGCACGCATCTCCGGTGCCCGGTTCGAGGACATCGTGCGTGACGTCATTCCATACTTCATTCCGCTGGTTGTTGTTACAGCTCTACTGTTGTTCGTGCCTGGCCTGTCGGTATGGTTGCCGGACTTCTTGCTAGGGTCGGAATAGAAAGCGGAGCTCGTCACTCAATGCCCTGGCTACCGAGATAATCCTCGTAGCTACCCTTGTAATCGGTGTGCTTGCCATCCTTGAGTTCGATGACACGGGTGGCCAGTGAGCTGACGAACTCGCGATCGTGGCTGACGAAGATCACGGTGCCCGGGTAGATGTCCATCGCGTAGTTCAACGACTCGATGGATTCCATGTCGAGGTGATTGGTGGGTTCGTCGAGAATCATCACGTTCGGGCTTTGCAGCATCAGCTTGCCGAACAGCAGGCGTGACTGCTCGCCTCCGGAGATGACGTTCACCGGCTTGGTGATGTCTTCCTTGCCGAACAGCAGGCGTCCGAGAATGCCGCGTATCTCCTGTTCGTCGTGCGACTCCTTGTTGCCCCACTGGGTCATCCACTCGAGAATGGTGGTGGTGGATTCGAATTCGTCCGCGTGGTCCTGGGCGAGGTAGCCGATGGCCGCGTTCTCGGCCCACTTGATGCTGCCCTTCATCGGTTCGAGCTCGCCGGCCAGGGCCTTCACCAGGGTTGTCTTGCCGGCACCGTTCGGGCCGATCACCGCGAGCTTCTCACCGGCCTCGATCATCAGGTTCAGCCTGTCGATGACCGGCTCGCCGTCGTAGCCGAGCTGCAGGCCTTCGACCTCCACGGCGTTACGAAACAGCTTCTTCTCCAACGAGAACCGCACGTAGGGGTTCTGCCGGCTGGACGGCTTGATCTTCTCGACCTGCAGCTTGTCGATCTGCTTCTGGCGCGAAGTGGCCTGACGAGCCTTCGACTTGTTGGCCTTGAAGCGCTCGACGAACGCCTGGAGTTCCGCCACCTGGGCCTTCTTCTTGGCGTTGTCGGCGTACTGGCGCTCGCGAGCCTGGGTGGAGGCGAGCATGTAGTCGTCATAGTTGCCGGGGAACAGGCGGATTTCCCGATAGTCCAGATCGGCCATGTGCGAGCACACGCTGTTCAGGAAATGCCGATCGTGCGAGATGATGATCATCGTGCTGTTGCGCTCGTCGAGCACATGCTCCAGCCAGCGGATGGTGTCGATGTCGAGGTTGTTGGTGGGTTCGTCGAGTAGCAGCAGGTCGGGGTCTGCGAACAGCGCTTGCACCAACAGCACGCGCAGCTTGTCGCCCGGCGCCACCTCGCTCATCGGGCCTTCGTGCTGCGCCAGCGGGATGCCCGCACCGAGTAGCAGCTCACCGGCTCGTGCCTCGGCCGAGTAACCGTCCATCTCGGCGAACTGCACTTCAAGTTCGGCCACCTTCATGCCGTCGTCTTCGGTCATCTCCGGCAGTGAGTAGATGCGCTCGCGTTCGGCGCGCAGTTGCCACAGTTCCTGATGGCCCATGATCACGGTGTCGAGTACCGTATGCTCCTCGTAGGCGAACTGATCCTGCTTCAGCGTGGCCATGCGCACGTCGGGCAACAGCTGGACGTTGCCCGCGGTGGCTTCCTGGTCGCCGCCGAGAATCTTCATGAAGGTGGACTTGCCGCTGCCGTTCGCGCCGATCAGGCCGTAACGATTGCGTTCGCCGAACTTGATCGAGACGTTTTCGAACAAGGGCTTGGCACCGAACTGGATGGTGAGGTTGGCTGTGGAGATCACGTTTTACTGCCGGTTGGCGAAAAACCGTTATTGTAGCGCGTCGAGACATCTACCTCGGGTCACCACAGTGATGACCGGTCAGGACGATGCGACACGACTGGAGCCTTGAGAATGAGCAGTTCTGCCGAAACCCTGCCGCCGGCGGGTGAAGACACAATCGACTTCGACGCGCTGATCTCGCGAACCGGGACCGACAGCATGAAGTGGGATCGCTACCGCGATCGCGACGTATTGCCGTTCTGGGTCGCCGATATGGACTTCCCGGTGGCCCCGCCGATTCAACGAGCGCTGCAGGCGCGGCTTGCGCATCCGGTCTTCGGTTACACCAACGCACCCGACGAACTCGGTGAGGCCATCGCCGCCCATCTGCAGCGTGAATACAGCTGGACGATCGACACCGGCTGGCTGGTGTACCTGCCCGGTGTGGTGCCGGGGTTGGGTGCGTGTTGCCGGGCGTTCTGCGGTGCCGGCGACGAGGTGCTCACCAACCCGCCGATCTACCATCACTTCTTCGATGCCCACGAACCGGATCGCCAGGCTCTGGTGCAGGTGCCTCTGAAGCTCGAGGGCTCGCGACGCATCTACAACCTGGAAGCGATCGAGGCGGCGATCACCGACCGCACGCGTCTGCTTATGATGTGCACGCCGCACAATCCGGTGGGCACCGTGTTTACGCGGGAAGAGCTGCAGTCGCTGGGAGCCCTGTGTGAGAAGCACGATCTGGTGATGGTCTCCGATGAAATTCACTGTGATCTGGTCGTCGACACCACGGCGAGGCATGTGCCCACGGCGGTGGCCTGTGCCGGGCAGGCCGATCGTATTGTGACCCTGATGAGTGCGAGCAAGACCTGGAACATCGCCGGCCTGAACTGCTCGTTCGCCATCATCAGCAATCCCGAGCTGCGCCGGCGCTTCAGCGATGCCTGTGCATCCACCGTCGGCATGGTGCCACCATTGGCGTATGTGGCCACGCTCGCGGCCTATCGTGATGCCGGTGTGTGGCGGCGTGATCTGCTGAGCTACCTGGCCGACAACTTCGTGTATCTGGAGGCGGCGATAGCAGATATACCCGGGCTTGAGCTACGGCCGTTGCAAGCAACCTACCTTGCCTGGATCGATGCGTCGGCGCTGGGTCTGGGCAATGCACAGGCGTATTTCGAGGAGCACGGTGTGGGCCTGTCGGCGGGCGAGCAATTCGGTGAGCCCGGCTTTCTGCGGCTGAACTTCGCCTGCCCACGGCAGACGCTGGAAGAGGGTGTACGGCGGATGGCGACGGCAGTGGCTGCGTTGTAGAAACTTATCGATCTGGAAGAGAGATCTGGCCATCGTCGAGCGCACGAATGAAATTCACCGTCATGCGCGCGGTCGCACCCCACAGCACTTCGCCATCATAGGGTTCGAACACGATGATCGGATGACGTTTCGCGCTCTGCAGGTCCATCTCGCGGCGTGCCCGCAAGGTGAAGTTCCGTCGGTCGCGCAACCAGTGCAACGGTATCAGGAACGCGCGGGCCACCTCGGCGTGCTGCAGTGTCAGAGGCGAAGGCCACTGCACGATACCCACCACTGGGGTCACGCGGAAATGGCTGATGGTCAGGTACGGATCGAGCTGACCGAGCAGCCGGATGCGCTCGGTATCCAGCCCAACCTCCTCGTTCGTCTCGCGCACGGCCGTAGCCTGAAGCGATTCGTCCTTCCGCTCATGAGCACCACCGGGAAACGCGACCTGGCCGCTGTGCCGATCTCGCTCGTTGCTGGCGCGGCGGATGAACAGCAGTTGCCACTGCGACTCGTGCCACACCATCGGGATCAGCACGGCGGCTTCTTTCAACGGCCGACCGGCGGGCTTGCTGGGAATGCCTTCGGGCAGGTCATCGACGATCTCGTCACCCAGCGCCTTGTGATCAGGCTTGATCGCGCAAGCACCCCGGCTGGCCTGTGCTTCCGGTAACGTTGCCAGAGGCATGTCGGAATTGCGATGCAGGCCGGTATCATCCGGGTCGTCAATGATGTGGAGTTCTGTATCGATCATCGGTGCGGGCAGTCGAGAGCAAGGCGGCAAGAATTCCTAATGGTGACCGAACGAGACCCGGCTGATTGATGAGAGCGCGGCACAGGCCCTGGAGTTCCCATGATTCTGATGAGATATGATGCAACATGATTTCTGACAAGCTTCTGCATGACTCCCTGAGCAACAGCAAGACCATCGCCGTGGTCGGGCTGTCGGATAAACCTCACAGGGCGAGTCACCAGGTCGCGCGCTATCTACTCGATCAGGGCTATACCGTGATTCCGGTCAATCCGACATTGTCCAGGGTGCTCGGGCAGGCGGCGTACGCCTCACTGGCGGACGTGCCCGTCAAGGTCGACATGGTCGACTGTTTCCGCCGCTCGGAAGAGATGCCGTCGCTGGCAGAGCAGGCGGTGGCTATCGGCGCCGACGTCCTGTGGATGCAACTCGGTGTGGTCAGTGATGAAGCCGCCGCGATCGCGAGCGAGGCGGGCCTGAAGGTGGTCATGGATCGGTGCACGAAGATCGAACATGCGCGGCTGATCGGTCGGGCAGGGTAGTGCAGGCTTACGAGTGTCGCTGAAGCGAGACAAGCAGGTCGTGCACAGCGATCTCGATACCAAGCGGGTCCATGGCGATGACGCCTTCGAGGTGTAGCGTCGTCATCGCGTGATCCTGAAGCATCCGGTGGTGGATCACCACGCCCGCGTCGAGATCGATGATCAGATAGTGGGCAATGCTTGCCAGGGCCATGTAGCCGCGGAACTTCACGCCGTAGTCAACTGCGCTCGTCGAGCGGCTCAAAACCTCGACAACGATGATCGGGTCTGGCAGGTAGAGCGACTGATCATCGACGATCGGGTTGCACTGCATGACGGCATCGGGAATGAACGTCCGGGTGTCGTCGCATTTCACCGATGCGCCATCGACCAGGGCGATGCAGCGAAGCCCGGCAGCATCGGCAGCGTTCTGCAGTGCGGTCGCAGCCTGCTGCTTGGCGAAGACATGCGCCAACTTCTCAGCTTGCATTGTAGTGGGCCCGTACTTCTCCACCACGTAGCAGTCATGAAGCTCGTACTTTTCCTCACCAGTCTGCTGCTCGGCCCAATGCAGAAATTCATCCGATGTCATTAAGCCAGGCTTGGCTGCCGAAGCACGCATCACACTGCTTTCATATCACTGTTAAGTTTAGCTGGCGGATCCTTGTGGACCAGGGATCAGGGACTGATGATCGGGCTGGTCTTGCATCAGCGATTCAAGCCGCCGCCTCGAGCAGCTCCCGACAGAGCCCGACCGTGAGCGGAATCGGATTGCCGCCGGCGGATGGGTCCGCGATGGCCATGCTGGCCAGCAGCTCCGTATCCGGCTCGCTGACACCCAGCTCGTGCAACGTGGGTGGAATCTTCAGCTCGCTGCGCAATTGCATCAGATACTCCATGAAACCGTCGAAGCCG
>CBDCAW010000018.1:0-15491 GCA_965214025.1 Granulosicoccaceae bacterium
GCAAGGCTCTGATGGTCGCACCGGGGCACGCGGACGTTTCGTCCGATGAGTCGGCATTGCAGGTCATCGCGACCGCTCGTCGCCTGAGCCATGAGGAGTCGCATCGGTTGGCCGGGCTGGTGGGCGATCAGGACGCGTTTGGCCGGCAGGCGCTGGGGGTGATCACACGGTTGTTGAAGGGGTTGGAAAGTGGCAGCGAAGCTACGGCGTTCGCCGGTGGTGATGCCGGCGGCGGCGATGCCGATGAGTCGCGAAACGAAGGGGCCACGAGTGATTCGGCAACGGATGAGTCGGCCGAAGGTGCCGATGCCGGCGGCCTCGAAGACGACGAGGACGAGGAAGGCGTAGCGGAACCGGCACTGCATGATGACCCGGCGGCCCAGGCGCACGCCTCTGCTGCGTCCGCAGATCAGGCAGACGGCGAGCGCCGTGCGGCGGACGAGGCTGCCTGGGTCGTCGGTGATCAAGGTGCTCTGGAAACCTCGGCGGCGGGTTCCTATCGTGTGTTCACCACCCGCTTCGACAGAACGGTGGCGGCAGCTGCGCTGGCCGAGGCCGGGGAGCTGACCGAACTGCGCAAGCGTCTCGATGGCTACATCGATCGGCAAGGCCAGCTCGTGCAGCGCCTGGCGAACCGGCTCTACCGCCGTCTGCTGGCCAGTCAGCGCCGCGCGTGGCAGTTCGATGAGCCGGAAGGCGAGCTGGATGCGTCGCGGTTGTCACGCTTGATCACCGACCCGTTACAGCCGCTGGTGTTCCGTCGCGAGCAGGAGGGGCCCTTTCGCGATACCGCCGTCACCTTGCTGCTCGACAATTCCCGCTCGATGCTGGGCCGGCCGATATTGGTGGCGGCGGCCTGCGCCGATATCCTCGCACGAACGCTGGAGCGCTGCGGTGTGGCGGTGGAGGTGTTGGGCTTCACCACCGCATCGCTGCACGGTGGCGATGCCGCTCGGCAGTGGGAGCAGCAGGGGCGGTCCGTCGCACCGGGGCGTATCAGCGACCTGCGTCACATCGTGTACAAGGCTGCAAGTCAGCCATGGCGCCGGGCCAGGGCCGGCTTCGGCCTGATGCTGAAGCCTGAGCTGTTGAACAGAATGTGGATGGCGAAGCGTTGCAGTGGGCCCATGGGCGGCTGATGCGCAGGCCCGCCAGCCGCCGCCTGCTGCTGGTCATCTCCGATGGTGCGCGGTCGATGTGACCACCCTGGCAGCGAACGATGAACAGTACCTCGCCGCGCACCTGCACCAGGTGATCGGCGCCATAGAGGCGCGCAATGATGTCGAACTGCTGGCGATTGGCATCGGCCATGACGTGCGCAGCTGGTACCGGCGGGCGGTGCGCATCGTCGATCCACGCGATCTGGGGAACGTGCTGATCTCGGAGCTGACGGAGCTGTTCGACGAATGACTGATGCGCCGAGACGCCGCTTCGATCGACTGCGACCGAATTCCGCCTATGACACAATTCGAGGCTTTTCAGACCTTGAGGAATCAACGTGATGAAAGTCGGCGATCGAGTACCTGCAGTGACCCTCATGCAAATGACCGACAGCGGCCCCACCGAGGTGCCGATGATCGATTACTGTGCCGGGCGCAAGGTCGTTCTCTTCGGTGTGCCGGGCGCCTTCACACCGACCTGTTCCGAAGTGCACCTGCCCGGGTACGTCGAGCATGCCGATGCGCTACGCGCGAAAGGCATAGCCGCGGTGGCTTGTATTTCCACCACGGATTTCTTCGTCATGGATGCCTGGGGCAAGAGCCGCGATGTCGGCGACACCGTCGACATGCTGGCCGATGGCAATCACGAGTTCACCCGTGCCGCCGACATGATCCTCGACATGACCTCGCGTGGCCGCGGCGAACGTTCACAGCGTTACAGCATGCTGCTCGACGATGGCGTGGTCACCCATGTCAATCTGGAAGATACGCCGGCCACGGCTGACATCAGCGGCGCCGCCGCCTTGCTCAAGATGCTTTAGGGCCCGGGACGGGGCGACCTCGAAGCAGCGTTGCCAGCTCGGCATCGAGCACCAACGCATCATCGCCATACAGATCGTCGCGCAGGGTGGCCAGCGGCTGCTGCAGGCCTCTGTCGAACAATCGGGCGGCTTCATCTTTCTGCCGAGCCTTGAGCTCTCGCTTGATGCGATCGAGGTAGCGCCCCAGGGCACTTTCGGTGAGCAGGCTCGTCACTGCCAACATGGCGGGTGCCAGTATCAGGTCGGCTGGCGCCAGGCCACCGCTCTTCACCGCCAGGGCCACGCCTGCGGCATCGGTTGTCACCCGTGTGGCACGCAGAGTGTTGAGTAACCTCGGCTGTTCTTGCAACTGCGTGTAGAGCCGCTGTGCGGCGGCCTTGACGCGTGGCTCGAAGTCGGCACGGTAGCGCTCGGCATCGCCCTGGAACGCGGTGCGCAGCGTAGGGCGCACGCGTCGCAGTCGCTGATCGAGTTGCTCCCACCACAGGGCGGCTTCCGGATGCAGCCGGGGCTGATCCATGACGTCGCCCTGCAGTCGGGTCAGTACCTGCTCGCACAGCCCTTCCAGCGTGTGCTGCTCCTGATCGACCCCGTGCTTGCCATTGTCATCGCCCTGCATGGCCTGGCGGCCCAGGCCCAGCAACGTGCGCGCCGGCCAGGTCACCCATCGGCGGGTACGCGCGAGTGCCGCCGCCACCCCGGGTATCTCCAGCAGTGTCAGCAGTTCGGCCAGGGCACGATTGAAGGTGTCGTACTTGTCCGGATCGTTCAGGTACCGTTCGACGTAGCGCTGGTTCGCGTCCGCCATGGCCTGGTCGACGAGCTGCTGCCAGCGAGTCGCCGCGGCCAGTTCGTGGCTGACAGGCTCAAGCCACCGCGCCCAGTGCGCATCGATGAAACGCTCGATGGCCGCGCGGCGAGCGTTGCCGTCGATACCGGATACCCCCTGCTGCACGGCGAGGCGCAACGCGCCGACGGCAGCGGCTGGCCAGGCGGGTTCCGCGTGCTGGCTGCGAACGAAGGGCAGCGTGACGATGGTCGGCGGTTCGGCGGAGAACGCGGTACGGTACCGCTGATGCAGCGAGTCGAGCACAGTGGCCTCGTCAGCCGGATCGAGCTTGTTGACGACCAGCACCAGTGGCGTGCCCAGCTGCCGGATCAAAGTGAGAATATCCCAGACCGTGCGATCGGCGTACTTGTCCTTGCTGGTGGTCAGGATCAGCACATCGGCCAAGGCGGCGGCATGCATCACGGCCGATCGGTAGTTGCCGGATTCGATCGAGTCGAAGTCCGGAGTGTCCCAGACGACGCCGCTGCCGATCAGGGCTGCCGCAGGTTGTCCGATGGTGCCCAGCGTGTATTCATCGAGTGCCTCGCGGTCAGGGCGGCCGCTACCTGACTCGCGCAGGCCCGACATCACAGCGGCGACGGCTTCGCGATCAGCCTTCTGCAAGGGTGTGATGGAGAAGCCGTGGGCCTGCACGGTATGGCCCGCCAATGCGCTGACCCCGGCCACCTGGCTGCCGAGCAACAGGTTCACCAGGGAACTCTTGCCGGCCTGGGTAGGGCCGAGTACGGCATGGTGCCGGAGTGCATCGGCAATCGCGGGGGGCAGGGCTGCCTTTTCGAGCAGCGCCGATGCCAGTTGCAGTGAGTTCAGTCGATAGCTGCGTTCCGCGTTGACTCCCGCGCTGCGCTGTTCGAGCTGCGAGTAGCGTTTCAGCAGAGCGTTCACCAGTACCGAGCGATCAGCATGTGATGTCGCTCGCGGCGATGATGGCTTGTCGGTCGTGATCATGTCGCGTTCGGGTTGTCTAGGGCGTAATCGAAGACCAGCGCACTGAACACCACGAGGCCCAGCAGGTTGTTGTTCAGGAACGCCTGAATGCACGCCTCCGGTTCCCGATGACGGGCCAGCCAGATCTGGTAGAGAGCGAGTAGTGCCGCCACCGCCAGGCCGGCGGCGAAGACGGTGCCACGGCCGGCAAGCGTGCCTGCATGGCCCAGCAGTATCAGCACCATCGCCTGCACCACGGCGACCACGGCGAGATCGGCACGGCCGAAGAGTATTGCGGTGGATTTCACGCCGATGATGAGGTCGTCCTTACGGTCGGCCATGGCGTAGAGGGTGTCGTAGGCAACTGCCCACAACACGACGGCCAGGAACACCACCCAGCCCAGCAGCGGTACGGAACCGGTCTGTGCGGCGAAGGCCATCGGTACGGCCCAGGCGAAGGCGGCACCGAGCACCACCTGCGGCCAGTGTGTATGGCGCTTGGCGAACGGATAGCAGGCGGCCAGCAACAGGGCAGCGACCGACAGCAGGATGGTCAGACGGTTGGTCAGCAACACCAGAGCGAAGGCAGCCAGCATCAGCACAGCGGCAGCCAGCAGGGCGTCTTTGGGAGACAATGTGCCAGCGGCGAGCGGCCGATGTTTCGTGCGAGCCACATGCCCGTCGACGTGCCGGTCGGCATAGTCGTTGATGGCGCAGCCGGCCGAGCGGGTCAGGACGGTACCCAGCACGAAGATCACCAGAACATCCAACCGAGGCACGCCGCCGGCTGCGAACCACAGCGCCCACAGAACCGGCCACAGCAGCAGGAAGATGCCAATGGGCCGATCGAGCCGCACCAGCGCGATGAAGTGGGGTAGTTTCTTGAGGTTTACCGTCGGATTCACTGGCTGCAACCGGGTGTATGAGTAAGGAGCTGTCAATCATCGACGTATCCGCGTGCATGCATTGATGATCGACAGGCCCTGAACCGGGCACCGGGCAGCCGCGGGCCACCGACCCTGCGAACCTGCAGTTCCAGCTTCGGCAATGGCGCTACGGCAGGGCCGATGGATCGGGGAGAGGGCCTGTTAACCATGAACAGCGTGCATAAGTTGACAGTTGACTGGTCCTGATGTTCGAGTGGTACTCGGAAAAGGCGGGAGGCTGTCGAGCGGTGAGTGTAACGGGCTGACGAAGCGGCGTCTCGATCACGCATTGTGTCTGCTGCGCCCTCTCCCGCACTGTCTGGCAAGACGTCGCCCAGGCGTTCCGGGGTTTTTCGGAGCGCAGCAGGGCACCAGGTTCACGGACTCATGAACGAGTCCCTTCACGGGAGTCAGGATCAAAAATGGCATACGACTACGACCTCATCGCGATCGGCGGTGGCAGCGGCGGGCTGGCAGCCGTCAACCGGGCGGGCGCACATGGGGCGCGTTGCCTGATCGTGGAGCGCGACGAGGTGTTCGGGGGTACCTGTGTCAACCGCGGCTGTGTGCCGAAGAAGGTGATGTGGTACGGCGCCTCGATGGCACACTGGCTGCGCGATGCGCCAGGCTACGGGTTCGATGTCGAGGTACGCGGTTTCGACTGGAACGCGCTGGTGAAGAAGCGAGAGCAGCATATCGACAACATCAACGCGTTCTACATCCGGTACCTCGACAACGTGAATTGCGAGCAGGTACGGGGAGAGGCGAAACTGGCCGACGCCCATACGGTCGTGGTGGGCGAGAAACGTTACACCGCGGAGCGTATCCTGCTGGCACCGGGTGGGACCGCCAACATGCCGGACGTGCCGGGTGCCGAGCTTGGCATGACGTCCGACGGCTTCTTCGAGCTCGAACAGCAGCCGCGCAGGGTGTGCGTGGTGGGTGCGGGCTACATCGCCATCGAGCTGGCCGGCATGCTGCATGCGCTGGGCAGCGAGACGTGCCTGGCCATTCGCCATGAGATGTTTCTGCGTAACTTCGATCCGATGGTGAGCGAGAAGCTCATGGAGACGATGCTCGAGGATGGCTTGCATGTCGCGAAGAGTTTCAACGTGGCCCGGCTCGAAAAGAGCGATACGGGCATCGTGGTGCATGAACAGGAGACAGAGGCACTGGGCGAGTTCGACGCGGTGATCTTCGCGATCGGGCGCACCCCCGACACGGCCGGGCTCGGTCTGGAGGCGGCGGGTGTGAAAACGGACGACCACGGCTACATCGAGGTCGACAAGTTCCAGACCACCTCGGCTTCGAACATCTTCGCCATCGGCGACGTCACCGGCCAGGCAGAGCTGACGCCGGTGGCCATCGGAGCGGGCCGGCGCCTGGCCGACCGACTGTACGACGGGCAGACCGGGCGGCATCTGGATTATCACAACATTCCCACCGTGGTGTTCAGCCACCCACCCATCGCGGTGGTGGGCATGACGGAAGCCGAGGCACGCGCGGAATACGGTTACGACATGAAGATCTACGACAGCACTTTCACACCGATGTACGCCTCATTCACCGATCACAAGGTGAAGACCAGCATGAAGATGGTCGTGGCCGGTGCCGAGGAGAAGCTGGTGGGCATTCACATGATCGGCCTGGCCGCCGACGAGATGTTGCAGGGTTTCGCCGTGGCCCTGCGCATGGGGGCGACCAAGAAGGATCTCGACGATACGGTGGCCCTGCATCCCACCAGTGCCGAGGAGCTCGTGACCATGCGGTAGCGGGCGCTGCGAACGGGAACGCCCCCGGATCACAGCACGAGCGGCCACCGCGGTACACGCCTGGGCGGCACTGCATTTCTGTGGTCCAGGTCGGTCTGCAGTTGCCGTTGCCTCAACGAGCGGGATAACCGGTCGCTAAGCCCTGAACCGACACCCGTGCCGGCAGCCGGTGCCCGATGCACCGCGCCGCCGGCCTGCGATTGTCGCAACGGCACCAGGGCATGCATACGCGCTTCCATTCCACCGGTTTCACTCTGATCGAACTGATCGTGACGCTTGCGATCAGCGCGATTCTGCTCGGCCTCGCCATGCCTTCGCTCAGCTCGCTGGTCAGTGGCAGCGAGATGAGCGCGACCGCCAACACGCTCGTGCATTCGTTGCAGAGTGCCCGCTCTGAGGCGATCAAGCGATCGGTTTCGGCAGGTGTGTGTGCCAGCCTCAAACCGTTGGCCGATAGCCCGAGTTGCAACAATCGCAGTGGCTACGGAGCGGGCTGGATCGTCTACGCCGACACGGATGGAGACGGCAAGTTTTCGGCCTCGACCGGCGCTGACGCCGATGAGTTGCTGCTGCAGGTGGAAGCGCGCAGCAATGCGTTCACGTTCACTCCCGATACCGTGTTCGCGAGTCAGGTCTACTTTACCGACAGCGGCTATAGCATGAGCCCTCAGGGCACGCCTCTGTCCGGTGATATCAAGATTGCGCATGGCGGCGGAAACGAAAAGCGCACGGTCTCCATCGCCGCCAACGGTCGTATTCGCAGCGGCGAGACCGATGAGGTTTCGACGAATACGCCGGCCGGCACATCAGCGGACAAGGAAGCCACGCCATGAATCTGGGTACCGGGCATGCAGTATCGATTAGATGTCGGCGCCACCCGGATCGTCATCGTGCCAGCCGGATGAGTCGTCGGCAACGAGGGATCGGCATCATCGAAGTGCTGGTGGCCGTCGTCGTCGTCTCTTTCGGCGTACTGGGCATGGCAAGCCTGCAGCTGACCGGCATGAAGCACAGCACCGGTGGCTATCATCGTGCAAAGGCGCTGCTGCTGGCGGAGGACATGGCGACACGGTTGCGCATCAATACGCCGGCGGCGAAGGCAACGACTACCGCGAACCGGGCGTATGCGAGCCTTGACTCGAATACGGAAGGCTTTTGCGCTACCCAACCCACGCCTTGGTGCCAGGTAGCAGTGGGTGGCGCGGACCCGGCACGGTGCAGTTCGGCGCAGCTCGCCACGTTCGACTTCTACGCTGTGGCCTGCGGCGACTACGGCACAGACGGCGCTCGGCAAGGTGCGGTCGGCTCGCTGCCGAACGGTAGGTTGCAGGTTGCATGCGTACCCGCCACGCCGGGGGGCAGTTGCAACGCCGATTCCCTGTACCAGGTGGAAGTAAGCTGGGATGAAGGCAGCACCACCAAGTTGGACGCAGATGCTGTCAGGACGCGTCACGTGAAGATGAGGCTGCGTCCATGACCTCGAGCATGGAATTGCAAGCTCGGCATACAGGCTCTCATCGTCATCATTCGTGGCTTCGTCGACGGCACGCACAAAGAGGCCTTTCTCTGATCGAGCTGATGATCAGCATGGTACTGGGCTTGATCGTGGTGAGTGCCGTGCTCAACATGTATTCGGGCTCGACCCGTTCGGCGCAGTTCACTCAAGGTTTGCAGTCCTTGCAGGAAAACGGTAGCTACGGAGTGTCGGTGTTGCAACGCGCCTGGCGGCTGGCGGGTTACTCACCCGACGACCCGCTGGAAGCGATCGATATCTCGAACAGCAATGCAAGCACGTTGGTAGTCAGGATGAAGCAAGGGTATGACTGCCAGGGTCAGAGCACTGCCGCCAATGCCGATGTAGCCGTGAATACCTATCACTTCGACGGCAGCCAGATCACCTGCACGGGCAACTCGACCACCGGCGCCATGCCCATCATCGATGGAGTGGATGGCTTTCGCGTGCTGTACGGCATCGACACCGACGAAGACGGAGTGCCCGAACGCTACACCGCTCACAGCACCACACTCGAGCCGAAGCAGATCGTTGCCCTGCGTTTCGCGCTGTTGCTCAACTCGATGGATGACATTCGAACCCGCAAACGCTCCGAGACTCATGTGCTGTTCGACGACGAAATCGAGAAGGAAGATAGAAAGGCACGTCATGTATTTACCGGCACAGTGCAACTGCGCAACGGCGCTCGCTGAGGGCTTCGAAGATGAGATTGATGCAAACGATGCCAAGAGCCGAGCGCGGTGTTGCGCTGGCGATCAGCCTGGTGCTGCTGGTAGTGCTGACGATCCTGGGCGTGGCCACGCTCTCGGGCAGCCGCATCAACGAAAAGATCACGAGCAATGCCCAACAGAAGGCGATTGCCTTCGAGGGTGCCGAATCGGCGATCAATAGCGTGTGGTCGGTCAACGCCCTGCTCGATGCCGTTCGTGCCATTCCGGAAAGCGACTATCAGGCGCCGCCGCCCATACCACAGCAGGCGATCGGCACGGAATTGTCGGCCGATCTCGCTCAGACCTCAGGCGCCGATACCACAGTGAACATCGCAGCGAACGTGAGTGTGCAATTTTGCGGCGAGGACACCCGCACTCTCGGCACCACCCTCACTGCGGAAGAGGGTGGCCCGGTTCAATTGGTCCAGTGGCTGGTCAACGTGAATGGGGTGGCGACGATCGCGAACTCCCGCACACGTGCCGACCATGTGCAGCGCGGTTCGATCACCGGTCCACGCACCGACCGCCAGTCGGTATGCGTGGCACCCGGAATTCAGCGAGCGTCGGCGACAGCGGGTGGAGAGTAGAGACGTGAGAGGAGACGCTTGGGCTTTGTATGTTGCAGGTGCATTTTCCGCAGCGAGGCAAGGGTTGATACCGGTGCCGACGGCGAATGCAGCGGGGCAACCAGGTAGGAGGACCACAGGGTGTGCTCGACAGCGTGTTGCCACCGATCGCGGTTTCACCTTGATGGAAGTGCTGATCGCCGTGGCGATCATCGGCATTCTTGCAGCGATCGCCTACCCGAGCTTCAGCGAACAGATGAAGAAGAACCGCCGGTCCGAGGCCATCGCTTTCCTGGCGCATGCCGCTGCCGAGCAGGAACGCTACTTTTCGGACAACACCCGATACGCGACCACACTGACGCAGTTGGGGTTCGGTGATTCGACCACCACCGAAGAGGGCTACTACTCGATCAGTGTGACGAATGTCGCTGGCAGCAACGCCGCCAGCGAAGTGCATTTTCAACTGAAGGCAACGCCGGTAGCCGGCGGCCCTCAGGCTAGTGATGAAACCTGCGGCACACTGAGCATCAACGAGCGCGGTGTGAAGGGCAAGACCGGCAGTGGTAGCGTGCAGGACTGCTGGTAAGTACGCACCCTGAGTTTCAGGCTCGGCACGCCTCAGAGCTCACCCACAGATCGCCGGCAGCGACGCCGGAAGCCCTGACTTCGGGCTCCCGGCCGAGAAATGCCGACGATGGGTCAGCGAGCTGGAGACGGTCGTTTCAGTAGCCCGCGCGTTTCATCTCGCGTTCGGCGGCAGACTGCGAACTGGACAGTGCCTGCTCGGCAGACATCTTTCCGGCCAGGGCGGCCGAGATGTTCTGCCCAACCGTTGTGCCGAGCCCCTGAAACTCCGGGATCGAGACGTACTGGATACCGGTATAGGGAACCGGCTCGGCGGTCGAATCCGCGGGATCGGCGGACTGGATGGAGCTCAGCACCGTCTCTGCGAAAGGTGCGGCCTCCTGATACTCCTTCAGCTCGTAGGTCGAGGTGCGTGTACCCGGCGGAAGTGCAACCCAGCCTTTCTCCTCGCCAACAAGTTGTACGTATTCCTTGGAGGTCGCCCAGGCGATGAAGTCCTTGGCCGCGTCGGCTTTCTCTGAACTCGTGGGGATAGCCAGCGACCAGGCCCAGAACCAGGCGTTGCCCTTGGGTGTTCCGGCGACAGGCGCCGCGGTGAAGCCGACACTGTCGGCAACGTCACTCTGGGAGGGATCGAACACACGACCGGCAGCCGAGGTGGCATCTATCCACATGGCACATTTACCCGATTGGAAGAGCGCCTGATTCTCGTTGTAGCCGTTTGAAGACACGCCGGGTGGTCCGTACTGATTCATGACGTCGACGTAGTAATTCAACGCATTGCTCCATGCGTCGGAATCGAGCTGCGGCTGCCACTCTTCGTCGAACCAGCGGCCGCCGTGGGTGTTGACCAGCGTGCCGAAGAAGGCCATGTTTTCACCCCAGCCAGGTTTTCCTCGCAGGCAGAGCCCGTACACCTCGTTCTCCTTGTCGGTAAGCGTTGCTGCGAATTCCTTGATCTGCTCGTAGGTGGGCTGATCGGGCATTTCGATTCCGGCTTCCTCGAACAGGTCGGTGCGGTAGAGCGTGAAGGAGCTCTCTGCGTAGAACGGCGCAGCATAGAGCGAGTCGTCGTAGGACAGGCCCGCCTTGACCGCTGGAATCAGGTCGTCGTAATCGTACTCGTCGCCCAGATCGTCGAGCGAGACCAGCCAGTCTTTCTCACCCCAGATCGGTGCTTCGTAGGATCCGATGGTCATTACGTCGAACTGACCACCGTCGGTGGCGATGTCCGTCGTGACGCGTTGACGAAGCACGTTCTCTTCCAGGATCACCCAGTTCACTGTATTCCCGGACGCCTCCTCCCACTGGGACGAAAGCTCCTGCATGATGATCATGTCGTTGTTGTTCACCGTCGCGATGGTGATCTCCTCTGCCAATGCCACCGATGTGACACCGGTCGTACCGACGATGGTCGTCGCCAGCAATTTTCTGATCGTGTTCATAGGGTTCATGCGCCTCCAAGTTTTACGCGTGTAACATAATAGCCGGTTCTGAACGCGTGTCAACGATTTCGCTTCACGGTTCTCGGTCGCCCGCCTGCGTTGACGATGCACCGGTTCAGGCCGACTCGCGCACCTTGAGCACCGCCGCGCAACGGGTCTCGATGGGTCGCTCGCTATCGTGCGAGTAACCGCAGGCCCGGACGCGTTCCAGCAGACGGGTGAGTACGGTCCGTCCGATCAGCGGCGCATCCTGCGCGACCGTGGTCAGTGCCGGTGTCATGAAGGCGCACTGCGGATGATCGTCGTGTCCCGCGACTCGCAGTCGTGGCACGCCGTTCTCTTGGCTGCCGAAGAGTCCGTGTCGGTGCGCTGCTCTGAGCACCCCGATCGCCAGACGGTCGTTGGCACAGAGGATGGTTGCATCGACATGCTCGCCGCGTGAGAAGTGCGCATCCATCTTCTCATTCGCATACTGTTCGAAGTTCCAGGTTTCGGGTGCATCACCTTTTTCGATGACCTCGGGGCGGTGACCGAGCTCCTCCAGACGTTCGCGATAGGCGCGTTCGCGCTCCAGGGCGTTGGAGTTCACCGCCGGCATGCCGAGAAACAGCGGCGCTGCACCGGTGCGGCACAGGTAGTCGACGATCAGCCGCATGCTCTGAGAGTTGTCCGTACCGACGAAGTCGATGCCGAGCGAAGGTTCGGGCAGCCTGGAATCGACGAAGGCGAGTGGCAACGCAGCGCCCAGGCGCCCCATCGCCTCCGTGCTGCTCGATTGTCCCAACGGTGCGACGATGACGCCGTCGACATTCATCGATTGAAGCATCTGCGATGCGCGGGCCTCGAGCATCGGGTCGCCGTGTGAGCTCTGCGTGATGACCGCGTAGCCTGCCTGGTGAGCAGCCGACTCGATGGCATCGAGCAGATTCGTGAAGAACAGGTCGTTGTAGTACGGCACGATCACGCCGATCAGCCCAGAGTGCTTGCGGTTCATCCGTGTGGCGAAGAAATTCGGCACATAGTCCACCCGTTCGAGACCGGCCTCGATCCGTTCGCGCGTCGAGTGGCGTACGCTCGCGGCGTCCTGAAAGTAGCGGGACAGGGTCGGTCGCGAGACACCGATGGCTTCGGACAGCATCTCCATCGTCTTGATCTTCGGCCGTTCGGGCGTCTCTGGTGATCTCGACATCGACTATGTTTCCCCGCTCATGTCTGACGATGATGGTGAAATCTCGCAAGCCATGTCGCCGGTTTAATTTGACACGCGTAAAATCTTTGGTGAAAATAGCATCCCACCGTCACCGGCAGGAGACAATCTCATGTCGACTTTCCCAACGATCGTGACCGTCGGCGAACTCCTGGTCGAGTTCGTCTCGCACGAGCATGGCTGTGGTCTCGAAAGGATCGTCGACTATTCGGGGCCGTACCCCAGCGGCGCCCCGGCCATCTTTCTCGATCAGGCCGCGCGCATGGGTGCTCGAACGGCAATGGTCGGCAGCGTCGGTGACGACGGCTTCGGGCGCGCCCTGCTCGAGCGCCTGCGCGACCACGACGTCGGTACGCAGTTGATTCACGTGGCACCGAATCTCACCACCGGAACTGCCTTCGTCAGCTACTACGACGACGGCTCGCGCGATTTCATCTTCCATCTGCATGCGACTGCGGCCGAGCACATCGAGTTCTCGCCCGAGGCACTGCCACCGGGTGAGCTGGTTCTGCACGTGTCGGCCGCCTCGCTGGGCTCCGCACCGCTTCGCTGTGCAATCCTCGCCGCGGTCGCGGCCGTCTTGTCGCGAGGTGGCCGGATCTGCTGCGATCCGAATGCCCGACCCGAGCTGATGCGTGACGATGAAGGCCGCGAAGCACTCGAGAGAATCATGGCCGCCAGTTTCTGCCTGATGCCCAGTACCAGTGATCTCGGTTTCCTCTTTCCCGACGAGACCGAGGAGTCGGCGATCGATCGGCTGCTGTCCGGCTCGGCCGAGATCGTCGCGATCAAGCGCGGCTCCCGAGGGTCTACCGTGGTGGGGAAGGGTGTTCGACTCGACTTTCCCGGGCACCCGGTCGAGGAGGTTGATCCGACCGGTGCCGGTGACTGCTTCTGCGGCACCCTGGTCGCACTGCTCATGCAGGGCAGGCCGTTCGAGGAGGCCGCACGCCTTGCCAACGCCGCCGGCGCGATTGCCGTGACGCGGCGCGGCCCGATGGAGGGCAACAGCACGCCTGACGAGATCGTGCGATTTCTCGAATCCGGCACCCACGGTAGCGGAGCGCAAACCGCGTGATCGATATTCATTCCCTGCTGGAGCAGAACCGAAGCGATGGCGCCGGCGGGCTGCCGTGCTTCTGCACGGCGAACGAGCACGTGCTGCGCGCGATTCTCGAGCTTGCAGCGACGAGCGGATACCCCACGGTGATCGAAGCGACCTGCAACCAGGTCAATCAGGATGGCGGCTACACCGGTATGACGCCTGAAGATTTCATCGACTGGATACGCCAACTCGCGCGCGAGTCGAACGTGCCCATGGACCAGCTCGTGCTGGGTGGTGACCATCTCGGTCCCAACCCTTGGCGCCATGAGGATCCATCGCGTGCGATGGACAAGGCCCGTGAGCTGGTCCGCCGCTACGCGGCGGCAGGTTTTCGGAAGATTCACCTGGACGCAAGCATGCCGTGCGGTGGTGAGCCGCCGCTCAGTTTCGCCCAGGTCGCAGAGCGCGCCGCAGAGCTGTGTGCGGTTGCCGAGGCCCACGCACCGAACCCTTCGGCCCTGGTTTACATCGTCGGCACCGAAGTGCCCATTCCGGGTGGTGAAACCGAGGCGCTGGACGCACTCGATGTGACCACCGTCGAGCGGCTGCACGACACGATCGAGACGCATCGCGAGGCGTTCTCCCGCAAGGGCCTCGACGAGGCCTGGTCGCGGATCGTCTCGGTCGTGACCCAGCCGGGTGTCGATTTCAGTCACACCTCGATATACGAGTTCGAGCCGGACGCCGCGGCGTCTCTTCGCGATGCGATCGAGGCGGTGCCACGGTTGACTTTCGAAGCGCATTCCACCGACTACCAACCCACCGATGCCCTGCGAGCGCTGGTCGAGAATCATTTCTTCTTTCTGAAAGTAGGCCCGGAACTGACCTTTCGCTTTCGTGAGGCGGTACTGGCGCTGGCGGACATGGAGGTATGGCTGACCGACGATTCATCGCAGTTGAAGGAGGTCATCGCGACGCGGATGGACAGGTATCCGGAGCACTGGCAGGACTACTACCAGGGAGCGCCTGCGCAGGTGCGCCTGCTGCAGCGTTTCAGCTACAGCGATCGCATCCGTTACTACTGGGGCGACCCCGAGGTCGCAGAAGCCCTGCGGCGCATGTTGCGCAACCTGCACGAGAGTCGCCTGCCCGATACTCTGGTGTCGCAGTACTTTCCCGGCGTCGAGTTCGGCCGGTTCCCGACCGATCCCGAAGAGCTCATCCGCCGTCGGGTACAAGGCTCGGCAGCTCGCTACTTTGCCGCCTGCGGTTACGGCAACTGACCTAGGAGAAATTTCCATGCAAGCCATTGTCTACGAATCGAAGGGTAGCCTGCAGGTCTCCACGCTCTCGACACCGACGGCAAAACCCGGCACGGTGGTAGTGAAGATCGCGTCCTGTGGCATCTGTCATACCGACATCGAAGTTCTGCACGGGCGCTACGGCAGTTCCGCATTTCCCCTCGTACCCGGGCACGAGTATTCGGGAACCGTCGAACAGGTGGGAGAGTCGGTATCGGCAGTGTCCGTGGGTGACCGCGTCGCCATCGATCCCAACGTCTCCTGCGGTCGTTGCCGCTCCTGCCTGCGCGGGTTGAGAAATCTGTGTGAGACTCTGCAGGCCTATGGTGTGACCACGAATGGAGGGTTCGCCGAATACAGCGTGGTCAGCGCATCCAACGTCCATGCGATCGGTGACATGCCGTTCAATCTGGCAGCGCTGGCAGAGCCGCTCGCGTGTGTACTCAACGGTGTCGGTCAGATCGAAACCGAAGGTGCCAGCAATGCGCTGGTGTTCGGCGCCGGCCCGATCGGTCTGTTGCTGGCACTGGCCCTGCGGGATGCCTGTATCGCAGACGTCTCGGTCGTCGACATCGACGAGACGCGTCTGCAGTTTGTCGATACCCTCGGGCTGAACCCGATACCATCGGCATCCGGGCAACTGTCGGGCTTGAGCCGGGCTGT
>CBDCAW010000019.1:0-3318 GCA_965214025.1 Granulosicoccaceae bacterium
GAGTTCTTCACCGCTCACATCCGCAACGCCAACACACGCGAGGCCTATGGCCGTGCGGTACGTGTCACTGTTCACCCTAATGGAGCCACCGATTTGCGGGTTAATGGCACCACCAAGAACGCTGATTTCGCCGCTTCAGCGTGGGTGATTATTTCGTAGTTTTACCCTCTGTTTCAAGTGTCGGGTTTTCGTCTCCCGGCAGGGGCCTGGGGGCTCGGTAGCTCTTGCCGTCGAGCACCACCCGGAACGCCCGGTGACGCAGTCGATCCAGCGTGGCCGCGCCAAGCAACTTGTTGGGGAACGCCTCACCCCACTCGGAGAAGTCCAGATTGCTGGTGACAATCGTCGAGGTCTGCTCGTAGCGTTCGGCGATCAGATCGTGAAAGTCTTCGTCCTGCCCCGGCTTCAGCGGCTTGAGGCCGTAGTCGTCGACGATCAGGATCGGGATTCGAGCGAGCGTCTGCAGCTTGCGCTCGAGCCCGCCGGTGGCCCTTGCCGCGTTGATCTGCGCCAGCAGCTGGGTCTGGGTCGTGAACATGACATCGTGGCCGCCACGGACCGCACAGTGGCCGATGGCCTGGGCCACATGGCTCTTGCCCGTCCCGCAGGGGCCGGCGATCAGAACGCTGACCCGCTCGTCGACAAAGCGGCAGGTGGCCAGCTCCCGGATCAGTGCCCGATCGATTCCCGGGTTGAATTCGAAGTCGAAGTTCTCCAGCGTCTTGTCGCCGCGAAAGCCCGCGCGGCGCAGTCGGGCACCATACTTCTTGTGGTCGCGCCGACCGGCCTCATCCTGGATCATCAGCGCGAGGAACTCCGTGAGCTTCCGGCAGCCCAGTAAAGTTATCGGCAGAACTGTGCTTTCGTTTTATTGACCGCCCGGGTAATTCCACGGCATCCAGTTCTGCGGCGCGGCTCGCACGGAGAGTTGATTGGCCTGCACCGCGATGAGGTAGGCCAGCGCATCGATGTTCGCCTCGTGGCAGGTGGCCAGCACGGAGGTGATGATGTCGGAGACCTCGGCACCGTTCTCGCTCTTGAAGAACTGACTGTTCCGGCGCCCTCGGACAATCAACTTGATCATGCGTTCGGCCTTGTCACTGCCAATGCAAAACTCCCCACTTGTGCCGAAGTAAAACTCCCCACCTGAGTGCGAGTGCGATAGGGGGTGAGCCCTTGTCGTTTTCTTCATCGAGCTGGACCCTGTCTGCTGGTTTTCACACAAGGCAGACCAGGCTCGATGATCAACCTGGGGAGTGTTTTCATGATTCATCAGTTGCACCGCGACGGTGTGCCGATCGCTGAGATCTCGCGGCGTCTGAACCTCGATCGCAAGACCGTACGACGTCACCTGCGCCTGGGGTTGCTACCGCCCGTCTATGGACCCAGAGTGCCTCGGGGTTCCTGTCTCGATCCCTACAAGGCCTATCTGAAGAGCCGACTGAGCCACTGCGACGGGCTGTCAGCCAAGCGCCTGCATCGCGATATCCAGGCGATGGGGTTCAAGGGGAGCTACACGACGCTCACCGACTATATTCGACAGATCCGTGCGCCCCTGGCTCATGAGTTCGAGCTGCGCTTCGAGACGCCAGCTGGCAAACAGGGGCAAGTGGATTTCGCTCGGTTCACCGTTCGCTTCTCCGATGAGCCGGAGCTCGAACGCATCGTCTGGCTGTTCACCATGGTGCTTGGGCATTCGCGCTACCTGTACGGTCGCTTCGCCTGGCGACAGACACTCGACACGGTCGTGCGCTGTCACATCGAAGCGTTCAACGAGTTCGGTGGCGTACCGCAGGAACTGCTGTATGACCGGATGAAGACGGCGGTGCTCGGTGAGCCGGAACCCGGTGAGGTGCTCTATCACCCGACGCTGATGTCGCTCGGGTCGCACTATGGATTCGTGCCAAAAGCCTGCAAGGCTTATCGAGCCAAGACGAAGGGCAAAGTGGAACGGCCCTATCGTTATGTTCGTCAGGACTTCTTTCTCGACGGCCACTTCCAGAACCTCGATGATCTGAACCGACAATTCACCGATTGGCGCCATGAGATCGCCCACGAGCGTGAGCACGGCACGACACGCCGGATTGTCCGTGAGCACTTTGCCGACGAAGCCGCCTCACTGCAGCCACTGCCGGCCGGTGTGTTCAATGACGTGCTGTCGATGGAACGTCGTGTGACAAAGGACGGCATGGTGTCAGTTGACGGCAACCTGTACTCGGTGCCCGATGGGCTGAGCACGCGCCAGGTCGAGGTGGAACGCACCGCCACCGAGCTGCGTATTCTCACAGGGCAGACGCTGATCGCCCTGCATCCACTGCTCGAGGGGCGCGGCAAGCGTCAAGTGATCAGCGGACATCGTGTTGGCAGGCGCACGCACCCCGTGTCGCAACCATGTGGACCCGCAACGCTCGCCGGCGAAGGTGATGAAATCAATCAGCGCGAGCTCGAGATCTACGGTCTGGTGGCGCAACGTCTGGCGCAGGGAGAACTCCCATGAGCTCCGCGATGACCATCGACCGGATCAAGGCTCACCTGGTGGATCTGAAGTTTGCCAGCGCCCTGGAGATCCTGGACGAGACCGTGGAGCGAGTGGAGCGCAACGAACTCTCGGCACTCGAAGCGCTGGAGCAGCTACTCGACCAGGAGCAATGTTCGCGCGAAACGCGCCGGGTTCGGACCCAGCTACGCACCTCGCGCCTGTTGCAACAGAAAACACTGGACACCTTCGACTTCAGCTTCCAGCCGACGCTGGACCGGCAGCGCGTCATGGCCCTCGCCGAGCTTGGTTTCATCGAGCGGCAGCAATCGGTTCATTTGCTGGGGCCTCCGGGCGTCGGGAAAACCCATCTGGCGACCGCGCTCGGCATCGCAGCGGTGAAGGCGCGCAAGGCGGTGTATTTCACCACGCTGGCAGACTTGATCACGTCGCTGACGAAGGCCGAGCGCGAAGGGACACTGGTCTCACGCTTGCGTTTCGTCAACCGCGCCTCGCTCCTGATCATCGATGAGGTGGGGTATCTGCCGATCGAGAAGAACGGAGCGAACCTGTTCTTCCAGCTGGTCAACGCCCGCTACGAGAAAGGTGCCACGATCTTCACCTCTAACCGCGGTTTCAAGGAATGGGGGGAGATCTTTGGCGACAACGTCATTGCGGCAGCCTTGCTCGATCGGCTCCTGCACAGAGCAACCGTGCTGGAGATCGCAGGCAACTCGTACCGTCTACGCGAGCACGCCGATCTGATCCCGGACGCCCTCAAACAAGGAGGGCGAGGCGTCGAGGAGCCTGTCAAGCGCCGCCCGGGCAGACCGCGAAAGAAC
>CBDCAW010000020.1:0-121235 GCA_965214025.1 Granulosicoccaceae bacterium
CTGATCTTCGGTTTCGTAACTCATGCTGATCCCTCTCTTTCAGGACGCTCGCCTTCGAGGCGCTCGCTTTCAAGACATTCGGTTTGTAGACATGGCGGCAACGCGGCTGCAAGCTCCGCGCGCGCCACATGAAATTGATCCGCACCACTGCGCAGTGGTTTCACGCCGACGGTGGCATTGGCCTCCTCTTCGCTGCCAAGGATCAAAGCAACCTTGGCACCCAGCTTGTCGGCCTTGCGAAACTGCGACTTCAGGCTGCCGGCCTGCGGGTTCTGCACGACTTCGGCGCCGGGCAAGGCATCACGAGCCGCTTCGGCCAACTGCAGGGCCACGGAGAAGTCGACGTCACCGGTGTACATCACGAACACATCGGTGAGCCGCGGCTCAGGCATGGTACCCGAGGCCTCGACCAGGGCTAGCAAGCGCTCCATGCCCAGTGCCCAACCGGCACCGGGCACACCGGGCGCACCCATCTGCTCCAGCAGACCGTCGTATCGGCCGCCGGCACAGACCGTACCCTGCGCGCCGAGTTGATCGGTTGTCCATTCGAAGACGGTGTGGCTGTAATAGTCGAGGCCACGAACCAGCCGCGGATTCTCGTGCACCTTCACACCGTTTTGCGCAAGCACGCGGCACAAGGTATCGAAGTGCTCAAGCGACGCTTCGCACAGGCTGTCGCGCAGCGTCGGCGCTGCGTCGATCAGCGCGGCCATTGCCGGGTTCTTGCTGTCGAGGATGCGCAGGGGATTCTTCTCCAGCCGGCGCTTGCTGTCCTCGTCGAGTACATCGGCATGCTCGCGGCAGTAGCTGACCAGTGTTTCGCGGTAGCGGGCCCGGTCTTCAGCGGTACCCAGGGTATTGGCCTCCAGGGTCAGCACATCGTTGATGCCGAGCTCGCGCCATAGACGCGCACTCAGCAGAATCAGTTCCGCTTCGACATGCGGCCCGGCAGCACCGTACACCTCGGCACCCGCCTGCGTGAACTGGCGCTGCCGCCCCTGCTGGGGTCGCTCGTAGCGAAACATCGGGCCGAGATACCAGACGCGACTCACGGCGCCCGGCTGCAGCAGGCCGTTCTCGATGGCGGCCCGAACACAACCTGCCGTGTTTTCGGGCCGCAGCGTCATCAGCTCGCCGTTACGATCGGGGAAGCTGTACATCTCTTTCTCGACGACGTCGGTGGCTTCGCCGAGGCTGCGTTCGAACAGTGAGGTGCTCTCGATCAGCGGCGTACGCAGCTCGCCGTGCCCGTAGCCTTGCATGACACGTCGCAGTGCGGCTTCCACATGTTGCCAGCGGGTCGCCGAGCCGGGCACTATATCCGGCATGCCACGCAGGCGTTTGTACAGCGCTTTCACGACGACGATGGGCCTAAGGTGATGAAGGGCTGCCAACCATGCCGGTTGCCAGGCCTCGGGTTGACGATCAGTTGAGCGGCTGGCTGAGGTATTCGCCGGCCTCCTCGGACGCCGGAAACTCGTTCAGCAGGCGCGACGCGTATTGCTCGGCGGCATCGATATCGCCGGCATCGCGGCGAATGTTCAAACCCAGCAGCAGGCTCTCGGCGGTATCGTCGCCATACGCCTGAAAGCGCTGGAAGTAGGCATCGGACACCGTCAACCGACCCTGCCGGCGCAGTAACTCGGCCATGTGCAGGTACGCATTGGCAAAGCGCGGGTTGCGGCGCAGAGCATCACGCAACTGCGTTTCCGCCGCATCGAGCCGGTCGGCATCGAGCATGCAAAGCCCGGCGTTGTCGAGAGCGAACTCCGGTGTGTCGTAATAGGGGTTGTTGGCCGCCGACACGAATTCCTCGATGGCCGCATCGTACTCCTTCATCTCGCACAGGAAAATGCCGTAGCTATTGCGATGTTCCGCTTCTTCCGGTTCGAGAGCGATGGCCTTGGTGAAGTGCGTGCGCGCCTGTTGCTGCTTGTCGATGCGCTGCTGCAGCTGGGCATAGGTGACATGTGCCAGCGCGTTCTCCTCATCCTGTTCGAGGGCCTTCTCCAGCTTGAAACGCGCCTGGTCCAGATTGCCGCGGCGCAGGTAATTGGCGCCGAGCTGAGCATTGGCCGCCGAGGCATCCTGCGACTTCTTCTTCGACAGGCCGACGGTCGTGCAGCCGGTGCTTGCGAACAAGGTGACCACGAACGTCAGCCACGCCAGCCAGACCAGCCATGTGGATTGCCACGCCCGGGTGCTGGACACCGACGGGCCGAGCCCTGCCGGCCGACCGTGAACGAATGTAGCGGTGCGCTCGATCATCTGAACTGTTCTCCAAAACGAGGTTCGGCGAACTTGATGTAACGGCGACTGCGGTCGGTGATGTCGCCGGCCAGTTGGCCACAGGCCGCGTCGATATCATCCCCACGGGTAGTGCGCTTCAACGTCAGCACGCCGGCGTTGTTCAGGGTGCGTGAGAAACGCTCGACGGCGTTGCCGCTGGAGCGCCGATAGCCAGACAGTGGAAAGGGGTTGAATGGGATCAAGTTCACCTTGGCGGGAAAATCCCGCAACAAGTCGGCCAACTCCCGAGCATGCCGTGCCTGATCGTTGACGCCATCGAGCATGACGTATTCGAACAGCACGTGTTTCTTGCGTTCACCGTCCACATAGCGGCGACATGCCCCCATGAGTGCTTCGATCGGATATTTCCGGTTGACCGGCACCAGTTCATCGCGAAGCTCATCGTTTGGCGCATGCAGCGATACGGCGAGCGATACGTCGATGTCGCCGGTCAGGCGATCCATGAACGGTACCAGGCCAGAGGTACTGACGGTGACGCGCCGCTTGCTCAGGCCGTAGGCCAGATCGTCCAGCATCAGCCGCAAGGCGGGAACCAGCCTTGCGTAGTTGGCCAGTGGTTCACCCATGCCCATCATCACCACGTTGGTAATGCGCTGCGAGGCGGATGCCGGATCGGCGCCGAGCAAGGCGGTGGCCAGCCACACCTGGCCGATGATCTCGCCCACCGTGAGGTTACGGTTGAAGCCCTGCCGCCCCGTGGCGCAGAACGAGCAATCCAATGCGCACCCTACCTGAGACGATACGCACAGCGTGCCACGATCGGCCTCGGGGATGTAGACGGTCTCGATGCTGTTGCCATCATCGAGCTCGAACAGCCATTTGCAGGTGCCATCGCGCGAACGCTGGTCGAGCTGCACCCGTGGCAGATCGAGGCAGGCTCGTTCTTCGAGCACCTTGCGCGTACCCTTGGAGATATCGCTCATGTCGGCGAAGTGCCGAACGCCGCGCTGGTATACCCACTGCATGACCTGCTGAGCGCGAAACGGCTTCTCACCCAAGGCCACGAAGAACGCACGCAGACCGGCCTGATCGAGATCGAACAGGTTCACCGGAATGACTTCGGAGTCTGCGTGCATGACGAAGGATCTTGCTCAGCGAGTGCGCTGGCAAACCCCGTCGCTGAAGAAGAAGCGGATCTCTTCAGCGGCGGTTTCCGGTGCATCGGAACCATGCACGGCGTTTTCGTCGATGGACGATGCGAAACGCTTGCGAATCGTACCTTCGGCGGCCTCGGCGGGATTGGTGGCACCCATGACCTCGCGGTTCTTCGCGATCGCGTCATCACCTTCCAGCACCTGGACCATCACCGGCCCGGACGTCATGAACTCCACGAGGCTGGCATAGAACGGCCGTTCCTTGTGCACCGCGTAGAACTCACCCGCCTGCTCCTTCGTCAGGTGCACCATACGGGCAGCGACGATGCGCAGACCGGCCTGCTCGAACATGGCGTAGATCTCGCCGATATGGTTGCTGGCGACGGCATCGGGCTTGATGATCGAAAAGGTCTGTTCGGTGGCCATGCAGGCAGAAGCTCCGGTAAAGGGTCAGTGATCGGGAGGACGGCTCAAAGAGACTGCCGTATCAACCCGCCATTATAGCGCAGTGGCGGGCCTGGCAGCGCATGCACCTGCTGATGCACGGCTACTTCTTGAGCGTGACGCTCTGCAGATCGATCGGCCCTTGAGACGAGGTATCGAACTCGGCACCGGCCTCGGCCCCCGCGCGGGCGATATCCTTCGCCGAACGCAGCCGGTCGTACACCGCGTGCATGGCCCCCAACGCGTAGCTCGCACCCGACCCCACCGCCCAGAACCGCGTGTACTCGTAGACCTCGCGGAGCGAGTACAGTGCGAAGATGCCGTTCGGATTGATGTATACCGCATCGATCTGGCTGGTTTCGTACGGGTCTTCGTCGTCATCCTTCGGATTCAGGAAGTAACGCTCCTTGAGCACCGGGTGCAGGCGGATCAAGGTATCGAAGGTGGTGTCACGGGTGGAGAAGTCCGCGCCCACGTCCGGGTCGTTGAACGCTCGTTCCGCCACCAGCGAGTGAGCGGCACTGCCCACGATCCCCATGCGCGAACGCCCGACGCGCTGAATCTTGCAATGGTGCACGTCCAATCGCGCATTCAGGCGGATCTCGCCGAAAGTGGTCAGCGTATCGGCTGCGATGCAGGCGGTGGTGCCCTTGCGGGCTACGACAATGGTCGACAAATGATAAATCCCGGTCGCAGGCCGTCGAGTGGCTGCTCGCCGGCTCCCGAGCCTGATGAATGCGTTGGCACGTGGGGATACTATCCCCGACTCAGAGCCTTCACGGTTCGTCATCGTCCAGCAGCGACAACTGGCTCGATACCATTTCGGAATCCGGCGCGCGCTCCAGCCGTTCGATCGCTTCTCGGAAGGCGGCGATATCCTCGAACTGGCGATAGACGGAAGCGAAGCGGATGTAGGCCACGTGATCGAGCCGCCGGAGTTCTTCCATCACCCACTCGCCGATCTGCCGTGCATCGATCTCACGCTCGCCGGCTACCAGGCAACGGTGCTTGACGCGGGCAACGGCCTCGTCGATCTGCTCAACGCTTACCGGCCGCTTCTCGAGCGATTTCAGAAAGCCGGCCTGTAGCTTCGACTCGACGAACGGCTCGCGGTTGCCGCGTGACTTGATCACGCGAGGCAGGTTCAGTTCAGCACTTTCGTAGGTGGTAAAGCGCTCCTCGCACTCCGTACACTCGCGCCGACGACGCACGCGGTCGTTGTCGCCGACCAACCGTGAATCGACCACCCGAGTATCGATGGACCCGCAGAACGGGCAACGCATGGTAAGGACCCCGACTCTGTGGACCAAAAGGAGCGGCGTGGAGGTTACCACAGGCGCTATGTTATCCTGTGGCTCCAGATCGGCGGCGTGAGTGCGTTCTGGCTCGGCGTACGGCCCCGCAAGACCCTGTCATCACCCTGTCATCGATCATCCACTCTCCCCCTCGGACTACAATCCACGCCATGACTCAGCCGAAGCGTATTGCCGTGACCGGTGCGGCCGGTCAGATCTGCTATTCCCTGTTGTTTCGCATCGCATCGGGCCACGTGTACGGGCCCGACCAGCCGGTCAGCCTGCACCTGCTGGAGGTGACTCCGGCGCTGGGCCTGCTCGAAGCGGTGAAGATGGAACTGGATGACTGCGCCTTTCCGTTGCTGCATGAGATCGTCTGCACCGATGATCCGAAGATCGCACTGAAGGGCGTCGATGCCGCGTTGTTCGTTGGCGCCAAGCCCCGGGGCCCGGGCATGGAGCGAAGTGATCTGATCGCGGACAACGGCAAGATCTTCAGCGCGCTGGGCAAGGTACTCGACGAGGTGGGCAGCAAGGATTGCAAAGTCTGCGTGGTCGGCAATCCGGCCAATACAAACGCTCTGATACTGCAGCAGAACGCGCCGAACATCGATCCGCGCAACATCACCGCCCTCACCCGTCTTGATCACAATCGAGCGATTTCCCAGCTGGCGGCAAAGGCCGGTGCCACCGTGGCAGGCATTCGGCGCATGATCATCTGGGGCAATCATTCCACCACACAGGTGCCCGACATCAGCCACACGACCATTGACGGCAAGCCTGCTCCCGAAGCGGTCGATCAAGGCTGGGCCCACGATACCTTCATCACCACGGTTGCCAAGCGGGGCGCTGCCGTGATCAATGCCCGGGGCAGCTCCAGTGCGGCTTCGGCGGCCAATGGCGTGATCGATCACATGGCCAGCTGGATCCAGGGCACCGACGGCGACGACTGGGTCAGCATGGCGGTCACCAGCGACGGCAGCTACGGTATAGAGAAAGGCTTGATCTACTCGTTTCCCGTGCGCTGCGCCAACGGCGACTACACCATCGTCACCGACCTGGAGGTGGGCGATGTCGTCAAGCAGAAGATGATCGCCAGCCAGCAGGAACTACTGGACGAGCGCGATACCGTCGCGGACCTCATTCCCGACTGAACCGGGCCTGCCGGGTGCGATTGGTGCGTGACCCTTCAGTTCATGCACCAGCCGCACGGCCAGCAAGCCGATCAGCAACACCAGATACACGTAAGGCTCGACCAGGTCACCCTTGGCGAGCCATAGGTAGTGCACTACAGCTACCGTGGCGGCGATGTACACCCAGCGATGCAATGCCAGCCATTTCCTGCCAAGTTTCCGAGCCATGCTCTTCGGCGATGTAACGGCCAGCGTCAGCAGGATCAGGAAGGCCACGGAACCTGCCATTATGTAGGGGCGTTCCAGCAGATCTTCAGTCAGTACCCGCAGCGACAACTGCAAGTCGAGCACGAAATAGGTCAGTATATGCAGCGTCACGTAGAAAAAGGCGAAAAGCCCGATCATGCGTCGCAGACGAATGGGCCAGGTCTGCCTGAGCAACCAGCGCAGCGGCGTCAGCGCGAGGCCGATCCACAGGAAGCGAATGGCCTGCTCACCCGTTTCGTGGGTAATCGCCTCGATCGGATTGGCCCCCAGGCGATTGCTGAACAGAGCGAAGAGTAGATACGCGAAAGGGACCAGCGACACGCTGAAAACCACCGGTTTCAGCCAGGCTCCCGGCGCCGGCAGGCGCCGCAGTGTGCCGAGCAGTACAGCGCCAGTTCCGACGACGGGATGGTGCACTAGTGGTTCTCCCGCAGCACCCACTGAATTCTCCTCACTCAATGATTCTTCTTCAGATCCATGCCGCTGTACAGGCTTGCCACCTGCTCGGCATAACCGTTCATCGGTCGGGTATCGATCTTGCCCGAGAACAAAGCCGCGAAACCGCTGGTATCGCCCGACAGGCGGCGTTCGCGTGCCTGGCTCCAACGCGGATGGCTGACGGCCGGGTTCACGTTGCTGTAGAAACCGTACTCGTTCGGTGCCGACTGGTTCCAGCTGGTTACCGGTTGCTCGGAGACGAAACTGATGCGCACGATCGACTTGATGCTCTTGTAACCATATTTCCAGGGCACCACCAACCGCAGCGGCGCACCATTCTGGTTCGGAATGATGTTGCCGTACATGCCCAATGCCATGAATGACAGCGGGTTCATCGCCTCGTCCATGCGTAGCCCCTCACGGTAGGGCCAATCGAGCACGCGACTGCGCAGACCCGGCAACGGTTGGTCGGAAACCGTTTCGAAGGCGACGTATTTCGCCTTCGACGTAGGCTTGAACCGCTTCAGCAGGTCAGCCAGCGCGAAGCCGTTCCATGGAATGACCATCGACCACGCTTCCACACACCGCATACGGTAAACACGCTCTTCGACCACGTGCGGCTTGAGGATGTCTTCCAATGTATAGGAACCCGGGTTCTCGCACTCACCGGTGATCTCGATACTCCACGGGTCAGTCTTCAGACTCTCCGCGTTGTCGGACGGATCGCTCTTGGCGGTACCCAGTTCGTAGAAATTGTTGTAAGTGGTTGCCGTCTCGAACGAAGTCAGCTCCTCATCCGTCTGATACTCGCTTTCCACCGGCTTGGTGGCCAACGGCCGGCCATCATCGGCTGCCAAAGCCTGCCCGCCGATAAAACCGGTGGCACCGGCGGCCAGCGATGCCTGTATGAGCTGGCGGCGACGCCTGAAAGTGGTTTCATCGGTAATCTCATCGCTGGTAATGCCAGCTATCTTCATCCAGTCACGCATGAGTCGGTTCGGTTCAGGTTCATTGGTCTGCCACACGGTGTACTATCGGCAGTCGAGGGTCCCGTCTCCAGTGCGATCGGAGAACGTGCGGATCTTGTCGATTGTCCGGGTGAAAACGGCGCGCCGGCATTATCCTGCGCTGCCGTTTCGGCAATCTGGTATCACAGACAAGCTTATCGGGTGGAAGTTCTTCAAGACAAGCCATTGGGGCAGCGCCATTACAAGCGCAAGCACGATTCTGCGGCAGAATCGGACCGTCGGCTTGATTGGTCGGTGCGTGACAACGACATCCTGCTTCAGCCACGTTCCCCGTGCAGCCTGAACGAGGTGCTGGGCCAGCGCGGCCTGCACATCGACTTGTTACCTGCAGCGGAACCCCGATCGGCCGATCACGCCGATGCACCGCCTGCCGATTCCAGCGCACGCGTCGGGCTGATGACCTGCCATCGTTCGGCCGAACTGCAGCGTCTGTGCAAGCAGGTACTGGTCGAGAATGCGCTGATCAAGCAGCGCGGCCAACGCACCCTGTTTCTCGCTGCCGGTTTCGTCGATCTGCCGGCCGCCGATTCCGCGGCGCGCAGGCCTCGCGCGCCCTTGTTGTTCTATCCGGTGATACTGGCGCGCCGGGTGAGCGAAGCGGGCACCGCCGACGCCGCGACGAACAGTCAACTGGCAGCGGTACAACCCGATGACGCCCCCGTGCCGAGGCAGCTGACCTACGAGCTGCGCCTGGACAGCGACGCACCGGAGCTGAACACGCTGCTGGTCGATCAGTGCGCAGCACTGTTCAACGTCGAATTGCCCGAGCCGGCTACGCACGAAAGCTTGAATCTGTATTTCAATCGGGTTGCGCAAGCCCTCGGTACCTGTGACGACCTGCATCTATCGATGGAGATGGCTCTGGGTTCGCGTAGTAATCGATTGAGTACGGGCCATGCCGACGAGGAGCCGTACCTTCCCGCGCTACCGGTCGGTTTCGATCCGGTACTGGTGAGAACCCTGCTGGACGGCACCCCACCGAATGTCTCCTCACTCGACGATCTCGAGCTCTTGCTCGACCTGCTGGATGACGGCAGCCTGCTGCCCGGAACACCCGTGGATTTCGTACTCACCGATGAGTCGTCACCGGACACCGTCGATCACAGCGGAGTGCGTGACCGTCTGCATGAATTCAGCACGAAACTCGCGCAATACAAGATTGGTCATATCGAATTCAAACGACTGCCTTCTCTACCTCGGGATCTGGACCGATGGTCCAGCTCGGTGCGTGCGTGCCTGCGCACCGGGCTCATCGCGGACGTTCTGGCAGCGCCGGACATTACCGGGCGCCAGCTGGTCAGGCTCGCCGGCATCATCGAGTTGCTCGACAAGGCGCCTGATCGGCTGGCAGATTTCGCGCACCCTGATCTTTGCCGTCAGGCCACGTCGGCCTTGCTGCAGCGCGCCCGTCACCAGGCTCGTCTGATCGAGGAAGAGATGAAGGCCGCCCAGGTCTGGTTTGATCTGGACAAGATACCGCCCCGTCATCGGCTGCTGCAGCTGATGGACGATCTGGAAACGGCCATCGGGCGCGACCCGGAGCTGGTGGATGCCCGTTACTTCGGGGCCCGTCGCCAGTTCATGGAGTTCAATATCGACAAGCCGACCCAGGTCGATGCCGAACACCTCGAGCGGCTGCGCGCACTCGCCAAGCTGCTGCGCTTCCGGGAACTGTTCATCAACAACCCGGAATATCGGCGCGCCCTGGGGCCCGGCTACCGAGGCATGCGAACCGACTGGGCCAGGCTGGCTCAGTGCGCGGCGTATTCCCGCGAGCTGGCCGAATCGATGGGTTCGGAGTCGCTTGCCGGCAAGGCACTGATGAACTGGGACCGCTTTCGTCAGGCATTCGTCTCGGATCTCGCCACGTTGCAGCGTGCAGCGGACCACCTGCGCAAGTTGCTGTGGGCACTGGGCACGCATTGGCAGGTGGCGATCGCCGGGGAAGTCCTCGAGCAGGCACGCGGAACCATGGTGCCGCTGGCAGCCTTGCTCGATGAGTTCGGTGACGTGGCCGATCAGGCTGCGGATTCCACCGCCGCGCCGTCGGCAGCCACACCGGCCGAACTGCTCGCTCTGCATGGCAGGCAGCCGGGCAACCTTGCCGAGAACAGCCGTCATGCCGAGTCGTGTCGCGTGCAACTGCGGCAACGGTTGAGCGACGGCGAGCTATCCGCCAAGAACATGTTCGATACGCTGGAGTGGTTGCGCGCGGCCAGTGCGTCGCTGCGGGAACAGGCACCCGGCGAGCCGGGCGAGCGACTCGTCTGGCTGGCCAGTCGACTGGCCGATGGTTCATCGACGTCATAGCCTGGAGCATCCGGATCATGACGTTGATGGAACACTAGTGGCCCAAGCGCTGGAAGCGCCGCACGCTACTCGGCTCGCCGGCCCGATCGATCACATCCGCCACCGGCTCTCGGCAAACGTTCAGTGAGTGTGCGGTAGCGTGCCAGAGTGTTTCGGGCTCCATCAGCAGCGCCACATGCCCCGGCCAGAAGACCAGATCACCCCGGCGCCTGCCGGCCGGGCTCACGCGCTGCTGCAGTGCCACTTCCTGATCTTCGCTGTCGCGCGGCAGGCTCAAGCCGCAGGCGTGCGCCGCGAGTTGTACGAGCGCGGAACAATCGCAACCGTGCGGCGAGCGCCCACCCCAGAGGTACGGCGTGCCGGTGAACAGCTTCTGCGCGGCCAGTACCAGGTCGTCCTCGGCGGGTCGACCCACCGGTGCGCAATGCCCGGACCACACGAACGCACCGGCTGTGGTCGCCGAGAAACTGCCGTGGCGTTCACCACTGAGCACCAGCTCGCTGGAGAACGGCAAGCCTGTCTCCACCGAACTCTTGATGTCCGGCGATTCGAACAGCAAGGTGTTGCGCACCACTACCTGATGGGTACTCGCCTCGTTCGCAGTAGCGATGGCATCAGCCGTCACGAAGCCTTCATAGCCGTCACGGTGGTTCACGACCCGGTGCCAGCCACCGACGGACTCGGTGATGGTCAACCGCTCGCCGTACAGCCCCTGACTCACCGTCTCCGAAGTGGCAGACGGAGCCCGCTTCAGATCGCACAGCATGGAGGTGTAATGGCACGACATCGGCAGCCCTTTGCAATGATCTCGGGAAGGTGCGGCCCCTATGGCATAGCCGACCGCGTGCCATCATATCCGGTTACTCTGTGCATCTGACAGCACCTCATGATCGAGCGATGACAGTCTCCGGCACCCCCCCTTATTTCGACGGGCACAACGATGTGCTCACCCGGCTGCTTCAGTATCCGGAAGCGGAGCGAGTACGGGCCTTTCTCGATGGCGACGGCACCGGTCATCTGGATCTGCCACGTATGCGCGATGCCGGTTTCGCCGGCGGATTCTTCGCGTTCTACGTGCCCTCGCCCGAAACCGGTGGCTACCTCGAGCTGATGCGCGGCGCAAGCTACGACGTGCCACTACCGGCCCCGATCGACCGGCAGTTCGCGCTCGATCATGTGCTCACGCAATGCGCGCTGCTGCTGCGTATCGAACACGAGTCACAGGGCGTGTTCGCGGTCTGCCGTTCGCTTGCCGATCTGCGCGGTGCCTTGGAGCGTGGCCAGGTCGCGGCGATCATGCATATCGAAGGCGTCGAGGCCTTCGACACCGGCCTCGACGCGCTGGCCGTGATGCACGCTGCCGGCTTGCGTTCGCTCGGGCCGGTGTGGAGCCGGCCGAACGCGTTCGGCCACGGTGTGCCGTTCCGCTTTCCGGGCGCTCCGGATACCGGTCCGGGGCTGACGCAGGCGGGTAAGGATCTGGTTCGCGAATGCAATGCCCTGAAGGTCATGATCGATCTGTCGCACCTCAACGAGCAAGGCTTTCTCGATGTCGCGCGCCTGAGCTCGGCGCCCCTGGTGGCCACGCATTCGAACGCTCATGCGTTGTCGGCCTGCCCGCGTAACCTCACCGATTCGCAACTGGCGGCCATCCGCGACAGCGACGGCCTGGTGGGAGTGAACTTCGCAACCGCCTTCATCCGGCCCGACGGGCAGATGGATGCCAGCACCAGCCTGCAACAACTGCTCGCACATGTCAGCCACATGATCGAACGGCTCGGTGAAGATCGTGTCGGCTTCGGCTCCGATTACGATGGAGCCCTGATACCGACGGCGATCGGCGACGTCACCGGTATCGATGCCATACGCGAGGCCATGCGTGAGCACGGATTCGATGAACCGTTGATGACGCGTCTCTTCCACGGTAATTGGCTGGCTGTACTGGAGCGCACCTGGGGTAGCTGAAATGACTCTCGGACGCAGCCGCCGTCGCAAGCCACGTCGTTTGCCGCTTCCGTTACGCATCGTCTTGTCGGGCGCAATTACCCTGCTCGGCCTGCTGATCGTCACCTTCCTGATCGGACGCGTGCTGCCGGTGGATCCGGTGCTGGCCGCGGTCGGTGACCGGGCATCGCCTGAACTCTACGCACGCGTTCGCGCACAGATGGGTCTGGATCTGCCTCTGTACCAGCAGTTCTGGCACTACCTCGGCGGCGTGTTGCAGGGTGATCTCGGGACGTCGGTACTCACTTCGCAACCGGTCCTCGAGGATATCAAGCGGGTATTTCCCGCTACCGTCGAGCTGGCCACGGTGGCCACACTGATCGGCGTGACCCTGGGCATTCCGGCCGGTGTCGTCGGTGCCGTGTACCGAGGTCGCTGGCCGGATCACGTGGTGCGGGTGGTGGGCCTGGTCGGTTATTCGGTGCCGGTGTTCTGGTTGGGCCTGATGGGTCTGCTGCTGTTCTACGCCAAGCTCGACTGGGTGGCAGGCCCCGGCAGGCTCGACGCCTTTCACGAGGAGTTCTTCGAACCGGTGACCGGCATGATCCTGATCGATTCCTGGCTCGCCGGCGACTGGGAAATCTTCGCCAACGCGCTCAGCCATATCGTGCTGCCGGCGGGCATACTCGCCTATTATTCGCTCGCCTACATCGCTCGCATGACACGCTCGTTCATGATCGAGCAGCTTTCGCAGGAGTACATTCTCACAGCGAGGGTCAAGGGCGTTTCGGAATGGCGCGTCGTATGGCACCACGCGCTGGGTAACGTGGCCGTTCCGCTGGTCACCGTCGTGGCCCTGTCGTACGCGCTACTGCTGGAAGGCTCGGTGCTGACCGAGATTGTCTTCGCCTGGCCCGGGCTTGGCTTGTATATCACCCATTCGCTGCTCAATGCCGACATGAATGCCGTGCTCGGCGGCACCGTCGTCGTCGGCATGGTGTTCATCGGTGTGAACCTCCTGTCGGATGTACTGTACCGGGTGCTGGACCCCCGGGCACGTTGATGAACATCCGTGGCTGGCTCACCAGCGATGCGCCGGGCTCGCGCTGGCAGGCACGCGCCGGCAGGCTTTGGCAGGGGTGGCAGTTATTCGCTGCCAACCGCCTTGCCATGATCGGTCTGCTGATCGTGTTGCTGCTGATCCTGGTGGCGGCTACGGCTCCGTGGCTGGCGCCGCAGAACCCGACTACCGGCGGGCTCGGCAACCGACTCAGGGCGCCGGGTGAGTCCGGCTTTCTCGGCACTGACCAGCTCGGGCGAGACATCCTCTCCCGATTGATCCACGGCGCACGCTACACGTTGCTGGTAGTCGCACTGGTGGCGATCAGCGCCGCACCGATCGGGCTGTTGATCGGTACCGCAGCCGGTTACTACGGCGGCTGGGTCGACGAGATCCTCATGCGCCTGACGGATGTATTCCTCGCGTTTCCAAAGCTGATATTGGCACTGGCCTTCGTCGCGGCCCTGGGGCCAGGCCTGGAGAACGCCATCCTGGCCATTGCGTTGACAGCGTGGCCGCCCTACGCGCGTATCGCTCGCGCCGAGACGCTCACCGTGCGCAATACCGATTACATAGCCGCTGCCCGCCTGCAGGGCATGTCCGGTAGCCGGCTGTTGGTCGGTCAGATCATGCCGATGTGCGTCAGCTCGGTCATCGTGCGAGTGACCCTCGATATGGCCGGGATCATCCTGACCGCCGCAGGCCTCGGGTTCCTGGGCCTCGGGGCGCAACCCCCCACGCCGGAATGGGGTGCGATGATCTCCGACGGCAGGCAGTTCCTGCTACAACAATGGTGGGTCGCCACGATTCCAGGCATTGCCATCTTCGTCGTCAGCCTGGGCTTCAACCTGTTGGGTGACGGGCTACGCGACGTGCTCGACCCGCGCGGGAGCGAATGAACACGCCTCTGCGAATCGCAGATGGTTTCGCGGGCGCTCGACCTACGCGGTCGCAAATGAACGGATGAGCCTATGAACACCATTCTCGATGTACGAAACCTGAACGTGCATTTCCAGACCACACGTGGCGTTGTACACGCGGTGCGGGATGTCTCGTTTCAGCTCGGCCGGGAACGTCTCGGTATCGTCGGAGAATCGGGCTCCGGGAAGTCTCAGACCAGCCGTGCCATTCTCGGACTCACGTCGGCCAATGCGCGAGTGACGGCGGAGTCGATGCGCTTTCACGATATCGACCTGTGCGGCCTTGGCAAGCGCCAGTGGCGCGACATACGCGGTCGGCGCATCTCGATGGTCATGCAGGACCCGAAGTACTCCTTGAATCCAGTGCTCGACGTGGGCCGGCAGATCGTGGAAGCCTGCCGTCAGCAAGGTAACGTAAGCCGTCGGGAGGCGAAGCGCCAAGCACTGGACATGCTTGAGAAGGTGCAGATCCGGGAGCCTGAGCGTGTCTTCAGGCAATACCCCCATGAGCTCAGCGGAGGCATGGGCCAGCGTGTGATGATCGCCATGATGCTGGTGCCCGAGCCCGAAGTGATCATCGCGGATGAGCCGACATCGGCGCTCGACGTAACCGTGCAACTGCAGGTGCTGGCCATCCTCGATGACCTGGTCGCCAGCCATGGTATGGCCCTGATGTTCATCTCCCATGATCTGAACCTGGTCGCATCGTTCTGCGACCGCGTGCTGGTGATGTACCAGGGCCGGATAGTCGAAACTCTCGATGCCGCTCGGTTGGATCAGGCGGAACACCCGTACACGCAAGGCCTGTTGGGATGCCTGCCCGATCCGGCGCGGCGCGGACAGCTTCTGCCGTTGTTGCAGCGCGACGCGGCCTGGCTCGACGCATGAGCGGGCTGTTCCTGGAAAGGGTGTCCGCCTGGTACGACGACCGACAAGTGCTCGATGATGTGCACCTTTCAGTGCCCACCGGTGGTGCCTTCGGCCTGGTCGGCGAATCCGGTTCAGGCAAGTCGACCGTGCTGCGCACGCTCATGGGCCTCGTCGACGATTGGGAGGGCCTGATAAAGGCAGGAGAGCAAACGCTCGACGGGCCGCGCGACAAGGCGTTCTACCGTCAGGTGCAGATGGTGTTCCAGGATCCGTTCGCCTCCCTGCACCCGCGCCACACCATCGATCGCATCCTGTCCGACCCGATCCGGGTGCATCGTCTCGACAGTGGCGACAGCCGTATCGTCGAAGTGCTGAATGATGTGGGGCTGGATCGCAGCTTCCGCTTTCGCTACGCTCACCAGCTCTCGGGTGGTCAACGCCAGCGCGTCGCCATCGCCCGAGTACTGATACTGCAACCCCGAACCCTGCTGCTCGATGAACCGACCTCCGCTCTCGACGTGTCGATTCAGGCGGAGGTACTGAACCTGCTGATGCGCCTTCGCGCCGAGCGGGAGTTGACCTTTCTGATGGTCAGTCATGACCTCTCGGTGGTGGCTCACCTGTGCGAACGTATCGCGATCATGAACAGAGGCCGCATCGTGGAGACCGTACCGGCCGATGCCCTGACCGAAGGCAGGCTCACCGAGGCCTATTCACGGCAGCTGCATCGGGCCTCGCAAGGCTACGAGCGAGAGCTGGCCCGATCACTGTGGAATATCGGGTAGCCTGCAGCGCCCGCCCGTGCATCTATTGACCCGCGGCGGCCGTGCTCTGCGTGCCCGTCACGGTGCCGGCGCGACGACTATCGGCGCCACCATAACGCAAGCCCGTATTCGGATCCACGACGATGGCCTGCACCGATCCCTGAACGTAGGGCTCCGCCGCGTCACCGAAATCCGATACATTCACCTCATGACCCAGGGCTTCCAGGCCATCGATCACGCGCAGATCGAACCCCGGTTCCAGACTGATGGCACCGCCTGAGGTATGAAGGCGTGGCGCATCGATCGCCTCTTGCACGCTCATGCGGTGATCGATCAGGTTCACCGTCATGTTGACCACGGTGTTGATGATCGTCGACCCGCCCGGCGAGCCGTAGGCTGCCAGCAACTCATCGCCATCGAATACGATCGAGGGCGACATGCTGCTGCGCGGTCGCTTGCCCGCAGCCACATCGTTGGCACCGGGGTCGTACGCACCGGGGTTGTCGTTGGCCATCGGCTCCGAGTTGAAATCGGTCAGCTCGTTGTTGAGCAGAAAACCGTACCCGGGAACCGTGATACCCGAACCCCAGGTGCCCTCGATGGTCGAGGTGTAGGACACCACGTTCCCGTCACCGTCGATCACCGAGAAATGCGTGGTATCGATACCGACCTCACCTTCTTCACCCGATGCGATATCGGCGGCCCTGTCGATGTCGAAATCCGGATCGAACGGTCGCGGATCGCCGGGCCGTGGTTCGTCGAGCCGTGCCGTGGCACTGATCTGTTCGCAACGCGGCTTGAGATAGCCTGCCGCCAGCAAGCCCTCATCAGGCAACTCGACGAAGTCGGCATCGCCCATCCAGACACTACGACTGCTGAACGCCAGACGCATCGATTCGGCCATGGCATTCACCGTGTTCAAGGCCCCTTCGCCGAAACCCCGTCTCTCGTTGCCGAGCGGAAACTGCTCGAGGCAAGCCAGGATCTGGCCTACCGTATTGCCGCCTGACGAAGGTGATGGCATGCCGGCGATGGTGTAACCCCGATAGTTTGCCATTACCGCGTCGCGCTCGACGATGCCGGCTTCCAGGTAGTCTTGCAAGTCCTGCTTCACCATCCGGCCCTTGCCGGGCGTACCCACGGTCTCCCTCGAACGCTCTTGTGCCAGAGCGATGGCAGCGGCCATCGGACCGGTATAGAACGCGCTCACGCCATTCGCGGCGATCAGCCTGAAGGTTTTAGCCAGATCCGGCTGCACGAGCAGGAACCCTTCGGCCAGAGGGTCGTCGTTCTCGTCTCGAAACGTCGCGGCGGTCTCGTCCCAGTAACCGGTTCGATCATCAGCCGTCAGTTCGGCCAGGCGCGCGTTGATCCCGAAACCGTTTTCGGCCAGCTCGATCGCAGGTTCCAGCGCCCGCGCCAGAGAGTAGTTACCTGAACCGTAGTTCTCCAAGGCGTGTGCCAGCCCCAGGAGCGTGCCCGGTACACCGACCGCAATGCCACTGGTGGCCCGGTCTTCGAAGTCGCCGATGGTTTTGTTGTTCGTGCCATCGCAATTCGGGTCGCACTGGAGGAACATCGTCGGGCTCGCCGCTGCCGGTGCCTTCTCGCGCGAATCGATGAAGAACGTACGACCACCGCTCAAATGAACACCCATGAAGCCACCGCCGCCGATACCTGAGGAGGTGGGCTCCACCACATTGAGCACGAACTGTGTGACCACCGCCGCATCGATGGCATTGCCACCATTGGCCAGTACCCTGCCGCCGGCCTCGGCCGCCAGCGGATGTGCCGCAGTGACGATGCCTCCGGAGAACGCCTCGGCAGTGGCGCCACCCGGTATGCCCAGAGGCTCCAGGAGCGAGACGCCGCCGTCTTCATCGGTGGCACAACCGGTAGCCGCCAGCATGACGCTCAGCACCAGTAGCACGGTTACCCTGGCGGATCTGAAAGGTCCCGCTGGCACAGTTGCCTCGGTCGATGCGAAAGGTCCTGCTGACAGCGCTGAGTTGGCTGGCCCGGCTGCAAGGAAAGATCTACGCTTAGTCATGTGAAAACCGTCCTGGTTGGCACTGCCGGCATGAAGTTGGACACACTGTTTAGCATACCCAGCTTTCAATTCCGAAAGATAGTGCACAATTCGCCCGGTTTCGGTTCACTCTTCACTTGCTACCCCCGCACTGCCTTTCCGCGTTCCATTCGATTGCCGGTACGCATCAATCACTCGAGGGGCGACTCCGGGCGAGCGATGGCAAGCCCCGACCCACTCTCCCGCCATCCCCCTCTTCACCAAACCAGGAACCTTTCACGCCTATGCTCCCGATGGGAACCATCATGACCGGCTGCATGCTACTCGGCCTGCTGTTCGCCGCCCGCCCGACCGGCATCCGTCGACTACCGGAAGTGGTTCAGGTTTCGGTCGGCACGCTGGTGTTCGCCGGTGGCGCCTGGAACGTCTTCTGGCACGCTCTGAGGCACGTGCCGGAATTCTGGGGCAACATGGCACTCGCATCGGGTCTGCTCATGATGATCGCCGGCGTTTCCATCGCTCGTCCATCAGCGCTGCCCGAAGGTTTGCAACGCGCCCGCCCGTTCTGGCTACTGCTGCTGCTTGCCTGCTTCGTGCAGTACGGATGGACCATCTACCATCTTTAGAACAACCGATCACGTCGTACCGACGATGAAATCAGGCCTGACCCCGCACACCTCGATGGCCGCCTTCGCATCCGTTTCTCGCATCAAACCATGGTCGAGAACCAGTGCTGTGCGCCAGCCGAAGGCGGCACCGCCGACGATATCGGTATGCAGGGTATCGCCGACCATCACGATGCGTGACGGATCGATGCCCGGCAAGCGGCGTTTGGCAATTCGGAACACGTTGGCAAACGGCTTGCCGTAGAAGGCCGGTGTCGCGAGCTCGACATCCTGGAGAGCATGGGCGTATGACCCTGGCTCAATCGACAGATCGAACTCCCGTGGGGCCACCAGGTCCGGGTTGCCCACCAGCAATGGTCGCGCACGGGCACGCAAGGCGTCTTCCAGCAGCTGTTGGCGCTCATCATTCCAGTCGGCGGCGCTGAGCAGTACGAACCCGTCCGCCGCCTCGTAATCCGCCGGATCGTCGCCCAGCAGGTGCCCTTCGGGGCTCAGCAGCTCGATCTGTGAATGCCACGGAGCCGCAAATCCCCAGCGTCGAACAGCGGCATGCTCGCCGATGAGTGCCTCAGCCAGGGCATCGCGGCTGGACACGACGTCGTCGGGGTGAAAATCGAAACCCCATCGGCGGTATTTTTCAACGGTGACGGGCGCCGGCATGGTTGCGCCGTTGGTGAGCACCAGCACCCGCTTGCCGGCCGCCTGCAGTTCACTGACACGATCGACCGCACCGACGATGGCTCTCTCACCGACGTTCAACACACCGAAACCGTCGAGCACGAAGGCATCGACGTGCTCGACCAGGTCAGCCAGGGTCTCTACCCGCCGGCTGACCGGCGGAAAGCGCGCTACCGGCAATCGTCCGGCTAACGCGAAGTACCGCTCGATCGCCTGCTGTCTCGTCTGCATGACCATCGGCTACCCCACCCACAGCCTGGCATTCTCGAAGAACCGCAACCACGGCCCCCGTTCCCCCCAATCGCCAGGGTGCCATGAGTTCGTGACACTGCGAAACACCCGCTCCGGATGCGGCATCAGGAGGCTTACCCGGCCGTCGGCGTTACACAGCCCGGTCACCCCGAAAGCCGAACCGTTCGGGTTCAAGGGATAGCGCTCTGTCAGCTCACCGCCATTGTCCACGTAGGCGAGCGCGACGGAGGCACGCCGTGCCGTCTGTGCATCGCTGAATACCGCGCGGCCTTCACCGTGCGCCACCGCCACCGGCAGGCGGCTGCCCGCCATGCCGGTGAAGAACAGGGATGGTGTCTCGTACACCTGAACGGTGGCCACACGCGCCTCGAACTGCTCCGAGCGGTTGCGCTCGAAGCGTGGCCAGTCGTCACTACCGGGCACCAGCTCACGCAGCTTTGCCAACATCTGGCAACCGTTGCACACGCCCAGCGCGAAGCGGTCATCCCGGGCCAGGAAACCGCTGAACTGATCGCGCAGGCTGGCGTTGTAGAGGATCGAGCGGGCCCAGCCGGCACCAGCGCCCAGTACGTCACCGTAGGAGAATCCACCGCAGGCAACGAAACCCTGGAAGCTGTCGAGACGCCGGGCGCCACTGGCCAGATCACTCATGTGCACGTCTACCGTATCGAAGCCCGCGGCGTCGAAGGCTGCCGCCATCTCCAGCTGCCCGTTGACGCCCTGCTCGCGCAGTATCGCGATGGCAGGCCGAGTGCTCAGCAATGCAGGCGTCAGCACGCTGGCCCGCGCATCGAAACCGAGCACCGGTGTGATGCCGGCATCCTGTGCATCTCTGATGAGCGCCAGCTCCTGGTCCGCACACTCAGGGTCATCTCGCAGGCGCTGCATATGATGACTGGTCATCCACCACGTCTTTTTCAGCATCGCAAGCGATGCCTGGTAACGCACCTCCGACCCCTGCCTGAAGATCAGCTCGCGCTGCTCGTTCGGTGTGCCGATGAGGTGCACGAGATCACCGATGCCTGCCGCCTCGAAACGCGCGAACACGGCGGCATGGTCCGAACCGCGAATTTGCAGTACGGCGCCCGGCTCTTCATTGAAGAGGGTGGCGATGACATCAGGTGGCAGGCTCGACAGATCGATGTTCAGGCCCACGTTGCCGGCAAAGGCCATCTCGGCGAGGGTCGTGAACAGGCCACCATCCGAGCGATCGTGGTACGCCAGCACCAGCCGATCGGTGATCAGCGACTGCACCGTCGAGAAGAATCCTTTCAATCGTTCCGGGTCATCGAGATCCGGGGCTTCGCTGCCGATGGCCTCGTGCACCTGAGCCAGCGCGGACCCGCCCAGCCGATTGCGCCCCGCACCCAGATCCACCAGCAGCAGATCGGTATCACCTTGATCACACTGCAAGCATGGCGTCAGGTGCAGACGTGCGTCGAATACCGGCGCGAAGGCGGTGATGATCACCGATAGCGGGGCCGTGACAGCGTATTGCACACGCTTCTCGCCTGACCAGGAATCAGGTTCCAGGATTCCCGGATCATCGTCGTCGGCCCAGGTCGTCTTCATCGACAGCGAATCCTTGCCCACCGGAATCGCGATGCCCAGCGCCGGAGCCAGCTCCAGACCCACCGCCTTCACCGCATCGAACAGTGCGGCATCTTCACCAGGGTGCCCGGCCGCTGACATCCAGTTGGCCGACAGCTTCACGTTGGACAACTGACCGATCGGTGCCGCCGCGATATTGGTGATCGCCTCCGCGATTGCAAGCCTGGCAGAGGCAGCGGGGCTCAACAGAGCGACCGGTGCGCGTTCGCCGAGCGCCATGGCCTCGCCGGTGTACCCCTGATAGTCCGCCAGGGTGATCGCCACATCGGCCACCGGCATCTGCCAGGGACCGACGAGTTGATCGCGCGCCACCTGTCCGGAAATGCTGCGATCCCCGATGGTGATCAGAAAATTCTTGGCCGCGACCGCCGGCAGCTGCAACACCCGTTGCACAGACTCACCGATATCCATGCCTGTGGTGTCGAAGGCAGAGTTGCACATCGGCTCGCGTTGCGCCTCGATATGCAGCTTCGGTGGTTTGCCCAGCAGCACATCGAGTGGCATATCGACCGGACGCTCGTCGAAATGCGCGTCCAGTACACACAATTCGCGTGCCTCGGTCGCCTCCCCCACCACCGCGTACGGGCAACGTTCACGCCGGCACAGGCCTTCGAACTGCTCGAGGCGTTCGTGGGCGATCGCCAGCACATAGCGTTCCTGAGCCTCGCAGCTCCAGATCGCCATCGGCGACAGGCCGGGTTCATCGTTCGGAATCGCGCGCAGCTCGAAGCGTCCGCCACGCCCGGCATCGGCCACCAGCTCCGGGAAGGCGTTCGATAGCCCACCGGCACCGACGTCGTGCATCGATAGTACCGGCGTCTCGGCGCCGAGCGCGATGCACCGGTCGATGACCTCCTGGCAACGACGTTGCATTTCGGGATTGCCGCGTTGCACGGATGCGAAGTCCAGGTCCTCGTCGCTGGCGCCGCTGGCCATCGAGGAGGCGGCACCGCCACCCAGCCCGATCAACATCGCCGGGCCACCGAGAACGACGAGTGCCGCGCCGGCAGGTACGGGCTGCTTGTCGACATTTCCGGTGCGTATGTTGCCGAGCCCCCCTGCGATCATGATCGGCTTGTGATAGCCACGTACCTCCTGCTGACCATCGCGTTCCACCGTCTGACAAAAGGTGCGGAAATAGCCGGCCAGGTTCGGTCGGCCAAACTCGTTGTTGAACGCGGCTGCACCGATCGGCCCTTCGAGCATGACATCGAGCGCGCTGGCGAGGCGTGATGGACGGCCGATGACTTGCTCCCAGGGTTGTGCCAACGCGGGTAGGTCCAGGTTCGATACCGAAAAGCCACAGATGCCCGCCTTCGGTTTCGAGCCGTTGCCGGTCGCACCTTCATCGCGAATTTCGCCACCGGCACCGGTGGCCGCGCCAGCGAACGGTGAGATGCCCGTGGGATGATTGTGAGTTTCCACCTTGATCTGAATGTGCGCGGTTTCCGCATGTCCCGCGTAGCGCCCATCGGGAGCACACAGCCAGCGAACCGCTTCATGCCCTTCGATGACCGCCGCATTATCGTGGTAGGCCGACAGCACGCCGTCCGGAGCTTGCTCATGGGTGTGGCGGATCATGCCGAATAGTGAGTGCGGCTGAACCTGCCCGTCCAGGGTCCACTCGGCATTGAATATCTTGTGGCGGCAGTGCTCCGAGTTGGCCTGCGCGAACATCATCAGTTCGGCATCTACCGGATCGCGGTGCAGCTCGCGGAATGCCTCGGCAAGATAGTCGATCTCGTCGTCCGAAAGTGCCAGTCCCAGCTGCAGGTTGGCGGCCAGCAGTGCACCGCGGCCTTCGCTGAGCAGTGCGATGCGACGGGCCGGCTCCGGAGCGTGCGCAAGGAACAGCCGCGACGCTTCGGCCGTGTGGTAGAGCAACGACTCGGTCATGCGGTCGTGCAGCAACGCGAGCAGTGCCGGGCTGAACAGATGCGACGGGCTGCGATCGGTTCCCGCATCGGCGCTGGCGACCGAGGCACTCGCCTGAACGGAACCTTCGGCGAATTCCTGCCCATCGCTCTGCCGCAGGCCCTGCAGGTGCCAGATCACCGCGCGCTCCACCCGACCGAAGCTGCCGAGACCGCATTGCCGCAGGATGTCGGTGGCCTTGGACGACCACGGCGAAACCGTGCCTAGCCGTGGCACGACCAGCAACGGTGTATCGTGCGCGGCCGCCTCGGCCCCCGCCACTCGGCCGGCCAGCTCCAGATCCGTCAACTTGGCGTCGAGCAGGCTTTCGAGCCGCTCCACCTGGGCGGCATCGCCTGTCAGCGCCGCGGCGGCATTGACGAAATACACATGGCGAGCCTGGAGGGCGCTGATCGAAGGCTGAAGTGCCTGCAGCTGTGTCAGCAGCCGCTCGAGACGGAACGACGAATGCGCGGGTGCGCCGGTCAGGCAGAGCATGTTCTGTACCCCAGGGAACGAGTGCGCGGAGCGCTGATCAGGCTGGACGACACGATCTCTGATGGGGGAGATCATCCCTGTGCGGCGGACGCGCCTGAGCGATGGGTCACATGATAATGGATGACACACTGTACGGTGGGCATGGATCACGTCCCGCCATCGACTCACGACACTTGAAATATCAAGCTTCTCGCCGCATACTCGACGAGTGGTTCTACTACCGGGGAAGACATGGTTTCGACGGGAGTGACGAACCCTGAGGTGCATGCCGAGGCTTCAGATCACCTCGTTAATCCAGCTGAAAATTTTTAGTTGCCAACGACGACAACTACGCAATGGCCGCATAACTAGACCCCTTTCGGTTTAGTTTTACGTCCAGACCTGGCTTCCGTTTTGCCCGTAACTCGGACCAGGTGCAAACGCTACGGGATCGCGCAATGGGTCGCCCTTACACCGGCGCGCTAAACCAATAATGGGCTCGCTGGGCTACACGGTGTTCATCCTGGGTAGTTCCGGCTAAAGCCAATGATGAAACTAAGCATGTAGTACCAACGGCGGAGTGCTTTCGGACGGGGGTTCGACTCCCCCCTTCTCCACCAACATCCAGGGCCCGGGCATCGTTTCCGGGCCTTTTTCGTTTCTGGAACACCGGCAGCCATGCGCTTCGGAACCATCACTTCAGTACAGAACGAACCGGCCGCTAGCCTTCCGAACCGTGGATGGATGGGGCCACCATTCGTAATGAATGCATACTGATCGTCGATGGCGACGCTGCCGAGCGCGAGCGCCTGCGCGAAGCCCTGGATGAGCACGATCTCAGTGTGCTGGAAGCTTCCGATGGCGACGCGGCGTTGGCCAGCGTGTCCGATACACTGCCGAGCGCCGTGCTTCTCGACACGGGCATACGCTTTCCGGAAGGGTTGGAATTCTGCACGTGGCTGAGAGCGAGGCCGCGGGCAGACTGGCTGGCCGTTTTAATGATGTCGACCAGCGGCGACGGGCAGCTCGTTGCGCAATGCTACGCGGCTGGCGCCACCGATTTCATCGAAAAGCCCATCAACTACGCGGCGATCGGTTATCGGGTTCGCACCTTCCTGCGCACCTCCGAGGCGTTCTACCGTCTGGAGGCAACGGTTACCGAACTGGACAGCCACCGGGATCGGCTGAAGCGCCTGGCGTACTTCGACACGCTGACGGGCCTGCCCAACCGGGCCGCGTTCATGCATCACCTGGAAGCCGCCGTTCATGTGTGTCGACGTACCACGGAGCCATTGGCGCTCCTGTTCATCGATGTGGACGACTTCAAGCGGATCAACGATACACTCGGTCACAACGTGGGGGATGGCGTTCTTGCCACGTTTGCTCGACGCCTGCAGGACGGCATCGATCAGACTCCGTCTCTCACACCCCGGGTACAGCGCACCACGGCATCGCTGGACGGTTCGGGATCTCTCGTGGCGCGGTTGGCGGGAGACGAGTTCACCGTGATGCTACGTGGGGCTCTGGATCTGTCTCTCGTGGAAGGCGTTGCCGAGCGGCTGGTGGCACGACTCAACGCACCGATGTTCATCGATGGGCATCGTCTGGTGCTATCGTCATCGATCGGCCTTGCGATGCTGCCACGCGAAGGCGGAGATGTCTTTGAGCTTCTGCATCGGGCCGATCAGGCGATGTACACGGCCAAGCACGCCGGCAAGAATGGCTTCCGCAGCTTCCTGCCGAACGCCGCCTGAAAAGTGATATCGGGCTGCGATTCCTGCGGAATGACATGGTGACCTGTCTGATAGTATCCGCGCGATGCTTCGCATCCACCCCGCTGCCCCATCCCTGTTGTTCGTCGTCATCTGGTCCACCGGTTTCATCGTTGCACGTGGCATAGCACCCTACGCCGATCCCACCGTGTTCCTGGCGGTGCGCTTCACGTTGTGCACGGTGATCTTCAGCGCCATCGCCGTCTACCTGCGGCTTGCCTGGCCTGCCCTGGGCACGGCGTGGAAACTGGCCGGCATGGGCAGCTTGATTCAGGGCATCTACCTCGGGGCCGGCTTCTGGGCGGTAGGCGAAGGGTTGCAACCCGGAGTAATGGCACTGATGGGCACTCTGCAACCGCCGTTGACGGCAGCCGTGGCCTCACGCCTGTTCAACGAGCGCATGAGCATCAGCGGATGGCTGGGACTGACACTGGGAGTGATGGGTGTTGGGCTCGCGGTCTGGCCGGACGGCTCAGGCGAACCGGTAGCACCGCTCGTGGTGCTCGTCGGTCTGATCAGTGTGCTGGCCATCACCGCCGGTACGCTGCTGCAGAAGACGGCCGTGGTGTCGGTTCATCTCGTGATGTCCAGCGCCCTGCAGAACTTCGGTGCTACCTTCACCGTTCTATGCTTGGCTTGGCTGCTCGGCGAGTCGATGTATATCGTGACGCCTGCATCACTGGGAATCCTCCTTTACGCCGTGCTGGTGCTTTCTCTCGGCGGCACCACCCTGCTCCTGTGGCTGGTCAGAAACGGCAGTGCCACCCGCGCCACCAGCCTGTTCTTTCTCATCCCGCCGCTGGCGGCCATCATGGCCTTCGTGATCTTCGGCGAGCGGCTGACACTGCTGCAGATCGCAGGCTTCCTGGTGGCGCTGGTCGGCGTGGTGCTGGCGCGGCGCGGAACGAGCTGACCACCGTGCTCAAGTCAGTACCTGTACCCTTTCATGGCGCCGGTGTTCGGCATGCTGTTCGGGATCGTGCTGCTCGCCGAGCAGTTGCCGTCGAGAGCCTGCCTGGCGCTGCTGTTCAAGCTGGGCGACATCGCGCTTTCACGGTCGGGTAGCTGCCGGCAAGGGTAGGGGCGCTGACCGACTTCGGAGGCCCACGTAGAGCCGAGCCTTCAACGACACGCGGACCACTCCCGGTCGAGCCTTCAACGATACGCCGCCCACTCCGGCTCGTTGGCGAACACGAAGTCGTAGTATTCACGCCCCTGCAGTTCCCCGGCAGCCGCCTCATCGACGACGACCTTGCAATTGGGGTGCAACTGAATGGCCGAGGCACTGACCATGGATGTGATCGGCCCCTCGACCGCTTTCGCCACGATGGCAGCCTTGGCCGGACCGATGGCCAGCAGGATGAGTTCCCGTGCATCCAATATGGTGCCGACACCCATGGTCAGGGCCCGCTTCGGCACCTGGTCCACATCGCCGCCGAACAAGGGTGCGTTCTGAGCCCGGGTGGTCGGGGTCAGCGACTTGTCCCGCGTACGCGACATGATCGACGACAGCGGTTCGTTGAAGCCGATGTGCCCGGCCTCGCCGATGCCCAGCAATTGAACGTCGATGCCCCCGGCCTCGACGATCAGGCGTTCGTAGCGCATGGCTGCCTTCTGCAGATCATCAGCGGCGCCGTCGGGGACGTAGGTGTTGGCCGGGTCGATGTCCACCTTCGAGAACAGATGCGCGTGCATGTAGTATCGATAGGAGTTGATATCATCCGGGGCCAGACCGACATATTCATCGAGGTTGAAGCTTCTGCAGCCCTTGAAAGACACACCGCAACTGGCCAACTGCTCATAGACGCGTTCCATCGTCCGTCCGGTGGCAAGCCCGAGAACGGCATCGGGCCTGACATGTACTCTCTCAGCCAACAGCCTTGCCACCAGATCGATGGCCTGCGCGGCGTCGGGTCGCGTGATCACTTCCAAGGACTGTTCCTCCCACGAGTTTGAAGAGCGATGCCGGACACATCCACATCATGCCTGGAGTCCGATCTCAGGAGACGGCTACACTACTGACATGAATAGCGTAGATCTTACCGTCGTGGTCGATGGCGGTGGCAGCGGATGCCGACTGATGGCTTTCGATGCGAGCGGTACACCCTGCGCCACCGCCACGAACGGCCCGGCCAGCCTCTCGCTGGGCGAGGAACAAGCCTGGCGGCACATTCGGCTCGGCCTGCGAGCGCTGGCCGCGCAACTCGGAGAGGCCGAAGACTGGGTACCTTCGCAGCTTTGGCTCGGCCTCGCCGGCGCTCTTCAGCCGGCTCGGTGTGAACGCTTCCTGGCCTTGCCACCCGCATCGATCAGGGTCACGCTGGTCACCGACGGGCACGCTCAGCTGCTCGGTGCCGGCGGTGGTGCGGCGGGTGCGTGCGTCGCCATGGGTACCGGCAGTGTGCTGCACTGGCTCGACGAATCCGGCCGGGCAGGCATGGCCGGCGGCTGGGGGTATCCGATCGGCGATGAGGGTTCCGGTGCCTGGCTGGGATCGCAGCTGGTCAATGCCTACCTGTGGTTCCGAGACCTGCACGAAACGGGCAACGCCACTGCTCCGGTCTTCCAGGCTCTGGAAGAACGCATCGGTCGGAGCATATCGGACGTTCAGTCATGGTCAACCTGCAAGAGCCCTACCGATATGGCAAGCCTGGTGCCGTTGATCGTCGCGGCTGGCGAGCGGGGCGACGCGCTGGCGAACACACTGCTGAACCGCGGTGCCGAGCAATGCGAGCGTTTGCTTGACCTTGCTCCCGTTTCACTACCCGTGTATCTCGTCGGTGGGCTGGCCGGCACCTATCGCCCACGCCTTTCCAGAGCCATGCAGCCTCGGCTTCGAGCACCGCACGGCGATGCGCTGCAGGGGTTGCTGACCCTGTCGAGAGCTGCGCCGCCCTCATGACGAACGCATTGACGCTCACACCGGGCCACTGGTGGTCGGCGGAGGGTTTCGTGTCAGGCACCTGCCGGCATGATGCGTCGGTACATGCCATCGAACCGATGACGGTGCCCGAGCCGTCGCCACTGTTTCTGCCCGCACCGGTGGACCTGCACGTGCATGGCGGCGGCGGTCATGACTGCATGCACGATGCAGACGCAATTCGCGGCATGCTGCACGCACATGCCAGGCATGGCACCGGCGCCATGCTTGCCACCTCGGTGACCGCGCCGTTCGCCGATATAAGACGCTTTCTCGCCAATGTGTCGCACGTGATGCATGACCCTGATAGTGCATCGGCCACCTTGCTCGGTGCCCACCTCGAAGGTCCGTTCATCAGCCCTGACAAGCTCGGCGCACAACCACCATACCCGGCCGCGCTCGACCTCGACCAACTCGAGGCGTGGTTCGCCACAGGCGTGGTGCGAGTGATCACCTATGCGCCGGAGGTTGATGTGCACGGGGAGGTACCTGGCTTGTGTCGACGTTACCGGGTCCGCGCACAACTGGGCCACACCACCTGTTCGTGGAACCAGGCTCAGTACGCCTTGCGCCGCGGTTGCGGTGTGACCCACCTGTACAACGCCATGAGCAAGGTTTCGCACCGTGATGGCGGGGCCGCCACCGCCGCTCTGGCCTACGCGGAATACGCAGAAATCATCACCGATGGCCTGCATGTGGATCAGGCCGCCTTCGATCTCGCCCGGCGCTCGATTCCCGGGCTGTACAGCATCACTGACGCGACCGCCGCGGCCGGCATGCCGGATGGCGAATACCGCTTGGGTTCGCTGGCCGTGTTCAAGACTGGCGACAAGGTACTGCTTCCGAATGGGCACGCTGGCGGGTAGCTGTCTGACGCAGAGCCGCTCCGTGTCGGTACTGCGCGGCTGGGGCCTCGACTGGCATTCCATCGGGCAGCTCACCAGCGCCACGCCGGCTGCCTGGATCGCCGATGATTCGATCGGCCGGATCGGTGCGGGTGCGCATGCACATTGGCTCGAAATTCGGGGCGACGAGCCGGTGGCCCTGTGGTTGTCCGGAAAACGCTACTTGATGAAATGAGGCGCATGCACGGACAGATCCGGGAACTCTGCAGCAGTGTCGCGATCTATCGCAGCGCGTATCGCAACGCGACATCAACTGGAGCACTGATCCATGATTTCCCCTATCAAGGTACTGGCAGCTGTCAGCCTCGTTCTACTCATGACGCTGAACTCGGCGCACGCTGCCGAACCGATCAACACCCTGGACCGCTCGGGCCTTTGGGGCTACAAGGCATCCGGGGTGGCCATCCGCGGTTACGATCCCGTCGCCTACTTCACCGACGGGCGCCCCCGAAAAGGGTCCGACAAGTTCACGACGGAGTACGAAAGTGCAACCTGGAAGTTCGCCTCTCAGGAGCACCTCGATCTGTTCGAGGCCGAGCCTGAGAAATATGCTCCGCAGTACGGTGGCTACTGTGCCTACGGTGTCGCGCAAGATTACCTGGTGAAGATCGAGCCGGAGAACTGGACGATCGTGGACGGCAAGCTGTATCTGAATTACGACGACGAGGTGCAGGAGAAATGGGAGAACAACATTCCGGACTTCCTGAAATCGGCCGACAGCAAGTTCAGCCAGCTGCTCGAATCCGAGTGACCGAACGTCAGGGCCGGCGGCTTGCCTTTGCAGGCCGCTTGTCAGGGGCAGGTCTCGCCAGCGATCTTGCTGGCTGCCTGCGTGTTCGAGCCCAGTGTGTTTGAGTCCAGCCCCTTCGAGCCCTGCCCGTTCTCGCCGCGAGCGGCGTGAATCAGTGCAGGGGTCTGGTAAAGCGATACACTGTCGACATGCACACCTCTGGCGGGCCGGGGCGTCATCGCCCGAGACATACTCAGGAGGCAAGCCATGCAAGCCGTACAAGACATCGTTCACGTCAGCACTCCGGAAAAACGCCAGGGCCAGGCCCGCCGCCCCGGTCTGGGACGATCTTGCCCTGCTCGATCGGCAGCTGAGCGAGGAAGAACGGTTGATACGCGATACCGCCGCGAGCTATTGCCAGGAGAAACTGCTGCCACGCGTCGTCGAGGCACACCGCCACGAGCGCTTCGATCGCGAAATCATCAGCGAATTCGGCGAGCTTGGCCTGCTCGGCGTCACCTTGCCGGAAACCTACGGCGGTGCCGATTCTAACTATGTCAGCTACGGGCTGGTGGCACGCGAGGTGGAACGGGTCGATTCGGGCTATCGATCGGCGATGTCGGTGCAGTCATCGCTGGTGATGCATCCGATCTTCGCCTATGGCTCGGAGGAGCAGCACAGGCGCTACCTGCCCGGGCTTGCCAGTGGTGAGCTGATCGGCTGTTTCGGGCTGACAGAACCCGATCATGGCTCCGACCCCTCGTCAATGGCCACTCGAGCGGTGAAGAGCGACGGCGGTTATCGTCTGAACGGTTCAAAGAACTGGATCACCAATTCACCGATCGCCGATGTCTGCATCGTCTGGGCGCGTTCCGAGGCGCACGATGGCAAGATTCGCGGCTTCATCGTCGAGCGCGGCATGCCCGGGCTTTCCACCCCGAAGATCGAAGGCAAGTTCTCGTTACGGGCCTCCCTTACCGGCATGATCAGCCTCAACGACGTAGAAGTAAGCGAGGCACATCTGCTACCGAACGTGCAGGGCCTTGCGGGGCCGTTCGGCTGCCTGAATCGTGCCCGCTACGGCATCAGCTGGGGGGCGATCGGCGCCGCCGAGGCTTGCTGGCATCAGGCTCGCAGCTACACGCTGGATCGCAAGCAGTTCGGCAAGCCATTGGCTGCGAACCAGCTCATCCAGAAGAAGCTGGCCGATATGCAGACGGAAATCGTGCTCGGCCTGCAGGGTTGCCTGCGTCTGGGCCGCCTGATGGACGAGGATAACGCCTCGTCAGAGCTCATCTCCCTGATGAAGCGCAACAACGCCGGCAAGGCGCTGGACATCGCCCGCACCGCGCGCGACATGCTCGGCGGCAATGGCATTTCCGACGAGTATCACGTGATTCGTCATGTGATGAACCTGGAGGCCGTGAATACCTACGAAGGCACCCACGACATTCATGCACTGATACTGGGTCGCTGCCAGACAGGCCTCCAGGCATTCTCCTGAGCCTGGTGCCCTGCCACGCCCAGACGATTCCCGGACGAACCACCCTTGTATGAACGAAAGCGCTCTGGTCGGCAAGTTGTGCGCCATCGTCGGTCCCGCCCATGTGCTCACCGGCGGGGATGTCGGCGTTCGGACCCGGCACTTCTGGGACCCTGCCGCGTTGCAGGCACTGGCCCTGGTACGCCCTGCCAGCACTGACGAGGTCAGTCAAATATTACAACTATGTCACCGCATGGGGCAGCCTGTCGTCACCCATGGTGGGGTAACCGGTCTGGTGGAAGGTGATCGCAGCACATCCACCGATGTCATCCTGTCGCTGGAGCGCATGCGCGCCATCGAAGCGGTCGATCCGGTTGGGCGAACCCTGACGGTACAGGCCGGTTGTGTGCTGGAGGCGGCCCAGGACGCCGCGCGGCAAGCCGGCCTGCAGTTCTGTCTGGATCTCGGCGCCAGAGGTTCCTGTACCATCGGTGGCAACCTGTCGACCAACGCGGGCGGCCTGTCGGTGCTGCGTTACGGCATGATGCGCGAGCAGGTGCTGGGCCTGGAGGCCGTGCTGGCCGACGGTACCGTCATCTCCTCGATGAATCACCTGATGAAGAACAACACGGGCTACGACCTGAAGCAGCTGTTCATCGGCAGCGAGGGCACATTGGGCGTCGTCACACGCGCCGTGCTGCGACTGCGCGCCGATACACCGAGCGTGCAGACGGCACTGGTCGCGTTCGAGAGCTTCGATCAGGTCACCGCCATGCTGACCCATGCGGACCGGGCGCTCGCCGGGCGTCTGAATGCCTTCGAGATCATCTGGCAAGCCTTCTACCGTTTGAATACCGTGAAACCCGGGCCGGCTGGCAGTAGCGAGCGCGAAGGCAGAGTGAACGCGCCCCTGAATCGTGACTACCCGGTCTATGCCATCATCGAGGCACGTGGCAACGATACGGAGGCCGATGCCAGGAGCTTCGAATCGATGATGGAAAGTGCGTTCGAACGGGAAATACTGGTAGATGCGGTGATCGCGAAGTCAGACCAGGAACGCCAAACGATTTGGTGGATTCGCGAGAACGTCGACCGTGCCGGCTCGCCCGGTGACGTGTTCGTCTACGACGTAAGCCTGCCGATCATGCATATGGACGCTTACCGGCAAGGCATCGAACTGACACTGGAGCACCACTGGCCCGGCACCCGGCTCTTTGCCTACGGCCATATCGCCGACGGCAACATTCATCTGCAAGTTGCGCTGCCCGAAGGTACGGTCAGCGACGGCACTCGCGCAGAACTCCATGCCGCCAGCAATGCATTGGTCTATCGGCCATTGCAGGCATTGAACGGGTCGGTGTCTGCCGAGCATGGCATCGGCCTGACGAAGAAACCTTATCTGGAACTATGCCGTACGAGCACGGAGATCGCGCTGATGCGGACCCTCAAGAACACACTGGATCCGAACCAGATACTGAACCCGGGCAAGATTCTCTGACGCAGCGTTCCCCACCTCGACAGCGGGCAAAGCCATGCTCCAGGTGATTTCGCTGGTCCTGCCGCTGTTCGCGATCATACTACTCGGTTACATGGCCGGACGCCTGCGTCGCTTGCCTGTCGAAGGTCTGGCCTGGCTCAATGTCTTCATTCTCTACATCGCGCTGCCTGCACTGTTCTTCCGGCTGCTGGCTCGCACGCCGATGGAGGAGTTCGGCAATCTACGGTTTCTCCTCACGACCACGCTGACCACCTTTCTGGTGTTCTGGCTGTGTGTGATCCTGGCACGCCTGCTACGCCGCGGCGATACCCGCGTCGCAACCATTCAGGGGTTCGCCGGCGCCTACGGCAACATCGGCTACCTGGGTCCACCGTTGGCGATTTCGGCCTTCGGGCCAGAGGCGGGAGTACCGCTCGCACTGATATTCTGTCTCGACAACGCCTTGCACTTCGTACAGGCACCACTGCTGATGGCGGTCGGCAATGAGCGGCGCGAGCACTGGCTGCCTCTGATCGGCGGCATCCTGAAGAAGATCTTCACACATCCGTTCATCCTGGCCACGATCGGCGGTGTACTCGCAGCTGCCTGGCAATTTCAGCCGCCCGAAGCACTGGACAACCTGCTGCAGACGCTGGCCAATGCGGCCGCCCCCTGCGCGCTGTTCGCCATGGGGGTCACGGCTGCATTGAAACCGTTGAAACGTGTGCCACCGGAACTGGCGTGGCTGGTACCGGTGAAATTGTTGCTGCACCCGCTGTTGATGTATCTGTTCGTCAGCCAGTTGCCCGACGTACCGCTGGTGTGGCTGCATGTCGCGGTACTGATGGCTGCCCTGCCTTCGGCGACCAATGTGTTCGTGCTGGCTCAGCAGTATGGGGTTTGGGAGGAGCGTGCGTCCGCCACCGTCGTCATCTCCACCCTCGTGAGTACCGTAACGGTTACCACTTACATCTACCTGGCGCAAACCGGTGTCATCTGAACCGACCGAGCACGACACGACTGCGCACGAAAAACTCGTGCACCCTACAACTGCGCACGAAAAACTCGTGCACCCTGCAACTGCGCACGAAAAACTCGTGCACCCTGCAACTGCGCACGAAAAACTCGTGCACCCTGCAACTGCGCACGAAAAACTCGTGCGACGCACCCGTGCCGCGCTCGAATGCCTTTTCATCGGCGATGCGCTGGCGATGCCGGTGCACTGGTTCTATCGACCGAGCGACATATTGCGTTACTTTCCGCCTGCCGGAATCACGCGGATGGAAGCGGCTCCGGCCCGTCACCCCAGTTCGATCATGTCGCTGCATTCCACGCGCCAGGGCGGTCGCGGTAGCCAAGGTCGGAGCCGTTCCGACGGGCACGCGCCACGCGAGATCGTCGGTGAGGTGATACTGCGCGGCAAGCGTCACCTTTGGGGTCAGCCTGACGGGCACTACCACCACGGACTGCCGGCTGGCGAGAACACGTTGAATGCCTGGTGCGCGCGAGAACTCATGGCAACGATGAGCAGCCGCGGCGAGTACGATGCCGATGCCTGGCTGTCAGCCTACATCGACTTACTGTGCGCCGATCCTCCCCGGCATCCGGATACCTACGCCGAGTCCTATCATCGTGGCTTCTTCGCCAATCTGGAGGCCGGCAAGTCACCCCGTGCTTGTGCCGCCATCACGCACGACACACCTTCGATGGGCGCACTGGTGACGCTCGCGCCACTGGCGCTGGCGCTGTTCCCTCATCAGGCACTCGAAGCGGTACAGGCCATCTGCCGACAGCATGTCGCCCTCACCCATCCCGATGATTCACTGGCACGGGTGGTCGATGCCTACGTCGAACTCATGCACACATTAATCTACGAAGCCGAGGCAAATGCCGGAGATGCCCCCTATATCAGGGCGGCTCGCGCGGTGGCCGGTACCCGTCTGGAACGATTGCTGGAGCGCACACCGGCAGAGGTGGTCGGCGGCACATTCGGTCTGGCCTGCTACATCAGCGATTCCTGGCCTTCGGTGTGTTACCTGGCGGCTCGTTTCCGGCAAGACCCGGCAGCAGGCCTGCTGTGCAATGCGAATCTCGGTGGCGAGAATGCGCATCGCGGTGCCGTGCTCGGCACCTTGCTGGGCCTCGCTGCAGGGTTGGCCCCACCCGCGCTGTTCGGGCAACTCGCCCGCCAGGAAGAGATCAGCGAAGCCATCGAGCATTGGCAGGAGCGCTTCCACGGTGGTTGATCCGCTCGGGGCCTGTCACCCATCGGCCCATAGGCCCCGTTGAGACCGAATATTGGCCAGACCTGGCGTCGTGACGCGTGTGATCGTCGGATCACTGGTGCAGACAACACCGGTGCCTGATCAACCGCGGGATGCACTACCGGGCAGTTGCCGTAGATGCCGAGACAGTGGTACCAGCATCGCTGCTGCCAGCAGCGCATATGCCCCCATGACCTGAATCTGCAACTCGAACCCCACACCGAGATCGATGAACCAGCCCGTCAGCCCCGGGCCCAGGGCCGATGAGAAAACCATGCCGGCGAACACCAGGGAACGAATCGCACCGAGGTGCCGTGTGCCATAGACTTCCGGCCAGATCGCGCCGAAGACTGCGCTGGAGATGCCATTCGAAGCACCCAGCAGCGCCATGAACACCCCGGCCAGCAACGGAGCCGAAGCGATCGACAGAACCCAGCAACCGGCTGCCAGCGGCACCATGAACAGCGGCAGTATGTGCCGTGCGCTGAAACGGTCGATGAGCTGGCCCGCCCACAGTGCGAAGCCCGAGCTCGTCAGCGCCAGCACCGCGAAAGAGCTTGCCATCACTGACGGTGCCCAACCCTTGAGTTCACCGATATGGATCTGATGGAAAAATACCGAGGTGCCGATGAACGGAGGTGCCAGCACCGCGGTGCACAGCAGCCAGAACGATGTGGACCCGATTACCTCACGGCGCGTCCACTGCCGACCGACTTCGCCGGCGCTGACCGCAGTGGCTCTTGGCTGCCTGCCGCGACTGAAGCACCAGAAGGTGATCGGCAAGGCCAGGAACAACAGGGCAGCCCCCGTCAACCACCAGGCGGTGCGCCAGTCGACCAGTGCCAACAGGGTCACCACCGCGAGCGGCAGTACCCCTTCACCCAGCTGAATGCCGATCGAGGTGACGGCGACGGCGCGGCCGCGCTCCAACCGGAACCAGCGACCCATCGCCGTGAGTGCGGTGTGGGTCATCATTCCCTGTCCGAACAACCGCAATGCGAAGATCGCCAGACCCAGCGTGACCAGTGAACCGCTCGACGCCATCAGGGCGCAGGCAGCCGTCAGTGACAGGATGACACTGCAGGCCACCGTTCGAACGGGGCGCACGTCGACCACACGCCCGATCAGTGCAAGGGTGATGGCGCTGGCAAGAGTCGCCAGCATGTAGAGACTGCCGAACTGGCCATGACTGAGCTCGAAGCTTGCGCGGATATCGCCCGCGTACAGTGCGATGTAGTAGGTTTGTCCGGCACCGGAGAACAGCGTCAGCGTGGCTCCACCGGCCAGCCAGCGTCGGTTGGCGCGCAGAAATTTTCCGAAAGTCACTGGTAAACGGAGTCCGATGGGTTTTCAGGGCCGAACTGCATGGATATGGGTGGAAATTGGCGTTATACTTGCCACCCACGAAGGGCCTCGTCGTCGCGCCACACTTCAGCCGATCATTTTTTGCAGGAGTGGGTCAGAGTATGGTCACTGACCATGCGTGATGTTCGCATTTTCGAGTCGGCTCCATCGGTGAAAGACGGCCCACCCGGCCTGGCGCCGCACCGCCCTCTCAAAAGTCGCCTGTATGGCCTTCGGAAGAAAAAAGACTCATCCGGCCACTGCCGGACGTTCGATGGTCATGTGCTCAGGGATCAGCTTGCCATACAGAGCCGATCGTACATTTCCCGGTCAGCCTGATCCTGGTAGTACCCCAGCGACGTAAGCAGTACCCAGCCGATGCCCGCACGCATTAGTGCAGGCTCTCAACCTATGAGTTCAAGAGATTTATACGTGAGTCAAAGCGATAGCGAACAGCAACTGAGAATCTGGAAAGACCTGGCCATCGGCAAGCAAATGCTGATGAATGAAGCCGCCTCAGCATTGAAGCTGAAAGATGACTTCACCGCGGAAGATCTGAAGGAGTCGCTCGAACTGGCGGTAAAACGAGCCAGGGACGCCGACGATGATATACAACGAGCACGCGAAGCGGCCACCGCCAGCGTCGCCGAGATGGAACGCACGGTTAAGGCCACGGAAAAACAGCGCCTGGAAGCCGAGAATCAGCGAGACGCCGCCAGGATCGAGCAAGAGGCTGCAGAGCAGGCACTGGCCACCGGCCGCAAAGATAATGCCGAGGCCCTGAAGAAGGCGAAGCGTCAGGTCGACGATAAGCAGAAGGAGCTCAAGGCGATCAACCTTGCCCTCGCCGATACTCCCGAGAACACGGTCAAGAAGCTCAAGACTCTCAAGAAGCAGAAGCTTGATGAAGCCAATGCCCGCAAGCTGGCGGAAGATTCCAACCGCAAGCTGAAGAAGGAAACCAAAGAACAGAAGGAAGAGCTGGCAACCTTGCAATCATTGAGCGAAAACACCGCGAAGCTCATGGAATCTCACAAGGCGCTGAACGATTGGGCTCAGGCAGCCATGAAAACAACCGAAGGTACGGAGGTGTCTCTGGATCCGGTGCCGGAAACGGATGCCAGCCTGCTCGCGGAGCTCGAAGCCGCGATACCGGCCCAGGAAGTAGAAGTGGAAACCCGCGAAGCCGCCACTGCCTGATCGGTGCTCGTTCGTCAGCCAGTTAGATACGAGCGCGGCGTACTGCACGATACCGTGCGCCGTTGAATTGTGGGTGACGTATCGCAGTGGCGCATTCTCGATGCCGGTGATTCCGCCTTCGTTGTAGAATTCGGCGACACGATCGATACTGCCCTGGCTGCCGAAGTCAAGATGCTGGATCGGCATCTGCGCCGCTTGCAGCAGGCGGGGAGGTTGCCCGGTCTGATCGAAACGGTGCCCACGTTCCGCTCGCTGGCCGTTGTCTTCGACCCGCTTGTCACCACCCCTGGCAGCATACTGTCACAAGCGGATGCAGCGATGCCAGAACTATCAGGCACACCGGAATCCGCTTCTCGCGAGTGGAGCCTGCCGGTAGCCTATGGCGGCAACGGTGGTCCGGATCTCGACACGGTAGCCAGGCGCACCGGGCTCTGCACCGATGAAGTCATCTCGCAACACCTGCTGCACTCATACAATGCCTACATGCTGGGCTTCCAGCCCGGGTTCGCGTTTCTCGGTGACCTACCCGGCGAACTGCATTTGCCCAGGCGCGATCAACCACGCGTTCGAGTGCCGCGCGGCAGCGTTGCAATCGCCAATCAGCTGACTGCTGTCTACCCTTGGGAAAGCCCCGGTGGATGGCACCTCATCGGCTACTGCCCGGCGCCCTTGTTTGATACACGTTGGGCTGCACCGGCACTGCTGCAGGTAGGTGATCGCGTACGATTCACTCGAATCGACGAGCGCGAACTGATCTCCATCGAACGTGCCTGGCAAGCCGGCGAATTCGAGGTCGATACCTTGCGAACCCGATGATCGAGATTCGCCAAACCGGCCCGCTGGCCAGCATTCAGGACAGCGGCCGACGTGGTCTTCGGCACTTGGGCATTCCCTGGGCAGGGGCGCTGGTGCCGCAGTGGATGGTCATCGCCAATTCACTGGTGGGCAATCGTGGAGATCACCCGATCATCGAGTGTTTCGAAGGTGGTTTCGATGCCGATGTCCGCGACCAGGCCGTTCGGATAGCCGTGGCGGGCGACGCGACGATCACCGTCAGCGCCGCGGGTGAAATGCGTACGTTGGCCAGCTGGCAGAGCCACGTGTTGTCGGCGGGCAGTCGCTTCGCCATTCGCAGCACCGGGCGCTGGCGGCTGGCGGTTCTGGCTGTCGAGTCCATGGCGATCGAAGCGTGGCAAGGCAGTTGTTCAACATTCACACGGGCCGGGCTGGGCGGTCTGGACGGTGGGCCCCTGAAAGCGGGAGACCGGCTGCCGATCACTCCGGTGAATCGCATCACGACGACGGGTGATCGTCTTGAACGACGTTGTGCTCCGTTCGAACCAAGTGATGAGAGCTCGTTGCGACTGCGTTGCGTACCCGGCCCTCAGCAGGATGCATTCACCCCCGCCGCACTCGATGCCTTTTTTCAAACTCCGTATCGTCTGACCAGCGAGTGTGATCGCATGGGCGCGAGACTGGCAGGTAACGCCATTGCCCATAAAAGCCGCTCGGCCAGTGAAATCGTCTCTGATGCGATTGTTCCGGGCTCCATCCAGGTGCCTGGCAACGGTCAGCCGATCGTGCTGCTGGCGGATGCCCACACCGCCGGTGGCTATCCGAAGATTGCCACGGTCATCGGCGCTGACCTGGCCTGGCTGGCATTGCAAAGACCGGGTAGCACGGTACACTTCGATCGTGTTGACGTGCCCGAGGCTATCGAACTGGCACGTGAAGCAGCAGCGGATCTGTCGACACGCCTGGATGCTTCAGACACGATCAATGTCGCCCGGATGGATGATGCAGCTCTGCAGAGTTGCAATCTGATCGATGGTGTCACCGACGGAAACTGAAATCCTGTCAGAACCCTTTGCAAGGACCAGTAGATGCGTCTGAACCTGAACGCCGATCTTGGTGAATCCTTCGGCGCCTGGCGCATGGGTAACGATGCGGAATTACTGGATACTGTCGACTCGGCCAATGTAGCCTGCGGTTTTCATGCCGGCGATCCGCTGACACTGCTCGAGACTGTCAGGCGTGCCGCTGCCCTTGGGGTGTCTATCGGCGCGCATCCGTCATTTCCCGATCTGCAGGGCTTTGGCAGGCGGCCGATGAGCATGACGCCGGAGGAACTCGAAGCGGCGGTGATCTATCAGCTGGGTGCCCTGGCCGGAGCTTGCCAGGTGGCCGGATGTCATCTCACCCACGTCAAGCCGCACGGCGCACTCAACAACCTTGCCTGCGAAGATCGAGCTCTCGCCAATCAGATCACCAGCGCCGTCGCACAATTTGACAGCCAGTTGATACTGCTGGCCCCGGCGCTGTCGGCGCTTGCCGATGCCGGCGTGGCGGCCGGTCTACCGGTCGCGCTGGAAGTGTTCGCCGATCGAACGTATACCGAATCGGGTACCCTCGTCGCGCGCCACCTGCCGGGTGCCGTCATCGACAATGCTGAAGAATGCATACGACACGTGATGGGGATGATCGATGCCGGTGGCATCGTTACACAAGGTGGAAATATTCTGCACACGGCGTTCAGCAGCATCTGCGTTCACGGAGACACCGAGCACGCCGTAGCAACGGCGAGCGCATTGCGCTCCGCCTTGTCAGACACAGGGCACGACCTCGTTGCACTGGCACCAACGGCGAATTCGATCGGAACAGCGTTACCCACTGTTCCGCCGGCGTGAAAAAGGACGGGTTCAGCGTCGATTTCGGACAACAGAACTGCAGCTCGGCTGCTCGCTCGAATACTGTGCGAACCGAACATTTCCGGCATTACAGTGCATGCGAACATGAAGCATGTTACATGATCCCAAGCGCGGGTTATCGGCGCGTCAAAGCCCCTGCCGCAGACGGATCAACGACCCTGACGACGGATAACCGCGTACCTCCCTCCCGACGATGACGGATCCGACGCCGTCACCAGAGGAGAGCGCGTCTGATTCTGTCAGCCGAATTCGTGTTCCCGCGCGGTTTCCTTCTGCGGTTCGTGCAGCGACCCCAGTGCAGACGAACCCTGCACCGATCCACGCATCGCCGTTTCAGAGCGACTGTCAACGGCCGAGTCTGACGCTTCACCAGCGTTGGCTGGGTCGCTACCATTGGTCGAGCCGTTGGGACCGCGCTGTGCAAGTGTGGCAGCCGGGCCCCGATCCGACATGAGAATATCCAGCGGCAGCGCTATGGCAGTGGCGACACGCCTGAGCAGGATTATCGACATGTTGCCCTGGCCGGACTCGAGCTGGGCCAGATATCGCTCGGACACGCCGGAGAGTTCAGCCAACCGCTTCCGACTCATTCTGGATCGGCTGCGGTGTTGCCTGACTCGCCGCCCGACCGTGAGCAGAAAGTCTTCCGCAGACAACGATTGCAGATCGGACGCATCCTGCGGCATGGAGTCCATAAGGATTGCGTTTACAGCCATAAGCCCAACTCCCCGTCTCGGTTTTGAGAAACCTATCACGGAAACGCTGATCTTTCGGCTCTGCAAGGTCCGCGTTTTACTGTTAGCGCAGATCGTATACCGGAGAAATAACAGTATCTTGCAGCGCTACGGTTGCTGTTTTCCAAGCGAGTCGAAGGCACTTCACGCGGCGGCGGCCGCGCCGGGTGTTCGATTCAGCGTTCGGTGGAGTTCTGCAGTAATCGGCGCGCTTCCGCCAAGGCATCCGGCGACGGTTTTTCGGCTGAGGCGCGACGGCTGCCGATGCTGATTCGATAACCGTAGAACAGCGCCAGTGCCAGCAATACGAAGGGGCCGATCCACAGCAACCAGGTGCTGGCCTGGAATCTCGGCCTGTAGAGCACGAAGTCTCCGTAACGGCTGACCAGATACTCATCGATCTCTGCCCGGGACTTGTCGGCGACAACCTGCCGGTGAACCACACGCCGCAGGTCAGACGCCAGGCCCGCCGGTGAATCCGCCAGGTTCTGGTTCTGACATTTCAGGCAACGATATTCCAGTACGAGCTGCTCGTACAGAGCCTTCTGTGCAGGGTTGGCGAAGTCGAGCACAGGCTTCGCCGATTGTGCATTTAGTGTTGCAGCCAGCAGGTACGCCATCATACCCAGAACGAACAGGGTGACGCGTGATCGTCCGGTGGCCTGCCAGGCAGTACCTGTCAAGACGGCGCCCCCGATTCCCGAAGTTGCTCGACCAGAGGGGTGATCATCGTGCGTACGGTTTCCTCATCGATCGGCCCGATGTGCTTGTAACGCACATTTCCATCGGTGTCGATGACGAAGGTTTCCGGCACACCGTAGACGCCCCAGTCTATGCCGACCTCGCCTTCCTGATCATCTGCGATGATGTCGTAAGGGTTGCCCAGTTCCCCTAGCCAGGCCATGGCGGCATCCGGCTTGTCCTTGTAGTTCAGGCCGACCAGGGTAACCTCTGAGCTCTCGGCGAATTCCACGAGCAGTGGGTGTTCGTCCACACAGGCCACACACCAGCTGGCCCATACGTTGAGCACCCACACTCGCCCCAGCATCTCACTCGACACAAAAGGTTCGCTCTTCTGGGCAGGTAACGTCGCCAGTTCGAAGGCCGGTGCCGGCTTGTCGATCAACGGCGATGGCAACGCTGACGGATCGAGCGTCAGCCCCTTGGCCAGGAAGCCTGCCAGTACCAGGAACACGACCAGTGGAATCAGTTTAAGCATGGGTGATCCTTCCACATCGCCTGGTCACGATTCACGCCGGCTGAGTTCGAGGCAGACTTGTAACGGCGTCCGCCTCGCGCAATCGGCCATCGCCGTCGAATGCCGACTCGGCGGCAGCACTCTTGACGGCGATCGGTACACGATAGCGACGATCGAGTGCGGCGAGTAGACCTCCCAGCGTCATCATCAGGCAGCCCAGCCAAATACAGCGAATCCAGGGCTTGACCTGTAACCGAACGCTCCAGGCCTCACCGTTCTGCAACGGCTCGCCGAGCGCGACGAACAGATCGCGGGTCAGCCCGGCATCGATACCGGCTTCGGTCATCATGTCGCCACGCACATCGTAGACCCGTTTCTCCGCCCGTACCTCACCGACATGCGAGCCGTCCCGGGTTATATCGAAATGCCCCTGTGCCGCCTGATAGTTGCCACGCCGCACATCTTCCACGCCTTCGAAGCGGAAATCGTACCCGGCAACCGTGTAGCTGTCGCCGGGTGCCATGCGCACCGTCTGTTCGTCATTGTAGATAGAGACCAGTGCAACGCCGAGCGTGAACACGGCAATGCCCGCATGTGCCAGGCTCATGCCCCAGAAAGCCGCCGGCGTATGTAACACGGCCGACAGCGGCCGACGCTTGTTGCGCAACCGGTGAAAGATGCTGAACAGCGTGCCGGCAATGACCCAGCAGACCATGGCCACGGCAGCCACCGCACTCAACCGGTAGGATTCCAGCAGCAACACGAGCAATGCCCCCAACAGCACGCTGCCCGCGGCAAGCATCAACAACGGCCACTTGCGACCCGCCAGGCGATCGCGTTTCCAGTTCAACTGCGACCCCACGGCGATGAACACCACGATCGGCAGCATCAGAGGCACGAACACGGCATTGAAGTATTGCGGGCCGACCGAGATCTTGCCCATGTCCAGTGCATCGAGTGCCAGGGGATACAAGGTGCCGAGCAACACCGCGGCACAGGCGACCACCAGCAGTATGTTGTTGAGCAGCAAGCCGGATTCACGGGATACCAGTTCGAATCGGGCATCGCTGCCGAGCCTGGGTGCACGCACCGCGTACAGCGCCAGCGAGCCGCCGACCACGACGCACAGGAACAGCAGGATATAGAGCCCGCGTGTGGGGTCCGAAGCAAAGGAATGTACCGAGGTGAGCACACCGGAACGGACCAGGAACGTACCGAGCAGGCTCAGCGAAAATGCCAATACCGCGAGCAACACCGTCCAGGCCTTGAAAACCCCGCGTTTCTCCGATGCCGCCAGCGAATGGATGAGCGCGGTACCGACCAACCACGGCATGAAGGAGGCATTCTCCACCGGGTCCCAGAACCACCAGCCACCCCAGCCAAGCTCGTAGTACGCCCAGTAGCTGCCCAGTGCGATGCCGAAGGTCAGAAACATCCAGGCGATGTTGGTCCACGGGCGCATCCAGCGCAGCGTTGCAGAGTCGAGCTGGCCGCCGATCAGGGCGGCGATGGCGAACGCGAATGCCACCGCGAAACCCACGTACCCCATGTAGAGCATCGGTGGATGAATGGCCATGCCCGGATCCTGTAGCAAGGGGTTGAGCGAGGCGCCGTCGCCCGGCATCGGAATCAGGCGCTCGAACGGGTTGGAGGTCAGCAGCACGAACAGGACGAAGCCGATGCCGATCATGCCGAGCACCGACAGAACCCTTGCCAGCAGCAGTCGTGGCAGATGGTTGCTGAATACCGCCACCGCCCCGGTCCACATCGCGAGCACCAGAATCCACAACAGCATGGAGCCCTCGTGGCCACCCCACACGCCGGATATCTTGTAGATCAGCGGCAAGGTGGTATTCGAGGTGTTGGCCACATACGCGACACTGAAATCATCGGCGATGAACGCGAAGGTCAGGCACGCGTAGGAAAGAGCGATGAAGAACAATTGCGCCATGGCCGCCGGTTTCGCCAGCGCCATCCACGAAGCGCGACCGGCAAAGCTGCCCGCCAGTGGCAGCACGGCCATCACGGTGACCATGCACAGCGCCAGTATCAACGAGAATTGCCCGAGTTCGGGAATCATGGTTCCACTACCGTGTTTTCTCCAAAATCATCGGTGGTCGCCGGCTTGCCGTTGGCTTTCGCCAGCGCATCGGCCACCTCCGGCGGCATGTAGTTCTCATCGTGCTTCGCCAGCACTTCGGTCGCCACGAAAACGCCCTGGTCGTCGAGCGCTCCCATCGCGACGATACCCTGCCCCTCGCGAAACAGATCGGGGAGGATCCCACGATAGACCACCGGTACGCTCTGCGCGGTATCGCTGAGAGCGAAGCGCACGTTCAGGTCTTCGGCGCCACGGATCACACTACCGTCGACCACCATGCCACCGACCCGGAATCGGCGGCCGGACTCTACCCCGCCGGCGGCGATATCGGTGGGCGAATGGAACAACATGATGTTGTCCCGGAAGGCACTGAGCCCGAGTGCTACCGCCGTGCCCACGCCACCGAGCATCAGGCAGACGAGTATCAGGCGTTGTTTACGACGTGGTGTCATGGGTCAGAAGAAGGTGTGCGCGTCACGACGCGGAAGTGGTGGCAGAAGTGCCCAGCGCTGCATCGCGGGTAGCCGATGCCTGACGCCGGGCGCGTGATGGCGCCAGCAGGGCACGCTGACGTGTCTGCCGACGCTGCATTCTCAGCTCCCGGGAAGCGAACCACACGTTGGCCACCAGCACGATGAAAGCGATACCGTAGGATGCCCAGACATAGAAGGCGTAGCCACCCATCGAGAAGAACTGCTGTAACTCAGACACCGCCCTTGCCCGCCAGTTCAGTAACCCAGGCCGCACGACCTTCACGCTGCAGGATTCCGGTGCGCAGACGCACCAGAAGGTTATGAAAGTAAAGCAGCTGGAAGGCCAGCGTCATTATCAGCAGAGGCACGAGCATGCTGATATGCATGGACGGTTTGTCGAACTTCGTGATGCTCGCCGGTTGGTGCAACGTATTCCACCATTCCACCGAGAAGTGGATGATCGGAATATTGATCACGCCGACCACGGCGAGAATGGCGGCGGCACGGGCCGCAGAGGGTGGATTGTCCAGTGCGTTGCGCAAGGCCATGTACCCCAGGTACAGGAACAGCAGCAGCAACTCGGAAGTCAGCCGCGCGTCCCAAACCCACCAGGTGCCCCACATGGGCTTGCCCCAGAACGAGCCGGTGATCAACGCGATCGCCGTGAACGAGGCGCCAATCGGTGCGGATGCCGCAGCAACCACGTCAGCAAGCTTCATACGCCAGACCAGGAACACCGCGCTGGACACGGCCATGACCACATAGACGAACATGGACATCCAGGCGGCCGGCACGTGAATGTAGATGATGCGATAGCTTTCCCCCTGCTCGTAGTCAGTCGGAGCCACGACCAGGCCCAGATACAGGCCAGCAGCGAAACAAAGAGCGCAAAGACCTGCGACCCAGGGCGTCAGCAGGGTGGCAAGACGGTAGACCGAGGGCGCCGAGCCCAGGCGATGAAACCACGTGAACACTAGTGTTCCTCCCTCATGATGACACCGTGTTCGAAAGGGTCTGTGGAGGCACTCGGCGCGGATACCCCGCAGGGTGCCGTTCGTGGACGGTGCACTGTAGCGTCGCCCCCGTCACGGCACCACCACGCCTGCGCAAGGTCCACCTTGGAGCGAAAGTAGACAGGCATGCTGAACACGCTATTGTCATAGGAGAAGAACCACTGTGCGTCCTTGAGAAACAAGGCAACCTAAGTCAGAGTGTATAGAAGGAGTAGCTTACCGGGAATTACGTGCCGCCACGCCGGGCAGACCATCGCAGACCAAACCGTCAAAACGCCCGGGCCCTGTCATCCGTTGGCACCCACACCCACACGTAGAGATGCCGCCGTTGCCAGAGGTGCCAGCGCCACGGCGAGCGCCAGCATCGCCCCCATCAACGAGAGCTGCCCGCCCACCGGCAGGCCACCGGCTGCCGTGGTCACACTGCTGGCGCCGAAGATCAGCACCGGCACCGTCAGTGGCAGTATCAACAGTGATAGCAAGACCCCTCCCTGATCGAGACTGACGGTCAGTGCAGCACCGATCGCACCGATCAGGCTGAGTGTCAGGGTGCCGATCAGCAGGCTCAGCATCAACGTACTCAGTGCGCAGTTCGGCAGTTGCATCAGCACGCCGAGCAGCGGCGACAGGAGCAGCAGCGGCAGTCCCGACTGCAACCAGTGAGCCAGAACCTTGGCCACTGTTATCACCGACAGCGGTTGATCGGCGAGTACGAACTGCTCCAGCGTACCGTCGCGATAGTCGGCTGCGAACAGCGAGTCGAGCGATAGCAGCACTGCCAGCAACGCACTGACCCAAAGCACACCCGGGGCGATCAACGCCAGGGTATCGGGACTCGGACCGATGCCCAGCGGAAACAGCGACACCACGATGACGAAGAAGAACAGCGGATTCAACCATTGACCCGGAGCCCGAACGGCGATCGCCAGATCACGCCGCAACACACGCGTGAACACCCCGAACAACCCGAGCCGCACGCCTTCACCCGCCGGGACATCTTTCTGGCTCGTACCGACTCTCGTACTCCCACCTGCCCTGGCATCCGCATTCATACCTGAGCTTGCGCGAGGATCCGTCATGCCGCTGCCAACGGATAGGATCCGAGATCCAGCGTAGCGCTGACGAGCCCATCCAACGGCATTCCCTGGTGCGTGGTCAGCAACACGGCACCACCGCGGCGGGTGTGATTCACCAGCTGCTGACGCACCCAGGCCAGCCCTGAGGCATCGAGCGCGGTCAACGGCTCGTCGAGCACCCACAGGCGCGCCGGCTGCAACAACAATCTGGCCAGGCTCACACGCCGCTGCTGACCGGCGGAGAGCACGCCGCATGGCACATCCAGCCGTTCGCCGAGCGACAGCTCTTCCAGCGCCGCATCGATACCTTGCTCGGAACCGCCGTGCAGGGCGCAGAACAGATCGAGGTTCTCGCGTGGTGACAACGCTCCACAGATGCCCGGCTTGTGCCCCAGGTACAGCAGCCCGCGCTGAAATTCGTCACGTACGCGATGCAGTGGCTCACCGCACCAGGAGATGCTGCCCTCGTCGACGGGTACCAACCCGCAGAGCACGCGCAACAGGGTGGTCTTGCCGCTACCGTTCGCACCTCTTACCTGCAGCACCTCACCGGCGCCCAGTTCCACATCCAGTTCATCGAGCAACAGGTTGTCGCCGCGCCACACCACGAGCCCGCTCGCGGCGAGCAAGGGCCTGTCATCGCTCATCGAGCGGTGACGGTGACGGTGACGGTGAGAACGGTGACGACGAGCGCTCGACGCCCGTGCTGCGGGCTCGTCGATGCGAGCTCATGACTGATACCCTCACGCCCGCCCCAGTGCCATGAACTCACCACGGCTGCGCACGCCGAGCTGGTCATCTCGCTGTTCGACAGCTTCGGCAAGCTCCAGGAACACGCTACGGCTGATCAACGCCCGCAGCCGGTCTCGAACGGTCAGGTACGGAGCCGGCTCTCCGTTCTCTCCATCCGGATACTCGACCTCGATGCGATGCACAGCGTCGGCGATGACCCGGTCGCCCAGGTTCGTGGTGAATACCAGCGCAGGCTCTTGCGCCGTACCCATGCGTTCCAGCAAGACCGCCGTGAACGGTGCGGCATCGACCTCGATGCGCAGTTTCTCGTGCGGCGTCACCAGCCAGATGGAACCGTCCTCTTCGCAGCGCAGCACGCTGGCGAACAGCTTGACCATGCGTTGACGGGTAATGCGTGAGCCCTGGTAGTACCAGTCGCCATTGCGGTGAATGCGCATGTCGAGCGTGCCTTCACGGCTCGGCTGCCACTGATTCACCGGCGGCAGGCGCTGACTGGCGATGGCCGACTCGATCGCAGCCAGGCGGCCTGCGTGCGTGTCACCACCGGCGGTGACGACGGTAGGGTCAGCCGTTTCGTCTGCACTGCCATCAGCCGGAGCATGCTCTCTTTCATCACTCATTCGGCCAGCTCCGGCAGTTCGTGATACAGATCGAGGGCCTCCGGATTGGCCAGTGCCTCGACGTTGTCGACAGTTTCGCCATGCACGACACGGCGCACGGCCAGTTCCACGATCTTGCCGCTGCGGGTGCGCGGAATGTCACTGACCTGCACGACCTTCGCCGGCACATGGCGCGGTGTCGTCTCGGTGCGGATGTGCCGCCTCAGGCGATCGACCAGATCATCGTCGAGCGCCGTATCGTCACGCAGCCGTACGAACAGCACGACCCGGACATCGCCCTCCCATTGCTGCCCGATCACCAGCGACTCCACCACCTCCTCGAACTGCTCCACCTGACGGTAGATCTCCGCGGTGCCGATGCGCACCCCGCCGGGGTTCAGTACCGCGTCGGAACGGCCGTAGATGATCATGCCACCATGCTCGGTGATGGAAACATAGTCGCCATGACACCACACGTTGTCAAAGCGCTCGAAGTAGGCCGCGTGATAGCGCTTGCCATCCGGGTCGTTGAAGAAACCCACCGGCATGCACGGAAACGGGTTCACGCACACCAACTCGCCCTTCTCACCCGCCGGCAAGGTGTTGCCCTGAGCATCGAAAGCCCGGACGTCCATGCCCAGCCCCAAGCTCTGCAGCTCGCCGCGGTATACCGGTTCTGCCGGGTTACCCAAGGCGAAGCACGACACGATATCGGTACCGCCGGACATCGAAGAGAGGCACAAGTCGCTGCCGACCTTCTCGTACACGTAGTCGAAGCTTTCAGGCACCAGTGGCGAGCCGGTGGAAAGCACGGAGCGCAGTGCCTTCAGGGAATGCGTTTTCGCAGGCTCGATGCCTGCCTTGCTACACGCATCGATGAACTTCGCCGACGTGCCGAAGATGGCACAGTCGGCCTCCTCGGCATAGTCGAACAGCACGTTGCCGTCAGGATGAAACGGAGAACCGTCGTAGAGCATCAACGTGGCCTCGGAGGCCAGCCCCGACACCAGCCAGTTCCACATCATCCAGCCACAGGTAGTGAAGTAGAACAGCGGGTCGCCCGGTCTGACATCGCAATGCAGCCGATGCTCCTTGAGATGTTGCAGCAGCGTACCGCCGGCACCGTGGACGATGCACTTGGGCTGACCGGTGGTGCCGGAGCTGAACATGATGTAGAGGGGATGATCGAACGGCAGGGGTATGCCCAGTGTTGCCGAAGCCTCGTTCTGTGCCGGCGCGGCGTCCGCGGCCGCCACGGCACCGCCCGATGTCGCTGACGTGTCACCGTCCGGTGCGGGCTTGGTCACACCGGCATAGCCGACAGCCATCTCGGCCGCCGTGCCGCGCAGCTCACCTTCACCTACATGTTCGACCACCACGATGCGGCGCAAGCCTGGCAGCTTCGGCGCCAGTTCGCTGACCACCGCCAGCGAGTCGTGCACACGACCGTTGTAGCGGTAGCCGTCCGCGGTGAACAGCACCTTCGGTGCGATCTGACCGAAACGGTCGAGCACACCGTTGATCCCGAAATCCGGTGAGCAAGACGACCACACGGCACCGACACTGGCGCTGGCCAGCATCGCGACGATGGTTTCCGGGATGTTGGGCATGAAACCCGCCACCCGGTCGCCGACCTCCACGCCCTCGCACCGCAGCATCGCCGCTACCGCCGCCACTCGCCTGGCGAGCTGCGCGTAGCTGAGCTGCCGCTCGGCCCCGTCTTCGCCGCGATACCGAATGGCAACGGTGGCGTCGCGTCGGCGCAACAGGTTGTCGGTGAAGTTCAGACGCGCATCCGGAAACCAGCGGGCACCGGGCATGGCGTCCGGGTACAGCAACACGCGCTCCCCCCGACTTTCGGCGATCACCCCGCAATGGTCCCAGAGGTCGACCCAGAAAGCTTCGCTGGCGCGTACCGACCACGCATGCAGGGCGGCCGAGTGTTCCAGTTGCAGCCCATGACGCTGGTTCACGAACTGCCTGAAGCTATCGATCTGCAGCGGTACTTTCGGATCGGGCGAAGGGCGCCACAGAGGTTTGCTCATGCCGGCAACACCCGCTGCTTGCCACCCATGTACGGCTGCAGGCATTCGGGCACGGCGATGCTGCCGTCAGCCTGCTGATAGTTTTCCATGACTGCCAACAAGGTTCTGCCGACGGCCAGACCGGAACCATTCAGGGTATGTACCAGTTCCGGCTTACCGGTGTCGGGGTTGCGGAAGCGCGCCTGCATGCGCCGCGCCTGGAAGTCGGTGCAGTTGCTGCACGAGGAGATTTCACGGTAGGTGTTCTGCGCCGGCAGCCAGACCTCGAGATCGTAGGTGCGGGCCGCGGCAAAGCCGATGTCGCCCCCGCACAACTCGACCACCCGGTAGGCCAGCCCCAGTTTTGCCAGGATCGCCTCGGCATGCCCGGTCATCTCGTCCAGCGCCTGCATCGACCGTGCAGGGTGGACGATCTGCACCATCTCCACCTTCTCGAACTGGTGCTGGCGAATCAGCCCGCGCGTGTCGCGCCCGTAGGAACCGGCTTCGGAGCGAAAGCACAGGCTGTGGCTGGTCAGACGCAGTGGCAGCACGTCGACCTCGAGGATCTGCTCGCGCACCGTGTTCGTCAGCGGCACTTCCGAGGTCGGGATCAGCCAATAGCCATTGCCGTGCTCGAGCCGAAACAGGTCCTCGGCGAACTTCGGCAGCTGGCTGGTGCCCATCAGTGCATCGGAATTCACGATGGCCGGCACGTTCATCTCGATGTAGCCATGCTCCTCGGTATGGGTATCGAGCATCATCTGCGCCAGGGCCCGATGCAGGCGCGCCAGTTCTCCACGCAGCACCACGAAGCGCGAACCGGTGAGCCGTGCGGCGGTCTCGAAATTCATCGCATCCTGGCGCGCACCCAGCGCGACATGATCGAGCACCTCGAAGTCGAACACGGGCGGCTTGCCGACCTGGCGCAGCTCGACGTTTTCGGTATCGTCGCGCCCGGACGGTACGCTGTCGTCCACGACGTTGGGAATACCCAACAACAGCTCGGACAGGGCCTCCTGCACCTCGGCAAGCTCGGCATCGGCCGCGGTTCGCTCGTCACTCAGACGGGCGACCTCCACCTTCAGCGGCTCTATGTCTTCACCACGCGACTTGGCGATGCCGATGGCCTTGGAGCGCTCGTTGCGGGTAGCCTGCAGGCTTTCGCTCGCCTGCTGCGCCGACTTGCGCCGCGTCTCCAGCGCCGTCAGTGCTTCGGTGTCGAGCGCCATGTGGCGCCGTGCGGTACGTTCGGCTACCCAGTCGAGTTCATTGCGCACCAGTTTCGGGTCGAGCATGTCAGAACACCCTTGAGACAGACTCCACAGTTTACTGGATAAGGCAGGACGGCCACCAGTCGGACCCCATCGCCGGCTACGGGAAAAGGCGGGATAGCCACCAGCCAAGCGCTACAGCCGACAGGGCCCCCGCCAGGTTCGCTGCGACATTGACAGCGGCCAGGCCACTCTGGCCGGCCTGGGTCATGCGCAGCACCTCCACCGAGAACGCGGAGAAGGTCGTGAAGGCGCCCAACACCCCCGTGACGAGAAACAGTTGCAGGCCTGCCGATCCCGGGTTCCTGGCGGCTAGCCAGCCTACGATCAGCCCGGCCAGCAGGCAGCCCACGACGTTGACGATCAGCGTGTGCAGCGGATAACGCCACCCGTGACTGACGACGACTACCGTGACCAGATAGCGCAGCATCGCCCCGACGGCACCGCCTGCACCAACGGTGGCACAAGCCATCGCCAGGTTCATCGCGGGCACCCCGCTTGCATGAGCAGACAGGACTCCCCGCCCGACACCACTCTCATGCCACGCATCGCGTTCTCCTCATCGATAGTCTGTCTGTTTCTGTCATGCCTGATGCCAGGCATTCAGATCGCAGCCGCCGCCGAACTCTACCGCTGGACAGAGGCCGACGGTTCGATCACTTTCTCGCCAACCCGACCGAAGGCTGGCACGAGCTACGAGACCGTGGGCGCAAAGGAAGAGGATACGACACCCGATGACAGGCCGGCCGAGCCCGCGATCGGTGCGGCCGTACGTTCGCAGGCAGCCGATTCGGTAACGGCAACCCGGCAGCGAGAGCCTGCTGGCGATCCCGCAGCACCGAACACCTCGGGACGGCCGATGGAGGAGCCTCGCAGCACACCGACGCAAAGTTCACGAACGTCCTTCCCGGCAAGGCAATCCGTACCGGACACGGCGCTGATCGCCGACCGTGGCAAAAGTGAGCATTGTCGGGATTTGGCCAAGCGGGTGGTATCGCTGGAGCGCCGCCTTGCCACTGACCTGACGCCTCGTCAGATGGACGATACCGTCGTGTACATGGCACGCTATCAACGCAACATCGATCAATTTTGCCCCGGATGATGACGTCGAAGAGCGGGTCGCGTGCTGCGGCGTGCAATGCGGGCTGCAATCATCGAAACGACGAGACAGGCAAACGGATCAACCCGACAGCGGGTCGGTGAGCTGCACGGTTCGCGGCGTGGCGCCTTCACCATTGTCGACTGCCCCCTGATCGGGCGCCATGCCGGCTCCGCCTGCGAACGAATGGCCCTGACGCAGGCAGTAGTTGAGCCACTTGTCGAGAAAGCGGTTCAGATGGTGGCCATGCTGCAGATCGCGCACCCGACGAGATTCGCGTGTGAACGACGGAATCAGTCCGCTCATGACCTCACAGGTACGCGCATCGTGGTAGATGCGAATGGTCAGATCGGGCTCGCGCTGCCGTCTGCCTACCTGACCGTGCCGCTCCCTGGCACCCTGATCGGATGAAAACCGATAGCTGAGGTTGAAGGTGGAAGTGAAGCGACTGTGCTCGATGGCACTGAGTTCCAGCGGCATGGCACCTTCAGGCTGCGAGACATGCACGCCTTCGCCAAGCTGGCGCAGCTCGGGTATCAAAAGCCGGACGAGCACGTAATTTCGCTCGTACAGCTCCATCAACGCTGCGAGCCGACCGCTGTTCCGCGGTTTGTGAAGCAAGGTGTCAAACACGATTATGGAATAGTCCTGGTCGCTGATCCGCCGATTAACCTCGGGTATTATGGTGACACTGTCGCACAAGTACAAACGTGAGGGGCCGGGCCCATAGGGCGAACATGACCTGCGCACGGCGGCAATACGGTGAGTTATCAAACAGACCTTGCGCCGCCCATCATATGGGTGATAATGGCGCCGCCGGTTTTCATCCAAACCCGGCAATCCCTAATCTACCGACCATCGCCATTTGCCGAATCGTATCGGGATGGCGTAATGGCAGGTCACCAATGCCGGGCAGGCTCACTGTTTCTCGGCACTCAAACTATCGCGACGGGCACGTGCCGGTCGATGAAACCCGACGAAGCTCAAGGCATATGGCGAAAGAAGAACCGATCGAGATGGAAGGCGTAGTGGTGGATACCCTGCCGAATACGATGTTCAGGGTCGAACTGGAGAACGGGCATGTGGTCACGGCACACATCTCCGGCAAGATGCGTAAACACTACATCCGGATACTTACCGGCGACAAGGTTACCGTGCAGATGACACCCTACGATCTGAGCAAGGGGCGTATCACCTACCGTAGCCGCTGACCCGACGCTTCGTCGAGCAGGGCCCGCGTGCGCTACCCGAGGCTGGCGCTGGCAACGAAAAGGTTGCCAGCTCGCCTACTTTCTACGCCGTAGCTTCGGCACTCTCCCGATTCTCGAACTCGAAGGCTATCTTGCCTTCGTTGTCCAGCTTCACGCGAACCTTGCCACCCCGCGCAAGCTTGCCGAACAGGATTTCGTCCGCCAGAGGCTTCTTGATGTGGTCGCTGATCAGGCGTGCCATCGGCCGGGCACCCATGCGGGCATCAAAGCCGTTTTCCGCCAACCAGACCTTGGCTTCATCGTTGAAGTCGATGGAAACACCCTTTTCCTCCAGTTGTGCCTCGAGTTCGATGATGAACTTGTCAACCACATTCAGGATGATGCTCTTGTCGAGCGGGCTGAATTGTATGACCGCATCGAGCCGGTTTCGAAATTCCGGGGTGAACATCTTCTCAATGGCTGCGGCGCCGTCGTTGCTATGATCCTGTACCGTGAAACCCATGGTGCTGCGAGAAATGGACTCCGCACCTGCATTGGTCGTCATCACCAGGATAACGTTGCGGAAATCCGCCTTGCGCCCGTTGTTGTCGGTCAGTGTGCCGTGATCCATGACCTGCAGCAACAGGTTGAACACGTCCACGTGCGCCTTCTCGATCTCGTCGAGCAACACGACGCAGTGCGGGTTCTGAATGACCGCATCGGTCAGCAGACCACCCTGATCGAAACCCACGTACCCCGGAGGAGCGCCGATCAGGCGTGACACCGTGTGCCGCTCCATGTATTCCGACATGTCGAAGCGCACCAGCTCGATACCCATGATCTTCGCCAGCTGCTTGGTGACCTCGGTCTTACCTACACCGGTAGGGCCCGCGAACATGAAGCTGCCGATCGGGCGATCTTCATTTCCCAGCCCCGAACGTGACATCTTGATAGCCGAACCCAGTGTCTCGATGGCCTCATCCTGCCCGAAGACGAGCATGCGCAGGTCTCGCGGCAACGTACGCAGCTTGTCCATGTCGGTGGAAGAGACGCTCTTTTCGGGAATTCGGGCGATCTTGGCGACGATTGCCTCGATATCCTTCACGCTGATCGACTTCTTCGACTTGGCGCTGGCTCCCTTCACCCGGTGGCTGGCTCCGGCCTCGTCGATGACATCGATCGCCTTGTCGGGCAGGAAGCGATCGTTGATGTAGCGACTGGCCAGTTCGGCCGCCGTTTTCAGAGCGTTGTTCGAGTACTTTATGTCGTGAAACTCTTCGTAACGGGTTTTAAGCCCCTTCAGGATCTCGAAGGTCTGCTCGACGGAAGGTTCGATTACATCGATCTTCTGAAAGCGCCTTGCGAGCGCGCGATCCTTCTCGAAGATACCGCGATATTCCTGGTACGTGGTGGAGCCGATGCACTTCAGCTCCCCTGAAGCCAGCATCGGCTTTATCAGGTTGGATGCATCCATGACGCCACCCGATGCGGCACCGGCACCGATGATGGTGTGGATCTCGTCGATGAAGAGGATGGCGTTCGGCTCCTTCTTCAGCTGTGTCAGGATCGCCTTCAGGCGCTTCTCGAAATCTCCGCGATACTTGGTACCGGCGACCAGGGCACCGAGATCCAGAGAGTAGATCACCGATTCGGACAGCACCTCCGGAACCTCGCCATCGACGATCTTCTTCGCCAGCCCTTCCGCAATCGCCGTCTTGCCCACACCGGCTTCACCGACCAGCAGCGGGTTGTTCTTGCGGCGACGGCAGAGCACCTGCGATGCCCTCTCCACTTCGTGATCACGACCGATCAGCGGATCGATACCACCGGCCTCAGCCTTCGCGTTCAGGTTGGTGGCGTACTTATCGAGCGGCTTGCCCTCACCCTCGCCCTCTTCGGCCGGGTATTCCCCGGAAGACTCTTCGGTCTCCTCCGGCTCGTCCTGTGCGTTCTTCGCGATACCGTGGGAAATGTAGTTCACGACGTCCAGACGTGTGATGTTCTGCTTGTTCAGCAGGAACACCGTCTGCGAATCCTGTTCTCCGAAGATCGCGACCAGCACATTCGCGCCGGTGACCTCCTTCTTGCCACTGCTCTGCACGTGGAACACGGCGCGCTGCAGCACGCGCTGGAAACCCAGCGTGGGCTGCGTCTCACGCGTATCGTTCTCGTCGAGTAGCGGTGTATTCTCTTCCACGAAGGCATCGAGCTCGTCACGCAGAGTGTCGAGATCCCCACCACAGGCGCGCAATACCTGCGCCGCGGTCGGGTTATCGATCAGGGCAAGCAGCAGATGCTCGACCGTCATGAACTCGAACCGTCTGGCGCGCGCTTCCTTGAACGCGTTATTGAGAGTGAATTCCAGCTCTTTGCTCAGCATGTTTGTCTCAGACCGATTTCGTTACAGTGGTGGGCCGCCCTCCGACCCTCTCGCGCACTCCTGACTTCCCCGCTCCACATCGCCTCATGCCTCTTCCATCTCGCACAACAGAGGATGCCGGCTCTCGCGGGCGTATTGATTGACCTGAGCAACCTTGGTCTCGGCGATCTCCCGTGTGAACACACCGCAGACACCCTTGCCCTTCTGATGGACATGCAGCATCACACGTGTGGCCTGCTCGCGATCCAGCGTGAAGAACACTTGCAAGACCTCGACCACAAACTCCATCGGCGTGTAATCGTCATTCATCAGCACGACCTTGAACAGCGGCGGTTTGGCCAGCTTGGGCTTGGCCTTCTCGACTACGAGCCCGTCGCCACGATCATTCTCTCGTTCTGTCATGCTCGTTGTTCCGCCACTACCCTTGCCCTCTCCCAGATTGTGGGGTCTGAAACCGGCTTGTCAATTACCGCCTGGCAGCAGTGCTCATGCCATGACAATTCATTGCCTGCAACCTCGCGGCAGCCGTGCCAGAGCTCGGCCGACACCCCTGTTGTCCATCCTGACCGATTCGTCAGGCAAAAGCATGTTACCGGGAAACAGAAGCTGCAGATTCACCCTCGTCCGGCAACAGTATTACTCTCGCCTGGCAACACTACGTGATGCAAACATCGGTGGATCGAGCCCGGACGCAGGGGGGCTTCAGCGCGCACCCTTGCCGAACAGTACCACCTCGGCGGTCTGGCACAAGATGAGCATATCGAGGAAGATCGTGTGGTTCTTGATGTAGTACAGATCGTACTCCTGCTTTTGCACCGAATCGGCGAGTGACGATCCGTACGGGTAGCACACCTGTGCCCAGCCGGTGATGCCGGGCTTCACGGCATGGCGCTCATCGTAGTAGGGGATCTGCTGTCGCAGCTGCTCGACGAATTGCGGGCGTTCCGGGCGTGGGCCGACGAAGCTCATGTCGCCACGCAGCACATTGAGGATCTGAGGCAGCTCGTCGATCCGTGTCTGTCTCATCAGCTTGCCCACGCGCGTGACACGAGAATCGTTACGCGTGGCCCACTGTGCCTGACCGGCCACCTCGGCATCGACACTCATGCTCCGAAATTTCAAGACCTCGAAGCCCTTGCCGACGTAGCCCGTGCGGGTCTGACCATAGAAAACCGGTGCTCGCAGTCCGTCCTCCAGCTTGATCGCCAGAATCGCCAGCAGCATGAAAGGCCAGGTGATCATCAGTATGAGCAAGCTGGCGCCGATGTCGAAACCCCGTTTGAGCACATCGCGAAGCGCCCCCTGCTCGAAGCCATCCGCATAGATGAGCCAGCCCGGACGCAGGATGTCCAGCGGCAACTTGCCCTGCTCTCGTTCGAAGAAGCCAAGCAGGTCGATCACGTCGATGCCGTGCAACTTGCACCGGAGCAGCTCTTCCAGGTCGATGCCCGAGCGCCTGTCGTCTGCCGCCACGACGATCTCGTCGATCTCGTTCCGCTGGCAGTATTCCAGCAACGGAACCGCTGGCCTCACCACCTGCGCGGCGGCCAGGGCGACGCGATCATCGCCTGCCAGTGGCACATGGCCGTGAATACGGAACCCGCGCCGGTCAACGCGCCGCCGCAACCGGTGGTGGATCGATTCGGCACGCGTACCCGCACCGAGCACCAGCACGCGTAGCTTGAGCACATCCTTGTCGACATAGTCGAAGAACACCGGGCGCAAGGTGCCCACCATGAAGAACGCGATTACAATGGCGAGCGCGAAGACGCCCCGGCCGAGGTAGAGGCTGGGAACGAGGTAATACAACAGTGCCAAAACCATGGCACCTGCGATGAAGCCGATGACCGAGCGCAGGAATACCCCCAGCACTCCACCGCGAAAGCGGTTCTGGTACAAGCCCATGGCCATCGTGGTCACGGGCATCACCAGACCGAACAGCACGGAGGTGACCACCGGGGAATTGATCGATTCGACTTCGGTCAGACGCTGGCCGTCGAAGCGTACATAGACGGCAACGTACACCGCGACCATGCAGATGCAGAATTCGAAGCTGGCGAGCACCAGGAACGGTACGCGCAAATGCAGCTTGAACAGCTTCAGCGTACTCATCGGTGATTGAACCGAGGTTTCATGTCACCTATCTCGTTGCTTCCATGCGCTGAGTAATCGGCACATCGGCAGCATCGTTCAGGGATGAGCGCACGTTCTGCAAGCGCTGTGAATCGCATCGATCGATGTCAGGGGTTATCGGGAACTGCATCACACTCCACAAGCGGTATCTGCAAGGCCTGCCGTATACTGCCGACCCTCAGAGAGCCAGCTCGGGCAAGAGGTTTCCAATCATGAAGCAGAGAAGCGGAAAGCGTACGCATGTTTGAATTGTCATCCGACGACCGAATCGCCATCATCGGGCTGGGCTATGTCGGCTTGCCGCTTGCCGTTGAATTCGGGAAGAGTTGCCCGACCACCGGCTTCGATATCGATGAGAAACGGGTGTCTGAACTGCGCTCCGGCCACGATCGCACGCTGGAGGTCAGTACCGAGGAAATGCAGCGCGCATCGCACTTGCAGTATTCAAGCGCCATCGCCGAGCTGGCCGACTGCAAGGTCTTCATCGTGACCGTCCCCACGCCGATCAACCGCCACAAGCAGCCTGACCTTACGCCACTGATCAAGGCGAGCGAGGCCATCGGATCGGTGATGCGGCCAGGGTGTGTGGTGATCTATGAATCCACTGTATACCCCGGTGCCACGGAGGAGGTCTGCGTGCCGATACTGGAGCGGCAGTCGGGCCTGACGTTCAATACCGATTTCTACGCAGGCTACAGCCCGGAACGAATCAATCCGGGCGACAAGGAACATCGCGTCAGCACGATAACGAAGGTTACCGCCGGCTCCACACCCGAGGTGGCCGACGCGGTGGATGCGCTGTACCGTCGCATCATCACGGCAGGTACCCACAAGGCCAGCAGCATCAAGGTGGCTGAGGCTGCCAAGGTCATCGAGAACACCCAGCGCGATCTGAACATCGCTTTGATCAACGAGCTGGCAATCATCTTCGACCGCCTCGGCATCGACACGCTCGAGGTACTCGAAGCTGCCGGTACCAAATGGAATTTCCTGCCGTTCCGGCCCGGCCTCGTCGGCGGTCACTGCATCAGCGTCGACCCCTACTACCTGACCCACAAGGCGCAGGAAATCGGTTACCACCCGCAGGTGATCCTGTCCGGCCGGCAGATCAACGATGGCATGGGCGGCTTCGTGGCCGAGCAGGTCATCAAGATGCTCACTCGCCGCCGTATCCACGTCGTGGGCGCGAACGTGCTGGTGCTGGGGCTGGCGTTCAAGGAGAACTGCCCGGATCTGCGCAACACCCGCGTGGTCGACATCGTCGAGGAGCTGCAGCACTATCATGCCAATGTCGAGATTCACGATCCCTGGGTCGATGCGGAGGATGCCCGGCGCGAATACGACGTCACGATGGTCGATGAGCTCGCGCCAGGGCGCTACGACGCGATCATCCTGGCGGTCGGGCATCGGCAGTTCGCACAGATGGGCGCCGCGAAGGTGCGTGAACTAGGCAAGGCGGACCATGTGCTGTACGACATCAAGAGCCTGTTTCCGAAAGATCAGGTAGATGCCCGACTGTAGTGGTCACTTCTCAAAAACTTGCTGCCATCCATCTGAACTTCGACGCGTGAACATCACATCATGAAAATACTGGTCACAGGCACCGCCGGCTTCATCGGATCGACGCTCGCCCTGCGCCTGCTCGAGCGCGGCGACGAAGTCATCGGCATCGATAACGTGAATGACTACTACGACGTGAACCTGAAGCTGGCCAGGCTCGAACGGGTCAAGGCTCACGAGCGATTCACCGAGGTGCGCGGCAGCCTGGAGGATCGTGAACTGATGACCGCGACCTTTGCGAAGCACAAGCCGCAGCGTGTCGTGAATCTCGCCGCGCAGGCCGGTGTGCGCTATTCGCTGGAGAACCCGTACGCGTACATCGACGCCAACATCATGGGTTTCATCAACGTGCTGGAGAATTGCCGGCACACGAAGGTCGAGCACCTGGTCTATGCCTCCACCAGCTCGGTCTACGGTTCACACACCAACATGCCGTTCTCGGTTCACGAGTCCGTCGACCATCCGGTGAGCCTGTACGCCGCCACCAAGAAGGCCAATGAACTGATGGCGCATACCTACAGCCATCTGTTCGAGCTGCCCACCACCGGCCTGCGCTTCTTCACCGTGTATGGCCCCTGGGGCCGACCCGACATGGCGCTGTTCCTGTTCACGAAGAACATCCTGGAAGGCAAGCCGATCGACGTCTTCAACTACGGCAAGCACAAGCGCGACTTCACGTTCGTGCACGATATCGTCGAAGGCGTAGTTCGCACACTGGATAATACTGCAACTCCCGATCCCGACTGGAACAGCGACCAGCCTGACCCGGCCACGAGCGCCGCCCCTTTCCGGGTGTACAACATCGGCAACAACGCCCCGGTGGATCTGGAACACTACATCCATGTGCTCGAAGAGTGCCTGGGACGGAAGGCCGAGAAGAACCTGCTACCCCTGCAGGCGGGTGACGTGCCCGATACCTACGCCGACGTCAGCGATCTGGTTCGCGACGTGGATTACAAGCCTGATACCAGTGTCGAAGATGGTGTGGCGCAGTTCGTCGCCTGGTACAGGGATTACTATAAGGTCTAGCCCCCGTCCCGTCAGTGACGGGACGGAAGGTAGACGGGCAGGCCCTGTCAATTTTCCGGAATGACAATGGCAAGCTCAGTCATCGACGTGCGCGAAGACCATCAGAACTGGTCTTCCTCGGTAGAGCCCTTCAGCGCGGTGACGGACGACATGCCACCCTGGATGACCGTGGTCACGTCATCGAAGTAGCCCGCACCCACTTCCTGCTGGTGGGCAACGAAGGTGTAACCTCGTGACGCCGCCGCGAACTCCGGCTCCTGCACCTTTTCCACGTAGTGCCGCATGCCCTCACCCTTGGCATAGTCGTGCGCCAGGTCGTACATGTTGAACCACATGTTGTGGATGCCCGCCAGCGTGATGAACTGATACTTGTACCCCATGCCGGAAATCTGCTCCTGGAACGAGGCGATGTCGGCATCGTTGAGGTTCTTCTTCCAGTTGAATGACGGGCTGCAGTTGTAGGCCAGCAGTTTTCCGGGATACTTCGCATGGATGGCATCGGCGAAGTCTTTCGCGAATTCAAGATCGGGTGTACCGGTTTCGCACCACACCAGGTCAGCGTATTCGGCATAGGCCAGGCCGCGTGAAACGGCCTGCTCGAGACCATTGTTCGTCCGATAGAAACCTTCATCCGTGCGCTCACCGGTCAGGAACTCGGCATCGTTCGGATCCACGTCCGACGTGATCAAGTCGGCCGCTTCGGCATCGGTTCGCGCCAGCAGCAACGTCGGCACACCGAGAACATCGGCGGCCAGCCGTGCGGCTACCAGCTTCTGCACCGCTTCCTGCGTCGGCACCAGCACCTTGCCACCCATGTGACCGCACTTCTTCACCGCCGCCAGCTGATCCTCGAAATGCACACCGGCCGAGCCGTTGACGATCATGTTCTTCATCAACTCGAACGCGTTCAGCACGCCACCGAACCCGGCTTCCGCATCGGCAACGATCGGCAGGAAGTAGTCGAGAAAGCCGTCGTCGCCGGCACCGATACCGCGCGAGCACTGGATCTCATCGGCACGTTTGAACGAATTGTTGATGCGCCGTACCACCGCCGGTACCGAGTCGTAGCTGTAGAGCGACTGGTCGGGATACATGGATTCAGAGGTGTTCGCATCGGCCGCCACCTGCCAGCCGGACAGGTAGATGGCCTCGATGCCGGCCTTCGCCTGTTGCACGGCCTGGCCGCCGGTCAAGGCACCCAGGCAGTTGACGTAGCCCTTGCGGGCATCACCGTTGATCAGCGCCCAGAGCTTTTCAGCGCCGCGCCGGGCCAGGGTGTACTCGATCTGCAGGGAGCCGCGCAGCCGGACCACATCGGCGGCCGTGTAGGGTCGCTTGACACCTTTCCAGCGCGGGTTGGTTGCCCAGTCTTTTTCCAGTTCGTCGATCTGCTGGTCGCGACTTGCGCCGTCCAGCCCAGTTGCACTTGCATTCATGTGAGGGTTCCGTTCTATGGAGCGTGTGAACTAAAAGAGGTGTTGCCGTATGCGGATTCCTGATCTTGGTGAAGCCACAGGATGTTTGCAATGCAATACTCACTATCATTATCATTGCAGCGACAAATACTCTGGCCGCACAACCGACTAACGAGCGAATGGCGCAGCACGACTCTTCAACGATCAATCAGATGCGCCAGCTGCGTGCCTTCTGCCATGCGGCTCAAACCGGAAGCATTTCCCGGGCCGCCGAACGCCTGAAACTGAGTCAACCTACGGTTTCGCTGCAGATTCAAGCCCTTGAGAAAGAGCTCGGCACATTGCTGTTCGAGCGCTGCGGCCCGAAGATCCGGCTGACGCCCGCCGGAACGCTGCTTCTCGACATGGCACAGCCTCTGATCGATGGCTTCGCACGGCTTGCAGACAGCTTCGCCGCCCGCCTCGGCGATGTGCATGCCGGCCCGCTGGACATCGCCTCCGGTGAAGCCACCCTGCTCTACATCCTGCCGGACATCATCAAGGAATTTTCCACCGAATATTCACAGATCGATCTGAAGCTGCACAATGTCACGGGCCAGGATGGACTCGCCTTGCTGCGAGCGGATGAGGTCGATTTCGCGGTCGGCTCGATGATCGACGTGCCCGACGACATGGTCTATCACCCCATCTACGACTACAAGCCGGCGCTGATCATGTGCAAGGACCACCCGCTGGCGACCCGGGAACGCGTCACACTCGAAGACATCAGCCCGTACGGACTGATCCTGCCGCCACGTCATCTGAGCACCTGGAACGTCGTGGACCTCGTGTTCCAGCAACACGACGTGCCCTATACCGTGGTGCTCGAGGCTGGAGGCTGGGAGGTCATCAAGCGTTACGTGGAGATAGGTGCCGGCCTGAGCATCGTCACCAGCATCTGCCTGCGCGGATTCGAGAATCTCGTGGTCAAGCCGATGGACGCCTACTTCCCCACCCGCACCTACGGCGTGGTCATTCGGCGCGGCAAGTTTCTATCGCCTCAGGCAAAGCGATTTCTGGAAATGATGGACGGCGACTTCTTCGCCAGGCAAACCGCCCCACCCCCTCTGCGCAAGTCACCGACACGCTCGGCCGCACTGATCACCAACCTTTGATTTCGTGATGACCCCTATCCCGAGCCTGAACCACTGCATGTGGCATCTGCACGATTTCTCGCGCAGAAAACCGACGCTGGCATACTGATGAACACTGCCGGCAAACCCCAGGTCATCGTCGGGCTTTCCGGCGGTGTCGATTCCTCTGTGGCCGCCCTGTTGCTCGTCGAGCAGGGCTATCGGGTGTCTGCCGTGTTCATGCAGAACTGGGAAGATGACGATGAGCAGTGCACCGCCCGGCAAGACTATCGCGACGCCGCAGGCGTAGCCGACACGCTGGGCATTCCGCTCGAGACGGTCAACTTCGCCGGCGACTACTGGGAACGGGTGTTCGCTCATTTCCTCGCCGAGTACGGTGCGGGACGCACGCCCAACCCGGATATTCTTTGCAATCGCGAGATCAAGTTCCGCGCCTTTCTCGATCATGCCCGTGCCCGCGGCGCCGATGCCATAGCCACCGGCCATTACGCACGCCTGGAGCACGGTTCGACCGGTACGGCTCTGCTGCGCGGGCGGGATCCCGCCAAAGACCAGAGCTATTTTCTGCACACTCTTGGCCAGGATCAACTGATCGATGCCCTGTTTCCGGTTGGCGAGATCGAGAAGCCCGCGGTACGCGACATGGCTCGGCGAGCCGGCCTGCAGGTACACGCCAAGAAGGACAGTACGGGCATCTGCTTCATCGGTGAGCGGAAATTCAACGCGTTCCTGGCCGACTACCTGCCGGCCCAACGCGGTGCGGTGGTTACCGAGGCAGGAGACCTCATCGGATCGCATAACGGGCTGATGTTCCACACCCTCGGTCAGCGACAGGGCCTCGGTATCGGAGGACGTGCGGATGCCGGCGAATCGCCCTGGTACGTGCTGGAGAAACGGCTGGCGGACAATACTCTGGTCGTCGGTCAGGGGCATGACAACCCGTTGCTGATGCGCTCCGGGCTGGCGATCAAGGACGTCCACTGGGTCGCGGGGCATCCGCCTGCGGAACGCTTCAGCGCAGCGGCCAAGGTGCGCTACCGGCAGGAAGACCAGGCCGTCAGCATCAGCGTGGCAGAAGACGGGCTCGTGCAGGCAACATTCGACACACCCGTCAGGGCAGCCACTCCAGGCCAATCCCTGGTCGTCTATGATGGCGATCGCTGCCTCGGCGGCGGTATCATCGACGATTTCGCGCACCGGTAAACCCTTGGAGCCTCATGAGCAATATCAGGACGACCGACAACCAGGCGCTCGCGCTGGCCGGAATCTTTCAGTCCGTCTACCTGTGCAAGAGCCTGGCGACCACCGGTGAATGCGACCAGAGCGAGCTGGCCAGCACGCTACGTTCGATCCTGACACTCAACAGCGATCGCGTCATCGACGCGTACGGCGGGTCTCCGAACAGCCTGCGCCGCGGACTGCGGATACTGAAGAACCAGCTAGCCGGCAACGCGGAGGCCCGCGACCTGGATATCTCACGCTATGCGCTATCGCTGATTCAGCTCGGTGGCAACATCGAACGCGATGCGCGCACGGTGGAACAACTGCGTATCGGCATCAGCCGCGCCCAGTCGTTGGACTTCGAAGTCACGGAGGAGACCATGATCAACAATTTCGCTGATCTCTACCGCAGCAGCATCAGCCATCTCAGCCCGCGCATCATGGTCAGCGGCGATCCTGGCCACCTCAATGACAACAAGGTGGCGGCCACCATCCGGGCCGCCCTGCTCGGCGGCCTGCGCTCCGTGGTGCTATGGCAGCAATGCGGCGGCGGTCGCATGAAGCTGCTATTCCAGCGCAACGCCTACGTCCAGGCTGCCGACGCATTCCTGAAGGCCTGACCCGGATTCTGCCGTCACCCGGATCTCGACCGCGCCGGTAGCCTGATCGGAAGCTACGACGCGATCTGGATCTCGACCGGAATATCCTTGAACCTCACCTTCGAGGCATCCGCCGAATCCTGGAAGTCGGCGATCTCGTTGAAGTTCAGGTAGCGATAAACCTCGTCACTCATGGCGTCCAGGTCGCGCACGTAGTCCATGTATTCGGCCACCGTGGGCAAACGCCCCAACAGGGCCGCCACCGCCGCCAACTCCGCCGAGCTCAGGTACACGAAAGCCCCCTTGCCCAGCCGATTCGGAAAGTTGCGTGTCGAGGTGGACACCACGGTGGCGCCAGGCTTCACCCGCGCCTGGTTACCCATGCACAGGGAACAACCGGGTATCTCTAGCCTGGCACCGGCGGCGCCGAAGATGTTGTAGTAGCCCTCCTCTTTCAACTGGTGTTCGTCCATGCGTGTCGGTGGTGCTATCCACAACACGGTATCCACATACTGACCGGCCTTTTCGATCAGCTTGCCCGCGGCCCGGTAGTGACCGATATTCGTCATGCACGAACCGATGAACACTTCATCGATCTTTTCATTGGCCACCTCCGACAACGGTTTCACATCGTCCGGATCGTTCGGGCAGGCGAGCAACGGTTCGGTGATCTCGGCCAGATCTATTTCGATGACCTCGAAGTACTCGGCATCCTTGTCTGCCTCGAGCAGCACAGGGTTGGCCAGCCATTCCTCCATCAGCCTTGCCCGGCGCTCCAGTGCGCGGGCGTCGTCGTAGCCCTGATCGATCATCCAGCGTAGCAGTGTGACGTTCGAGGTCACGTATTCCTTCAACGGCTCGATGTCGAGCTTGATCGTGCAGCCACCGGCAGAGCGCTCGGCCGTCGCATCGGCCAGTTCGAAGGCCTGCTCCAGCTTCAGATCTCGCAGGCCCTCGATCTCGACGCAACGACCGGAGAACACGTTCTTCTTACCCTTCTTCTCGACCGTGAGCAGGCCTGATTTCAACGCGGCGTAAGGAATCGCGTTGACCAGATCGCGTAACGTGATCCCGGGTTGCATTTCGCCCTTGAACCGCACGAGTACCGACTCGGGCATGTTCAGCGGCATGACGCCGGTGGCGGCGGCAAATGCCACCAGGCCCGACCCTGCCGGGAACGAGATGCCCATCGGGAATCGTGTGTGCGAATCACCGCCGGTGCCGACCGTGTCGGGCAGCAGCATGCGGTTGAGCCAGGAGTGAATGATGCCGTCGCCCGGGCGCAACGAGACACCGCCACGCGTGCTGATGAAGTCCGGCAAGGTATGATGGGTACTGACATCCACAGGCTTCGGGTAGGCCGCCGTATGGCAGAACGATTGCATGACCAGGTCGGCCGAGAAGCCCAGGCAGGCCAGATCCTTCAGTTCGTCACGCGTCATCGGCCCGGTGGTATCCTGCGACCCGACGGTGGTCATCTTGGGTTCGCAGTACTGGCCCGGGCGCACGCCGGCCACACCGCAAGCCTGGCCCACCATCTTCTGCGCCAGGGTGTAACCCTTCGAGCTGACCTCATTGGCTCCCGGGCGCTTGAACACCTCGCTGACCGGCAGGCCAAGGGCCTCACGGGCCCGATCGGTCAGCCCGCGGCCGATGATCAGCGGAATGCGTCCACCCGCACGAACTTCGTCGAGCAGCACATCCGTACTCAACTCGAAGCGCGTCAGTGTGTCGTCACTGCCTTCGCGAGTAATACGCCCCTCGAACGGGTAGATCGTGATCGCATCGCCGGTGGAGAGGCTGTCCACATCGCATTCGATCGGCAGTGCGCCGGCATCCTCCATCGTGTTGTAGAAGATCGGCGCGATCTTGGTGCCCAGTACGAAACCGCCGTCACGCTTGTTCGGCACATGCGGAATATCGTTGCCCATGTGCCACAACACCGAATTGGTCGCGGACTTGCGCGACGAACCGGTACCGACCACATCGCCGACATAGGCTACCGGGTGGCCTTTCTTCTTCAGGTCCGCGATGTCCTTCAGCGGCTGGTCCGACAGGCCCTCGCGCTCGAACTTGAGCATCGCGTTCGCATGCAGCGGGATATCCGGACGCGACCAGGCATCGGTGGCCGGTGAGAGGTCATCGGTGTTGGTCTCCCCGGGCACCTTGAATACACTGACCGTGACGTGGGCGGGCACCTCAGGCCGGCCGGTGAACCAGGTGGCGTCGGCCCAGGCTTGCATGACCTGCCCCGCCGCCTCGTTGCCTGCTTCGGCCTTTTCGCGCACATCGTGAAAGGCATCGAATACCAACAGGGTGTGCGACAGCGCCACCACTGCGGTGGGTGCGAGCGCCTGGTCATCGAGCGCCTTGATCAAAGGCTCGATGTTGTAGCCACCCATCATCGTTCCCAGCAACGCCACCGCCCGGACCGGGTCGATCAGCGGGCTCGTGGCATCGCCGGCCGCGAGCGCCGCGAGAAAGCTCGCTTTCACGTAGGCGGCTTCGTCCACACCCGGCGGTACCCGGTTCGCGAACAGATCGAGGATGAAATCCCCTTCGCCGACCGGTGGGGCCTTGAGCAGTTCGACCAACTCGGCGGTCTGCGCGGCACTCAACGGCTTGGGTACGATTCCTTCGGCAGCGCGTTCTTCGACGTGAGCGCGATAGGCTTCAAGCATGACTTCTGATCCTGGTGTCGCAGCACCGGTACGAACCGGCAGCTACAGGTTTAAGAGAATTCTTTCGTTCCGGTAAGGGTAGCGCGACCCTATCGGGGAATGGGAGTCAAGACTCCCGAGCCAGATGCATTATTGAGCCCCCGAGTCAGATGCACTACCGGACCCTTGGCGCCATGAAAGTGGGCGTGTTGCATTTTCATGCCAGCCGACAGGGTGTGGTCAAGCGCCGGCAGCTCGCTTCCTTTGCGCAGCGTCAGGCGAGTTATCGGCCATCGACGCGTCGGATTCAGTAGTGTTCGCGCGGCCTGCCTTCGTGCGACCAGCCTTCGCACCGCTCGTGCCGCTGCCTGCCCCCTCTCCGGGGCCGTGCAGCAGATTCTCGCGAACGGCTTCGAGTTCGTCACGCAGTGACGCCGCCTTCTCGAACTCCAGGTTCCGGGCCGCCTCGAACATGCCCTTCTCGAGCTGCTTGATCTTGCGGCTGGCCTCGCTCGTCGACAACGAGGCGTAATCGGCAGCGACCGGGGCAGCCTCTGGCTTGTCTCTACGCTTGCGCTTGTCCTTGCGGCCGCTGCCGCCGGCTTCCATCACATCCGCCACGGCCTTGCGGATACCGACCGGAGTGATCCCGTGCTCCTCGTTGTAGGCGATCTGCATCGTACGCCGCCGCTCGGTTTCCTCGATCGCTCGTTGAATGGAACCGGTGATGGTATCGGCGTACAGAATGGCACGACCTTCGAGATTGCGCGCTGCACGCCCGATGGTCTGGATCAGCGAGCGATCAGAGCGCAGGAAGCCTTCCTTGTCGGCATCGAGGATGGCCACCAGTGACACCTCCGGCATGTCGAGCCCTTCGCGTAGCAGGTTGATGCCGACGAGCACGTCGAACACCCCCAGGCGCAGGTCGCGGATGATCTCGCTACGCTCGACCGTATCCACATCGGAGTGCAGATAGCGCACCTTCACGTCATGATCCGCCAGGTAATCGGTCAGATCTTCCGACATGCGCTTGGTGAGTGTGGTGATCAGCACCCGCTCGTTCTTCGCCACCCGGATACTGATCTCCGAGAGCACGTCATCAACCTGGGTACGTACCGGGCGAATCTCTACCTGCGGATCGAGCAACCCCGTGGGCCGTACCACCAGCTCGATGACCTGATCGGCATGCGCCCTTTCGTAATTGCCGGGGGTGGCCGAGACGAAGATGGTCTGCGGCGCCAAGCGTTCGAACTCTTCGAACTTCAACGGCCGGTTGTCGAGCGCCGATGGCAGACGGAAACCATAGTTGACCAGATTCTCCTTGCGCGAGCGGTCGCCCTTGAACATGGCGCCCAACTGCGGCACCGTCTGATGGCTCTCGTCGATGAAGAGCAGGCTTTCGGCGGGCAGGTAGTCGAACAGGCACGGCGGTGGTTGACCGACACCGCGACCCGAAAGATAGCGCGAATAGTTCTCTATGCCCGAGCAGTAACCCAGCTCATGGATCATCTCCAGGTCGAACTGGGTACGTTGCTGCAGCCGTTGCGCCTCGACCAGCTTGCCGGCATCGCGCAGATTCTCCAGCCGCTCCCGCAACTCTTCCTTGATCTCGTCAACCGCGCTCAGCAGGCGTTCGCGCGGAGTCACGTAGTGGGTCTTCGGGTAAATCGTAAGCCTGGGCACCTTGCGAGAGACCTCCCCCGTCAGAGGATCGAAATGCGACAGGGTTTCGATCTCGTCGTCGAACAGCTCGATACGGATGGCCTCACGCTCCGAATCGGCCGGGTACACATCGATGATCTCGCCTCTGACACGGTAGGTACCGCGCTTGAGCTCCATGTCGTTGCGCTGGTACTGCAATTCGGCCAGCCGCCGCAGCAGCTTGCGCTGATCGATGACCTCGCCGCGCGACAGGTGCAGCACCATGCGGTGGTATTGCTGGGGATCGCCCAGGCCGTAAATCGAAGAGACGGTGGCCACGATGATGACATCCGGCCTTTCGAACAGCGCCTTGGTCGCAGACAGCCGCATCTGCTCGATATGCTCGTTGATCGAGGAATCCTTCTCGATGAACAGATCGGACGAGGGAACGTACGCTTCTGGCTGATAGTAATCGTAGTAGGAGACGAAGTACTCGACCGCATTGTCAGGAAAGAAGTCCCTGAACTCACCGTAGAGTTGCGCCGCCAGTGTCTTGTTGTGAGCCAATACGATAGCCGGCCGCTGGGCGCGTTCGATGACACTGGCCATGGTGAAGGTCTTGCCCGAACCGGTGACGCCGAGCAGCGTCTGGTAGGCCAGGCCATCGCCGATGCCTTCGAACAGACCGTCGATCGCGGCTGGCTGATGGCCAGCGGCGGCGTACTCGGTCTGCAGATCAAATACCTTGGGCATCCCGGATCCTGTCATCAGTCAACCGACGGAATTCTACTGCAAATGTTGCCGGTGTCACGTCTGTGCATAACCCGCAGACAAGACTTACGCCGTGGCATTCAAGATCGAATACGTAGGCAGACCTCGCAATGCAGTTGACCATTGGCAATGGCGTCATTACACTACGCGGCTGGTGATCCCCGGTAGCTCAGTCGGTAGAGCAAATGACTGTTAATCATTGGGTCGGCGGTTCGAGCCCGTCCCGGGGAGCCAATCCTTATTCTTACGGCACACATGTCTGTCAGACATGGAGCATCCGCTTCGCATAGTGTGTGCATTCGACAGGCTTCGAACCCTTCGCGATCACGCTCTGAGATCAGTGACAGGCGTCCCTCATCGAACCCCCGGCCGGTTCATCGTTACCCATTCATGGAATTCCGGCATCCTTCCAGGCCGAGCACAGAGTTTCGGGATTGCTCCACGCGCGAAAAAGGTCTGACACGCGAAATTGGCTGCAAGCTGACTCGGGCCCGTTGAACTCGAGCCTGCCGGGGGTTTTTCCGCGCTAACACGGCTTCAAGCATCGCTTACATGACTGGTGCTGCAAGCAGAGTCAGCAATTGCACATGAAAGGGATCAAAGCATTTCAACTGTCAACTCTGGCTTCTGGCTCGCCCCAGGTTCTTGAGTAGATCTTCCACCGCATCACGGCGCCGTTGCTCATCCATGGCAGCTGCCGACAGGCCATCAGCCTGGTTATCGAGCATGGCCTGCCGTTCGTGGAGATATCGCTGGTAATGCTCATCGGCCTCACCAGGATTGGACGGCATTCCCGAAGACTGCTGCTCACCGCTACTTGAGAACTCACGAGAGAGGCTCTGCGAGTGCTCGCCCCGCGAGGGTGCAGGTCCGATGGCATCTGCGTTCGAAGGTTGCTCGCGCTTGCTTGCCTGGCGCGATGCGGCCTGCCGAGGTCCAGCCTGGCGCGGTACATCCACCGGTGAGAATGCACTGGTTGATCCTTTCAGTGCCGCAGGATCCTCTACCAGTATCACACCGCTCTCCAACGCCAACAGTACACCCTGATGCATGGTTTCGATGATGTCGCCGAGGTCGCCGGGTGAAAAGGTACCGAGCTGGCCGAGACGCTTCAGGTCGTCGAAGATCGGCAAGGATTTCACCACCCTTTCGAGGTCGAGATCTTCATCGTCCTCGAAGGTATCGAGAGCCGCTGGAACCGAGCCGATGACCGATGCCACCGCAGCCACGCTGTCGCTATCGCCGGTAAAATGGATGTCGCGATGGACGCTGCCATTGATACCGTCCAGACGCAGGTCCATGGCAGGCTTGCGCGCGATGCTCGCGCAGGCCGAGTAGAGCATGTCGATACCATCGACCGATCGGGCGATACGATCCGGATCGGTAGCACGCTCACCGGCATCGGCGAGGCGAATGGTCAGCGATGCTTCGCCCGACTTGAGTGCAGACACGCGTTGGACTGCAGGCTTGTCATCGACGACCTTCAACAACGAAAGCAGCGCCGGAAGATGGCTGGTAGCGAACATCACTCGGCTATGCAGATGCACGAACGCAGCTGCGGCCTCACGTGTGTTGCCACTGGCGGAAAGCAGGTTTTCCCAGTAGTCGGCAGTCGCGAGCGTGTCGAGATGCAGGGCACGCATCACGGCAAAGTCGGTACGACTGAAATCATCGGTACCAGCGGTGATCAGCGCTCCGGCATGACCCAGCCGAGCCGCCATCACAGCCTTGCGCTCCTTCGGGGCCGCCCGAAAATCTCTGACGGCACCCGCGACATCCGACTTCTCGAGAAGCTGGACGACACGGTTCACTGAACTGCGCAAATCGCTTGCTTGCATATGTCTGTGTCCCTCGCAGACCGGACTTTGACTGGTCGGGGCGAGAGGATTCGAACCTCCGACCCCCACAACCCCATTGTGGTGCGCTACCAGCCTGCGCCACGCCCCGCCAGAAGCAACGAGGATAACGCAAATCAATGGCGACGTGGGCCAGACATAACCGGCTCTGGTCGATGTTGCTGCGGTGTCATGCCTGCGACCCGATCGCGCTTGTGACCTGATCGACAGCGGTGACGGGCCCGGAAGCGTCGTGGTACCGCTGGGCTTGAACACGAGGGCCGGAGCCCAGATCTCGTCCCCTCCAACTACTCACGAGGCCGAACCCATGTCTGCAATCGCCACCCCTTCTGCTTATGCGATCACCTTTGCACTGCTTTTGAGCGCCTGTGGCGGCAACTCGGGTGAGGAGACCCGGAAGGCTACCGCCGAGGCAGTCGAAAAAACTCAGGAAATGGTCGGCAAGGCAGCATCGGAAGTCGATGACATTGCCACCGATGCAGCGAACAAGACTCGCGAGGTGGCCAGTGATGTCTCCGAGAAGATCAAGGCCAACACCGATGGCGGGTGGGCTGGGATAAAGGCCGACTGGGATGACTGGTCAGGGCGAGCTCAGGAGAAATTCGACAGACTCTCGATCGATGACGTGATCGGCACTGAAGGGGAACGAGCGCAGATGGTGAAACTGATTCAGCAGAAGTACGATCTGACCAAGGCAAGGGCCGCGCAGCAGCTGGACGAATGGCAGGCAGACGAATCGTCGGACGCTGCGCTAAAGAAGTGACACCCGGGAGAAGGACCTGCGTGGGTGCGGCCGGCCAGGTGCGGCCGGCGAGGTGCGGCCGGCCGGGTACCGCCGGCCATGTACGTCGCGCCCGGTGCAGCTGACGAGGTGCGATCAGCGCAGTTCAGGTTCGCAGGATGCGCAGCACCTGTTCCAGTTCCGTGCGCAACTGACGCACCAACTGCTGGCTTTGGGCATTGTCGTCACGGACCGCATCGCCGGCGAGATGCTGACGCGCGCCACCGATGGTATAGCCCTCCTGGTACAGCAGCCCGCGTATCTGACGGATCAGCATGACATCGACACGCTGATAGTAACGCCGGTTACCACGACGCTTGACGGGCTTGAGATCAGGGAACTCCTGTTCCCAGTAGCGCAACACGTGTGGTTTGACCGAGCATAGCTCGCTCACCTCACCGATGGTGAAGTAGCGCTTGCTAGGAATGGCCGGCAGTTCAGGACTGTCGCTTATTTCCAGCATAGGCTTCCACCCGTGTTTTCAGTTTTTGCCCGGGACGAAAGGTAACGACTCGCCGCGCGGTAATCGGAATCTCTTCACCGGTCTTCGGGTTACGCCCCGGCCTTTCATTCTTGTTGCGCAGCACGAAGTTCCCGAACCCCGAAAGCTTCACATCATGCCCCGCCTCGAGCGCAACGCGTACCTGCTCGAAAAACTGGTCCACGAATTCCTTGGCCTCGCGCTTGTTCAGTCCAAGCTCCTCGAACAACATGTCCGCCATGGCCGCCTTGGTCAATGCCATTTCACACCCTCAGTACAGCTCCCAACAGCTCGGTGGACGCCGCCACCATCGCATCGATGGCGCTATCCACTTCCGTGTCTTCAAGGGTGCGCGAAGCGTGCTGCAGAATCAAGCCTAAGGCGATGCTTTTCTTGCCTTTCTCCAGCCTTTCGCCGGAGTACACATCGAAGGTGATGATGTCAACTAGAAAATCCGGAGCCTGTTGCCGCACACAATTCACCAATTGCTCATGCGAGACCGACGCGTCGACAACCAGTGCGATGTCGCGACGCACTGATGGAAACCGAGACAGGCCCTGGAAAAACGGCACACGCGCCTGCCGCAGTGCGGACAACGCCAATTCGAACACCAGCACGGGTTGTGCCAGGTCAAGTGCCTTGTGCAAAGCGGGATTCAGAGCGCCTACGTAACCGACCGCAACCCCCTCCCTGAGAATCGACGCGCGCTGCCCGGGATGGAGGTGGTCGAGCCTGCAAGGCCCGAAATCGATTCCCTTGTCGTCCAGAGAATCGTTCTGCAAACTGCTTCGGGCCCCTTTTACACGAGCAAACAGCGCCTCCACATCGGCCTTGATATCAAAGAAATCGACGGAGCGCGCCGTAGCCGACCAGGTTTCCGGCAATGCGGAACCGCTGATCAGACCAGCGATCATGCTCTGCTGGCGAAGATCCGGGGCAAGCTGAATGTCATCACCGATCGATACATCGATGGCCGCATCCGTGGGTAGCTGCCCGCCCTGGCCCGGTACGAACCGCAAGCCGGTCTCGAACAGGCGCAGGTCGTTGCGCTGGCGGTTCAGATTGCGTCTCAGCGTATCGACCAGACCTGTGAGAAGGGACGTACGCATGACCGACAGATCGGAGGATATCGGGTTCTCAAGAGCAAGCGCAGGCAGATCGGCGCGCAACAGAGCCTGGCGCACGCCATCGACGAAACTCAGGGTGACTACCTCCTGGTAGCCACGATTGACGAGCAGCCGACGTATGTCGCTGACCGGCACGTCGGTTTCACTGGCCACACGAAAGATGGGGCGATGAGTGGGCGAAGTGCGAGGCAGACGATCCAGCCCGTAGACGCGCACGATCTCCTCGATGTAGTCTTCCTCGATGCGAAGATCGTAACGGTAGCTCGGTGGAGTGACGTGCCAGCCGTCATCGGTGGCCCCAAGGCCAACGCCCAGACGCCGCAAAATTCGTTCGACAAGGGCATCCTCGGGCAGAACACCGAGCAGGCGCCGTATACGTTCACGGCGCAGCACCAGGGTATCGCCGTATGGCAGGGACGCCTCATCCTGCCAGTCGACGATCGGCCCGACCTCGCCGCCTGCATCACGTGTAAGCAGGCTCAACGCAGCGGCCATCGCTTCGACCTGTAGATCCGGATCCACACCACGCTCGAAGCGGTGCGATGATTCACTCTGCGAGGCATAGCGGCGTGGCTTGCCAGCAATTTGTTCGGGCAGGAACAATGCGCTTTCAAGGAAAACGTTCCGGGTGTTCTCATCCACAGCGGTGGACTGGCCACCCATGATCCCGGCGATACCGATGGCACCCCGATCGTCCGCAATCACCGTGGTGTCGGCACGTAGCGCCACCTTGCGCCCATCGAGTAGCGTCAGCGACTCACCCTCGATAGCCAGGCGCACGCGAATCGCCCCCTGCAACTTGTCCAGATCAAAGGCATGCATCGGCTGACCGAGTTCGAGCATCACGTGATTGGTGACGTCTACTGCCGGGTTGATCGCTCTAACGCCACTGCGCCGCAGGCGTTCGGTAACCCCGATCGGCGAGCCTGCCGAGAGATCGACGTTGCGTATCACACAGCCGGCATAGCGCACGCACGCCGAAGACGCCTCGACCTCGACCGGCCAGGTATCCGCGTGCTGTGCAACGACAGCTTCGGTAGCACGCGGCACAAGAGGCAGATCGTGACGGGCGCCGAGATCGCGTGCCAGCCCGCGCACGCTCAGGCAATCACCCCGATCGGGTGTGAGCTCGATCGTGATCACGTTGTCGTCCAGCCGAAGAAACTCTGCCAAAGCCACGCCGGGCGTTGCAGCACCGGACAGTTCCATCAGACCATCACGCTGTTCCGACAGACCCAGCTCGGCGGCGGAACACAACATGCCGTACGATTCGACGCCGCGCAGCTTCGCTTTCTTCAGCTTCGTACCATCGGGCAGTCGACCGCCGACCCGAGCCAATGGCACCAGCAGCCCTTCGCGAACGTTCGGCGCACCACAGACGATCTGCACCGGGTTACCGGAGCCATCGTCCACGGCGCAGACACGCAGGCGATCCGCGTCCGGATGCGGCGCGACGCTGCCGACCCGTGCCACCACGATATCCTGAAAGCCTGGTTTGGCAGCTTCTATCTTGTCGACCTCAAGCCCCAGCAGGGTCAACTGCTCGGCGAGTTCTTCCGTGCCTACCGGCAGGTCGATCCATTCGCGCAACCAGTTCTCGCTGATCTTCATCGGAATTGCTCCAGAAAACGCAGATCATTTTCGAAGAACAGGCGCAGGTCCCGCACCCCGTAACGCAGCATCGCGAGCCGCTCGATGCCCATGCCGAACGCATAGCCGGTGAAATGCTCGGTATCGATACCGACCGCGGCGAATACCGATGGGTGCACCATGCCGCTGCCCAGCACTTCCAGCCAAGGCCCCCGGTTGATGCTGATGTCCACTTCCGTAGACGGTTCGGTGAAAGGGAAATAGGAAGGCCGAAAGCGAATCCGGCAATCGTCCTGATCGAAGAACCGCTGCAGGAAACCTTCGAGGTGACCCATCAGATCGGTCATCGCGATACCCTCATCGACCAGCAAGCCTTCCATCTGGTGAAACATCGGTGAATGGGTCTGGTCAGAATCGCACCGGTATACACGCCCCGGCGAGATGATGCGCAACGGCGGCGGCGTGCTCTCCATGTAACGGATCTGTACGGTGGAGGTCTGGGTTCGCAGCAGTCGTTGCGCATCGAAATAGAAAGTATCGTGCATCGCACGGGCGGGGTGATGAGCGGGAATGTTCAGCGCTTCGAAGTTGTAGTACTCGTTCTCCACCTCGGGCCCGGATGCCGTCTGAAAACCCAGTTGCGCGAACAGCGCACTGATACGATCGGTCGTCAGCGTGATCGGGTGCAGCCCGCCGCGAGCCGTGCGCCGCCCGGGCAGGGTGATGTCGACGGCATCGGCGGCGAGTTTCTCATGAAGGGCCTCGTTCTCGAGCATCAGACGGCGCTCTTCGAGCAGTGCCTGCAATGTCTGCTTGGCACGATTCACCGCCTGCCCGGCGGCTGGCTTTTCCGCCACCGGCAGCTGCCCGATTGCCTTCAACGCCTCGGTAAGCTTGCCTTTCTTGCCAAGTACGTCGACGCGTATCGCGTCCAATGCATCCAGCGACCGCGCGGCGGCGATGTCAGTACGCGCATCGTCGAGCAAAGGGTCGAGTTCCAAGGCCATGGCCTGTCCTGTCCTGTCTTTCTTCTGAGGTTGAAAGCGCGTGCAACCGCACTTTAGTTGTCGCGCGAGCCTCCCGGGGTGGTTCGCACACGAAAACGGGGAAAGCCCTTGCCTTAAGAGACTTCCCCCGCTTTTACGAACGTAAGGATTTCACGAACGACTGGCGGTGGACCAACGGCAGCGAAGCACTGACTGGCCGCGTTCAGCCGAAAACGACTGATCGTGGTGACGACCGTGCCATTGCAGGCTCAGGCAGGCAAGCTGGCTTTTGCCTTGTCGACGATCTGTGTGAACGCACCGGCATCGGCAATGGCGATGTCTGCAAGCATCTTGCGATCGATGTCGATCTCGGCGTGCTTCAGGCCCTGCATCAGACGGCTGTAGGTCATGCCGTTCTCACGTGCCGCGGCATTGATGCGAGCTATCCAAAGCCTGCGAAACAAGCGTTTCTTGGTCTTGCGATCGCGGTAGGCATACTGCCCGGCCTTGGTGACCGCCTGCTTCGCGACCCGGAATACCTTGCTGCGGGCACCCCGGTAGCCTTTTGCCTGCTTGAGAACCTTCTTGTGACTGGCGCGTGCGGTAACGCCACGTTTTACTCTTGGCATCGTGCGCTCCTAGCGGTTGTTGGGCAACATGCGGCGAATCAACACGACATCTGAGTCGTGCACCATGGAACTGCCACGAAGATGACGCTTACGCTTGGTACTCTTCTTCGTCAGGATATGACGTAGATGCGAGCTCTTGCGCTTGTAGCCGCCAGAGCCCGTGCGCTTGAACCGCTTGGCGGCACCGCTGACGGATTTCTGCTTGTTGGACACTGTTGGACTCCATTGATAAGAGAGCGGCTCCGTTCATACGGCGGCCCAGCGGGCCGGGTCGAAAGCTACTCGAAGTGAACACCGGTGACGTCGTAGTGTCGGTACGTCGACGCGGTGGCTGGCCCACGGTTACCCGCAGGATCGAAACTGACATTCAATAACGCGAATCGGACAACAGGGCCGATCAGTGCTTGCGTGGCGCCATCACCATGACCATCTGGCGCCCTTCGAGCTTGGGAAACTGCTCAACGGTGGCAAGCTCGGACAAATCCGCTTCCACACGCTTGAGCAGCTTCGCACCCAACTCACGATGCGCCATCTCACGACCTCGGAAACGCAAGGTGATCTTGGTCTTGTCGCCCTGTTCCAGAAACTTCACCAAGTTACGCAGCTTGACGTTGTAGTCGCCCTCTTCCGTGCCGGGGCGAAACTTGATTTCCTTTATCTGTACCGTCTTCTGCTTTTTCTTGGCCGAATGCTGCTTCTTGTTCAACTCGAACTTGAAGCGACCATGGTCCATGATCTTGCACACCGGCGGCGCGGCATTCGGTGAGATCTCGACCAGATCGAGCGACGACTCGCGAGCGGTAGCCAGTGCACGGTCCAGTGGCACAACTCCGATCTGCTCGCCATCGGCGCCGATCAGGCGAACTTCGCCGGCATCGATCTCATCGTTCTTGCGGTTGATCTTTTTAGCGGAAATGCGTTAACCCTCCGGTTCTTCCAAGGTACCGCGCGTCTCGTTCGCGACGGCTAGTTGTTGTTTCAGTGTTTCAAGGGCGATGAAACCGAGATCCTTGCCATCGCGAGTACGAACGGCAAGCGTACCCTCTTCGACTTCCCGATCGCCTGCAACAAGAAGATACGGCACCCGCTCCAGCGTCCACTCGCGGATCTTGAAGCCGATTTTTTCGTTGCGCAAGTCTGCCTTCACACGTAACCCATCATTTTGCAACACTCCGGCGGCTTTCTCAACGTATTCCGTCTGCTTTTCAGTAATGTTCAGGACGACGGCCTGCACCGGTGAGAGCCAGAACGGCAGCCGACCTTCGTAATTCTCGATCAGGATGCCGATGAACCGTTCGAACGAGCCGAGAATAGCGCGGTGCAACATGACGGGAACCTGCCGATCACCCTGCTCGTCGATGTAACTGGCATCCAGACGGCCAGGCATGGAGAAGTCCACCTGCATGGTGCCGCACTGCCAGACTCGACCGATGCAATCCTTCAGCGAGAACTCGATCTTCGGACCGTAGAAAGCCCCTTCACCCGGTAATTCCTCCCATGGCAAACCCTTGGCATCGAGCGCCTCGGCCAATGCCTTTTCGGACTTGTCCCAGCTTTCGTCGCTACCCACCCGGTTCGGCGGCCGGGTCGACAAGCGGTAGATGACATCCGTGAAACCGAAATCTGCATACACCGCATGCAGGAAGTCGATGAAGCGGCCGACCTCGTCCTGAATCTGGCCTTCGGTGCAGAAGATGTGACCGTCATCCTGTGTGAATGCCCGCACCCGCATGATGCCGTGCAGCGCTCCCGACATCTCGTTGCGATGGCACGATCCGAACTCGGCCAGCCGCAACGGCAATTCGCGATAGCTCTTCAGGCCCTGATTGAAGACCTGCACATGGCAGGGGCAGTTCATCGGCTTGACCGCATAAGTGCGATCGTCGGTGTGCACGGCGAACATGTCGTCACCGAACTTGTCGGCATGCCCGCTGCGCTCCCATAACGACAGGTCCACGACCTGCGGGGTACGGATTTCCTCGTAACCGTGCAGTTGTTGCTGGCGACGCATGTAGCCCTCTATCGCCTGGTAGATCGCCCAGCCACGCGGGTGCCAGAACACCATGCCCGGCGCCTCTTCCTGCAGATGGAACAGATCCAGCTTCTTGCCGATGCGGCGATGATCCCGCTTTTCAGCCTCCGCGCGCTGGTGCAGCCAAGCCTTGAGAGCCTTGCGATCGGCGAATGCGGTACCGTAGATACGTTGCAGCATCTCGTTGTTCGAATCGCCGCGCCAGTAGGCACCCGCCAGCTTGGTCAGCTTGAATGCCCCGAGGTGGCCGGTGTTCGGTACATGCGGACCGCGGCAGAGATCGGTGAAATCGCCTTGACGATACAGCGACAGGGTTTCATCGCCGGGGATGCCGTCGATGATCTGGACCTTGTAGTCTTCGCCGATACCGTCGAAGTAGGCCTTGGCTTCATCGCGGCCGAGTGTGGATCGCTCGATGGGTATCGCCTGACCGGCCAACTCCGCCATGCGCACCTCGATCGCTTCGAGGTCATCTGGTGTGAAAGAGTGCTCGCAGGCAATGTCGTAGTAGAAACCTTCATCGATCACCGGACCGATCGATACCCGAGCCGTCGGGAACAGTTGCTTGACCGCCTGCGCAAGCAGGTGCGCGGTGGAATGGCGCAACAGCGGCAGCGCTTCCGCGCTCTTCGCGGTGACGATGGCCACGCTGGCGTCCTGATCGAGTCGGTGGCTCGCGTCGACGAGCTGACCGTCGACCATGCCGGCCAGCGTGGCTTTCGCCAGCCCGGGGCCGATGTCGACAGCGAGTTCGGCAATGGAGAGGGCGTTTTCGTACTGACGTTCACTACCGTCAGGCAGGGTGATACGGGGCATTGTGTGATCAGCTTCAGTGGTGGCCAATACGCGAGGCCACGTGTGTTGGGCAGTGCACCACTGCCCGGTCAGTGGCGGCCGATACGCGGGGCCGCATGAAGGGTCGAACGCGACCTGTGGAAAAGCCGGCGAGAGGGGTTGTTAGCCATGAAAGGATACCCTAGACTACCGCCAACGGCAGGCGCGTAGCTCAGTTGGTTAGAGCATCACCTTGACATGGTGGGGGTCGTTGGTTCGAATCCAATCGCGCCTACCACTTCCCCTGCAGGTCGTGACAAATTCGTCGGGGCTGGCACACTGGCCAAACCCCCACCTCTCGTTGTATCCGCTTCGTATCCGCTTCTGGGCATCCCCTTGGGGACCCGCCAGCTGTCTGGCAAGTCCGGGGTACTGTCCTAGTTCCGGCTGCGCCACCGGTAAACCCGCATGGGTGGAACGTTGAAGGCTTCAAGGTCGTCACATTCGGCCGGGCCGAACACCGGTTCGGCGATCCGCGCCACATGTGCACGAAACTGGTAGGCCACGAAGCACCCGCCGGGCGCCAGGGATGCATCGATCGAGCGCATGATGCCGTCGGCGACGCTACGTGGCATCGTGGAAAACGGAATACCCGACACGACGACATCGGGAGCTTCTATACCCCGCTCCTCGAGCATCGAACCGATGCGCTCGGCACTGCCACGATGAACCACCAGGCGCGGGTCGTCGATTCGCTCGACCAGGTCTGCGAAGCCCGGATCGATCTCCATGCACACAAGCCGGCTGTCGGCCGGCATGGCCTTGAGCAGGGCACGCGTGGTACCGCCCGTACCTGGACCCAGCTCGATGACTACCTTGGCGGTGCTCGCTGACATCACGCGAACGATTCGACGTTCGAGAAGTCGGGAACTTGGGATGACCGAGCCTACACCTGCCGGATCGCGGAGAAAGCCGCGTACAAAGTCCATGGAGTCGTTCGACCGGGACGGCCTCGACGTTTCTGCTCTGCGCATAGAAAATCCTGGAAATTTACAGCCACAAGTGTGACTGTTTTGTTATCGGTCTGTCGACCGTGTTGATGTTCCAACGAAAAAGCTCTCCGCAACTGGCGCGGAAAGTGCCCCGGCAGGCTTCACCTGGTGAACTTGCCTGAAGTCGATGAGAACTCGCTACATCTCCGCACTCGATGCGAGCTCCCACGGTGACCGGCGTACTGCTGTTCCATGCCTCTTCCCGATGTGATGTCGGCAAGGATCCCTGGTATCGATGTTTACTTCGTCGTTTCGGGCTGCGTGATCAGTCTTGTCTCTCTCGACACATTACCGACTCGGCAAACTTCCTGAAGCACGTTCTTGCATCAACGTTTTCGGCGCCTTGTACCGCCCTGAAACCCGGTTCTCCGGGCATCCGTTCCGCCAGAGTCAGCCTTCCTCACGCCGCTTAGGCTGCGTGACTTGGGACTCTCGATGCTTGCCCGGCCATTCTATCTGCAGAACCACGCCTTCTGGTAGCAAGAGGACCATTTCACCAGACCGTTGGCAAAACCTCTTCTTCACACCGGGAGACTGGCGGTCGAAGAACGACCGACCGTGCTGTTCTCGTTCTCGCCTGCGTGCAACACGTTGCCGGGCGCAGTGCCGAGTGAGGGCCTTCCGCAAAACACCGGGTACGCCCCTCCCCCATGCCGCGACCTCGACGATGTCAGGTACCCCAGTGTTTCGATGACGTTTACCGATCGAGTCGTGGCGCACCGTGCGTACGCCCGGTGTACGCATGAGGCTGGAAGATCCGGGCCCGGCCGGGAAGTCTGATCACGGGAAATCCTGCGTATGAAGGCGCGCCCGAGTTCGGCTGTCATCCGTTGCTCCGCGATCGACGGCGGGTTCGACTTCGAACACAGGAGCCTTCACATCGGTGGCGACGCCGCCACCGCGACAGGTTTGTCAGGCGGTCACCGACGGCAGCACCCAACCAGGACGCACGAAATGGCAGGTGTAGCCGTGTGGGATACGCTCGAGGTAGTCCTGGTGTTCGGCCTCAGCTTCCCAGAAGTCACTGACCGGGGACACCCGCGTGACTACCTTACCCGGCCACAGACCGGAGGCATTCACATCGTCGATGGTCCGCTCGGCCGTTTCGCGCTGCGCATCGCTGACGTAGAAGATCTCCGAACGATAGGACGCCCCACGATCATTGCCCTGCCGATCGGGCGTGGTCGGATCGTGAATCTGGAAAAAGAATTCCAGTAGCCGCCGGAAGCTGATCACAGTATCGTCGAAGACGATTTCGATCGCTTCGGCATGGTTGCCGTGATTGCGATACGTGGCGTTTGGAACCTCGCCTCCCGTGTAGCCCACACGAGTCGATTTCACACCGGGCAGCCTGCGTACCAGGTCCTGCATACCCCAGAAACACCCACCCGCCAGAACTGCTCTGTCTTCTGCCATACCACCGTCTCCCGAAGTTCCAGTGTCTTCGTACTCACCCGACGGCGGCGTGCCGAGGGCCTCAGTTGATCTACGGTATTGGCAAGCGCGCAGTTTGCAACCTACCCTGCGCCCTTACCCGCACGAAGGCAATTGGTCGGGTGCTTTGAGCGTAGCGCTGTTGAACAGCATGGGCACCGTGGTAATCTCGCCGACCCGTAGCGCTACGAAAGCTCATGACCGGACCCACCCCTTTGCTTGCCCTGTCGAGCCTGACTGCCGTTTCTCCCATCGACGGCCGCTACGCACCGCGCACCACGGCACTGCGCGAGTTGTTCAGCGAGTATGCGCTGATCCGCGAACGTGTTCGTATCGAGATCCACTGGTTCATACATCTGGCGGGCCAGGCGCCGATCACGGAACTTGAACCGTTGTCGGCGGATCTGGAAGCAGCTCTGCGAGCCATCGGCGATGACTTCGACGTCGCCGACGCCGAGGAAGTCAAGCGGATCGAGTCCACGACCAATCACGATGTGAAGGCGGTGGAGTACTTCCTCAAGGAGCGTCTGAAGGCCTGGCCGCCGTTGTACGCGAAACGCGAGTTCCTGCATTTCGCCTGCACCTCGGAAGACATCAACAACCTGAGCTACGCCTGCCTGCTCCAGCGCTATCGGGAAACGCACTACCTGCCATCTATCGACGCGCTGATGGCAGTGATCGCGGAATTCGCGAGGCAGAGCGCAGATGATGCGCTGCTCTCGCGCACCCACGGTCAGACTGCAAGCCCCAGCACGGTGGGCAAGGAATTCGCCAACGTGCATCATCGGCTGCAACGTCATCGTCGCTGCATTGCGGGCGTCTCTCTACTAGGCAAGATAAACGGTGCGGTGGGCAACTACAATGCACACATGGCAGCCTACCCCGATGCCGACTGGCCGGTAATCGGAGAAAGCTTCGTCGAGTCGCTCGGACTTTCGAACAACACCCACACCACGCAGATCGAACCGCACGACTTCATCGCCGAGCTGTTCGATGCGATGAGCCGTCTGAATGTGACGCTCATCGACCTGTCGCGTGATGTCTGGGGCTACATATCACTTGGCTACCTGTCGCAGAAGCCGGTGGATGGCGAGGTCGGTTCCTCGACCATGCCGCACAAGGTCAACCCGATCGACTTCGAGAATGCGGAAGGCAACCTGGGGCTTGCCAATGCGCTGTTCGATCATCTGTCGCGCAAGTTGCCGGTGTCACGCTGGCAACGCGATCTCACCGATTCGACGGTGTTGCGCAACCTCGGTGTCGGTGCCGGCTACACGGAAATCGCCGTCGCTTCCCTGCACAAGGGCTTCGGCAAGCTCGGCGTGAATCAGCAGGCGCTGGCGGCTGATCTGGACGGCGCCTGGGAGGTAGTCGCCGAGCCGATCCAGACGGTGATGCGCCGCTACGACGTGCCCGATGCTTACGAGCAGCTCAAGCGACTGACACGTGGCCAGGTCATCGACCAGGCGATCATTGCGCAATTCATCGATAACCTGCCCATACCCGAGACCGAACGCGCACGCCTGAAGATGATGACCCCATCGAACTACATCGGTTGTGCGGCGAACCTGGCACGTAGCCTGTGAGCGGCAATCATCCGAACGGTCATCAGCTGCGGTCCCGGCACACGGACGGCGCCGACACGGCGATAACGGAAAAACCCGTACCGGTTGCGGAAGACTGCTCGCCGATCGCACATGCGCATTGGCCGATCAGGGAGATACACTGGCCGGACAGCATCGATACTCGACGCTTCCTCACTGAATACTGGCAGCGGCAGCCGCTGCTCATCCCGCAGGCATTGCCCGGATTCCGCTCACCGTTGTCGCCTGACGAGCTGGCCGGTCTGGCGCTGGAGGAGGACACCACTCCGCGCCTGATCCTGCGTGATGCACACGGGCGATATAGCCTGGAGCACGGCCCGTTCAAGGCGGACCGGTTCGACACCCTCGGCAACGCCGACTGGTCGTTGCTCGTCACCGATGTGGAAAAGCATCTGCCGGAGTTGGCTGAATGGCTGGCGCCTTTCCGCTTTCTGCCGGCCTGGCGCTTCGACGACCTGATGATCAGCTACGCTCCGGACGGTGCATCGGTCGGTGCACACGTCGACGAGTACGATGTGTTCCTGCTGCAAGCCAGCGGCCGACGCCGCTGGGAAATCGGGTCGGCCAGGCCCGATGGCGAGAACGCCACATTTTCCTCGAGAGCTGACATACCACCGGATGAGCCACTGCGTGGAACGTCGAGTGGTCGATCCTCAGGCGAAACGACGGCAGACAATTCTGCTCAGGCGATGTCTGAGGCAGACGGTGAGGAGCTGCGCCTGCTCCCCGATTTCGTCGCTGATCAGAGCTGGGTGCTCGAGCCGGGCGATCTGCTGTATCTGCCACCGGGGGTGCCGCATCACGGCACTGCGATCGGTGATGACTGCATGACCTGGTCGATCGGCTTTCGCGCCCCCGCCCAGCTCGATATCGTAGAGCAATTCAGCGCCCTGCTCACCGACACCTTGCAACATCGGCGGTTTCAAGACCCGGTGTTCGAACCGCTTCGAGGTGCGGACGCCGCCGAGATATCATCGGCGACCGTGTTGCGATTCGCTGAACTATGGGCCGATGCGATCAGACTGGATCCCACTCAGCTGCAGGATTTCGTGGGTCGGCTGGTGACCGCAAACCCCCTGCAATCCGATCCGGTACCGTCCGATGCAACGAGCAATTCGAACGGACATCAGCCGCCTGCGATGACATGGACAAGACATCCGTTCAGCCGCTTTGCCTTCGTGAACCTCGGCCATGGCGACGCCTCCGATCGGGCCCGGTTGTTCGTTGACGGAGAGGCTCACGATTGCTCCACCGCGTTCGCCCGGCGGTTGTGCGATCCGGCCGACGCATTGATCTCGATCGACATGGCAATCGACCAGCGCGAATCGGCATTGCTGAACGAGCTTGCACGCAGTGGCAAGATCGAGCCAAAGGTGGCCTAGTGGTGCTCCTACAAGATGATGACGGATTCCGTGCGATTATCACGTGGCAAGGCCATAAGTGCCCGACCACGACGCAGAGAGCGATTGCATGAACGCAGGATTCCCCAAACGCACACTTGGCAATACAGGCCTGGAACTAACTACTCTGGGTCTGGGTTGCTCGGCCATGGCTGGCAACTACCGCCCGGTGACCGATGAAGACATTTCCGGTGCCATCGATGAGGCTCTGAAGTCTGGCATCCGCTATTTCGATACCGCACCCTTCTATGGTTTCGGCCGGTCCGAGCGTTTCGTCGGCGACGGCATCCGAGCCCTCGATGGCGACTACGTGCTGTCGACGAAGGTAGGGAGGCTGCTCGAGCCGGGGTACGCCAGCGAGCCCGTACTCGCTGAATGGCCCGGTAGCCTACCGTTCCATCCGGTCTACGACTACGGCTACGATGCGGTTATGCGCTCCTATGAGGATAGCCTTCAGCGGCTGGGCGTGCCACGCATCGACATGCTGCTGCTGCACGATATCGGTGCGTTTCAGCATGGCGAGGAAGCCAACAAGCCACTGATGGCCGATGCCATGTCCGGCGGCTACAAGGCACTCGACGAGCTGCGTCGCAACGGTGACGTCAAGGCCATCGGCCTGGGTGTGAATGAAAGCGAAGTGTGTCTGCAGGCTCTGGATCATGGGAACTGGGACGCTTTCCTGCTGGCCGGACGCTACACGTTGCTGGAGCAGCATGCACTGGATGAGCTTTTGCCAGCGTGCAAGAAGGCCGGTACCGGTATCATTCTCGGTGGTCCTTTCAACTCGGGAATCCTGGCCGGGGGCGATACCTGGAACTACGCGAAGGCACCTGCCGAGGTACGGGAGCGCGTCGCCAGGATCAATGCCGTGTGCGACTCCCACGGCATTCCCATAGCCGCCGCCGCGCTGCGCTTTCCGCTCGGCTCGCCGCTGGTGGCCAGCGTGATTCCGGGGCCACGATCACGCGACGAAATCCGCCAGATCATCGATTGGTTCGCGTTGAAGATTCCCGCGTCGCTGTGGTCAGATCTCGTTGACGAGGGCCTGTTGCACCCGGACGCGCCATGGCCGGATTGAGCGATAGCCAAGCGTCGTGTACCGAAACCTCTGCAGGGAATCGATGCTTGTCCGGCTTTCTTGTAGCAACTGCGGCAGCGCACCCAGTCGATCAGTGCAGTGTGACGTCCGGTGGGGCCGAACCCGGTTCCGGTACTCTGCCACGCACGATCGCCAGGATGCGCCTGACCTCCTGAACGGTCTTCTGCGGCGTATTGTTCATGAGCCGCGACGCGCTCGTGATGGACTCGCCGCGCATCATCGCACGCAACAGCCGCTGCTCTCGATCGTTCAATCGCTGACACAGCGTCTCGGGTAACTCCACGTCGGCCGCGAGCAGCGGTGCCGGACGGCACTGTTCGCCGGCGAGCACGAGGGCGAGCGAGCTGGCGATCACACCGGGTGGCGACGCCTTGAGCAAGACGCCGACCGCTCCGAGAGCCATGGCCTCGTCGGTGATCGCATCATCGGCCTCATCGAGCACCAGCAGGCAACGAACGTCGACCGTCAATGCCTGCAGGCGCAGGAAGGTCTGCTGCAGTGAATGTTCCAATGCGAGGCTGCCATCGAGCAACAGCAAATCCACCGGATTCGCCACCAGACATGCCAGCACCTGCTCCATCGATGTGGCACTCAGCAATGTGCTACCCGGCCTTTCCGATTGCACCAGCTTGCCGAACGTGCGGGCACACAGGGCACTGGCCGAGCCGAGCAGGAGGCAGTCCGCACTCATCGCGCGGCGGCCTCGAAGTCGGCAGCAGCCTCCGCAGACGCCTCGTCGAGCATCAGGGCATGAGCAACCGCCGGACGCAAGGTGAACGTATCGAAGCCACGCGCCAACAACGCATCGACCTGAATGGCAGTGCGCAGGCTTGCAATGAGAATACGGGTTTGTCGCTCTGCCGAATCCACCTGGCGCATGCCGTCGAGGCGGCTGTCGGCGTCGATGGAGGCCTCCAGCATGCGCCCGTAATAGGCCGCCACATAGTCAAGCTTCAACACCTTTGCCAGTGCACACTGTGCGATGGTGTAGCAGGCCGTGAGCGTGACGCGCGCACCCTCTCGCTTCAGCTGTGCCGCCGCCTCGAATCCGGCCACGGTGGCAGGAACCTTCAGGGTGATCACTGGCGACAGCTTCATCAGGAGCCGGCCCAGCGTGACGAACTCCGCAGCCGTTTCACCCCAGACCTGAAACTGCAACTCCGATACTTCTTGATCTTCCGCCGCAGTCGCCAGCATTCGTGCGGTATCCAGTGTGCTCGGCAGGCCGTCCTGCTTCAATATCAGCGGGTTCGTCGTGATCCCATGAATCCAGCCGCGGTTGACCAGGGGTTGCCAGACCTCGGGGTCGGCGGAATCGAGAAAAAAGCGTGGCGTCATCTCGAGGCAAGACCACTAACGACGAGAGCTTTCGCGAAACGCTTCCACATCGCCCAACGTGGGCAGATCCGCGCCGTTGCGTGTGCACGTCAAGGCCGCGGCGGCGGTGGCGAACTCGACCAGATCCTGCAGCGTGGCGTCACTGGCGGCAAGCTTCGCCAGATCGATGGTACCGTCGCCAATCAGACCGTGACTCTGCAACCAGTGCAGCGAAGATGCCTGGAAGGTATCGCCGGCGCCGACGGTATCGACGACCTTCACGGCGACGCCGTGCGCTCTGGCCTGTTCTCCACTGTGCGCATACACCGTGGCGCCGCTGGGCCCGCTGGTGACGACAACCAGTGAAGCACCGAGGGCCAGCGTATCGCTGGCGAAGTTATCGAAAGAGGTACCGTCGCCGAACAGGGTGGCGATGTCCTCGTCGCTGGCCTTGATGAAATCGGCGTTGCTCGCATAGGCATTGAACCGCTCTCGCCAGATATCCAGGTCCGGCTGGATCGAGGCGCGCACGTTGGGATCGTAGGAGATCACGCGCTGCGCCTGCTCACGCTGAACGAACGCGAGCAATGCGGCGCCCGTAGGATCGGCACAGGTGGAATAGGACCCGACGTGAATCACACCGACAGCCTCGGGCAATGCCGCCGGCAGCTCGGATTCACGGATCGACACATCGGCGGTATTCTCGGTGTAGAAGGTGTATTCCGGAATGCCGGCATCATGGGTTTCAACGATGGCCAACGTGCTGTTGCGAGACGTGCGCAGCACATGTTCGGTCGACACGCCATTCGACTCGAGGAAGTGCACGATACGATCGCCCAGCGCATCGGCGGAGTTCTTGAACAGGTAGCTACTCGACTGACCGAGACGCGACAGGCCCAGGGCGACATTCAACGTCGAGCCACCCACATGACCCTTGAGCTCGAGGCTACCGGACGACACCGCCGGCTGTACGAACAGATCGAACAGCGCATCACCACAACACAGAAACATCGCTACAGGATCCTTGAGTCCGAGGGGTTACATGTTACCTCACGAGCCGCGCCTACCGAAAGGCGTGCCAACGAGGCCTCGATCGCGGCCACATCGTCCGGATGATCCACCCCGTGCGTCATCGCCTGCGGAATTTCATCGACGTGGATGCGGCCACCGTGGTAAAGCACGCGCAGTTGTTCCAGGCTCTCCTCCTGCTCGATCGGCGCGGGTGTCAAGGCGCTGTACCGCCTCAGATAGCCACAGCGATAGGCATACAGACCGACATGGATGAAGCACTCGGGAAAGCTTTCATCGAAATTCGTTCGGGCACCCGTTCGGGCACCCGTTCGGGCACCCGTTCGGGAACCCGTTCGGGGACCCGTTCGGGGACCCGTTCCCGCTTTCGCATCGGCGCCCGCAGGCACCGTCTCACGCCGATGCGGAATCGGTGCACGGCTGAAATACAGGGCCATATCGCGATGATCGCGCACCACCTTCACCCGATTCGGATTGGTGTAGTCATCCCGATCCGCCGCCCGAACGCACAGGCTGGCCATGTCGGCCTCGTCGTGCATCGCCAGGTTTTCCGCCAGCCTGTCGAGGTGGGTGGGCCAGGTCGCCGGCTCATCCCCCTGCAGACCGACGATCACGGTGTCGTCAGGCCATGCCAGAGCCTCGGCGATCTCGGCGATGCGATCGGTGCCGCTGGGGTGGTCGGTACGAGTCAACCGCACCGGCACGTCGTTCTGTTCGCACAGGCTCACGATGCGGGCATCATCGGTGGCAACGATCACCTCGCTGGCCTGCGACTCGCGGGCACGATCGACCACGTGCAGCAGCATCGCCCGCCCATTGAGCGGCACCAGTGGCTTGCCGGGAAACCGGCTTGAGGCGTACCTGGCCGGAATAACGATCCGGTAGGCGAGAACGTTGAGCGGGCCATGTCCGGCGGCCGGCCGGCTGTCGGTCTGTCGTGTGGTTGTCGTCATGGCAGTGTCTCGGCAATGGCGTGCGACTCCGGTAGTGGCAACCGCGCCAGCGCCTGCTCGATGCCGGCGGCCAGCGCGGCATCGGCATGCAGACCCACCCGCACTTCCACGAATCTGTCCAGGGCGATACCCAGGCGCTCGATCTTGACGGCATCCTTGCTGGTCACCAGTACCGGCAAGCGATCATCAAAGTTCAGTTCGTCGGCAGTGTAGCGGTGGTGGTCGTCGAACGCATGATCGATCACGGAGAATCCGGCCGCCCTCAGGCTGCCGAAGAAGCGTCGCGGATTGCCCAGACCGGTGACCGCGTGAACCACGCCCCGCGGCAGCGCAGAGAGCTTCATCAACTCTCCGGTTGCCAGGTTCACGCAGGCTTCGATACGCAGCACGAAGCTGCCTACCGTACAAGGCAATCCAGACAGCTGAGGCATCACGGAGCGCTCCACCGCATGGGACGGTTCCGACAGATGAGGCACCCCGGCGCTACCCATTACAGCAGGTAATGCACGATGGTCAGGTGCCTGTAACTGCCGGTCGCTCGCCTGTACCGCCACCAGATCGACAAGGCGCAAGCGCGACACCGGCTCGCGCAGTGGGCCGGCAGGCAGTAACCAGCCATTGCCGAAACCTCGCTCGCCATCCACCACCACGATTTCCACCGTTCGCGCCATCGCGTAGTGCTGCAGCCCATCATCGGAGATGACGATATCCACATCCACCGGCCGCTCATCGGTTCGGGTGTGGGCTCGCGCATCGGCCGTCCGTCGGGTCAGCCGAACCACCGCCCGCGGACGATCGACACAGACACATACCGGTACATCGTTGAGCCGTGCGTGCATCACCGGTTCGTCGCCGACCTGCGCCGGATCGGAATCCCGATCAACCATCGCCGGCTCGCGTTGCGGTGCACCGCCGTAACCGCGACTGACGATGCCTGGTCTGTGGCCCCGAGCGCGCAACAGCGCTACCAGATGCGCGACGAGCGGTGACTTGCCGGTACCGCCCACCGAAATGTTACCGACGACGATGACCGGAACCGGCAAGGTGCCAGGGTCAGATGCTGCATTCTCATTTCCTCCAGCTCCTGCTACCCGCTCGTCATACGATCCGGAGCCATGCAAGTGGCCTGGCGTACCGTGAATGACCCGTGCGTGTCGCCTGAACCGTACTATCCACCCGAACAGCAGCGACGCCGGATACAGCAGGCAGGCCGTCCAGTTACGTGTCTTCCACCAGGATGGGGGCGAGCTCATTACGAGAACTGCAACTGCCGTAGCCGTCGGTAGTGGGAGTCACGCGCCATCAGATCGGCATGATCGCCGACCTCGACGATGTCACCGGCGCTCATCACCACGATACGATCGGCTTGCTCGATAGTTGACAGGCGGTGGGCAATGACCAGCGTGGTCCGTCCTTGCATCAGCGCATCGAGCCCGTGTTGTACCTTGCGCTCGGACTCGGTATCCAGCGCAGAGGTTGCCTCATCGAGAATCAGAATCGGCGCATTCTTCAGCAATGCTCGCGCAATGGCCACCCGCTGGCGCTGACCGCCCGACAACATCACTCCGTTCTCCCCGACCATGGTCTGGTAACCACTCTCCAGGCGCGAGATGAACTCGTGCGCATGCGCGGCCTCACAGGCAGCCACCAGCGTGGCCTCGTTCACCGGCGCATCGCTACCGAAGGTGATGTTGTTGGCGATGCTGTCGTTGAACAGCGTGACATCCTGACTGACGTAGGCGATCTGGCTGCGCAGGGAATGCAGTGAGTATTCATCGACGGAGGCATCATTCACACGCACACTGCCGCCATCGAGCTCGTACAGACGAGGCAGCAGATTCACAAGCGAGGTCTTGCCGCTACCGGATTCGCCGACGAATGCCACGCTCTCGCCGGCCTCGATGACCAGATCGATACCGTTGAGTACCGCAGGCTTGGCCGCGTCGTAGCGCAGGCTTGCATTCCTGTATTCGATCTGCCGGATCGGCGGCTCCAGCGATACCTTGCCGGTATCGCGCTCGGATTCCAGATCCAGCGTTGCGAACAGGCTCTCGCCGGCTGCGATACCTTTCTGGATCTGGTTGTTCAGATTGGTCATTCGCCGCAACGGCTGGAACAGCAGCAGCATGGCGGTAATGAACGACATGAAGCTGCCGACACTGATCTGGTCGCCCGCCGTGCCACTGGATGCGATGTACACGATCACCGCCAGCGCGATGGCGACGAGCAACTGTATGATCGGTGAGTTGGCCGCCTTGACCACGGTTTCACGCATGTTGAAATACCGGTTGCGCTCGTTGACCGTCTCGAACTGCCCGGCCTCGAACGCCTGGCCACCGAATATCTTGATGACCCGGTTGCCATCCACGGCTTCCTGAATGACGTGGCTGACCTCACCCATCGAACCCTGGATGCTGCGGTTGATGGTGCGGAACTGGCGGCCCACCCGCGTCACCAGCAGGCCGATGATCGGGCCGATGACCAAGAACGCCAGCGATAGCTGCCAACTCTGATAGATCATCAGACCGAACAGGCCGATGGCGGTCAGTGTGTCGCGTACCAGTACGGTCAATGAATTGCTGGCCGCATCGGCAACCATCTGGCTGTTGAACGTGATGCGCGAGATGAGTTCGCCGGAAGAGGCGTTGTCGTAGAAGCCGGTGGGCAGAGTGAGGTACTTGGCGAAGATTTCACTGCGCAGCTGCTTGATGACGCTCCAGCCGATCCACGACATCCAGTAGGTGGACGCGAAGTCAGCGATACCGCGTACCGTGAAGATACCGACGATCAGTAGCGGCACCATGATGATCGCAGCCTGATCCTGTTCGACGAAGCTGCCATCGAGCATCGGCTTCATCAGCGCAGCAAACGCGGTGTCAGTGGTGGCGTAGCAGATCATGCCGATGATCGCCCAGGTGAACTGGCGCCGGTAGGGGCGTACGTAACGTAGCAGGCGACGATACGTTTGCCAGCCATCCGGAGTTGCCGATGCTTCCTGCGTCACGTGCCGCACCGGTTCGTCATGATCCCCCTCAGGCCCTCAGGTCCCTTGCCACCGCTGGCGGACGGGTCAGAAGCGCTCGGCCCCAGGCGCATGAGCGCCGTACGTTCAAGGCTCGCTCTGTGATGTGGCGATGGACAGACGCAACATACCCAACTTGGCCGCGGCGTCCATCGCGATGACGACGGCCTGATGGGGCGTCTGTGCATCGGCCCGGATGGTGAGAGGCACGTCACGCTCACCCTGCGTCAGCTTGAACAGAGCATTGCGCAGGGTTTCCACGTCCGACTGCAGCAGCTCCTGCTCGTTGACATAGAAATTCCCGGCCGCGTTGATCAGCACTTCGACGTTGTCCGGCGGCTTCTCGGTGTCGGATTTCGACGCCTTGGGCAATTGCAGCGATATCTGGGATTCCTTCTGAAACGTCGTGGAAACCATGAAGAATATCAGTAGCAGAAATACCACGTCGATCAGCGGCGTGAGGTTCAGCTCCAGCTCATCGGTGGGTGGCCGTCGGAACTTCATGCGCTGGTACGCCTGGCCCCGCCAGCCGGGTCGCCGCCGGGGCCGCCACTCGGGCCGCTACCCGGGCCCCCACTTGTGCCACTCCCCGGGCTACCCCGCTTGCCGTCGGCTGCATCGACACTGGCACTTCGCGCCCCGCGGGCGGCTGCCTTGGCGGTGGGTGTGGCCGTAGCCGAGGAGGATCGCGCCTGCAGGGCATCCACCAAACGCATCGATTCCTTCTCCATGGCAACTACCAGCGCATCGACCCTGGCGCGAAAGTACCGGTAGAACATCAAAGACGGAATGGCCACGGTAAGCCCGCCGGCGGTGGTGACCAGGGCCTGCGATATGCCCCCGGCAAGCTGAGTGGGGTTACCGACGCCGACGGCGGTAATATTCGTGAACACACTGATCATGCCCACGACCGTGCCGAGCAGCCCCAACAGCGGTGTGACCGCGGCAACGGTGCCCAGCGCGTTCAGGTAGCGACCCAGTTCGTGTGCCACGTGCCCGCCGACCTCCTCGATCGACGTCTTCATGCCGTCGCGATCGGCGCCGCGATTGAGCAGACCGGCGGTCAGCACGCGACCCAGCGGGGATGCCGCCTGGATTTCCCGCACGCGGGCATCATCCAGCGGACGGGTTCCCGCCAGTTTCCATACCTCGGCCACCAGATTGGTCGGCAGCACCTTTTCCCTGCGCAATGTAAGGAATCGCTCGACCACGATGGCCAACGCGACGATCGAACACAGGACGATGGGCAGCATCAACCAGCCGCCCGCAGTAACTATTTCCAACACGATAAGCTTGCCTCGGGATATCCATTACCTCGCCGGTAATCCGCAACTACTCTCCAGATCTGTGCCAGATCCTACGGTTCGAACGCCACCAGGTATCGGGTGGTTGGCGCAGGCCCCGGTGATCGAACCGAAACACTGTCGCACCGTCGATACCGGAAACGAACGTTTCTGCGCCGCGTAATGTATAGCGTAATCGCACGTCCGGGTGAGGAAATCCGTAACGATTGTCACGACCGGCCGGAAACACGACGTGTTCGGGGGTGAAGGCATCGAGCAAATCATCGCCGGAGGAGGTGCGACTACCGTGATGAGGGGCTGTCATGAGCGTGACCGGCAACGCGCCCGTGCGGCGCACCAGCAGAGTTTCGGCACGCGCCTCGATATCACCGGTGAGCAGTATCCGACTGGCCCCCAGATGGATCAGCAAGGTACAGGATAAGTCGTTGTCCGATCCCTGGTCGTGGGCAGCCGGGTGCAGGAAGGCAAGACCCACGCCGTCCAGCGACCAGTTGTGGCCGGCCTCACACCGCACCGCATCGGTTTCCGGCATCGCTGCGGGCTGGCTCGCATGCCACTGGGCCTCGGGGAACAGGGCGTGCAGGTCAGCCCAACCGGCTGAATGATCTCGATCAGGGTGAGAGATGACCACCGAGTCGATCTTCCGCCGACCTTGCTGGCGCAGGTACGGCATGATAAGACTCGTCACCTGACTCACTCCTGGCGATCGTTGGTCGCCGGTATCGTAAAGCAGCGTGTGTTCGCGTGTCAGCACCAGCACGGCGAGCCCCTGCCCCACGTCCAGCACGTGTACCTCCAGACCTTCCACCTGCCGTGGAGAAAGATTGAACCAGAGGGCCGGGAGCAACAACGGCAACGCGTAGCGCCGTACGCCGATGCCGCGTGGGGCCATTGCCAGCAGCACGCCCGCCAGCGCCAGCATGAACAGCTCGCCACCCGGCAGGCTCAACGGCACGCTGCCCGCCAGTGCGTCCATTGACAGATCAAGCCCTTCCAATAGCCGCGCGAGCAACCATTGACCCGCCACCAACGACAGATTCGCCACCGACGGCAACGGTACTGCCAGCATCAGTGTGCACAGGGCCAGCGGCACCACCAGCATGCCGACCAGCGGAATGGCCACCAGGTTCGCCAGGGGTGCGATCACCGCCCCGCTATCGAAGAACCAGGCAGTGACGGGTAATAATACGATACCGAGTTGCGCGTGCACACCGAACAACTTGCGAACCGGGGTGACCACGTGGATATGCCCGCGGTGCAGGTACAACAGCGCTGTCACGGTACCGAACGAGAGCCAGAACCCGGGCGACAGCAGCGCCAGCGGGTCGACCAGCACGACCAGCACCAGGGCCACGCTCAAGGCCTTCGGCGGTCCTATCGAGCGATGTGTGAAGCCTGCGATGGCAACCACCAGCAGCATCAACAGGGCGCGCTGGGTGGGCAGTGCAAAGCCTGCACACAGTGCATAGGCGAAAGCTGCCACCGCGCCGGCGGCCAACGCGAACGGACGCCGGCCGACCCGAGACTGCCAGCCCGGCCGCCAGCGCCACACCCATCCAGCGAGTACGAATGCCCAGGATGCCACCAGCCCGATGTGCAGGCCCGAGATCGCCAGAAGATGCGCGGTACCACTATCGCGCAGGATCGCTCGCTGCTCATCGCTGACCCCGTGACCGAGGCCCAGCGCCAGCGCCTGCATCAGGCCAACGGTGTGATCGGCGCCGGGCAGCGCCGCGATGCGAGCGGCCAGGGCAGCTCGCACCGTATCGAGCTGCCAACCGGGGGCTGCCGCCAGATGCACCGGCGGCGGGCTGTCTCGCACCGTAGCCAGCGCATCGATACGCTGCTGGAACAGCCAGCGTCGGTAGTCGAAGCTGCCCGGATTGCCCAACGACACCGCATCGCGCAGCTTGACGGTGAACTGCCATCGCTCACCCGCCGCCGGCCGGCGGCTGCCGGGCCGATACCAACTGACCCGCAAGCGTTGAGGCGCGAACGATACCGCACCATCGAACTGCATGACCTGGAGGACGAAGACGCTGCGCAAGGGTTCGTGATCGGGAATGCCGGTGATCGTGCCTGTTACACTGAGTTCCGTATTGGCCAGCTCTACGGGTAGCTGCCGAACGAGATGCCGCTCGGCGCTGATCGCGGCCACCACGGCTCCCACCAGCAGGCCGGCAATGACGGATTTCGATGGTGAGAACGTGCGTGCCATCACGCCTGCGAGCATGATCAGCAGTGACCAGACCCACAACGCAGGCAACTGCGGTTGTTGCAGTATCAGCCAGCTACCGATGGCCAGGGCGACCGCGAAGCCGATCATTTAAAGAACTTCGCAGCGAACGTCAAGGAAAGTGCGAAGCTGGCGCTAGGTCGTATACGGTTGGTACGTTCCGCCCAAACTCCTGACTGAACTCTTACCCGACCCTCGAGATGCACCTGCCCCGCCACTGGCTGCAAGGACGCCTGCCCAACCCTATGCTGCTGCGGCGGCGGCTCGCGCATGCGGTGGGCGAGCGCCATGCCACACGGCTCGCGAAAACGCTGGCCGACCCGGTGTTGTGGCATGTGAACCGCCGCCGCGTGGCGGGTGCCGTGGCGGTGGGGCTCTTCGTGAGCTGGATTCCGATTCCGCTGCAGATGATCCTGGCGGCGTGCCTTGCGGCGATCTTGCGCGTCCATGTGCCTGTTTCCGTGGTCATGGTGTGGTTCACCAATCCGTTGACCGTAGGCCCGTTACTTTATGTCGCCTGGTGGGTAGGGTCAATCGCCACCGGAGTGGATGTGCCCAGTGCCCTGCTGCAGCGCTCCTGGCGCACCTTGGTTCACAACCTGATGCACCATTGGCCAGTGCTGATGGTCGGCTGCGTGATCAGCGCCGTGATCACAGCCGCCATCGGCTTCCTGTTCACTCATCTGGCGTGGCGTTTCTACCTGTTGGGCAACCGACGCCGGCAACTTCGTTCGCGGGCGGAACGCGCCGGCTGAATCCGGCTCAAGCTCATACCTCGACCGAATGCAAGCGCCCGCCCCGGAGTTCAAGCACGCGCTCCATCTGTGACGCCAGCCGTGTGTCGTGGGTGACGATCAGGAAGCTGGTGCCGAGCTCCTGATTGAGTTCCAGCAGCAGTTCGTACACGCGGGCCGTGGTGGTCTCGTCGAGATTGCCGGTAGGCTCGTCAGCCAGCACCAGATCTGGCCTCGTTACCAATGCGCGGGCGATCGCCGCACGCTGACGTTCGCCCCCCGAGAGCTCCGCAGGCTTGTGACGCAGCCGCTTGCCAAGCCCCACCCGCTCGAGCAGCCACGTTGCCTCGGCCGCCGCATCGGCCTTGCTGGAGCCGCCTATCAGGCGCGGCAGGCTCACGTTCTCCAGTGCCGAAAACTCGGACAGCAGATGGTGGAACTGATAGACGAACCCGACATGCCGGTTGCGCAAGGCACCACGTGCCGCCTGGTCGAGCTTCGCGAAGTCCTGCCCGCCCAGCTTCACACTGCCGCGGGTGGGGGTGTCGAGCCCGCCCAACAGATGCAACAATGTGCTCTTGCCACTGCCGGAGCTGCCGATGACAGCCACTCGCTCGCCACGCTTGATTTGCAGTGACAGCCCATCGAGCACATCGACGCCGAGATCACCATCGTCGTAGCGCTTGCCGATATCCTGCGCATCGAGCACCAACTCCGTCTTGGTTTCCATCACTGCCTCACCAGCGGCCTGACCGGCGAGCCGGTGAACTGCATTCGAGTCATTCGCCGGCTGATCCGATGATTCTCGAGGATCATTCATGTCATTCATCGATCTTTCATGGGCCTCATTCGTAGGCCAGGGCTGTGGCAGGATCGGTGCGCGAGGCACGCCAGGCCGGGTACAGCGTGGCCAGCACCGACAGGACGAACGACATCACACCCACCTTGACCACATCGGCGAGCCGCAGATCCGATGGCATCTCGTCGATGTAGTAGACCTCCGGGTCGAGCACCGGGCCGGTAAAGCGTTCGATGAACGGCACCACCACATCGATGTTCGATGCCAACGCCACCCCACCGATCAGGCCGACCAGGGTACCGAGCACTCCGATCAACGTACCTTGCACGAGGAAGATACTCATCACGCTGGCGGGGGATGCACCCTGGGTTCGCAAGATGGCGATATCCGCCTGCTTGTCCTGCACCATCATCACGAGCGTGGACACGATGTTGAATGCAGCCACCGCGACGATCATGGAGAGAATGATGAACATCATGGTCTTCTCCATCTTCACCGCGAGAAAGTAGTTCGCGTTCTGCGCCGTCCAGTCGCTGACGTAGTTGTCTCGACCTGCAAGCGGCCGCAGTTCGCGCGCGATACTCGGGGCTCGCGCCGTATCGTCGAGCTGCAGCCGCACACCGGAAAAACCGTCGCCGAGCTTGAACAGCTTCGCGCTGTCGGCCGCGTGCATGACCGCGAGGTTCCGATCGAACTGAAACATGCCGAACTTGAAGAGGCCGGTGACCGTGAAACGCTTGATGCGCGGCACGAAGCCTACCGGCGTGACGCTCGCCTCGGGGGTGATCACCATGATCTTGTCCCCCACGATCGCACCCAGGAACGCGGCGAGATCCGACCCCAGCAGCATGCCGAATTCACCGGGCACCAAGGTACTGGCGAGAGACTGGCCGGTGCCGTTCGACCTGGCCGGCTCCAGCTTCTCGCCAAGCTCCGACACCTTACCTTCCTCGGCCGGCAGCACCCCACGAACGAGCGCGCCGGTGGAACGCCCGGCGTGTGCCAGCATGACCTGCCCTTCCACGTACGGTGCCGCACCGATCACGTTCGGGTGCTCCTCGACTGCATCGGCCACCGTTTTCCAATCTTGCATCGGTTCGCCGTAAGAGGTGACAGTGGCGTGTGATGACGCCCCCACGATACGCTCCCGCATCTCCTGCTCGAAGCCGTTCATCACCGAGGTGACCGTGATGAGCGCCGTTACCCCGAGCGTGATACCCAGGATCGAGATCAACGAGATGAACGAGATGAAGTGGTTACGCCGTTTCGCCCGCGTGTAACGCAGGCCCACGAACAGTTGGTAGGGCTGAAACATGGAGTCGGATGACCGGAATGCCTGAAACGGAAGGTGACTGGAGCCGCACGATCTCGACGGCTCGATGAAAGCCGGTGGCGCACTGCGCGCCTACTCTCATCGGGATCATTCCGTAGACAAGATGCGCGCTGGAGAATTCCGTGCGACTGCTGAACGAGCTGCCAGTGCACACCGCGCCGAATATACGCGCTTTCAGGCCATTGGGGTTTCGAGCTTACGATGAGGGGTTCGGCCACTACCGCCACCACGATGTGCAGTGACCACCGGCAGCGGCTTGAAACCCCTGCAGATGGTCACTCGTTCATCTGTGCCGGCGACACCGCGGGGAGCGATGTGCCGGCACGCCTTTCAGCTTTCGTCCCTGTCGGCGGCCTTTTCGCACCTTCGGACAGCCTGAGCGCCGGAGCTCATCCGATAGGTCGGCCGCCGTTGCGACAACAGCGTCAGGCGGTCAGCAACCGAGGTTGTCACCCGGCGTGGTGTTCAGGATCTGAGTGAAATTCTGATAGATACTGATGCGACTCTGTACCTGTGCCGGAACACCGCCGTTGCACTCCAGCGCACCGTTGATGGTACGGATCGTTTCGCCGAAACCTGCACCGCTGGTGATACCGTCGTGCGCGGTACGCGTACCGGCTCCCGTCTGCGTCATCCAGAACCAGAGAGCGGTTTGCCATGCCGTGGTGGGGTTCTGTGCGACCTGATCCGGGTTCTCCCACAGATCGAGCCCGAGCGCCTGGCCGGCGGCACAGTAGTTGAAGTTCCAGCTCAGCTGGGTAGGACCACGGCCAAAGTACTGCTTGCCCGGAGCACAGACGCCGCACGGAGTCGCATTGTCGGAGCAATACTCGTTCTTCGCGATTTCCTCGATATAGACAAGACCGCCGGTTTCATGGGAAAAGTTGGCAAGCGCCGCTGCGGCTTCCCGACGTTTCACGGTATCGCTGCCGGTACCGACGAACGCCGGAAATGTGGCCGCGGCTTCAGCCAGCCCCTGATACGTGTAGAAAGGATCGCGACCGGGAAACATCTGGTCGAACTGGGCTTCACTGACGATAGCCGAGAAACCGCCCCCGGACGGGGCCTGGCCGCCACCATTGTCTGTATTACCACCGCCAGCGGCTGGAGCCGGAGCCGGAGCCGGAGCTGAAGCAGGAACCGGAGCTTGAGCATTGCCACCACCGTTCGCGCACGACGCCGTGGGCTCCCAGAACCAGCTGCTGATGATCGGATCGTAGCCAGGGTTGCTATTCTCGGCGATGTAGAAAGAACCTTGATATTCGACGATATCGCCGACGTCGTAGTTGCCGTTCGTCGACCAGGCCGCGCACGACGCCTGCCCGCCACCGCCGCCGCCCGTCCCGCCGACTGGACCATAGCTGGGGCCGTTACCTGCGCCACCGCCGGAGCCATTCGACCCACCGGTGCTGTCGCAGGCACCCAGACTGACCCAGGAGTTCTCCCATGCCCAGCCATCACCCGGGGCGTACGGGCCACCGATGGTGCACCAGCCGCCCTCGGTGCACTGATACGCCTCGTTGCCGTTTCTCGCGATGGCGCCTGTTGTGTAGGCATCGTTGTCCGAATAGCTCTGCGCACTCGAGCAATCGTATGCCAATGCCTGGTTGCTAGCCAGGAATGTAAGTCCCAGTATCGTCATTGATTTTGTAAATTTCGTCACGTGCCCTCGTCTTTGGTTTGGGTGTGTCTCTCGGATCGCCCCGGTAGTTTCACGCTGGATACGACAACCGGGGTCAAGCAGTAAGCGCGGTGCAGTATCCTGCCAGAAGACGAATGACGTAAGAGTAATTGCAGAACGGTAATGGTTCGACGGGGCAGGTAGCGTATCGGGACCGCGAATCGTCAAGGGACTGCCGCATCGTCCGCGCACCTGAGCGCTTCGGCAGGGCTCGCATCCCTATTCGATCGAGTACGTCGTCTTCAGACTGTTTCAGACCGACTTCGTATCGTTCCCATCACGTGCTGCCGGTGAGGTTGCCTCGATGGCCGTCAGTTGCTTGCGGATGCGGTAGCTGCGCTCGGCACCTTTCGGCACATGCCAGGAATCGCCGTCACTCAGGGTGATGGTGGTGCCATCGACGGTCAGCTCGACTTCTCCGGACACCACGTAGCCGACCGTCTCGTAGTCGCGTACGTGGGGTGAACCTGCCTCACCGGCCTTTTCGTCGTGCCACATGCGCAGGGCGACGTTCGACCCGGCGACGAGATACTTCTGGCCGAGATCGCCAGTGGGCGCTTCGGCGGCTTGGACTGTTTCGATCTTGCTCATGGAGCCTGGTTCCTGACTGCGTAGGGAGGCTGCGCAGTATCGAGGCGTTCGCGGCTCGAGGCGGCGCGGCTGCAAAGATGACAACGCTTGCCTCGGCCACAGCCCGCGACATTCTGTGCAACAATCCCGCTGCTCGCCATTCCTGTCTGTACCGCACCGTTCTCCTGCCAGCCATGCCAGTACCGAAGACCTCGCCGCTGTTGCCGGCACTCTCAGCCACGCATACACGCTGGGGCCAGCTCTACGGCTCGTCGGAAGCGCTCGCGATCGCCGAGTTCGCGCGGCAGGCGGAAGGCCTGGTGGTCGTGGTCGTGGCCAACACACCTGATCTGCTGCAGCTCGAGGCCGAGCTGAGTTTCTATGCGCCACCGGAGTTGCCTCGGCACACCTTCGCTGATTGGGAGACGCTTACCTACGATCGGGTGTCGCCACATCAGGACATCATCTCCGAGCGCATTCGAACGCTCTATGCGCTGCCGAGCGAGACGCGCGGTCTGCTGTTGCTGACCGCACCGGCGCTCATGCAGCGGCTGCCGCCGCCGAGCTTCCTGGAGCAGCACGCACTGATCATCAACGCCGGCGATACCCTGGCGTTGGCTCACTTTCGCGAGCGCCTGATCGATGCCGGCTATCGGCTGGTGGCACAGGTGGAGGAACATGGTGAGTTTGCGGTACGTGGATCGATTCTCGATCTCTACCCGATGAGCAGCGCCACACCCTATCGGGTGGAATTTTTCGACGATGAGATCGAGACCGTCCGCAGCTTCGACCCGGATACCCAGCGCGGGCTGGAAAAGGCCGAGCGAATCGAGCTGCTGCCGGCCCACGAGTTTCCGTTGAACGAAGCCGGCATCGGCCTGTTTCGGCGTCAGTTCCGCAACGCCTTCGCGGCTGAAAGCAAGAATGCGCCGATCTATCAGGAGGTATCGGAAGCCCGTGCGCCGGCGGGTATCGAGTACTACACGCCGCTGTTCTTCGAGGAGACGGCTGTGCTGTTCGACTACTTGCCGAAGAACGTCACGGTGATCCGTTCCGACGGCGTGGTGGAGGCGATCGATCAGTTTCAGGCCAATACCGCAGAGCGGTTCGAACAGCGACGGCACGATGTCGAGCGGCCTGTGCTGCCGCCCGACACCCTGTTTCTCGCCCCCGATGAAGTGGCGGCACTGCTCGAGCCACACACCGTGATCGACACCCGCCGATTCGAGATCGAGGCCAAGGGTCGTGACGTACTGAACCTGCCGACGAAGGCGCCGGGGCTCTATCCCGTCGAGGCGCGCGCCGAACGTCCGATGGGTGCACTGAGCGCTTTCATCGACGAGTTCGTCACCGATGCGAAAGGCCGTGTGTTGTTCGTCGCCGAATCCAACGGTCGCCGGGAAATGCTGCTCGACCAGCTGATGGGGAATCGTCTGGCGCCCGAGGCGGTCGAGGACTGGGCCGGATTCCTGGCCAGCGAGCGGCCTCTGTGCCTGACCACCGCGCCGCTCGACCGAGGCCTGCTGCTGCCACAGGCAGGCGTCGCGGTGATCACCGAAGCGCAGCTCGGTGCCGCCCGTGTGAAGCGCCGCGAGCGCCGCCGCCCCACGCGCGATTCCGATGCCATCATCGCGAACCTCACCGAGCTGAACATCGGCGCACCGGTGGTCCATATCGACAACGGTGTGGGGCGCTACCTGGGCCTGACGAGTCTGAACGTCGGTGGCATGGAGAACGAATACGTGACGATCCAGTACGCCGGTGACGACAAGCTTTACGTTCCGGTGACATCCTTGCATTTGATCAGCCGCTACACCGGCTCGAGCGAGGAGAGCGCACCGCTGCACCGGCTCGGCAGCGAGGCTTGGCAGAAGGCCAAGCGCAAGGCCTCGGAGAAAGCCTACGATATCGCCGCCGAACTGCTGGAGATTCATGCACGACGCGCGGCCCGCCGCGGTTTTGCGTTCCCCTCGGATTCCGACAATTACGCGATCTTCTCCGCGACATTCCCCTTCGAGGAAACACCGGACCAGCAATCCGCGATCGATGCGGTGGTGACGGACCTGCGTTCCTCGCGCCCCACCGACCGGGTAGTGTGCGGCGATGTGGGCTTCGGCAAGACAGAAGTAGCCATGCGCGCCGCCTTCGTGGCGGTGGATGCCGGCAAGCAGGTGGCAGTGCTGGTACCGACCACCCTGCTCGCCCGCCAGCACCACCAGAACTTTCTCGATCGTTTCGCCGATTGGCCGGTACAGATCGAATCATTGTCTCGGTTCGAAAGTGCGAAGGAGCAGAAGGCCGTGCTCAAGCGGCTCGCCTCCGGCGGTATCGATATCATCATCGGCACGCACAAGCTGCTGGCGAAAGACATCAAGTACGACAACCTCGGTCTTGTCATCATCGACGAGGAGCACAGGTTCGGTGTGCGCCACAAGGAGCACATGAAGGCCCTGCGTGCCGAGGTCGATATCCTCACGCTGACGGCAACCCCGATTCCGCGCACGCTGAACATGGGGTTGGCCGGCATGCGCGACCTGTCGATCATAGCCACCCCGCCGCAACATCGTCATGCGATCAAGACCTTCGTCGGTGAGTGGTCCGACGATCAGATTCGCGAGGCCTGCGAGCGCGAGCTGGTCCGTGGTGGGCAGGTGTATTTCCTGCACAACGAGGTCAGTACGATCGAGCGCATCACCCGTGTTCTGCAGGAGATCGTGCCCGGCGCCAAGGTGCGTTTCGCGCACGGTCAGATGCGCGAATCGGAACTCGAGCAGGTCATGGTCGATTTCTATCACCAGCGTTTCAATATTCTGGTCAGCACCACTATCATCGAAAGTGGTATCGATGTGCCGACTGCCAACACCATCATCATCAACCGGGCGGACAAGCTGGGCCTGGCGCAGTTGCACCAGTTGCGCGGGCGCGTCGGCCGTTCACATCATCGCGCCTATGCCTACCTGCTGACGCCGTCGAAGGCGAACATGACGGCCGATGCGCAGAAGCGCCTGCAGGCGATCGAATCGCTGGAAGACCTGGGCGTGGGCTTCACGCTCGCCACGCACGACCTGGAAATACGGGGTGCCGGTGAGCTGCTGGGCGAAGGCCAGAGCGGGCAGATACAGGAGATCGGGTTCACGCTGTATACCGAGCTGCTGGAACGTGCGGTCAAGGCCCTGAAATCCGGCAAGTTACCGGACCATGACCGGCCGCTGGCACAGGGTACCGAGGTCGACCTGGGCGTGCCGGCCCTGCTGCCGCAGGACTACGTGCCCGATGTGCATCAGCGGCTGATCCTCTACAAGCGCATCGCCACCGCAAAGGATTCGGAAGCGCTGCGCGAATTGAAGGTGGAGCTCATCGACCGCTTCGGCCTGCTGCCACCGCAGACCGAGAACCTGTTCGAGGTCGTATCGCTGAAGCAGCGCTGCGATGATCTGGGCATCGAGCGGCTCGACATGAACGCCGCCGGTGGGCGTCTGCTGTTCGCCATCGATCCGAACATCGACACCCTGGCCGTGATAAAGATGATTCAGAGCAAGCCCGATGTGTACCGGTTCGACGGCAAGCAGACATTCCGCGTGCTCAAGCAGTTCGAAGACCCGCGCGAGCGGCGCGAATTCCTGGACGAGCTGCTGGGTCGGCTGGTAATCGCTGATACGGTCTAGAATCTGGAGGGGCCGCACAGGTGGGGCCGCCTGGATGGGGCCGCCCCTGGTGGGGCCGCCCCCGGCTTCTAGAGGTCGGTGCCACCACGCCGTGCGGCCTTGTCGGCGTACATGGTCTCATCGGCCCGCGCAAGCGCTGCATCAAGCTGATCGACGGAACGTGCCAACGCCATGCCCAGCGAAGCGGCGATCGCCTCCCGCGCCAGTGCCTCACGCAAGGCATGCAGTATCCGATCCGCTGCCTGATCGTCACATTCGGCGATCAACACCGCGAATTCGTCACCACCCATGCGCGCCAGCACATCGCTGGAGCGCAATGCACCACGTAGGCATCGTGCGGTGCGTTCGAGGAGTTCGTCACCCGCGGCATGACCGTTGTGGTCGTTCACCGCCTTCAGGTCATCGAGGTCGATCACGATCAAGCAGGTGTGGCTACCAAATGCCTTCACCCGCTCGCGCTCGAAAGCGAAGCGGTGGTTCCAGCCACGGCGATTCAGCGCATGGGTAAGTTCATCGTGCATGGCGATGTCGACGGTGGCTCCGAGTTCCCGGGCACGCTCATCCGCCAGCTGTTCCGATTCCAGCAAGGAAGCGAGCAGCCGGGCCAGCAACTGGACGTAGGGCAGTTCGTCGACGATGGCCTGCGGCTGCGGATCAGGGTCGATCGCACACAGGGTGCCGAAGAGTGTGCCGTCATTGCGCCAGACAGGCACGCTGATATACGCACCGATATCGAACTGCGCCGCCGCCTCGCCCAGATCACGCGTATCGGCCCGGCAGTTGGCGACGATAAACGGCAAACGACCATCGATGACCCGGGTACACAATGACGAGGCGCCCGGCAACACGTCACCCTCCTCGATCGAGAAGGCCTGTTTCTGCAGATGCAATACCAGCCAGTCAGCCTGCTGGGCGCGTGTCATCATCCACAGCCCGAAGCCCATGCGCCCGTGCAGAAAGACCAGCACCTCCCGCGAGGCCGTTTCAAAGTCTGTGAAAGGGGCGAACGTGGTCATCACGATTGAAGACTCCCTGTTGCCTTGCAGCCCACCGGTCGCAGCCGACCGCCGGGCTTCCGTCTGACGACACAGATCATACGTCACGCGGGGCGGTGAGAAAGCGCTGCGAATACCGTATCGTGCCGCATGCTACGCTTGTCGCGTTTCCCGTTACCCGCTGTTTTTTCATGGTGCCGTCATCACATCCCGGCTACTCGCCTCGCCTGTCCCGAATCCGCAAGTGGAACTATCTTCATTGGTTTGTACCCCTGCTGCTGTGCATGGGCGGCAGCGCTTCGGCGAAGGATTACCGCGTCGAGCTGATCCTGTTCGAGAATCTGCAACAGACCGTCAACGTCGGCCCGGGGAATCTGTACTACCCGCAGGCCGAAGAGGCGGTGGAACTCGATAGCAGCGAAGCCCGTGCCGATGGATTCACGCACCTGGCAGACAACGCACTCACGCTGAACCGCGTTGCCGGGCGGGTCGCCGCCACCTCCCGGTACCGCCTGCTGATGCATACGGCCTGGCAGCAACCGGGCCTCGACGATCAGTCAGCGGTGGCGCTCAGGTTCAATCTCGGCGAGAGCTTCGAGCTCTACCTGCCCGATGGTGAGACCACATCCGGTATCTATCTGCCGGCCAAGCTGCAGCCGGAACCCGAATACGGCCGTCCGGCCGAGAGCGCACAGCTCATCGGCAACCTGAAAGTCAGGCTCGGGCGCTTTCTGCACATGGATGTGGACATGGTGTTCACCGACATCGCTGCCGGGCGCAGCTACCGCCTGACCCAGAGCCGCAAGATGCGTAGCCGTGAACTGCACTATATCGACAACGAGCGGTTCGGCCTGCTCACGCTGATCACACCGGTGGAAGACTCGGCGCCTGCCGATGAGCCAGGGCCTGCCAATACCACCGAACCAGTCACACCGGCACCAGACTACGAAGCACTGCCTACTGCGAACCCCGGCGACGCAACGGAGTAATTCTGCTGGAAACACCCCCGCGGCCGGCCGCTATTCAGGAGAAGTTCAGCTGCCAAGGTTCAACCTGTCGTTCAGGTCCAATGCCTGTCAACCATCCCTGCCAGCGCGCGCTGACCCCGCGCGTCGCGAATCGATCGGAGACACCGACATGAAACATCTGCAGTTGCCCGCCGCCCTCATCATGCTGCTCGCACTGCCGGCAGCCGTACTGGCCGACATCGGCCGCGACCTTCCCAACCGCTATACGGTGTACGCCGACGTCATCGACGTGCAACCCAGTTACCGCCGGATCAGTGTGGAAGAGCCCCATCGTGAATGCTGGGTCGAGCAGCAGGAACACGTGGTGCGTTACGAAGGCCAGCAGCACGGCTATCCCACGGCATATCGGGCACCTGTGAGGAGCGCACCACGTGAATCACGCGGCAATACCGCAAGCGTGATCGCCGGCGGAGTCATCGGCGGGGTCATCGGTAATCAGCTCGGGCGCAATGGCAGCAGCGGCAGGCGGACCGGCGCCACCGTGGCTGGCGCCATCGTCGGGTCGGTCGTCGGCAATGAAGTCGGCAATGCACGGCACCGCCGCGAACCTGCAACCGTGAACCGCTACGAAACACGCCATTATTCCCGACCGGTACGCCAGCCGGTGTACGAAACGCGCCCGGTGGAGCAGTGCAGAACGACGGTTTCCACCCGCCAGGAACAACGCGTCGATGGCTACGAGGTCACCTACCGTCACGATGGCCAGACGTTCAGAACCTATAGCCGACGCGACCCCGGACGGCAGATCGAGCTACAGGTCAGCCTCCAGCCGGCACGGCAGTGACAGAAGCCATCCGCTAGACTGAATGCCGTCTTCGGCTGAAATCCACCCCCGCATGATCCACTCGAACCGGCTTCGTTCGCGGCCGTTGCTGGTGCTCCTGGCAACCATGATCCTGACCATCCCGGCCGGCCCGGCCGCCGCCGCGAGCTCCAGGGAGCAAGCAGCCGCCACCGCGGTGCAGCAGAACGGCGGCGCCGGTCGGGTGCTCGGCGTTCGCGAGGAACAGGATGGCAATGGCCGCCGAGTGTATGCGGTACAGATACTCATCGACGGGCGCGTGCGCATCATTCTCGTTCCCGCCAACTGATGCGTGCGCTGATCATCGAAGACGACGATACCTTGCGCCTGCAGATGGTCGAGGCACTGCGCCGGGCCGGTTTCGCGATCGATGAGGCGGCCGAGGGCCATGAAGGTCGCTATCTCGCCACCACCATGCCGCTGGACATCGCCATCATCGACCTGGGCCTGCCCGGCCTCGACGGACTGGCGGTCATCAAGGCACTGCGCCAGGCGAACCGTGACTACCCGGTACTGGTGCTCACCGCCCGAAGCAGCTGGCAGGACAAGGTCGATGGCCTGGAGACCGGTGCCGACGATTACCTGACCAAGCCCTTTCACATGGAAGAATTGCTCGCTCGGGTGCGGGCACTTCTGCGCCGGAGCGGAGGCTGGTCGGAGTCGCGATTGCAGTTCGATCGTCTCATCATCGACACCCGTACCCAGGAGGTTCGCGTCAGTGACACACCGATCGACCTCACCGCCTACGAATACCGGGTACTGAGTTACCTCGCCCTGCACGCGGGCGAGGTGATCAGCAAGGCCACCCTGCTGGATCACCTGTACGATGAAGACACCGATCGAGACGCCAACGTGCTCGAAGTCTTCATCAAGCGCTTGCGCCAGAAGCTTGACCCGGCGAAAACCCTGCACCCGATCGAAACGCTACGCGGGCGCGGCTACCGACTGGCTCTGGCTCGAGATCGCGACAAGGTACCCGACGGCCTGACCGACGGAGCAGCCGACTGATCGCTGAACCGCTGCCGAACCCGCGCACGCGGATGAAATCCATCTCCGCACGCCTGCTGCTGGGCACCGGTATCGTGCTGGCAGTGTTCGTGGTGCTCACCGCCTTGTCGGTGAGCTATTCGGTTCAGCAGAGAGCCGAGGAAGCCGTGCTCGATCGTCTGCAGGGGCTGGTGTACGGCATTCTCGGGGCGACCGAGATCGTCGGGGGGCAAACGCTGAAAGTCAACGCCAACGAGTTACCGGATCGTCGGCTGACCACTCCGACCAGCGGCATGCATGCTGAAATCATCGGTTACGATCTTCAGCCGCTATGGCAGTCGACATCCGTGGCAAGCTTCGTTCCCGCCGTGAGTTTCTCGGCCATCGGTGAATGGGTGTTCGAACGTGTGGATGATCCGGCAGGCGCGGTGCACGATCTGCAATTGACCTCTGTGTGGGAACTGCCCAACGGCGAAGAGCTGCCCTTCATCGTGCATGTAGTCACCGATGCCAGCAACCTGAAAAGTCAGCTGAATCGGTTCCACCGTACACTCTGGCTGAGCCTGCTGATCTCCGCCGCGCTGCTGCTGCTCACCCAGCTGTGGGTACTGGCTCGTAGCCTTCAGCCGCTCAAGCAGATCGGCGCCGAAGTCGACGCCGTGGAGCGTGGCCAGCGCGACAATCTGAGCGAGAACGTGCCGCGCGAGTTGCTGCCGCTCGCGCAAAGCATCAACACCCTGCTCGCGGCCGAGCGAGGTCGGCACCGCCGCTATCGCTATCTACTGGACGACCTGGCGCACAGCCTGAAAACGCCGTTGTCGGTCTTGCAGAATCTCGCCGAAAGCGACGATGTCGGGAACTCGCACACCGCGGAGAACAAGTCGATCAGGCCCGGTACCGATACGCTGGCCCAGCAGGTGGGTCAGATGAGGCGCACTCTGGAACATTACCTCAAGCGCGGCACCCTGAAAACGCCCCACTACCTGTACCCCGCATTACCGGTTGCACCCGTGGCATCCAGGGTCTGCACGTCCATCGCCCGGCTCTACCATGTGCCCGTGAGCAGCTTCGTCAACGACATCGATCCGTCGTTCAGCGTTCGGATCGACGAGGTCGATCTCTACGAAATTCTGGGTAACCTGCTCGACAATGCCTGCAAGTACGGTGCACGCCAGGTGTGCCTGTCGACCGGCGATCCACGCCACGACTCGACAAGTCCGGTGCCGACGGATACCGCGCCGGCGCGAACCGGCCCCGGTCGCCGCCTGCTGATCATCGATGACGATGGTCCCGGTTTTCCACCGCAACGTCGAGCCGAGCTTACCGGGCGCGGTGTGCGCGCCGACAGCCGCGTGGAGGGTCAGGGCATGGGGCTGGCCGCCTGCAGCGAGCTGATGAGCACCTACGGTGGCGAGATGGAGCTGGCAGTTTCGCCAAGTGGCGGCGCACGGATCAGTCTGCGGTTCGCTGGCTAGCCGAACATATCGGCGGTGACTGCCGCGTACCACGCAGCTGACTGGCTCGCCGTGCTTCGCCGATGTGCCGGATTCTCTCCGGGCTCGCTGATGAAACTAGCCTGCGCAACGATCTCGTTCGCGGCACCCGCCGCATAGGTCGCGCCGACACGAACGGCGTCATGTAGAGCCAGCTGGCTCCAGCAGGTATTCACGTAACGCGCCGTCGGTGCTGGCCGGCCCAGCAGGTCATCGATGATCGCTGCCGACGCGACCCGTGCCTGGCTGTGTGCGGCGAAGGCTGACTTCGGCATCGCACCCGCGCTGCTGGCGTCGCCGATCACGAAGACCTGCTCATCGAGTGCCGAGCGCATGGAATCTGCCTCGATCGGGCAGAAGCCCGTGTCGTCGGTCAGTTCTGCAAGCCTGGCTATCTGCCCCGCCCGCTGGGCCGGGATGATGTTGAGCAAGCTGGCGCTGAAATCATCGAAGTCCGTGGAGACCACACCGGCCTCCGCATCGACCCTGACGACACCGCCATGCAGGTCGGCGGGCAGCCAGTCGATCATGCCAGGGTAGTGGCGTTGCCAGGCCTCGTCGAACAAGGCCTGCTTGGAGAAGCTGCTCTTGCTGTCGATGATGGTGATTCGGCTCCTGTCGAAGCGCTTCTGAACGAGCCGATGAGCCATCATCGATGCCCGTTCATACGGCCCGGGCGGGCATCGATACGGATCTGGCGGTGCCACGATGATCACCTGGTCGCCGTTCTTCAGAGCCTCGAAGCGTTGCCGCAGCACGTTCAGCTGAGCCTCCCCTTTCCAGCCATGCGGCGCCACGAGCGAAGACGCCACCGAGTAACCCGGCACGCTCCCATGGATGACATCGATACCGGGCGAGAGCAGGAGCCGATCGTAGTCGACCCGCTCGCCCCCCGCGAGCCTGACCTGCCGCGCGGCCCGATCTATGCCTTGCACCTCGGCTGCCAATACGCGGATTCCCCTTCGGGCGGGCAGCTGCCGATAATCGTGCGTGAGTGATCTCAGGTCGCGAAGACCACCGAGATACAGGTTGGAATGGAAACAGGACACATACCTGGCGGACCTCTCGATCAAGGTGATGTCCAACGCATCAGTGGCGTGCAGAGCCAGCTGCTGCGCGGCACTAGCCCCTCCGGCGCCACCACCGACTATTATGACGCGCGGCCTGACCCGCCGGGGCGAAGGCGTCGCGCCAACCGATGCGGCTGCACCGGAGGCGAGCGATGCCGTGAATCGGCGGCGGCCGGACGATTCTGGTTCAAGCTTGCTCACGACATGTCGATGTCCTGCTGAAGAATCGAGATGACCATAACGGCATCACGATCGCCCATCAAGACAACGAACCCCGACCGCCCGGCTGACGAGCTGGTTAAACTTGAATCCTGAACCCCTTCAATAGGCTGCCGGCATGTCTGATCTTCTCATCGCACCCTCCATCCTGTCTGCCGACTTCGCCAGGCTCGGTGAAGACACCGACGCGGTACTCGCGGCCGGCGCCGACATGGTGCATTTCGATGTGATGGACAATCACTATGTGCCGAACCTGAGCTTCGGCCCGCCGATCTGCGAGGCGCTACGGCGCTACGGCATCACCGCACCGATCGATGTGCACCTGATGGTCAAGCCGGTGGATCGCATCATTCCGGACTTTGCCGCGGCCGGTGCCACCTACATCACCTTTCACCCGGAAGCCACGGAACACGTCGATCGCTCGTTGCAACTGATCCGCGAGAACGGCTGCAAGGCCGGGCTGGTGTTCAACCCGGCAACCAGCCTGAGTTGGCTGGATCATGTCATGGACAAGATCGACCTGATCCTGTTGATGTCAGTCAACCCCGGCTATGGAGGCCAGAGCTTTCTCGACTCCACATTGCCCAAACTGCAGCAGGCACGCCAGCGGATCGAAGCCAGCGGTCGAGCCATCCGGCTGGAGGTGGATGGCGGCGTGAAGGTGGACAACATAGGCAGGATCGCCGCGGCCGGAGCGGATACCTTCGTTGCTGGCTCTGCAATCTTCGGTAGTGACGACTATGCGCAAGTGATCAGCCGCATGCGTAGCGCGATGGCTGGTGCTTTGTAACGAATGGCGCATCGACGTCATGGGATAAGACCCCTGACTCGCGACGTTGATTGGGCGCCAGGCTAGGGACGCGCGATGATGTACCCCAGCCAGCAGCCGTAGTCTTCGGCCTCATCGGTGGCCACGTATTCATCGAGTGGTTCATCGGTTTCGGCATCGAATTCCTGTCGGTACACGATGGTTTCGGAAAAACCGGCCTCGTCGAGAATCTCGCGCAACTCACGCGCTCCCCATACCCGCCAAGTGTAGCTGAACGCTTTCTTCAGCTTCGACTTGTCGGGAAAATGGAAGTGGATATGGCACTTCAGCTCGTTGGTGATCGCATTGAACTCCGCCTGCTCCCAGATGTACTTGAAGCCCTCCACCTTGCGCTTCTCCTTCTGCGTCTGATAACACTCGGAACCACCGAACACATCGAGAAAAAGCAACCCGTCTTCCACCAATGCCGCATGGGCCGAACGGAAGTAGGCGAGCATCATCTTGCGCTCCTGGAAGAACCAGTAGCTGAAATTATAGGCCTGCAGCACGTCGACCCGCTCCGTACTCACCTCACGCACGTCGCCCTGCACCAGCGACAGCCGCTTCTGCTGTGCATGGGTCAGCCTTGACACATTGTGTTCACGTGCCCAGGCCAGCACCCCGGCGTCGATATCCACGGCGATGGCACTGTTCGTCCGGTTACGCTTCACCCATTCGACGGAGGAGATCGCGGTGCCACAGAAATCCTCACGCATGGAGCGCGGCTTGCGGCCGGTGAGTTCCTTGAAGGTCGTGTCGATGAAGTCGAGTTCGAACCCGGGGTTCTGCACCGACGCCTGATACAGCTGATGCCTATCGGCCTGATCGGCCATCGTACGCGGTTTGCGGCTTGCACTACCCATGGACATCTCGTGCTCGGCAGGATGTGGAGCTACTGCTTGATGCCGACGCCACGCCGCAGCAGTATCAGCGAAATCGTTCCCAGCAGTGCGATGAACATCGTGACCATGGCGAAACTCTGCCATATCGCGATGTCGCTGGTGCCGAGTATGCCGTATCTGAAGCCGTTGATCATGTAGAGCACAGGATTGAGCAGGGACAAGGTCTGCCACACGTCAGGCAGCAGACTGATGGAATAGAAGATGCCACCCAGGTAGGTCAGTGGCGTAAGAATGAAGTTGGGCACGATCGAGATGTCGTCGAACGACTTCGCATACACCGCGTTGATGAAACCGCCGAGCGAGAACATCACCGACGTCAGGAAGGCCATGGCGATCGTGATCAGAGGGTGCAGCGGCATGGCTTCGGTGAAGCTCAGGGCCGCCACAGCTACCAAGGCCCCGACCAGCAAACCCCGTGCGACGCCGCCGCAGATGAAACCTGCGAGAATGGTGACGTTACTGATCGGCGACACCAGCATCTCCTCGATATAGCTCTGGAACTTCGAACCGAAGAACGACGAGACCACGTTGGAATAGGAATTGATGATGATCGCCATCATGATCAGGCCGGGCACGATGAAATCGAGGTACGGCACACCGTCCATCTCCCGAATGCGTGCACCGATCAGACCACCGAAGATCAGCATGTAGAGCAGCGCATTGATCGCAGGCGGCACGATCGTCTGCACCCAGATTCGGCTGAACCGGCGGATCTCCTTGCGCACGATCGTCACGAACGCGATTCGATTTGCCTGTGCCGGATTGAAGGTCGGCGCCTGGCTCATGCCGCGACCTCCGCATCTGCGGCATCAACGGTGCGGCCAGGCTGGGCGGAGGCACCGGTCGACTCGTTTTCGTGAACCAACCGCAGGAAGAACTCCTCGAGGCGATTCGACTTGTTGCGCATGCTGGTAATCTCGACCTGCTGCGCACTGAGCGCCGTGAACAGATCGTTCACGGTATGTCCCTTGGGCACATCGACCTCCAGCCTGCCATCGTCTCGCGAACGGGCCGCATAGGGCGACAGGTCCAGATCCGGCGGTGGCGGGCTGCGCACGTCGAGCACGAAGGTTTCCATCATGGAACGACTGAGTAGCTGGGATACCTCACCCTGCTCCACGATCTCGCCGTGGTTGATGATCGCGACGTTGCGGCACAGTGCTTCCGCCTCTTCGAGGTAGTGGGTGGTGAGAATGATCGTGGTGCCCTGCTTGGCATTCAGCTCACCGAGGAATTCCCACATGGATCGGCGGATCTCGATATCAACACCGGCGGTCGGCTCATCGAGTATCAGCAGTTTCGGTTCGTGAATCAGTGCACGCGCGATCATCAGTCGCCGTTTCATACCACCGGAAAGTTCACGCGCCGGGGTGCGGCGCTTGCCCCACAGATCAAGCTGGCGCAGGTACCGCTCACCTCGGCGGCGTGCCTCACGTCGGCCGATACCGTTGTAGCCCGCCACGTTGATGAGCGTATCGAGGACAGGTTCGAATACATTGAAGTTGAACTCCTGAGGCACCAGGCCGATCGTCGCCTTGACCACCTCGGGTTCTTCGTCCAGATCGTGGCCGAACACCTCGACCGAACCGGCACTCTTGTTCACCAGTGAGCTGATGATGCCGATGGCCGTGGACTTGCCGGCACCGTTCGGCCCCAGCAAGGCGAAAAAGTCGCCAGCGCGTACATCCAGATCGATACCTTTCAGCGCCTGCACATCGCTGCCGTAGGTCTTGGTCAGGCCGTTCAATGAGAGTGCGTTCATGGGGCCGTAATGTGGGGCCATTCGGTGGCTAGTCAACGGCTACCGGGAACAGGGCTTCAGGGTGCGGCAGAGGCGACCGCGGTGGCCGTCGTCATGGCGATAGGGTCGCTGCGCAAGCTCGCAGCACCGAGACGGTTCGCCAGGCGTGTGGCAGCTACATAGCGCCTGCGATTGGCCCGCACGCGCTCGACGTAGCGCTGCGTTTCCGGATAGGGCGGCACGCCTCCGTACCGCAATACCGAGCCAGGTCCTGCATTGTAAGCAGCCAGAGCCAGTGCTTCGTCATCGAAGCGCTGGTGCAGACGAGCCAGATAGCGGATACCGCCATCGAGATTCTGCAGCGGATCAGACGGATCAGCCACGCCGAGCCACGCCGCGGTAAGAGGCATGAGCTGCATCAGTCCATGGGCACCCGCCGGTGAAGTCGCGCCAGGATCGAAGCACGACTCCTCCGTGATCACCGCCTTCACCAGGCTGGCACTGACGCCGTGACGCATCGACAGCTCGATGATCTTCGCATCCCAGCTGGCCACCCGTTCGGCGAGTTCCCACGTCGACAGACCCATGCAGCCGACGTCCGGAGCCACCTCGGTTCGGCCGGCCCCTACCTCGAGTCTCACCATCCGAGTGTACGGCTTGTAGCGAGGCTGCGTCCGGCCCGTCTCGATGTGCGGGAAACCGACGCCCGGGAATCCGAACATCCCGTACCGGGCGGTGACACTCGGCCGGTCGCTGGTAGCGGTAACTTCGGTTTCGACAACCGTTGCCGATGGTCGCACCGTGCGCACGATCGGCCGGGCACCGGCGGGTGTCAGCCCCCTGTCAGTACGCTCCCAGGCAGGTCGATCTCGATATTCGACGGACGTTTCGAGTGGCCGATCGACGGTGAAGCCGAGAATCAGCAACGTGAGCGCCGAAAGAGTCAGCGCCCGTAATCGAATTCGAGTGATCAGCGAAATCCCGCTACACAGGCGTGCAGCGCCTGTGCTGTTCGCACCCTGAAAAGCAGTCGAGTGGCCCGAAGATGTCGCTGAGGAGAAATGACCAGGCGTGAACAAGAGGCTTCGTGGGATACATGGGGTCAAGACTGACGCTATCGGCCAGCCGCGCCCGATCCGAGAGCCGACAAGTCAAGCATCACAGATCAGCTGTGAGCCATTCGCCGTTGCCTCCGCTCGACTTGCCGACCGCATCACCCGTTGCCGATCGAAAGATCGCACTCGAAGCGGGAACATCTCGCTGCATCGGTTTCTACCGCGCAGCCCCCGGGAGCCTGCCATCGGGGCCCTTCGCCATGACTACTGAAGCGGCTTGCGCTCCTTCTGCCAAAGTACCTCCTGACCTCCATCATGCCGCGCCAGCACGCGCGCGATCACGAAGAGCAGATCGGACAGGCGATTGAGGTATCGAACACTGAAGGGCGGTACCTCTTCGGTGCGCCCGAGAAGCACCACCAGGCGTTCCGCCCGGCGGCACACGGTGCGCGCCAGGTGGCAGATCGCGGCGCCTTGCGAACCACCCGGCAAGATGAACTCTTTCAACGCGGGCAGCTCTTCGTTGAATTCGTCGAGTCGATGTTCCAGCCAATCGACATGCACCTGTTCGATCACCTGATGGCCGGGAATGCAAAGCTCGCCGCCGAGGTCGAACAGATGGTGCTGAACTTCATGCAGCACGGAGCGAACCGCGTCGGGCACCGGCTGTGCGAGCAACAGGCCGAGCAGGCTGTTCAGCTCATCGGTGGTGCCGTAGGCACTGACCCGAGCACCGTCCTTGTCGGTGCGGGTGCCATCTCCCAGCCCGGTGGTACCGTCGTCACCGGTACGCGTGTAAATCTTCGACAGCCTGTGCCCCATCTCTACCTGTGCCCCCTCTGTATGTGCCTCACGAGCCCTGATCCGGTGTCGCAGCTATGCGTTGATCTGCACTACGGTACGGCCCGTCACCTGGCCATTCACATACGCGTCGAAGGCATCCGGCAGATCCTTGAACGCTACGGTCTCTGCTGCGATGCGATCGAGCTTGTCCGGCTTGAGGTCGGTAGCGAGTCGCTGCCACAGCCGATCACGCAAGTTGTCGGGCATGTCGATACTGTTGCAGCCCAGCAGGCTGACACCGCGCAAGATGAAGGGCATCACCGTCGTCTTGAGCGACGTACCGCCCGCCAGGCCGATGCTTGCGATGTTGCCCCACGGTTTGGTGGTGCTGCACAGCCAGGTCAGGGTCTCGCCACCGACGCTGTCGATGGCACCGGCCCAGATTGCGGCCTCCAGCGCTCGTGGCGGTTTCTCGCCCGGCTCGTGGCGCCCGATGACCTCACCGGCACCCAATGACCGGAGGTAGTCGGCGGCCACGCTCTTGCCGGAGCTTGCCGTCACCTGCAGACCGCTCTGCGCCAAGAGGTTGATGGCGATGCTACCGACACCCCCGGTAGCGCCGGTGACCAGTACCGGACCTTCGACATCACGCTGGTGATTGTCTTCCATGCGTACGAGTGCCAGGGCAGCCGTGAACCCCGCCGTACCGATTGCCATGGTCTCACGCAAGGACAACCCGTCAGGCAGCTGCCGCAGGCAACGCGCCGGCAAGCGGGCTTTCTCCGCATAGCCACCGTCCAGGGTCTCCGAGAGCCCGAAACCGCAGGTGAAAACGGCGTCGCCGACGGCGAACCGCTCATCGGACGATTCGAGCACATGACCGGCCACGTCGATACCGCCATTGAGTTCGGGTACGCGCAGAATCTTGCCCTTGCCGGTCGCCGCCAATGCATCCTTGTAATTGATGCCGGACCAGGCGACTTCGATGACGACGTCACCGTCGGTAAGGGCATCCACGCTCATCTGTTCGAATCCGGCGGAGAACGCATCGCCATCTGCGTGAATGCGGAACGCCTTGAATGTCGTCATGAGTGGCCTGCTTGCGGGTTGCCTCTGATCGGCTCAGACGCTAACCGGTTTGCCCCGGCCCGTGCAAGCCTTCGGGATGGCTATACTGACCTGCACACCGGCGCCGAGCGCGCGGTGATGATAACAACCGGTGATGCAAGGCCACCAGTACAGGATCACACAGAGGCGATCATATGAGCGATGAAACGCTGTTCAGCAAGATCATCAGCAGGGAAATTCCGGCGGACATCCTGTACCAGGACGACCTGGTCACCGCCTTTCGGGACATCAACCCGCAGCGTCCGACGCATGTGCTGATAGTGCCCAACCGCATCATCCCCACGGCAGACGATATCGTGAGCGACGATGAAACCGGCACTGGGTCGGATGCTCAGCGTGGCTCAGCGTCTGGCAAGAGACGCCGGCATTGCCGAGCACGGGTACCGGCTCATCATCAACTGCCGGGAACACGGTCGGCAAGAGGTGCAACACTTGCATTTGCATCTGGTAGGCGGTGCCGACTGCGGCCCGATGATGCACCCGACGGATATACCGAACGCAGGCGCTTGATGGCGGGTTGAAACTTACGGATACACCGGCAACAGGCGCTTGGCGTCGAGAAGCAGCGCGGCGTCCGGCTCCTTCGATCGGATGATATCGAGCCCCTTGATCAACAGCGCCACTTGCTGGGCGAGACTCCTACCCGAATTCAACGGCGGCGCGAGCACACTGCCCTGACTTGAAACCCGGCCGCTCTCCCCGGCTTCGCCCCGGGCATTCAACAACTGCATGATTCGCCGCACTTTCTGGTACCCGGCATAGCCCTCGGGAACATCGAGTATCAGAAGCAATTGCCGGGGGGCTACCCGGGCCGCCGATGCGGCCATGTCGGCAAGCTCGGGCACTACGGCGGTGTCGATATCCTCTCGTGATTCGATCAGGACCAGCAGGTAGTGATCGACGTCGGTAGCGGACGAGTCCCGGCTTTCCAGCAGCTCCAGAACCGGAATGGCACCGGCATCCCAACCGGCCCGCTGGGCGACACCGGCCAGCCTCTGCTGCTCAGGGCTCACCAGGTGATGCGGCGCATCGGGTCCTATTTCCGGCTTCACCTCCGGCCTGGAGGTTCGGCCCAGCAGCCTTCCAAGAGCGGCTATCCGGGCCAGCTGAAGGCGGTTCGACTCACTGCGATAGAAGCACTCGGCGGCACCCGCCTGCAGGCAGCGGGCTATCTGGTGCCCTACCGGATGATCCAGCAGCATGACCACCGCACCTTGCCGACACAGCGGATCATCCACCAGCTGACGGCACAGGGCATCGCCGCGCTGGGCATTCCACCGAAAGTCGACGAGTACGATATCAATCGCCTGACTGCGCGCCATATCGATGGCGGCGGCGGAATCGATCGCTGTCTGCACTGTGTGCCCCTGACCGGCCCCACAAGGTGGCGGTGGCCATGCGACTGCAGTCGTCATCGTCGACGAGCAACAGTGACAACGGCTGTTGCAAGCTAGCGCCGGCCCTTTCGGGATCGACCGGTGGGCGAAGCAGGTCGTCCAGAGCGGCCGGGCTACGTTGATAATCTTTCCAGGCCAGCAACGCCGAACCTGGCCGGGTGCTCACCCAGGCGCGCGTCTCGGCCCGCATGTCGGTGGACAGGATCACCACCGGCAAATCGGCATGATCACCGCGCACGAGTGCCTGCAAACAGGCCTTGGCATCCGGATCCATGACCGTGGGCCAGCCGAACAGCACAGCGTCCAACCGATCGTGCCGGACATCGAAGCGATGGTTCAGCCTGTCGAGCGCCGCCGAATAGGTCTCGATCAGTACCGCGTCGTGGCCCTGCGCCGCCAGATACCTGGCGAGTACCTGACGCATCGAGGCGGACCGCTCGACCACCAGCAGCCGTCGAACATCCGATACCGCCGTGATCTGATCTGTTGTACTCTCGCTTTCCATTATTCCCTGCGCACCATCGCTCCAGACCGCTAGGATACAGCGAGTTACCGACGTTGTCGGACGGTCCCTGTGACGCAGCACGCACTTGTGTGCAAAGGACAGACTTCATGCGCTGGCTGGCGAGCCGTCATTTTTCCCAATCACCGAAAGACCCGGCTTTCGTTCGCGATCCGTACGCGTGCTACGCGCAGCTGCACCGCCGTGGCGGCCCGGTATATTGGGAGGACTACGGGCTGTGGTGCCTGTGCGAGCACACGGCGGTGGATCGCACCTTGCGCGACCGGCGCTTCGCCCGCCTCCCGCCTTCCGGAGCACCGCCCGCCTGGCCATCCCACCTGGGCAATTTCGCCGCCAGCGAGCGCCATTCGTTGCTGGCGCTGGAACCTCCCGAGCATACCCGGTTGCGCAAGATGGTCAACGGCGCTTTCCTGGTGCGCAAGGTGCAGCCCATGGCAGCGACGATAACACGGCTGTGCCACGATCTCATCGAT